>NZ_FRCO01000012.1:0-2146 GCF_900142945.1 Fibrobacter sp. UWB7
CACCCGTTCCCATCCCGAACACGGAAGTTAAGCCTCAGATCGCCGATGGTACCTGGCCCCCGGGCCCGGGAGAGTAGGTCGCCGCTGGATTCACGGGCCCCTTGAGAAAATCCTCGAGGGGCCCTTTCTTGTTTTATCCCGTCCGCGCAATGTCGCGCTGTCATTCCCGCGGCGGCTTATGCAAGACTATTTTGTATATTCTGTACAAATGAATAGACTTTCCGCGTACATCTTGTTTCTCTCCCTTTTTCTCCTTGTTGCTTGCGACAGTGCCAAAAAGGATTTCATGACTCCGAAGCAGGGGGAGGTTGTTATAGATGTCAATACCGAAGAGTATTCGCTGAACGGAACCGTTATCGGCAAGACCGCCACCGATATTTCGAATAATGAAGATTTGCTAATTATGCCTCTCGATAATGAATTGCAAGAGATTCGAAGGGTTGAACAAGAAGAGGCTTTAAGGAAGGGAATTCCTGCCGATGAATCAAATGCTAGGCTTCATATCGATGAAAACCTTTCGTATGACGTTTTTTATAAAGTTATCGCTACGATGGGGTTCAGTGGATATGTATCATTTCAATATGTGATCGGTTCTAATTTCAGGGAACCACTTGATATGAATTTGCCAGAAAGAAGTTCGTATCATTTTTCAGATGAGGGAATAAATCTTTCTTCATGCCGGCGAGAAAAAATTGAGAGGCAAATGGATAAGTTTTCAAAAAAAATTTCACATAAAAGAATTATAACTGATGAAATTCTGGATAGGCGTATTAAGGATACTGAACTGCTTGTAAAGTGTGCTCAAAAATTTATTGATTTTTCATTAACCATAAGATCTAATGGAGATTGTCTTTCTTATGAAGTAAGCTTGAATGAATCCGGTTTGATCGATGGGGAAAAAGTGTACACCTATGAAAATATAGATGATGTATGGAAATTTATAGAAGATATTCGTCTTAGACGAGAATTGCAAGATAAAGAAGATAGCGATCAGATATTTGTAAGTTTTAAAAAGGACGTGTTGGTTAAAAAATTTGCACCTATAGTGAAAAAATTAAAAACTTATGGTTATAAGATTCGATTGTATTTGGATTTGGAATAGTATGAGGAATAACGCATACAAATGAATGGGTTTTCCGCATACATCCTGTTTTCTCCCTTTTTCTCCTTGCGGCAACGTTATCGGTAAGACCGCTACCGATATTTCTGCTATTCATGATCTGTTGATTGTGCCTCTTGAAAGTGAGCTAAATAAGAAAAGATAGACTGAACTAGAGGAAGCTTTTTTATTCATCGACATGTGCCTTTTTTGAGGTATAAGTATGGGCGTAATCGCTCAAAGTTGTTGCTTAATGAATTTTTGAGTGCAAAGAATGATCATAGAGAATCTGAAATAGAGTGTTTTAAAGATTATAAAGCTTTGGATTAGTTATTGACATTTTATGGCTCAAAAGATGACATTACTTATGTTGTTAGCTTGAATGAAAATGCATTAAGTGAAAATAGTTCGTTTCATGGCTATAACTATCATTCTTTTAATAATCAAGAAGATTTATGGAAATTCTTAGCGGATGTCCGTTCAAAAGAAGAATCGTTTAATCAAAAGAATCCTCCAAAAGAAATAAAATGTGCTCAGGACTTATTAGAAAGCCAGATGAAAATACTTTTTGAAAAAGATGTGTTAATGAAAGATATTGCTCCCATAATCAAAGGACTAAATGCTCTTGGATACAGCGGGGATAGAATTATTTTGTATAAGTCAAATGGCGTGCATAGAATTTAGCCCTTTGGTTTTTCGGTAACCGTTATCAATTCAATCATTGCGATACCGCTCTGTTCAATAGCTATCGTTGCTTAAAGCATTGCTGTTATTAAGTTGATTACCAATTTGGAATGTTAATATTGTGTTAACAACGTGTAACTTTTACGGATGGTACGAATATTTTTCAAAAAAAGTGAAATTTTTTTACGCTACCCCCTTGTTTTTCCTCCCGAATATTCTATAATTGGTCTCACCCTCGAAACGACGGTCAAAACGAAGAATCGAGAGTAAAGCGAAAGCCCGCGAGACTTTCGGGAAGATTGAAGGAATCGGAGATGTGCTTAGTGACGGCCCAAGAAAATTTCTTGGAAGTCAAATTTACGA
>NZ_FRCO01000011.1:0-5038 GCF_900142945.1 Fibrobacter sp. UWB7
CGTGAATCCAGCGGCGACCTACTCTCCCGGGCCCGGGGGCCAGGTACCATCGGCGATCTGAGGCTTAACTTCCGTGTTCGGGATGGGAACGGGTGTGACCCTCACTCGATAACCGCTGAAACAATATCTTTGACATGGAAACTCAATCAAGCTTCAGTGCTGAAGCGTAGTGGGTTCGGGCTGCTCACGCAGCGGATGAACCAAATCGTTGAAAGAAAGGAAAAGCGTCTCACGGGCTATTAGTACCGCTCGGCTCAACGTGTCGCCACGCTTACACCTGCGGCCTATCGACGTCGTAGTCTCCGACGGCCCTTCAGGGGGTTGCCCCCGCGAGACCTGATCTTGGGAATGGCTTCACGCTTAGATGCCTTCAGCGTTTCTCCAATCCGGACATGGCTACCCGGCAGTGCCGCTGGCGCGACAGCCGGTACACCGGAGGTCCGTCCGTCCCGGTCCTCTCGTACTAAGGACAGCTTCCCTCAAGTCTCGAACGCCCACACCGGATAGGGACCAAACTGTCTCACGACGTTTTGAACCCAGCTCGCGTGCCGCTTTAATTGGCGAACAGCCAAACCCTTGGGACCTTCTCCAGCCCCAGGATGCGACGAGCCGACATCGAGGTGCCAAACCTCCCCGTCGCTATGAACGCTTGGGGGAGATCAGCCTGTTATCCCCAGAGTACCTTTTATCCATTGAGCAACGGCCTTTCCACGCTGTACCGCGGGATCACTAAGCCCTACTTTCGTACCTGCTCGACGTGTCCGTCTCGCAGTCAAGCTCCCTTATGCCTTTGTGCTCTGCGCGCGATTGCCGACCGCGCTGAGGGAACCTTTGGATGCCTCCGTTACCTTTTGGGAGGCGACCGCCCCAGTCAAACTGACCATCAGACACGGTCCCTGTCCCGGATGACGGGACGAGGTTAGATCTCAAAACGGGCAAGGGTGGTATTTCAAGGACGGCTCCCCGACGACTGGCGTCGCCGACTCGTAGCCTCCCACCTATCCTACACATGCCAGCCCTAAAACCAATGTCAAAATACAGTGAAGGTTCATGGGGTCTTTCCGTCCAGGTGCGGGTTGCCGGCATCTTCACCGGCACTGCAATTTCGCCGAGTCCCGGGAGGAGACAGTGCAGAAGTCGTTACACGATTCGTGCAGGTCGGAACTTACCCGACAAGGAATTTCGCTACCTTAGGACCGTTATAGTTACGGCCGCCGTTTACCGGGGCTTCGATTCAGGGCTTCGCTTGCGCTGACCCCTCCTGTTAACCTTCCGGCACCGGGCACGTGTCAGACCATATACGTCCACTTGCGTGTTAGCATGGCCCTGTGTTTTTGGTAAACAGTCGCTTCTGCCGTTTCCCTGCGACCTCCAGAGGCTCCGCGCTGTTCACGCTCACCACCGGAGGCTCCCCTTATCCCGAAGTTACGGGGTTAATTTGCCGAGTTCCTTCTCCCGAGTTGTCTCGAGCACCTTAGGCTATTCGCCTCGTCCACCTGTGTCGGTTTACGGTACGGGCCTCCGTTCGCTCCCTTAGCGGTTTTTCCTGGCACGGTCCATCGCGGCGCCCCTTCCGGCCGAAGCCTTCCGGGGGTCCGGAGCCTGGGGCATGTGCAGGGGGGATTTGCCGCCCCTGCGCCTCGCACTCCTTCAGCGGCATCCATCGGCCGCCCCGTGAATTCCCATGCGTCGCCGCGTCGGTCATGACGCTTATCGGAGGGTCCAGGAATGTTCGCCTGGTCGTCATCGGCTACGCCTCTCGGCCTCGTCTTAGATCCCGACTGACCCCGGGAGGATTATCCTTGCCCGGGAACCCTTGGACTTACGGTGTGCGGGTTTTTCACCCGCATTTTCGCATACTCATGCCAGCATTCTCGTTTCCGGTGCCTCCAGCGGGCATCGCCACCCGCCTTCCCAGGCCTGCGGAACGCTCTCCTACCGCTCCATTGCTGGAGCCCACGACTTCGGTGACGTGCTTAGTCCCGATCATTTTTGGCGCGGAGCCGCTTGACCAGTGAGCTATTACGCTTTCTTTAAAGGATAGCTGCTTCTAAGCTAACCTCCTGGCTGTCTGTGCAGCTCCACATCCTTTCCCACTTGGCACGTACTTGGGGACGCTTAGTCGGTGGTCAGGGTTGTTTCCCTTTCGTCTACGGATCTTATCACTCGCAGGCTGTCTGCCATGCATCGCGTTCACGGTATTCGGAGTTTGATAGGGTTTGGTAAGCGGGTGTGCCCCCTAGTCCTGCCAGTGCTCTACCCCCGTGAAGCTAACATGACGCCATACCTAAATATGTTTCGGAGAGAACAAGCTATCGCCCAGTTTGATTGGCCTTTCACCCCTACCCACAGCTCGTCCGAACACGTTTCAATGTATATCGGTTCAGCCCTCCACGGAATGTTACTTCCGCTTCAGCTTGGCCATGGGTAGATCACTAAGGCTTCGTGTCTGCCGTGTACGACTGGTCGCCCAGTTGAGACTCGCTTTCGCTTCGGCTCCGGACCTGAGGCCCTTAACCTTGCCGTACACGAGCAACTCGCTGGCTCATTAAACAAAAGGCACGCCGTCAGGAGGATGAATCCTCCCTCCGACAGAATGTATGCACGCGGTTTCAGGCGCTATTTCACTCCCCTCTCGGGGTGCTTTTCACCTTTCCCTCATGGTACTGTGCACTATCGGTCATCCGCTCGTATTTAGCCTTGGAGGGTGGTCCCCCCGTCTTCAGGCAGGATTTCACGTGTCCCGCCCTACTCTTCGACGGACATCAGATTCCAGATCGCTACAGGCCTGTCACCTGCTGTGGGGGGGCTTTCCATCCCGCTTCGCTCTCTGTCCACTGTATGCAACCCGTCTGGGCTCCTCCCGGTTCGCTCACCACTACTGCGGGAATCTCGGTTGATTTCTTTTCCTCCGGGTACTGAGATGTTTCAGTTCCCCGGGTTTGCCTCCGCAGGGCTATGTATTCACCCTGAGGATACGCTTGCGCGTGGGTTTCCCCATTCGGATCCCCCATGGTCAAAGGCCCTTTGCGCCTCGCATGGGACTTTCGGGGCTTGGCCCGTCCTTCGTCGCCGGCGGATGCCTAGGCATCCCCCGCGTGCATTCCTTCGCTTAAATCCTAATTCCAGCGATTCAGCTCTGTTCTGCCGCATGAGCAGCTCGAATCCACCTGTTTTTCTATTGGTGCTTCAAGTCACTCTGTATGCTTGATTGCTTTGTTAGTTTCCATGCCGAAATTTCAATATTCTCAGTGACTTCGATGAGTCGCTGACGTTGCACCCGGTCGGTGCTTCCTGGAGCTAAGGAGACTCGAACTCCTAACATCCAGCTTGCAAAGCTGGCGCTCTACCAGTTGAGCTATAACCCCTGAAAGTGGGCCTGAATGGACTTGAACCATTGACCCCCGCCTTATCAGAGCGGTGCTCTAACCAGCTGAGCTACAGACCCGGGCTCTAAAAGAATCGGAGATGTACTTGAGGTGACGACGTCTCTGAAAAACAGGCTGTCGGAACCTGGGTTCCAGATTTACTCCTTAAAGGAGGTAATCCAGCCGCACCTTCCGGTACGGCTACCTTGTTACGACTTAGCCCCAGTCAAAGGTCTTGCTTTAGGCGCTTGCACGACTTAGAGCACTCCCTTCTCCCATGGCTTGACGGGCGGTGTGTACAAGGCCCGGGAACGTATTCACCGTGGTGTGCTGACCCACGATTACTAGCGATTCCAGCTTCACGGAGTCGAGTTGCAGACTCCGATCCGAACTGAGGACGGCTTTGAGGATTGGCTCCGCCTCGCGGCGTTGCGACCCATTGTACCGACCATTGTAGCACGTGTGTAGCCCAGGATGTAAGGGCCATGAGGACTTGACGTCATCCACACCTTCCTCCGGGTTGTCCCCGGCAGTCTCTCCAGAGGGCCCCCTTGCGGGTGGCAACTGGAAACGTGGGTTGCGCTCGTTGCGGGACTTAACCCAACATCTCACGACACGAGCTGACGACAGCCATGCAGCACCTGTGCGGAACGTTGCATTGCTGCAAAACGGCGATCTCTCGCCGCGGCGTTCCCATGTCAAACCCTGGTAAGGTTCTGCGCGTTGCTTCGAATTAAACCACATGCTCCACCGCTTGTGCGGGCCCCCGTCAATTCCTTTGAGTTTCATACTTGCGTACGTACTCCCCAGGCGGCATACTTAACGCGTTGGCTACGGTACCCGGGGGAACCCCCGGACACCCAGTATGCATTGTTTACGGTGCGGACTACCAGGGTATCTAATCCTGTTTGCTACCCGCACTTTCGAGCCTCAGCGTCGATGAGTCCCCAGCAGGCTGCCTTCGCCATCGGTGTTCTTCCTGATCTCTACGCATTCCACCGCTACACCAGGAATTCCGCCTGCCCCTGAACTATCCAAGAGATCCAGTTCGGACTGCAGAGCCGGGGTTGGGCCCCGGGATTGTACAATCCGCTTGAATCTCCGCCTACGCTCCCTTTACGCCCAGTAATTCCGAACAACGCTTGCACCCCTCGTATTACCGCGGCTGCTGGCACGAAGTTTGCCGGTGCTTCCTCTCAAGGTACATTCAATCCCGTCCGTAGGCGGGCCTTATTCCCTCATGACAGTGGTTTACACACCGAAATGCTTCTTCCCACACGTGGCGTTGCTGCATCAGGGTTTCCCCCATTGTGCAATATTCCCTACTGCTGCCTCCCGTAGGAGTCTGGGCCGTATCTCAGTCCCAATGTGGCCGATCACCCTCTCAGGCCGGCTACCGATCGTCGCCTTGGTGGGCCGTTGCCCCGCCAACTAGCTAATCGGACGCAAGCTCATCCCATACCGATAAATCTCTAGTCAACCCCCCATGCAGGGGGCCACTCTCCTGGACATTAACCGCGCGTTGGCACGGGTATTTCCTGATATGGGGCAGATTGCTTACGCGTTACTCACCCGTTCGCCGCTCGGCATTGCTGCCTCGCTCGACTTGCATGTATAAGACACGCCACCAGCGTTCGTTCTGAGCCAGGATCAAACTCTTCATTGATTTT
>NZ_FRCO01000002.1:0-1041838 GCF_900142945.1 Fibrobacter sp. UWB7
TTCGAAGAGGGTATCGAAAAGACTGTGCGCTGGTACCTGGACAACCAGGAATGGCTGGACAACATCACTAGCGGCGACTACGAAAAGTATTACGAGACGATGTATAAGAATAGGTAATTGTTAAGTCTTTTAAAGCGAAAATCTCCAGCCTGAAGAAATTCGGGCAGGAAATTTGTTTTTCACGGACTTTATAGCTCGGTTATAAATCTTTTATAAGTTTCTGCAATATTGTTCCACGAATATTTGGCTTCTAGACTTTCGATAATGTCTAGTTGTTTTTTCTCGTCAACCAGTCCGTCGGCATACTTTTTTATCAACTTTGACAGGCTTGCTGCATTCCCGTTTTCAAAGAATGTGTCTTCGCCCAAGCCCTCAAGTGTCTCCTTGAAACTAGGTATATCGGAGGTTATAATTAACCGTTTCGTGCTCAGCGCAAGTAAAAGGACTCCGCTTTGCGAAATTTCGCGATAGGGTAGGACGATTATATCCGAATCGGCTATGTATTTGTATAGGTCCTCGTCGGATACATATTCGGGAATGAACTCGATGTTTGCGTTTTGCTTCTTTTCTTTCAATTCGTTCAAGTACGCTCTGCCGAAATCCCGAAGGCGGAACAGAATTCCTGCTTTGTTGTTTCTAGATGGACGATAAACTTGTCAATATACGGCTCGACTTTGGAAAAACGTTCCTTGTAAATTTGCTTGTTCACATCACTGCTGTCGTGCGGGTAGACATTGTGGATTGTCAGCAGGAACTTGGTTTTCGGCGCAGAGAATCGCAGAATTTTAAGGAAGTACTTTTCAATGGAAGAAACCTCGACAAGCGGCAACCACTGCAAATGCAGTATATCCGGTTTCTTTATGGCAACCCGCGCAATAAGATTTATGTAGTTTAAGATGACTGTTAGAGCCTTTATTGCACGGAACGGTTTCCTCTTGCTTTTTTGCAACCTGTGGGGGAGTATGTTAAACAGCCTGCCACAATCAAAATCAACATTTTTTGGATCGATGTTCGGAGCCAGCAGCTTTAGATGGTACACCGGAGGCAACACCTTATGCAACGCCTCGCACAAGGGAATATCGTAAACCGGACTCCGTCCAGAAATGTCAGCCATCAAGTAGGTCATTTTTAATTGATCCAAATCGATAAGTCTGCAAAGTTCCCAAGACTTTTCCGAAGATTTGCATGACCAATCGCGATACCGACACTTGTCAACTGAAAACTCTTCATAGACGATTTTTCCCAAATATCATAAAAATCTGCCATATATGGGCGAATTTCAACAATTTTTGCTTTCATTTCATCTGGGGTCATCTTGTTTTTGCCAAATAGTTCTCTAATGTAATTGGCTTCATTTTCTGAGACAGATTCTGCTGCAATCTTTTTATTTAATTCTTTCAAAGACAATGCTCTTATCTGGTATTTTGTTGGGTCATTCATACATTTCATAATAAATTTTGATATAGATTCCGGAGATAATTTGCCTATATCAAAGTTTTCATTATTAAAACCTTTAGAAAAAATTCCCTGGTAACCGGTTTGCCAAACTTGAGATAACTCAATGCTTCCTATTTGAACTGTTCCGCAGCCGGCATATTCCAAATGTTCATAAGCAGCTCTTGAATCTGCGATAAATTTCATTTGGGGTAAGAGATATTTGTCAAGATATTCTCCAAAAGTCTCTTGGTTTATAATACTATTGTTTACGGTATATCTTAGGATAAATATAACTGACAAAATTGCAATTTGATTTTCCGTAAGTTTGGCAACCGTTCGTATGGATTCGTTAAGGACAATTTGCTTTAAACTGCGTCTAGGCTCCCTGCTTCGGTCAACCAACAAATCAACGAGAATATTTCCCATGTCCGAATCACCGCATTTGGCATATTCCTTTTGGACTGTAAACAAAGAATCCTGGAAATCTGGATCTTTTGCAGAAGCCGACCCGGCAGGATTTTCCTTCATCAATTTTTCGAGGAATGACTGAGTGATTTTATTAGCCCGTTCTTCGGCAACATCCTTCGCTACGCCAACCAATTTCATAAAATTGGCGTTGAACACATCTAGTGCAATTTGCCTAGCTTCGGTATACGGAACTCCGTTAAAGACATTTATATCGTTCCCAGCTTGGAGATTTGTACAATCGTTACCGGTCTTTTGAGTTTGGTCCATTGCGAACTCCTCCATGAATGGTAATCGAACCTTTAGATTGCAAATTCACCGAATTCTTTCCCGACTTTTGGGACTGGGAAGAACCGCCCTTTTTATGCCCTTTTATGAAATAAATAGCAAATGTAATCAACAGGGATAGGAAAAATACACCTATCCCGCTAAAGATCCACTCTTTATTCTTGGCGATAAAATCCAGTATACTCAAAGACGAATCAGGCACGCATGCTCCTCAATTTAGCTTTGTGTTGGGGTACTGTCGGTATAAATCAACATCATTGCTCTATGGCTTGAATACTTCAATGAGAAAATAATAGAAAATTACGGAAATGCTATAATGAACGGATGAAAACAAAAAGTTTCTGACGGACATTTTTGTTAAAGATTTTAATTACCTATTGACATTTTTTCTGAAATAGTATACATTTGGATAGAGACTGGTTGTGTCACTTTATAATCAGTTAAATGCTATATTTGAAGAAGAGGTTCCCGTTATGCCCAATGCACTGCAAATAGCAAATAGACTAATTAAGTATGCCGAAATTGACACAGCGAATGGTGGCGAACGTTTGTCTAATTTGAAGCTCCAAAAGTTGCTATATTACGAGCAGGGCTTTCATTTGGCTATCTTCAATACCCCGTTGTTTACGGACAACGTAGAATCGTGGATGTACGGACCTGTTGTTCCTTCCGTCTATGATTACTATAAAAAATTTGGTAGCAATGGAATTGTTCCAGACGATGATCCGCAACTGATTCAGTTAACCTCACAAGAAGAAGACTTGCTGTTCCAAGTGTACGAACGTTACAAATCATATTCTGCCATAGGATTGATGGACTTAACTCATAGTGAACCTCCATGGATGAACGCAATTCCACACGACAGAGGTACCGTCATCTCCAATGAATCAATGAGAACTTTTTTCCTGCGTCAACTTGATGGCTAAAAAATTAAAGAAATTAACTCCTACGCTTGGTGCTATCAGCAATCCACAAAATGAGGAAATAGTTTTTTCGTTCAAGAACTTGAAATCTTATAGCTACAACACGGCAACGAATGATGGGGCTTTTTTCATTCGCTACCTTGAGCGGTTATCCAAGATTTCTTCCCAAACATGGGCCGCTGCTTATACCACCGACAGGCATGGAATTGCAGGAATAGAGTCTATGAAGGTTGCCTCTCTAACAGAAGCTGCTCGGAATCTAGTCCCTTCTGGAATTGAGAGTCTGATTGTTATGCGTACCTCCGGAGATAATCACGTTTTTTTAGGGCACAGAATTGGGAATATATTCAACGTGATATTCATTGAGCATGAATTCGGAGAAGTCTACAATCACGGGAAATGAAGTCGAAGTCTAATTGAATGGCGACTTTCATTTCCGATAGCCGCCTTTTTGATTATTTTTTTTCAGAGTCGATTCTTTGTTATCGAGTTTCTGAAAAATGCTCCGTGCAACGTTATCTTTCCGTTTTTTTGATGAGATATTTTTTATCCTTGGGTAATTGAAGTTGACTTTAATTGTTTAATAATTGAAAATTTTCTTTAGCAAACCAATTTGCTCTTTTATAAAAATGTCATCATAGCACATTGGAATATTATTCTGAAATTTTTCTATGAGACATTTTACATAAAATTTTATTGTTTTGTTTTTTGTTATTCTTTTTTGCCAGACATCAGTTTGACATTTGTATGTGAAAATTTGCAGTATTGCTTCAAAAATTTGATTGTCTTGTGTTAAAATTTTGGCAAGCATCAAACCGATATACTGTATTAGATTATCTTCTTGGTGTAAAAATTCTGCGTATGAAAATGCTTTGTCAAAATTATTTCTGAGATTTTGATCGGATGCTGTATTTAGCCAATCATATTTTAAGATCTTCCTAGCATTGTTTTTATAATTAGGACTTAATAGATCGAGACATTCTTTAACAAATTCTTCTTGTTCTGCGTGTAAGTCTGATGCTGCTTCTTGTATGATTTCGTAATAATTGTCTAAATTCCATTCGAATAGAGAACTACAATCTCTATAATTGTCATTAATTTGTCGTTTGATTCTTGGTGTTATGGTTTGGCAAATTAGACAAAGGTCTTTTACTGTAAGTTTATTTATTTTATGTAAAATGTCAATGAAATCACATATAGGCCATTCCGCGGAACTCTCCATGTTGTAGTTTTTTGTTGTAATGAGATTTAATAATTTAGATTTTAATTTTGTTGAATAGCACTCTTTGACGAAATATGGATTGATATTTAAAGACATTTTATCAGAGAGATGTTTTTTTGCAAAATCTTTTATTGTTGGGTCTTGAAAATAGTGTGCATCAAGAATTAGGTACAATGATCTGTCAATATTTTTCTTAAGTTTTTTCTTGATTTGTGATGAATGAAAATATTTTTTCAAAAAATCATTCATTTGTGTATTTTGGAGAAGCTTGTCATAATAAGATTGATAACCAGAAAATGCGTCTGATCCTTCAGCCAATTTGCGTTCAATAACCCAGTCTAGGAATTGTTTGTATATTTTCTCGTCGTTGATGTTTGCTAAAAAATTTAAAAAAGGGTTGTATATTCCCCAAATACGACCTTTATCAACAAGTTGTTCTAGGACGCTTTGCTGTGCTCCTTGCTCGAAAAAGTGCTTGTAAAAGAAATCAAAATATTTTTGTTGAAAAGCGGTGTCAGCCCTTTTTGTAAGTTCATCCATTATGTAACAATAGGATTTGAGGTCTTCTTTATTTTCTATTTTTATTTTGAAAATTTCGAAGGCTTTGTTGAAAATGTAATCTTTTTGTGTTGAATTGATGTTCCTACAAATAGCTGGTATAACGCATTGTAAGAAATCTTCATCTGAACTGTGTCCATAATAGGGAATTGCTAAAGAAAACAGATATAATAAATAATCAGATTTGTTGGTGCTATTTTCAATAAGTTTTATAAAATCTTTTTCTGGTAAGAAAAAATACATTGATAGGGATGTATACTCAAAGAAATTTATAATTCTTTTTGAAGAAAGACTCCAAAAGTTATCTGTAGAAAGAGTTATTGTATTTTGATATCTTTTTTTTGAATTTGGCCGAATTGATTCGTTATTTTGTTTTTGGGATAGGTTTTTTATAAAATCGTAGGGATAATCGCATTTTTTGTTTTTTAATGCATCGAGTTCAGATTGAACGTGTTGGGGATATTCTTTTCCTGAATTTCGCAAGTAAGAAGCGTAGTACAAAAGAATAAATGTGTGCAATTGTGAATATTCGTTGTTGTTGCTCGCATGTGATGCTTGCTCGAATAAGTTTTCAATTTGCGTAGAATGACTGCTGTGAAAACGGAAATTTTCAAACGCTATTAAGGCATTGATTTTCCCTAGCAAAAAACGAGGATTTGCTTTTATTCTATTTTCAATGTCCCATTTATTTAGAAGGTTAGTTAATTTTTTGTACTCCAATTTCTTGATAAAAAATTTACTTTTGTAATAGAATGTTAAATCATCTTTTTCTCGGCCGATTATTTCAGCGAATTTGTTAATTTGATTTTCGTCTCCATAATCGACGTAGTGTTTGAAAATTAACTCTGCAAATTCGTTAGCCTTTTTTAAAAAGTATTTTTTCTCTATATATCGCTTAATAATGCTGTTAATCTGGGTTGATGTGAATAATTGTGATAATGAAAAAAAATTGTTGATGCACCATGTATAAATGAAAAAATATTCATGTTCAGTCCATTTTTCTATTTGTGAAAAAACGGGCTGTATTCTTCTTACAATTATTTGGCTATATGGTAAGTTGATGAATCTAAATCGTGGTAATTTTGGATATTCCCGAATAAATTTTAATAGAGAATTTTCATCTGTGCTGTTTATGAAATTTTGCAACAAATATCTTTCCCTTTTATATTTATTAGAATCCTGTATAGAACGTATTTTCTCTTTTTTCGGGGTGAAAAATTTAAATATTTGAGAAAATTTTTCTCGTATAGGTTGATTGTTTGCTTTTGGACTATTTTTTTCAAAATCTTTACTGATACATTTTAATACGTCATCTATCTTTAAAGGTATGATGTAGTTGTTTTCAAAAAATTGGATTTCATCTTCGTCATGTTTTTCTGTTTTTGTATCAAAAAGAAAAATTGGATTCAAATTTTTCTTTTCTCCACCTTTTGTCATCATTCTTTTTAATTCTTTTATCCAAAATCTGAAGTTCCAATCATTGCCGGAGAAACCGAATAGACAAAGAGAATTCTCTAACATTTTAACTCTCATGAAGTTTGAGAATCCTTCATGATTTATATGATAATTGTTGTAGTCGCTATCAGTTATTATGTAAAGATGATCGAAGCAACCATCAAATTTGTAGCTGTCTTTTGCTGTTGGATTTTCTCTTATTGAACCATGTATTTTTATAATTCTTTTTTTATTGTTGATTCTCAAATCTTTTGCATTTGTAACTAAACTATACTGGTTAGTTGCTTTATTAGCTTCTTCCAACAGGCAATCCCAGTTTGTTGTTATAATGTCGCACCAGTTGAGATTCAATAATTCTTGATGAATATCAAGATTTAGTTTAGAGCTTTGAATCTCAGATATGTGCTTTTCTAGGTAAATGTCTAAAGATTCACGCATTCCTTTAAATTTTTCATATTCTGAGGCAATGGATGGTTCACCCATTCTGTGAATTATTTTAGCAATATCTTTTTTATAAGTGTCATTATCGCTTGCTGTATTTTTTGGGGGTGGGTACATTTCTGAATATGCGTCTGTCAATAATGTTGCCCAATCGGGAAACTTTGAATTTGCATTTTTACTAAAACCTGCGCCTACTATAGCTGAGATGGATTGATGCTGTAATCTATTTTGAATGTATGCTAGGCAAAAGTTAATTTCGTTTTTCTTCTTTTTTTGACTGTTAAACTCATTAAAAAAATCAAAATCTTTGCTTTCAAAAGCAGGATAGATATTTGTGTATTTTTCCGAATTAGACATCTGGATAGTCCTTTTTACAAGTTTCTTGAAATAATATAATATAACATCTCGGATAAATCATCAGATTTTGAAGTCCCGAAAGAGTGCTTATGTTTTTTTGTTAATGCATGATGTGCATATTCTTTGTCGAATAGACGCTTTTCCTGTTGCGAATAATGAACAAGTAAAATAACTCTTTGATATTTTAAAAGTAGAACTGAAAAATACAGAGTACTAAGCTGAGCAAAGGAGTATGAAAATTAGGGGGAATGTCAATCAAATAGTGTCATCGTTCGTTGTTTGATTACATGAGTAAAGTTGTAAAATTTTTAATCGAACCTTATACATTGTTGCTGAACGATTAAGATTCAGTTCGTCAAGGGCGTGGTACGTTTTTTATGTTGCAATATGCCAGATATACAAGGGAATTGTCGGAAATGAACACGCTCGCCGCTACCTCGCTGACTGCGGCTTGCCCAAGGAACGCACATACGTAACCGGCAGCCCCATGGCCGAAGTCTTGCACAAGAACTTGTCTGCAATCGAGGCTAGCGACATTCACAAACGTCTCGGGCTCGAAAAGGGCAAGTACATTTTGCTCAGCGCCCACCGCGAAGAAAACATCGACACCGAAAAGAACTTCACGAGCCTCTTTACCGCCATCAACAAGATGGCCGAAAAGTACGACATGCCGATTCTGTACAGCTGCCACCCGCGCAGCCGTAACCGCCTTGCAGCCTCGGGCTTCAAGCTCGACAAGCGCGTGATTCAGCACGAACCGCTCGGATTCCACGATTACAACTGCTTGCAGATGAACGCATTCGCCGTCGTGAGCGACAGCGGCACGCTCCTCGAAGAAAGCTCCTTCTTCACAAGCGTCGGTCACCCGTTCCCGGCAATCTGCATCCGCACCAGCACGGAACGCCCCGAAGCGCTTGACAAAGCCTGCTTCTTTATCGCCGGCATTGACGAAAAGTCCCTCTTGCAGGCTGTCGACACCGCCGTCACGATGAACAAGAACGGCGACTACGGCATCCCCGTGCCGGACTACATCGAAGAAAACGTCTCGACCAAGGTCGTGAAGATCATCCAGAGCTACACCGGCATCGTCAACAAGATGGTCTGGCGAAAGTTCTAGAATCTTGCTCTTGAAATTGAAAGAGTCCCGCTATGGCGGGACTCTTTGCGTTAGGGATCGAAGCCCGTAGGGCCGGGAGGGCCGCTCGTATCCCGCGCTCGGCCCTCTAGTCTGAAAAATTGCGGCGTGAGGCCGCAATTTTATGCCGCGAGAGCCCGCCCCTGCGCAGCAGGGAACGCCCGGTGTCGAATGCGGTGGCCGCCTATGCGAAGGACGAGTTGTAAGCGTCCCCATAATTAGGACTGTTCATAACTAGACAAAAGGCAATTCCGCCTGCGTCAAAATGCTACCTTTGGTAGCAAAGGAACAGCCATGAAGAAACTGACTCATTCCGAATCGGAAATCGTCAAAAGCGTAAACGAACTTGATGCCAGCCAGCTAAAAAAGCTCAAGGAACTCGAAGAAGAGAACGCCAAGCTCAAAAAGATGTACGCCAATCTCGCCCTGGACAACGAAATTCTCCGCGAGGTTATCGAAAAAAAACTCTAGAGACGAACGTCGTATTGGCCATGCTTGCATGAGCCAATATGACTGAGGCGAATTGGCGATTCATTTCAACAAGCGAAAGCCGTTGCGCATTCCATACCGGCATCCCGCTTGATTCGGTTCATGGAGGAAATCATTTGGGAGAAAGGCAAAACGAGCAACGTTCGCTGTGACAACGGCCCAGAATTTTTGTATACTTTAAACCAGTCCTAAAAATGGGTAGCTGACAAGGGCTTTGATGAGTGCGAAAAAGTGGTTGTTCGGAAAAACCGAACAACCAACTCATTTTATGGGAAAATGAGTTCTTTTATGAAGCGTTATTGTTTCTGTACTGATTCCTTGTCTAGTTCTGAAAGCACCGCCCTGATCATCTCTAGTGCTTTATCGACACTAATTTTGTTATTCAAAACGTGAAGAATTACTCCATAGATGTAGCCAAGAGTTTTCATTGTTTTATCTTTTCCTTTTGTTTATCGTTGTCTGTATGGTGCGGCCAAGCCGTCCAATCGTTTCCATTAGCTTTTTTGATGATACTAATGGACTTTCGCTAAAGTAACTACAATTGAGGGTGGGATATGTCTTTTCGATGAACCAGATTTGGTCAATGTCAGCTACCCATGTCTTCGGAATCGAAGCGTTTCAGAAGAATTATACATAAAACGTGAATTTTGCGAGAAAAAATCTCGTAAAACATTGACTTTTTGCTGTTTTTTGCTATATTATGGTACAGGAGATGATATATGCTGCTGAATTTTACCGTTTCGAATTGGAAATCCTTCAAGGAAAAGACGTCTTTGTCCATGATTGCGAGCAAGGAAAAACAGCATGCGAACCACATTCAGTATTTGCCGGAATACAAGCTGAATGTTTTGCCGATTGCTGTTGTTTTTGGAGCTAACGCTGCAGGTAAGTCTAACCTGGTCAAGGCCATCGATTTTGCAGTGGGGCAGATAACCTCTACCGATTTTGACCCCTATCACAAGGAGCCGGTGGATTCGTTCAGGATTGACCCTGAAAATGTCTCGAAAAACAGTGAATTCGAGTTCACGTTCACGATTGATGACCGGATGTATCATTACCATTTTGCACTTAGCCATGAAGGCTTTGTTGCTTGGGAAAAACTTGAACGAGCTCGTGGCAAACGCTTGAAGGCCGTGTTTGAACGTGATGAAAATGGAATGTTCAGTTTCGAACCCTCCATGCCGAAGGAAGCTCGTAATGCGATTCAGGGAACCCTGAAGCAGCGGCTTGCTCTGTCTTATATGCAGATTCAAGATGTTCCCGGCCTTGAAGAACTTAAAAAGATTTATTTCTGGTTCCGTTTCAAGCTCGTTGTGCTTACGCCGACCAGCCGCCTTATTCGCTTTACGGACAAGACTATGCCGACGGACAAGCTTTCTATGGTTTTGCATAAGCTGGATACCAGCATCGAGAAGATAGACTTTAAGCCTTTTGAGGAATATTCGAACTTTTTCGCAAAGGATTACATTGCCGAGATTGTCAGGGTGCTTTCTTCGGGAACCATCAATGTCTTGGCGATGGGGAACAACGATGATTTTTATCGGTTTGAATTCCAGAACGGAGAGCTTAAATGTTACAAGATGATTTCGTATCATCGTGGTGTGGATGGTTCGCTGGTCCCGTTTGAAATTTCCGAGAATTCCGACGGTACACGCCGGTGCCTGCACCTGTTCCCGGCTTTCAACGATCTGGTTTCACTAGGTTCGGACTGTTGCTATGTCATTGATGAGCTTGATCGGAGCCTGCATACCAATCTGGTAAAGCAACTGCTAGCTTCATTCCTTGAAACTAGGAACCAGGATACCCGTTCGCAATTGGTGCTGACGAACCACGATATTGAACAAATGGACCAGGATGTTTTGCGTCGCGATGAAATTTGGATTGCCGAACGTAATGCCGAATTTGGGGCGACGGAATTGTCTTCGCTTGATGAATTCATCATAAAGGAAGCCAAGATTCGTAAGGACCGAAACTTGCCCAAGTTGTATCTTGACGGCTGTCTTGGCGGCGTACCGAATATCGAATCTTATGCCAATCTGTTTGATTACGCAAGTGGGGAATCGGATGGGTAACGACGAGAAAAGATTTAACGAGTTAATCGCGGGTATGCGCCGTTCCAGCAAGACGAAACCACTTGCGACGCCACGGCCCATTCAGACGCAAAAGACTCCATGTTCTTCTTGGAACGAAGTTGGTATTGGTTTTCAGTTGAAGTCGGTGAAGCCATTTATTCCGGCGGAGAGTGTGGATGCACCGATTTTGTGCCAGAAAAAAGAGGCGGAGCTTGTTGCTGCAGTAGTTGGGTTGCTGAAGGCCAATCCGGTAGTCTTGGGGCCGGATGGCGTTGCCGTGCATTTGGATGTTCCGGACCGTGATCCTGAAAAATCCGAACATGAAGCGAATGAATGCAGGACGATTGAGTTTCGTGCAAAGCACCTGTGTGGCGGTCATGAGTACCGTTTCGATATTCGACGAGCCCAATATGCGGGGTGTATCGTTGAAACATTGAGAAGTCCGGCGATTATTGCTGAAGGAAATGACAGGCGTTTTTATTTGCGCCGTTATAAGGATAGAACTCTGCATGTGGTTATCTCGTCATTGCCTGTTGGGGGAGAGTCTTCTGTTGTTGGGGTGGCTTACGAGAAAAATAGCGACCTTGTTACGCAATACCCGAACATTCCGGTGCTGACATCGGGAAATTCTAGACGATGGAATCCGGAAAATGCACAGGTGATTTATAAGAACGGGAATATTTAAATATGATACTTAAAAGAGATGACGCCTTTACTGTCGTCTGCGAATTAAAAACGCCTAAGGAAGACGGATCCTATGTTGTAGGAACGGGAATTTTTGTCACTTCGCCAGCTAGAAATGGTAATGTATTCTTGTGGATAGTTACTGCCAACCACGTTGCAAAAGAGACAAACGAAAAGACACAACCAACCACCTCTAATATACAGTTCTTAAATGGGAGAAAATTTTTACCCATGGATCATTTTAATCTAAAACAAGAATCTGTTTCTAGAGATTTTGAGTTAACATGCATCGGATTTCCTAGAGGCTTAGGTACAGAAGGATTATTTTCCCCATTTACATTTCGCTCATTTGCTTCATCTGGATTTTTCAGATATCCTAGATTTGATACGAAACAGGAATGCATTTTTTTCTGCCTAGAAAATCCAAGTGTTGGCGGTTATTCTGGTGGTCCCATTTTAGATTTGGGTTATTCCACAAATGGCGTGTTTGAAATGAAAAAAGAAAAAACGCTGTGTCATGGGATTATGCACGGAACAATGTGTGACGACACTGGAGGAAAAATTGCTATGGTTACCCCTGCTTTTTATTTGAAAGACGTTATTGGGATTGTATAAACATTAATTTTGTTGTCTTGAGCGATTTTTAGGAATCGCGTCTCCCGCGTTCCGCGTTAGGCCCCCTGCCATTTGCAGTCCCTCTTGTTGCTGAAATAAGGCGTACGAGAATAAGGCCACAGAAAATTCCAGCAAAAAACGGGGCGGACCTATTGACAGCCGTCTCGTGTTTGTGTATATTTAATAGTGAACAAATGTGTATCTTTATACCTTGCGGTTTTTGCTTGTCCGCAAGGAAGGAGTTGAAAATGAACAAAAAAGAGCCTGTTGTGTTGAATTCTGAGGTAGAAATGAGCAAAACGTTGCAGATTCGCAATAGTACCATCGATTTCTTGGTGTTTACCAAGCAGAATTCTCAGGATTCGATAGAAGTGCGCATCCAGGACGAAAATGTGTGGCTCACGCAGGACTGAGTTTCAAGGCTGTTCGATGTCGAAAGGTTCGTAGTCACCAAGCACTTAAAGAACGTTTTTGAGACCAACGAGTTGGAAGAAATTTCAGTATGTGCAAAATTTGCACATACTGCCGCCGACGGCAAGACTTACAATACCAAATTCTACAATCTCGATGCGATAATTTCGGTGGGATACCGCGTGAATTCTATCCGCGCATTACAGCCGGGATGCCGTCACGACAAGGGATTTTTTCGCAAATGTGCAGAACAAGTTGCACTGGGCTATCCACCGGCATACAGCTGCCGAACTCATTATGGAACGCGCCGATGCGAAAAAGACGCACATGGGCTTGACGACTTGGCGCAAGGCGCCTGACGGGAAAATCGAGAAGTCGGATGTCAGCATTGCGAAGATCAGGCGAAACGGCAGATTCCCATGACGATGGAAGATTGGGCGCTTCGCCTCAACAAGTTCCTGAATGAAGCGAAAGCGATTGAAGAAAAGAAGTGAAAACTTCGTGCCGCGAGAGCCTGCCCCTGCGCAGCAGGGAACGCCCGTGATTTCTTGATGTCGACAATAGTTGCATGAGATCCCGGCACAAGGCCGGGATGACATGGGGGAGGGGCTATTGACAATCGCCATGCATTTGTGTATATTTAGTGGTGAACAAATGTGTATATACTTTGTGAGGGACGGGAATTCTGTCTAGGCTGTCGAAGACAGGCTTGCGCTTTTGTTCGGATTAATGTATATTTCGCTAGAAGGTAAAACATGGCAACATCGAGCATAAAGAAGAACTTTAACGTGGTCGGGACCAGGCAACTGGAGTCCTTCGTTAAGGCTGTGGACCGCTCCCTGAAGGCCCCTGTTTCCGTCAGCCGCGTCAAGGCCGATGTTCTAAGCGGAGTTTACAGTTTGAGAAAACTAGCTCTCCTTAGAAAGAAACATGGCTTCTAAATCTTATTTTGTCGTAAACATCATGGAGTATCTATGTGATGCTCCCATGGAAGAGATCTTGTCGGATCTCTGCGCTCTCTATGAATGCCCTCTGAACAAGGACGTCGAGAGTTTCTTGAAGAAGTCGGCTGTCGATTTCGCTAAAAAGCACCAAGCTGTGAGTTATCTCGTCTTTTCTCAAAAGAATGGTGCGTTTCTGGGATATTTCTCGCTGGCGATTAAGACCATTTCGGTAAAGGCGCAAAATGTGTCCCGGACGGTCCAGAGAAAACTTTCTCGAATGAGCACGCTGGATGAAGGGGAATACAATATTCCGGCGTACCTTATTGCCCAACTTGGCAAGAACTTCCAGCCGGGGCTTAACGACTCGATTACAGGAGAGGAATTGCTGTCGCTAGCTATGGAGCAAATTTCGCTGCTCCAGCATAGGGTTGGGGGTGTCCTTTGCGTTCTGGAGTGTGAAAACAAGAAGAAACTCCTAGACTTCTATTGTGCGCAGAACCATTTTGTCGAGTTTGGGACGAGGAACGCCAAGGCCACGGACAAGACTCTTTTGCAACTGCTGAAGACAATTTGAAGTTAAGCAGAGCGCGGCGCGAATTGTTAAGCTGAAGGTCTAAGGCGACAGAGTCTCGTTTCCCGCTTTCTGCGTTATAGGCCTCCAGCCACTTGCGGCTATGCCGCGAGAGCCCGCCCCTGCGCAGCAGGGAACGCCTTCCGGAACAGGATCGGCGCATTTACCCAGTACGACAAGGGCTTTTTCGACATTTTAAAGAAATGTAACATGGATTGTCTCTCCGAATCGGATGTAGAGGTTTTTCAAAAATCCTTTGACGATAATGCGGGGCTCTCTTTTGAAGGCTTGGTGCAGAAATCCCATTCATCTGCATGGAAAGAAGGCGAAAATACCTCTATTCGCATGAGCGAAATCCTTGATGAAATTGATGCCGACAAAGAGGTTCGCGATATGGTCAAGAATGAACGTGAAATCATGTCTGCGCTGAGTGTAAAGAATGTTTGAAATAAATCTTGCTCAGGGTGATGTCCTGCTATCTTTTTGATTCGTCAATTTAAAGAAGCTTTAAAAAAAAAGCACCCCGCAGGGTGCTTTTTTAAGCTTTGTGAATCGCGAATTAATCGTCGTCTTCAGCCGGCTTCTTGGACATCTGCTTACGCTTGATCGGGTCGAGCTCGGTCTTGCGGATGCGGAGCACTTCCGGAGTGACTTCGATGCATTCATCTTCATTGATGAAGGTCACGCATTCTTCCAAAGTCATACGGCGGTACGGCGTGAGCTGGATCATGTCGTCAGAACCTGCTGCACGCATGTTCGTGAGGTGCTTGCCCTTCGTGACGTTCACGGTGATATCGACGTCGCGGTTGTGTTCACCAACAATCATGCCCGGATAAACTTCTGCACCCGGACCAATGATGAGGTAGCCACGATCTTCAAGCTTGGAGAGAGCGTAGCTTGCGGCTTCGCCCGGTTCCTTGGCGATGAGCACGCCGTTGATACGTGCCGGGATTTCACCCTTGTACGGCTGGTATTCCTTGAAGAAGGACTGCGTCACGGCATAACCCTTGGAGAGGGAGAGGAGCTTCGGACGGATACCGATGAGGCCACGGGACGGGACGATGAATTCGAGCTGTACGCGGTCGTTGTCGTCGGTGGTCATGTTGACCATTTCGCCCTTGCGCTGCTGGATTTCCTGGATGCAGGCGCCGCTGAATTCGCTCGGGACTTCGACCTTGAAGTCTTCCACCGGTTCAAGGAGCTTGCCGTTTTCGTCGTTCTGGAAAATCACCTGCGGAGAGCCGATGGTGAATTCGTAAAGTTCACGGCGCATGTTTTCGACGAGAATCGTGAGGTGCAAAATGCCACGGCCAGAAACCTTGAACGTCGATGCGCCTTCTGCCTTTTCGACGAGGAGGGCGGGGTCTGCCATGTGGGCGCGTTCCAAACGTTCCTGGAGCTGGTTACCCGTCATGAACTTTCCACCGTACTTGCCGGCGAGCGGGGAGGTGTTCACCGTGAAGAGCATGGAGATGGTCGGCGGGTCGATGTGGATACGCGGCAAGTGCTTCGGATTGCTTGTTGCGCTGAGCGTGTCACCAATGTCAAAGTAGTCAAGGCCTGCGATGAGGATGATTTCGCCCGGACCGGCTTCTTCAATCGGCTTCGGGGTGAGGCCTTCGTAGCGGAGGATCTTCTGCGGGCGGATGGTCTTGACGGTGCCATCCGGGAATGCCTGAGCGTAAGTCTGGTTCGGCTTGAACACGCCCTGCTGTACACGACCTACAGCCAAACGGCCGAGGAAGCTGGAGTATTCGAGGGAAGCAATCTGGAGGAGCGGTTCACCATTCGGATCGCCCTTCGGAGCCGGGATGCGTTCGATGATCTTGTCCATCAAGATACTGAAGTCGCCATCCGGGTCTTCAAGTTCGGCGCGGCAAATGCCCTTACGGCCACTACCGAACACCTTGTCGAAGTCGAGCTGTTCTTCAGATGCATCGAGTTCGCAGAACAGGTCAAAGACCTTGTCCAAAGCGAGGAGCGGGTTGCAGCCGTCGCGGTCGATCTTGTTCACGACGATGATCGGGGTAAGACCGAGCTGCAAAGCCTTCTGCGTCACAAAGCGGGTCTGGGCCATCGGGCCTTCGAATGCGTCAACCACCAGGATAACGCCATCGACAGTACCCAAAACGCGTTCCACCTGGCCACCGAAGTCAGCATGCCCCGGGGTATCGACGATGTTCACGCGGTATCCCTTGTACATCACGCTCGTGTTCTTGGAGAGGATGGTAATGCCGCGTTCGCGTTCGAGGTTATCGGAGTCCATCACGCGGTCCACGATTTCTTCACCTTCATGGAAGGTTCCGCACTGTTTGAGGAGCTGGTTCACCAGGGTTGTTTTACCGTGGTCAACGTGGGCGATGATGGCAACGTTTCTGATTTTTGATTGATCCATATTTTACCGTTTGGCTTTAATTTTCGGCGCAAAGATAGAAAAATGAGCGGAAAAATGCAATATTTAGCGTTCGTATTCTATATTTAGGGGCGTGAATTACTTGGCTTTGGATTACGGAGAGCATCGTGTCGGGGTCGCTTTTGGCGATTCCGAGCTCAAGATGGCGTTTTCGCGCGAGACGATTGACCAGAAGACGACGAACCTGTTCGAGCGCCTGGACCAGCTCGTGCGCCTCAACAAGATTGACGAATTTGTCGTCGGGATGCCGTACCACCCGGATGGCCGCAAGGATGGCAAGAACGTGGTGGTGGAGGCTTTTATCAAGGACCTCTCGCTCCGCTTCCCGGGAATGAAAATCCATACGCAGGACGAATCGTACTCTAGCGTGCAGGCGCAGGAGTTCACCTCGTACATGAGCAAAAAGAAAAAGCAGAAGAACAAGGCCATTATCGACCGCACTGCTGCCGCTATCATACTCCAGCGCTGGTTCGACGAGAACCCATAACCACTTCGCTTTTTCGTCATTCTGAGCGTAGCGAAGAATCCAGTTAAGTTACTTTTTACTATATTTTAATCATGGCTAAAGAAATCGATAATTTTGATGATGAAGAAATGGACGAAGCCAACGGTGCGATGCTCGATGCATTGAACGCCGAAGAAAACTTTGTCCCGCAAGTCCGTGACTACAGCGACCGTCGTATCCTGATTTGGGAAGAAGACGATGTCCGCCGTGAAGCCTGCCTCGAAGTCCTTTCGGACTTGCTCGTGGGCGCTTACTTCAAGGCCGTGAAGACCGAAGAAGAAGCTCTGCAGCAGCTCGAAGAAGACGACTGGGATACGTTCGTCGTGGACTTCTACACCGAAGGTGTTTCCGTCAGCGATTTCATCAAGCGCGTGAACAACTATCCGGGTTCAATCTTGGTCGCCATCAACATGGGTCCGCTGACGCTCCCGGAAGAACGCGAACCGGCCAAGGCCGAAAACTTGCGTCGCCTGTTCGACATCGAACGCGCCAGCTCCCAAATCCACGCTTAAACCGCACTCTCGTCATCCTGACGCCGAAGGCGGAAGGACCCAGTAAAGTCTTGTTTATGCTGTCATGCCGAACCATTCCGGCATCGCCATCTTGTAAAAGGTCGCCCCAAAACGGGACGACCTTGTTATTTGTCATGCCGGACTCTCTCTCGTCATTCTGAGCGTAGCGAAGAATCCAGTGACGATCCGTTTTAATCGTTAATTCCCGCAGGCGGAAATCACGCCCGGCGTAGGCGTGTCCGTGCACCAGGAATCCGGTTCACTACGCTTGTTCCACAACCCGATATTGAGCTGTGTACTCTTGCGTACCGCCGCCGAAGAAGACCCGATGGGGAGCGGAGTCACGTGAAGCGTATCCGCCTTGCCGTAATAGAGCGAGTCGAGAACGTTTCCGTTGCACTGCAACACAATCGAACCCGAAGTCTTGCCGAATTGCGGCATGCTTTCGGTGTACCTGTAAATGCCTGCAATGTCAGCGGTTTCACTGGTGCCTACGACAAGCACCTCGTTGGGCGGGAGCGTCATGGTGGCGATTTCTGCCGCACCGCTCACGTTCGAAGTTTTCCCAAGCGTGCATTTGTCCAAAACGAGCGTGTCCGTGCTGCCGTTGTAGAATTCCACGAACGTGTACTGCGTGGAATCCTTCGGCTGCACAAAGAACTCGCTGACCACGATGTCATTTGTGGTTGGCGAACGCTTCATGGCGGGGAGCTTGAGCGATACCTGCAAATTCACGTCCTTCGCAATGTCGATGGCAAGTGCTATCTTGCTGCGGAGCGATTCAATCTGGAAATTCGGAATAGGCGTGTTTTCGTCAAGCGTGAAGTCGTCTTCCATGCTGAAAATAGTCTTTCCGCTTTCGTCCTGCATCGAGATGGCGATGTGGTATTCTCGGTCGAGCTTGAGGTCGTCACTGGTGAATGTGACGTTGTCCGAATCGAACACCATGGGGTAGGTGAACGTTTCGTCTCCGCTGGTGAGCTTCATTTCGCCTTTCTTGATGCCTGCCGGGTTGCCGAAGCCGATCGGAATTTTCACGTAGACAAAACCGACAAGCGCATGCATCGGAATGTTCAAGTTCACGGCGGAACCTGCTTCGAGGGCTGTCGTGACTTCGCCTTTTTGCATTAATGCACCGTTCGCGTAGAGCTTCGCTTCAAAAGTCCAGTCGTCACCCGGGAACAGGTCGAGATTAAACGACTTCTTTTCGATGGAATGCACGAGGTGGACCGTATCCGTGCCATAGCAGTCCAGCACAAGGCTGTCGAGCAAGGGCGTTTCGGTATAGTCCAGCTTGAGCGCAACGTTCGCGGTTTCGCCGATTTCGATGGTGATGGGGGATTCTGCCTTGGATTCGTCAGAGCAATTCCAGAGTGCAAGAGCGGTAAGAGCCGTAGCCGCACAACGGCAGACGTGTTTTTTTGTTGTAGGACTCATATAACCTCCTGATATAATGGTTGGTCCTACACGTATATAACACGCAAGTTTGCTCCAAATATTCCGCTAAATTTCTGTAAATTTTTCTAAACCGAATTCCGCACGATTGTATTTGTCATTCCGCGCGCATCCCGCAGCCGCATTTTACAAATGCAATTTGCTTTTCCCGTTCTCGACGCGGTTCCCTTGCAACTTCGCTGCGCAGGCTTTGTCTTGCCGTAAAATCTTCACGAGCGCACTCGGGCTCAGCCCGAACGCCGCCGCTGCGGCTTTTGTATCGCCGTTTTTAGTCGCCATGATGTCAAAGACGTGTGCCACAAACAGCGGAAACTGCGGGTTGCTCGGCTGGATATGCCCGTTACTCCCGGGGAATTTCATCTCGACGGCGGGCGGTTCTTCGCGAACGTTCAACGCGAGCGCCATTTGCATGCGATGGAGGGCGTGAATCTTGTTCTCTTTTGCGCTCCTGCTTTCGGAAGACTTAATTTCTAAATTATATTGTTGTAACGAAAGATGAACGCCGGTATTGGTCTTGTTCCTATGCTGACCGCCGGGCCCGCTGCCCTGATAACCTTTCAGGGAACAGGCGCGTAAAAGTTCATCCAGATTCATTTTCAGGTAGGTATCGCGATGCATGTTCTGAAAAATAAAATAGTTCTAGCGCTTTTGGTGAGCGTTTTTGCAATTATGGCGGGTTGTGCCGGGTCTTCTCAAGGCTCTGCGGGTGAACCAACCGAGACGGCAGCCGTCCGTGACGCAAAGGTCAAAGCCCAGGAATCTCAAAAGCTTGTCATGCTCGAAGAGATGTATGAACTGTTCAAGTCCTCGGTCAAAAACCGCGCTCCGCACGATATCTTGCTCGACTTTTTGACGGACCCTTCGGAAGATTGGCTTAATGAACTCGAAAGCCACGCCAAGTCTTATGATGCCGCCGCTATGGACACATGCCAGTTCTACGAAGCCTACGCCATCGTGCTTTACAGGCTTTACGAACGCGAACACCTCTGGACCGTGCCGGATTACCGCATGCTTTACTTGCTCCTTTACGATAGCGGCTTTTTGGATGTGGTGGACCACGTGAAAATGGGACCGTTCGAAGTCAGGAACGACCGCGGAAGTGTTGGACTTGCTTCAAGCCCGAAGGTTCCGATTATGCTCTTTAACTGGGACGATACCAAGTGGAAACTCGACTTGATTGAAACGCTCCCGCTCATCACGAAGGGTGTCGAAGCGACTGCTGCGAAGAAAAACTGGACTGGTGCAAAGCTTGCCCTTTACTGGCTCGACAAAAAGTACCACTTGCAGTATTCGCGTTTGGACGAATCGTTGTTTGAGCCTATTGGTTTTTAATTCTTTTTTCGGACTTCAAATCAAGGTATAGTGTCTATGCGTAAGTTTCTTGCGGTTTGTGCGCTTTTTTCCATTCTTGTGACTTCTGCGTTTGCTGCACCCGCATCTTCTGCGAAAGCAAAGTCGGTGGGCTCGACTAAAATCTATGGCGCTATCGAAGCGAAGGATGGCTTTTTAGGCGGGCGCCTTTTTGACGTGCTCGATTCTGTCGGCGGTACGGGAACGTGGATGGAATGGGACGTGAACGGCGTTCGTGATCCGTCCGTGATGAAGGTCTTGGACCCGCTTCTGAATTCGACGAACAAGCCGAAGATGATTTGGGCGATTACCGAACGCGCAAAGCCGTTGCTTGCTGTGCTCTTGCCGAAGGGGGCGGGCGAGGTCATTGTCTTTTACGAACTTGGGGCTCTCGATGGTAAGCCGGTTCAGCTGAAGCTCAACAAGGTCCTTTCTCCCGATGTCGTGTTCAGAGATTACAAACAAATTTCTGAAAAGGAGTTCGTGCATCTCGACCGTCCGAACTTGAAAATCTCTGTGCTGGACAAGATGATTCGTTTTACGTATGACAATCCCGATAAAACCCCGCTCCGTTACGATCCCGATTTTGCAAAGAAGACTATTGTCGAAAAGCGTACCGAAGTGAACGACTATCTCGGTTTTTTGAAGTATGAATATTCTATGATGCTCCGTGCCTTTGTGCAGTCGACCCGTGGCATTTTCAACTGGCAGCCATGGCACTGGTATATGGACAAGTGGAACGCAAAATCCGTGATTTCGGCTAAGGAAATCGAGATGATTCTTTCCAAGGGTGTCCCTCCGGAGTATATAACAGTCTTTAAAGCCAAGGCTTCTAGCGGCGAAATGATTGAAATGCGTACAACGGGCAACGGATTTTTGGAAATGGTCATTACAAGACCCTAATTTTAACACCCAAAAAGATGTTACCATTTGTCATGCCCGCCGCTGAGCGGGCATCTCCATTTCTGTTTTTTACTATTTTAGAATTCGTGAAATCTATCATCAAAAAATTTCAGATTCTATTTGTTGCCTGTGCAGCAGTTTCTAGCTTGGCGTCTTCTGTCATTGAAGATTCCAGGAAACAGTTTATTTTAGACGACGAAGTCCTCAGCTCGTTTGAAGTGTCTTGTGAAGACGGTTCGGGAAAGCAATTCCATCCTGAAAATGCCTTTTTTAAGGATGGGGCTCCATTCCGCAATTATCGCTTGGCGCTGCCGTCTGGTGATAAGCCTTCGGTCTCTGTGACGAACAGCAAGCTTACTCCGCTAGGTTCATCGCTTTGCAAATCCGTTTTGATAAAGCAACAGTCCATCACGATGTCTTCGCCGTTCCTCAAGGACAATGTGTGGATGATCGATGTGCAGGTACCTCTTTATGTGAAGCAGGGCGCCTCCATCGCTTTACGTGAGAATTTCCGCTTGAATGTCAAGTTTGCATCGGCTACTGCCAGCGGTCGAAATCCTGGTGCCCGTGCGCTCATGCGTGTGGAAAATACCAAGGGAGCCTCCCAGTTTGGTATTGCAGGGCGATCAAATGCAGTCTTGCGCAAGGAAGCCCGCTCTGAAATTGATGATATGGTGCAGCTCGCCGAATTTGTGGTGGGTGACGACAACATGGCGACATTTGCCGAAGACGGCATGTATGCGGTCGACTTTAAGCAAATCCGCAATTCGCTTTTGAAGGTTGTGCGCCAAAGTGAGCTCGATGGAATTTCTGTTGACAAGCTCTGCCTGTATGGTGTCTCGCCGGATACGCTTGCGGACATGGCTCCGGGTTCCAAGCTCCGTAACCCGAACCAGCTGCTTGAACTGCCCATCAAAGTCGATGACCGCAATTCCAACGGCATTTTCGATGATGGCGACTCCCTTTATTTCGTTGGCTATGGCAGCGCTTTCTGGAAACGAATCGATGCAGAACCGCTAAGCTCTCCTAGAACGAGCATGGCGTATTTCCATTCGTATTCGCCGTATTCCTCGACCCAGCATTTTATTTTGGGATACAAGCAAGTGGGGAAGGGGCTACGCCTAGAAACACTTTCCGAACCGAAATCTACGCCGAAGGATATTGAATGGCTCCGTTACGTCCGTGGCGAAAAAGACGTGCTGTTGCGCGATACTTATTATGGAAAGTCCATTGACTGGGAAAAGACGACCGGTAAGGAATGGTTCTGGGTTTGGCATGCTCGAAAAGATACGACTGTAGTTTCCTCTTCGGAACTGGGCTTGCACATGCCGACTACGGAATTGCCGGGACTTGTTTCTGGCGGTAAAGGTTTTGTTGCGGTTTCATTTTTCCCGTACCGTTCTTTGAGTTCTTCTAAAGATGTCGACCAGTCTACAAGCTATAAATTCTCTACAGCTTTTAGTTATGCCGATAGAATTAAGTTCATTCATTTTGGAATGAGGGTAAATGACGAATTCCATTCGAGATTAAAAGCGCAAGAAGATTACTGGAATGATGGTACTATTTTGCCGGGCTGCAATTTTGCAATGCAGGTCTATTCCTTGAAAGAGTCCGGGAACGAATATGAATTGACAATATACCCCAACGATTACCAGTACGACCGCTTTGATGGCTATTCTGTCGCTTACCAGTGGGATCCGACTGCGGTTTCTATAGATTCTGCGGAATGGATGTTGCCGGGCTTTGCTACTGGCATTGTCCGCATCCCGGTGGGCAAAAACGAAAATCTCCGCTTGGTAAAGTTCAAGGACAATGTTCCCGTAGGGTACTTGAAGGTTACGAACGGGGTTGCTGTTGATAGCATCGGTTACAATGATGATGTCCGCTATTTGCTTTTGAATGGCAAGGACCGCCGCAATGCGGATCGACGTAAGACGCTCTCTATTGAGGGGATTCCGCTTGCCTCGCAGAACGTTGTGCAGAAGCTTTCGCAAATTTCTTCGAAGACGGAATACCTCATCATTACGCCCGAAGAATTCCTGGCGCCTGCCGAATCCTTGGCGGTGTTCCGTTCTAGTGACAAGTCTGCAAGCCCTCTTCAAACGGCTGTTGTCGCTGTCGAAAATATTTATAGGCATTATACTGCAGGCAGGCTTTCGCCGATTGCGATTAGAAACTATATCGCTTATGCCCGTAGCGTTTGTCCGGACTTGCGCTTTGTGTTGTTGGCGGGTTCCGGTCATTACGACTACCGTGGGTTCAACGCCAAGTATGGCAAGAACTATATGCCTCCGTTTGAAAAGGAATCTTCTGTGACGGAAGATTTCTTTGCCGCTCTCGATTCCGGTGAAGTCGTGCGTAGCGGTAAAATGTACGATTTGGATTTGGCTTTAGGGCGTTTGCCTGTTTCTTCTGTGGATGAATTCTATGGCTACGTCGGCAAGGCTCGCGATTACGACGAAGTGAATTGGTTTGATCAAAGTGAATGGCGTTCGACGCTCTTGCTTGCTGCCGATGACGATCGCAATTCTGTTGAGAAAGATATTATCGAGCATACGGGTTACCAAGAAACTTTGGCAAGAGCTATCGATGCCGTTGCGGCTTCGCAGGGTTTCCGTTTGAACCTCAAGAAGATTTACCTCTTGGATTATGTGTTCGATGCGGCGGGGCAGAAAATGGATGCCATGAATGACTTCTTGAATGTCATGAACCAGGGCGCCTTGATGACAACGTATTTTGGACATGGTTCAAAGGTGGCTTGGGCTTCAGAAGGCTTGCTTAAAAATTCGTACGTGTCGAAACTATCCAACAAGAAAAAGTACACTGTGCTGAATTCTTTTGCCTGCACTGTTGGGCGCTTTGATGAAGGCGATACGAGGTCTTTGTCGGAAACCTTTGTGATGGCTTCGGATGTTGGTGCTATTGCCGCTATTGGTGCCGCTCGCGAAACGTATGCTGGCTCGAACGAAGTCTTTGCCCATAACTTTATTCGTCGCGCATTGGGCGAAAATGGTATTTACCTAGGGGTTGCCTATATGAAGGCGAAAGACAGCGTTTATAGCGGTGCGTGCGACAAAGATTGCATGTACAATGCAGAACACTTTGTCTATATTGGCGAACCGGTCATCCGTATGCCGCTCGCCGAGAAGAAAATTAAATTTGATAACCCGGTGGATTCTATCATGGCTTTGGACAAGATGAAGTTGTCCGGAACGGTATCGGGGATGTCTTCGGGCAATATTTCCTTGACGCTTCGTGAAGGTCGATTTGAAAAGAAATTTACGTCCGTCAATGATGTGACGACGCCTGTTCTTTACGATGGCGCTCTTATTTATTCCGAAGTTATTCCAGTTGTCGGCGGCCGTTTCGAGACCGAATTTGTGACTCCGAAAAAGCTCAATATCGGTGATACTCTTGCGGAGTTGCGTGCTTGGGCTTATTCTTCAAATGATGTGGCTATCGGTCGCTCTCTCGAACAGAATATCAAGATTGCGGGTATTTCGAATTATGCGGACTCGCTGGACGACAAAACGCCTCCGTCGATTAGTATCCAGTCGTGCTATGCGGGCTCTTCGTCTTCATTCTCCAATAACCAGTTTGTCAAGATGCAGACTCCGGCATGCTTGCAGGTCGTTATAGAAGATGAAACCGCTTTGGATTACCGCGAACAGGCAGATGAAGGTATCACGTTTGATATCATCGGTGTGGAATCCCCGTACCATCCGGCTCCATTCCTGGAACAGTCTTCGAAACGCGCTGTTGCCCGCAAGACGTTGACTACGGAAGCGTTCCCGCCGGGAACCTATACGTTCAGGGTGCGCGCCTTGGATGTGCTTGGAAATCTCTCTATAAAGTACGTCAATCTCCAGATTACGGAGTCTTTGCAGGTCGGGCTTACGGATGTGTTCAACGTCCCGAATCCGGTCGGCAAAAAAGGCACGACATTCTACTTCAAGAATCTCGCTCCTGAATCCGATTCGAGGGTAACGATATTCATTTACAACCAGCATGGCAGACTCGTCAAGGTCATTAAGGATGCCAAGTCCGGTGTCACGCACTGGAATGGCAAGGACAATTACGGTCGTTTGCTTGCTAATGGCTTGTACCACTATGTAGTACGGAACGAAGTCAAGACTTCCGGCTCTAAAACTCAAACTTGGACTAAAAAACAAAAACTGTTGATTTCGAGGTAAATAATGGAATTACGTGAAAAACCGGGCAAAGTGCAAAAGCTTCTGGAACTATCCCTCCGCTTTCGCCTGATTTTTGTGCTGTTGATGGTTGGTTTTTCTGTGGCGTTCCTAGCGACAGGCTGGCAGCAGATGGCTTCTCTCCCGTTGGGCGCTTCTGAAGCGCTTGGCATGTGGGTGGCGAACTTTACGAATGTGGCTTCGGCTTGGCATTCTTCGCAGTACATCTTTGTCGCAGCGCTTTCGATGATTGTGCTCTTTTCCGTCTTTGGCGGGGTTCGCGGTGGCGTGGGCGGCTTGCTTGCTCTCGCTGCTTTTGTGGGCTCGCTGTTTGCCTTGGGCGGTGACGAAGACTTGCTCCTGATTTTCTTTGCCGTGTTTGCGGGTGTTGCGCTTTTGCTTGTGCTTTTTGCCAAGTGGAGCGTTGCCTGTGCGCTGTTCCCGTTTGCACTTTCGTGGTTATTGCTTACGGGATTTGTAAGTTGGTTCCCGTTGATGATTGGCAAGGCTTGGCTCATGTGGGCTGTGCTTAGCGCTATCGCTTTCTCGGGCGTTGTCGCCTGTGCTCTGATTGCAGGGAAGGAACTCGGTGAAGGAACGCCCTCTGCTGGCGCTCTCGTAAAGGCGGGCAAGAGAATGCTTGCTCCCGTGATTATAGCCTCGCTTCTCGCACTTTCGGCGCTTGTCATTGACATGAGCGTCGTTGTGGACTGGAAGAGGATCGGCTGTGCCGCCATTCTTTGGCTCTCGTTTAATGTGTGGTTCTTCGTTTTCACCTTCGGGACGATGTCCTTTGCCCCGTGGGAACGCATCCGCTCCGGCTCCCGCCGCGTCAAGATGACCGACAAGAAAAAGAGCTCTTCCAAGAAGAAAAAGTAGGACTGTCATCCCGGCCGGAGCCTGTGCTGAGCAAAGTCGAAGCATGCCGGAATCGCCATTTTAACCATTACCAAAAAGCGTCCCGTGCGATTTGCACGAGACGCTTGTTGTTGGAGTGTGGATGTTTTATTCTTTCTGATTATAAGTTAGATTGTTTTGAAGCAAAAAGCCCTACTTTCGTAGGGCTTTTTATGGATAAAAAATCCATGTTGAGAAATGGTGTTGAGAATTTCCGTGCGTGTTGATCTACGCTACGTTCATGCTTTGCTCGCGGATGCACTCAATCTCGTTTTTGAGCTCGATGGCAAGTGCTGCGATTTCGGCGTTCTGGCACTTAGTGCCAAGCGTATTCGCTTCACGGCCCATTTCCTGGAGGATAAACCCGAGGTTCTTGCCCTGGGCGCCACCCTTGGCGAGCGCGTCGAGGAACAGCTTGTTGTGGCTGCGGAAACGCGTGATTTCTTCGTGGATGTCGAGCTTGTCTGCCATGATGCAGGCTTCTTGCAACAGGCGGACATCGTCGATTTCGGAATCCTTCATGAGCGTATTGATGCGTTCGCGGAACTTGACCTTCCACGTTTCAATGCGCTGCGGATCGAGGACTTCGACCTTGTCGATGACTTCGTTCAGGTGTATCACGCGGCGGGTGAGGTCTACGGCGAGGTTCGCGCCTTCCTTTTCGCGCATGGCGATGACACCGTCCAAAGCCTTGTCGAGTTCAGCCTTCAGGTGCTTTTCCCAGACATCGTTGTCGTTGTTTCCGTCCGTGAACTGCAAAACTTCAGGAATCGCAAGCACATGTTCAAGCTTGATGTCGCCTGCAATGCCGTACTTTTTTTGCATCGCCTTCGTGATTTCCACGAACTTTGCCACAGCGGCTTCGTTGTAGCAAACGGGAATGTTCCCGGCGTTGCCTGCACCAAGCGTAATCGAAAAGTTCACGGAACCGCGAACGAGCTTGTCCTTGATTTGTGCCTTGAAGTCGTTTTCGAGGTAGGCGAAGTTCTTTGGAATCTTGCTCGAAATTTCGAGGAAACGGCTGTTCACGCTACGCACTTCGATAACGCACGTGATTCCTTGCAATGTGGATTCGCTCTTGCCGAATCCGGTCATGGAGATAATAGACATTCTAAACCTTTTTCGAAATTGTCGCAATCACATGTTCGGCGCCAAAGTTCGGCAGCCCAATGGCGGTCAGGAACTTGCTTATCTTGTGTTCATTCTGGAAGTGCAGGTTTTCAATCTTGAACCCTTCCTTGTTACACAACGTATAGAAGTCCTTGAGCGTAAGCACGCGAATGTTCGGCGTGTCGTACCATTCGTAGGGGAGTTCCTTCGAAATCGGCATACGGCCGTGGAGCATCAGGCTTCCGCGAGCAGACCAGTGACCGAAATTCGGGAACGTCACGATGACCTGCTTCGCTACGCGCAAAAGCTCGTTCAAAAGGGCGACCGGGTCGCGAATTTCCTGAATCGTGCGGTTGATAATGGCGTAGTCGAAACTTCCGTCCTTGATGTCCGTGAGACCACTTTCATCCAAGTCGCGCTGGATAACTTGTACGTCTTTTTCGAGGCAGTCGAGAATTCCCTTGATGTTCTTTTCGATGCCAAAGCCCGTGACGTTTTTCTTGCGGATAAGGTAATCTAGCAAGTCGCCACTGCCGCAACCGAGGTCGAGTACATGGCTACCTTCCTTCACGAGCTTGCTGATGCGCTGGAAGTCACTCTGGTCGTGGAATACAGGCACCGCCTGCGTTCCGTTCTGCGGGATGATCTTTGAATCGAGGAAACGGCCCACAGCCTTGCCGAGTTCGCCCACTTCAATCAAAAATCCGTCATGGCCAAATTGCGTGTCGAGTTCGAGACTCGTCACGGTCTTGCCGGTGTTGAGGAGCGCGCTTGTAATGCGGCGGCTCTCGTGCGGCGGGAAAAGCCAGTCGGTCGAAAGGTTCACGTTCAGGACTTCAGCCTTGATGCCCTTGAAGGCGTTCTCGATGCTGCCGTATTCCGTTTCGAGGTCGAATGCGTCGGTCGCATGCGCAATGTGCAAATAGCTGTTCGCATCAAATCGGTCAACGAACTTCGTTCCCTGATAACGTAAGTAGCTTTCAATCGGGAGGTTCAAGTCGTACGGTGTCGAGTAAGTGACGGCGTGGCTTCTGTTTTCCTGATCCTGGGCGCGCTTGAACTTCTTCTCCATGCCCACTGCAGAGAGGTACGTGATGTGTGCAAGCTTGCGGGCGTTCGCAAGGCCGATGTCCGGTCTTGTCTTACCTTCTTCGTAATAGTCGCCACCGTGGAAGTTCGGGTCTTGCGTGATGACATCGCGGGCCACCACTTCAAAGCCGAGCGCCTGGCTCGAGAATCTGGGAGAGCTAGCAATCACGATGATGCGCTTCACCTGTTCCGGGTAGTAAATTGCCCATTTCATCGCCTGGAATCCGCCCATGGATCCGCCGATGACGCTGTAGAATTCCTTGATGCCAAGACCGTTTGCAAGTTCCTTTTGGGCGTGTACCATGTCGCCTATCGTAATGGTAGGGAAGGTGCTGCCGTAAGGCTTGCCCGTGCGCGGGTTGATCGTTGCCGGACCCGTGGAACCCTTGCATCCGCCGAGGATGTTACTGCAAACTACAAAGAATCGGTCTGTATCGATAGCCTTGCCTGGTCCGATGAGTTCATCCCACCAGCCGGGCTTCTTGTCATTTTCGGTATACCAGCCGGCGGCGTGCGCATCAGCGGTCAACGGCGAACAAACCCACACAGCGTTATCGCCGGCGGCGTTCAATGTGCCGTACGTTTCGTAACGGATGGTCAAGGCAGGGAGCGTCTTGCCGCTTTCCAGCAAAAAGCCCTGTTCTCCATAATCCTTGTTGAAATCCTTGGGGATTACGGGACCAAACGATTTATGCAAATATTCACTCATATGCATAAAAAATAGTAAAATGTTTGGTTCTTGGTCGTTCGTCTCGACCCATTAGTTAAATGTCTTTCGATGATAGCTTTGCGACAATAACATTTGTCTATTGTTACTTATACCATTGACTAATGACCAATTACTATTGACTACGGACTAATGACCAATGACCACTGACCACTGACTAATGACCAATTACTATTGACCAATGACCACTGACCATTGACTAACAATTACTTTGTAAATTCTTTTCGTGCGATTTTAGTCACGTTTTTTACCCACCACACTTTTGTAACTTATTGAATTGCTTATAGTTACGGACTTCGATTTGCGAAAAATGGTCAAAAATTCGGATTTTACAATCGATTTTAATGGATACAGATGAGACGATTGTGTATGCTTTTTTGATGTTTTTCTCCAATCAAAGTAAGTTTTCGTTATTATATTTCTCACACATCGTGGGCTGATTGTGCCCCAAAGTTTTAACTCAAAGGACTAAAATGAAACGTCTATCTCTCATTGCTATGGCTCTTGTAGTCTCCGGCCTCGTTGCTTGCAACCAAGCTTCCGCTGGCGGTTCGTTCAACCAGCAGGCTCGCCTCGATTCCCTCGAAAAGGATTTCAAGCAGGTCAAGGAAGAATTTGAAATCATCAAGTATGCTCTCGACAAGCGCGGCATTTCCCTCGAACAGGCTCGTGCCGAAATGGAAGCTGACAACAAGGTCTGGGACATCCCGGATGATGAAAGCCCGGTTTTTGGCAACACCAAGAATCCTAAGCTCACGATTGTCGAATTCACTGAATTCCAGTGCCCGTACTGCTCTCGTATCGCTCCGACCATGCAGGAACTCAACAAGAAGTACCCGAACGAAATCAAGTTCGTCTACAAGCACTTCCCGCTCAGCTTCCACTCCAATGCTAAGGCCGCAGCCGCTTCTTCTATCGCTGCTCAGAAGCAGGGCAAGTTCTGGGAATACCGCTATGCTCTCGCACCGCACTCCCGCGAACTCTCCGATTCCGTCTACCTCGCTGTAGCTAAGGAAGTTGGTCTCAACGTCGAACAGTTCAAGAAGGACATGGTTCTCGATTCCGCTATGAATGCTCGCATCGACAAGGACTTCCAGTTGGGCGTCAAGGTCGGCGTTCAGGGTACTCCGAACTTCTACATCAACGGCAAACGTCAGGATCGCTTCAGCCCGGATCTCGTCGAAAAGATGTTGAAGGAAGCGAAGTAATTACGTTTTCAGGCGTGCACGTTAAATTGATTGACGTGTGCGCTTTTTAATTTTCAAGTTTGTAATTTAAATTCAAAAAAAACAACAAAAGGATGCACATTATGATTAAGCAATCATTGAAAGTTGCCTCGCTCGCCGTCCTCGGCTTGAGCGTTACAGCTGCAATGGCTCAGCCGAAACGTCCGCATCTGGCTGTGTACAAGTTCTTCGATGAACAGTACCGTCCGGGTGGATACGATTACTCTTACGGCGGCACGAGCAAGGGTGTCACCATCACCAAGTCTGGTGGTTACAAGTCCAAGGCTGCCTTGAACATCAAGCTGGACCCGAAGGAATACTCCGGTGCTTCCATCTGCCTTTACAATGAATTTTTCGACTTGAACAAGTACATGCTTGATTCCAAGGTCGAATTCATGATCAAGGGTAAGCATGGTGGCGAAGCTGTCAAGGTCGGTCTTCTCGACGAAGAAGTCTCTGATGGCAAGAAGACTCAGGTCGTGCTTCCGATGAACAAGTACATCGAAGGCGGCGCCGTGACGACGGATTGGAAGAAGGTTTCCATTCCTCTCGTGGACTTCCCGGACCGTGGTCTCTACTGGGACAACACCCGCAAGTCCGAATTCCCGGCTCGTATCGACTGGGACAAGATTGCTGAAATCCGTTTCTCCATTGACAAGAGCGCTGCAAGCGAATTCGAAGTCTGGGTCGACAACATCGAAATCGTGAAGGGCAACAAGAAGGCTGCTCCGAAGAAGCAGATGGTCTACTGGGACGAAAACAATGATATCATTGACGGCCCGAAGAACCCGGAAAAGCTCGACGGCAAGGCCAAGACTCTCGCTACGTTCTATGACAACCAGGTCAAGGGCTTCTCTTATAGCTACGGTGGTCTCACCGCTCAGCGTGAAGCTCAGTCCAAGACTCCGGGCAACAAGAACGTGCTCGCCATGTACATCGACAACAACGACTGGTCTGGCGTGACCTACTCTCTCGGTGAAGGCAAGTTCATTGACCTCTCCAAGGTTCGCGACAAGGGCGGTCTCTACTTCTGGATCAAGGGTAAGCTCGGCGGCGAAAAGCTCTACGTCGGTATCCTCGACAACCAGGGCAACGACATTAAGAGCCAGACCAAGGTCGGCCTCAACGACTGGATCAAGGTCTCCAAGGATTGGCAGCTCGCCAAGATTCCTCTCAAGCGCTTCACCGACAAGGGTAAGGCTTGGGACGCTAACAAGTCCGCTGAAGTCGCTAAGGATATCAAGTGGGACAAGATTCAGGAAATCCGCTTCTCCGTTGGCAAGGGTGAAAACCAGGGCGAACCGGGCAAGCCGGCTCCTGTGACGGTCTTTGTGGACCAGATCACCTTCACGTCTAACATCGACTGGGTGGACCCGGATCTCAAGTGGGATTCCTTCAAGTCCAACGCTCCGGACTACGTGATCTCCGACTTCGAAAGCAAGTTTGCTAAGGACAAGTGGGAACCGTCGACCGGTCCGAAGTCTCAGCTCAAGTTCAAGGTTGAAAACTGCGCCGAATTCAAGGGCAACTGCTTGAATATCGAACACTACCTCCTTGCTGACTGGGTTGACGTCGTGCTCGACATGAAGAAAAATGGCCGTCCGGCTGCTGACCGCGACTGGACCAAGCACTGGGGCATCATGTTCGACGTGTACTCCGAAAAAGCTTGGCAGTCCATCACCGTGCAGATCCAGGATGCTGGCAACGAAATCTTCGTTTCCAACGTCGGTGCTCCTAAGGGCAAGACGACCATCCTCGTTCCGTTCCGCACCTTCGGCAAGTTCCCGTATTATCAACCGCCTGACGCTGTTGAAAACGGCCTCTTCGACCTCAAGGGTGTAACCGCTCTCGACTTCAAGCCGAGTGGTGAAGGTACTGCCGGTGGCTTCAAGATTGACAACATCCGCTTGACCAACCAGCGCGAAGTCAAGGCTAAGGAACGTCCGGCTGTCATCAAGGTCTTGGTGAAGGGCGAAAAGGATGTCCTCAACCCGGATATCTCTGGTGGCTTGTTCGGTATCAACGCTGCCCTCTGGGACGGCGACATGCTCGACAACAAGAACTTCAAGGTTCAGACTCGCGAATTTGCAAAGCGCATCAACCACGGCATTATCCGTTACCCGGGTGGTCTCCGTGCTGATGACGACCACTGGAAGGAAATCCTCGACAACCACGACTGGATGGTCGACACCGACGAATTCCTCGAATGGTTGAAGAAGACTGGCTCTAACGCCATGTTCACTGTGAACTTCGGTTCCGGCACTGAAAAGGAAGCCGCTGACTGGGTCAAGCACACGAACATCGACAAGAAGGCTGGCATCCTCTACTGGGAAATCGGTAACGAAATCTACGGTAACTGGCATCCGTATTACGAAAAGTATGGTAAGGACGGTGGTACCATCTATGGTAAGCGCGCTCGTAAGTTCATCGAAGCCATGAAGAAAGTTGATCCGACCATCAAGGTGGCTGTGCTCGGCGTTCTCGAAGGCGACTGGAACGAAAAGGTCCTTGCTGAAACGGGTGACATTGCTGACGGTCTTATCGTCCACCACTACCCGCAGCACTTCGGTGAAGAAAACGACTTCGCTATGCTCTCTGCTCCGCAGACCCTCACTGCAATCTACGAACGCTTGCACAAGGTCGTCGACAAGTGGACTGCAAAGTTCAACAAGAGCAAGAAGATCGAACTCTGGCTCACCGAATGGAACTCTGTTGACTTCAACCCGGGTCCGCAGACCTTGTCTGTCGAAAACGGCTTGTTCGTCGCTGACTACCTCGGTATGCTCGCTACTGAAAACGTCGACAACGCTCAGTACTGGGATATCCACAACGACATCACTCCGGAAGGCGGTGACTACGGTTACTTGACCCGTTCTGGTGAAGAATGCATGAACTGCCCGCGCCCGAGCTACTGGGCATTCCAGATGGCTTCCGACGCTCTTCGTGGCAAGCTCATGAAGACCACCATCAAGGGTGACGAAGACGCTCTCCTTACCGCTTACTGGACTGTAAACGGCAACAAGAAGCAGCTCCTCCTCGTGAACAAGAGCCCGTACAGCGAATTCGACATCAAGCTTGACATTCCGGGCTTCAAGGGCAAGGCTTCTGTCCAGACTCTCGACAAGAGCTCTGAAAAGCTCAAAGAAGGCTGGGCAAACGATCCGTCCAAGAAGGCTAAGACTGTCGATATTTCTAAGGGTATCAAGGTCGGCAAGCGCACCCTTACTCTCATCACTTTGAACTAAGTCGATGAACTAAGGTTCGCAAACTAGATTCTCGAAATCTTGAAAAGGACTCCGCATACGTGCGGAGTTCTTTTTTTGTGTGTAAATAGCGTGGTTTTGGAAACTGTCCTTTGTGTATATTAATCCCAAAAGTCTATTGAATTCAAACCTTCAATAAAACCTTCAATAAAAGGAGAATCGTGAAAATGATAATGCGTAGCCTTGTACTCCTTTTGATTTCTATTTCGGTTTCTTTTGCCAATTGGGAAATTGATGATTGGCATATCTCATTTAAGTCTGTTGTAGATAAATTCTCAAAAATGCAAACCGTGGCTGAAAAGCTCGAAACCGCCCCGGTTGCTTATTATGGCAAGCTCATTCAAAGAGAATATTTGCAACGTGAATCTTTTGACGTGTACAATTCGGAATTCGAAAAGAACTTTCCGCAAGTGTACCAGTCTTTTATGGGCTGGTCTGACTACAAGCTGAAACGACAAAATGAATTGTTGATGCAGGCGCCTGAAAAGTACCAGCAGATGTTTGAACAACGTTATTCGGCAATGAATGTGAAAGGCTTTTTCTTGATTCACGATGAAATTCGTGTAGACAAAATTTATGACAAAGAAACAAAAACGTGGGTAACGCCTAAGCCCGGTGAAGAGAAAAAGGAACTATTTTCGTTTGCGTATGTCGGACCGGATATTTCGCAAGATACGTCCTGGAAAATTTCACAGCGAATGATGAGCCGTTTGAATGAGCCTGAAGAAAAGTTGATGCCTGTTAGGAGAATCTTCTTCATGGATGGCTATTCCGAAGAATGTTACTCCTTGGTCGATACATCTATTTTTGAAAGAATTCAGTATTTCCCACACCGATTGAAGTATGATGTTGATTTGAATGCGGAGAACGCACAGACTTCGATGACCGCGAATATCGATAAGCTTAGCTCAATGCCGCAAAAACTTGTTAAGAGCGAGGGGAGGGGGCGTTTTAATGCGTATGCCGATTTTGGGCGTCCGTTCTTAGCGGGGGATTTTCCAGACTTTGATCCGGTCTTTTATTTGGATTTTGGTTTTAATCTTTATAACCGCAATTGGTTTGCGGGGGTTGGGGTGAGTATCCGTAAGTTTGATGCCAAGTGCGATTCATGCGGTACGGGCGATTTTGGTGCGCACGTGGAATTTGGATATTTGTGGCTGAAAACGGATTATATCGAGAGTGGCGTTTGGGGAAATCTCGGTTTTTCGGCAATCGAAATCCCACCTGAACGAGGAAGTCAAGATTCGGAATACCAGCACGAGCGATATTTCCGCTATGGCTTTGGCATTTTTGTCGAGGCGCTGTTCCCGAAGCTGATTGGGAAACCTGTCGATAGCTTCTTTGAACGTGGAATTGGGAACCGTTTTGGCGTGCGTTTAAAGCTTGGAATGCAGAACATCAATATTTCGGATATCGGGCATGCGAAGGGGCTTTCACCGTTTGTCTCGTTTGGCATTACCTGGCATTGCATGGGACTACGGTATTAAAAAACACCATCTCATTGAGATGGTGTTTAGTGGATGATGCAGGGGTCGAACCTGCGACCCGCTGATTAAGAGTCAGCTGCTCTACCAACTGAGCTAATCATCCAAAATTCTTAGGTCGCCTTTTGGCTATGTCTTTGCAAAAATCAAAAGTCGCAGTTTCAAAGTTCGTTAGATTCCACTTTCGCTTTCAAAAACGCTTAGCTTTGTCTGACGCTTTTGTATTTGCAATACCTTACCTTTCGGTTTGGTATTTAGTGGATGATGCAGGGGTCGAACCTGCGACCCGCTGATTAAGAGTCAGCTGCTCTACCAACTGAGCTAATCATCCATGATTTGGTCGCCTTTTGGCTATGTCTTTGCAAAAATCAAAAGTCGCAGTTTCAAAGTTCGTTAGATTCCACTTTCGCTTTCAAAAACGCTTAGCTTTGTCTGACGCTTTTGTATTTGCAATACCTTGCCTTTCGGTTTGGTATTTAGTGGATGATGCAGGGGTCGAACCTGCGACCCGCTGATTAAGAGTCAGCTGCTCTACCAACTGAGCTAATCATCCATAGTCGCTTAGGACGCGCACAATTATAGAAATAACGGAATAAACTGGCAAGGGAAAAGGGCGATTTTTTTTTATTTTTTCTGCTATGAGTCTCAATTCTAACCGTCTGGACGCTTTTCTTTCGCACCTCGGGGTGGAAAGAGGCCTGTCTCCGGTAACTATTCAAAGTTACCAGGAGGATTTGAGGCATTTTATAGCCTGGCTGGACGATAACGGCATTGACCTTAAGGAGCTGAAGCCCGAAAAGCTGGACGAGTTCCTGACGCTTACGGCGGGGCAGGATGAGTATTCTCCGACATCGGTTGCGAGGCATTTCTCGAGCTTGCGCGGGTTCCTCAAGTACATGCAAAACCAGGGCGAGTACGATTACAGCACGGAATCGATGCTTGCGACTCCGAAGCTCGGGCATTACCTGCCGCAGTACCTGACCCGCGAAGAAATCGATAGCGTTTTTGAAAGTGCCGCAAATGGCAAGAATCCACTCCGAGACACAGCTCTGATTGAGCTCATGTACAGTGGAGGGCTCCGCATTTCGGAAGCGCTTAGTATAAAGCTCTCGCAAATCGATCTTGAGAACGAATGGCTTTTGCCGATTGGCAAGGGCAATAAGCAGCGCCTTGTACCGCTCGGGAGTAAGGCGAAGGAAAATCTCCGCGCATGGATTGATGATGGGCGCCCCTTAACGCACCCGACGGCGGACAATATTATTCTCAATTCGCGAGGGAAGCCTATGACTCGCATGGGTGCGTGGAAAATCGTGCAACAGCATACGATGCATTTGAGCAAACAAGTTTCTCCGCATACGTTCCGCCATAGCTTTGCGACGCATTGCCTGGAGGCTGGCATGGACTTGCGCGTTTTGCAAGAACTTCTCGGGCATGCAGACATCAGTACCACGCAGATTTACACGCACGTCGATAAAGACTTTATCAAGGTTGAACATCGTAGCTTCCATCCTAGAGAGACCGCACAGGCTAGAGTCGAAGGTAAAGCGCCTTAGGCCCGTGCTCTCGCCGACAAGCCTTGTTAATACAAGGCTCTTTCGGCTCACAAGAGACCGCACAGGCAAGAGTCGAAGGTAAAGCGCTTTAGGCCCGTGCTCTCGCCGACAAGCCTTGTTAATACAAGGCTCTTTCGGCTCACAAGAGACCGCACGGGCGAACAAATAAGAAATTTTTCTAAATTATTAGTGTATGAATCGCCTTGTTGCTTTATTGTCGCTCGTTGTGTTGATGGCTTCGGCTGTTTGGGCTGGACCGCTTTCGACTCCCTATACGCATAACGGGCTATTTGCAAGTGCTTCTGTGGGCTTGGGCTACGCCTCCTTTGAAAATGCGGATGGCACAGAATCTCTGATTGCTGATGGCTTTGGGATGAAACTGCATGGCAAGCTGGGCTATTACATTGTGCAGGACTTGGCGTTGCATGCCAATTTGGGCTATGTGATGTATTCTAATTTCCGCGAAGCACGTGAAGGGCTCCCGACGTACGTAGACCATGATTTTTATGTGCTGAGCTCCGTCTACTTAGGCGCAGGCGTAACGTATTATATCCCCCAATGGAATAATGTGTTTTTGGGTGGCTCTCTAGGGGTTACCGGATATGAGCTTGATTGCCACAAGTATGCAGGGAATACAGGACTCAAGGCTTTTAGCTTTGATGTCGATCTTGGCAAGGATTGGTGGGTGAGTGAGCACTTTGCTTTGGGTGCGTCCATCGCGTATAATTATGGCAAATACTGGTCCGATGACGATGGCGTTTTTAGTTCGTCATCCGTGATGCTCATGTTCTCGGTGACATTGAATTAGCAATAAAAAATCCCTGAAATAAATTCAGGGACTTTTTAATGAAATTCTAGTAACTAATGACTAGTGACTAAGAACTGCGCGAATGCGCTATTATCTTTCGAGCTTGAAGTAGACTGCCGCAAGAGGCGGAAGCTTGATGTTTAAGCTGCACTGGCGATTCTGCCACGGAATGTCTTGCGTCCAGACTTCACCGAGATTACCGACGTTAGATCCGCCGAACATGGCTGCATCGGTGTTGAAAATTTCTTTCCAAGCACCGCGAGCAGGAGCGCCCAGGCGGTAATCGTTACGGACAACCGGCGTGAAGTTGAACACGCAGAGAATCATGTTGCCATGGTCATCCTTGCGGACAAAGCTTACGATGGAGTTGTCGGCATCGTCGCACCAAATCCATTCAAAGCCGGTGTAGTAATGGTCGATTTCCCACAGCGGAGAATTTTCCTTGTAGATGTGGTTTAAGACCTTCATCATTTCGAGGAGCTTGCCGTGGCTATCCCAGCTGACTAAGTGCCAGTCGAGCGAACGCTTTTCGTTCCATTCGCGGAACTGACCGAATTCGTTGCCCATGAAGTTGAGCTTCTTGCCCGGGTGTGCGTACTGGAAAGCGTAGGTGAGGCGGAGGTTTGCAAACTTCTGCCAGTTGTCGCCAGGCATCTTGCCGAGCATGGAACCCTTGCCGTGCACCACTTCGTCATGGCTGAAAACTTGTATGAAGTTTTCAGAATAAGCGTAGACCATGCTGAACGTAAGCTGGTTGTGGTGGTACTTGCGGTAGATCGGTTCGTGCTGGATGTAGCTCAAGAAGTCGTTCATCCAACCCATGTTCCACTTGTAGTGGAAGCCGAGACCGCCCTGCTCTGGCGGGCGAGTGATGCTCGGGAAGCTAGTCGATTCTTCGGCGATGAGGATGGCATGCGGGGTCAATCGGCCCATGATGCTGTTCAAGTGCTTCAGGAATTCGAGCGTGTCGTAGTTGATGTTGCCGCCGTCCTTGTTCGGTACCCATTCGCCCGGGCCCTTACCGTAGTCGAGGTAAAGCATGGATGCAACAGCGTCGACGCGGAGACCGTCGCAGTGGAATTCCTTGAGCCAGTACATCGCGTTTGCGATGAGGAAGTTCTTGACTTCGTTACGGCCGAGGTTAAAGATGTATGTGCCCCAGTGCGGGTGTTCGCCTTGACGCGGGTCGGCGTGCTCGTAGCAGGCGGTGCCGTCGAAACGTCCGAGAGCGTGTGCATCCTTCGGGAAGTGGGCTGGAACCCAGTCCAAAATCACGCCGATTTCGTTCTGGTGGCAAAGGTCCACAAAGTGGCGGAACTGGTCCGGCGTGCCGTAGCGGCTCGTGGGGGAGTAGTAACCGGTGACCTGGTAGCCCCAGGATTCATCGAGCGGGTGTTCGGCGAGCGGCAAGAATTCCACGTGCGTGTATCCCATTTCCTTGAGGTACGGGATGAGGCGTTCGGAGAGTTCGTCCCAGTTGAGGAAACGGTCCGGATTAGCCGGGTCGCGACGCCAGGAACCGGCGTGGACTTCGTAAATGTTCATCGGAGCGCCAAAGACCTTTGTGGCCCAGTGCGTCTTCATGTAAAGATCATCGCCCCATTCGTAACCGTCGAGGTGTGTTGTGATGGAGGCTGTTGCCGGGCGGACTTCGGCGAGCTTTGCAAGCGGGTCCACCTTCACATGGAGGTTCCCGTCGGCGCCGTGAATTTCAAAGCGGTAGAGTTCGTTTTCACCAAGATTCGGAATGAAGATTTCCCAAATGCCCGAGGCACCGAGCATGCGCATCTGATGACGGCGTCCGTCCCAGCTGTTGAAGTTGCCGACTACAGAAACGGCGTGTGCGTTCGGAGCCCAGACGGCGAAGTGTACGCCTTTGAAACCCTGGTGTTCGATGAGGTTGGCGCCGAGCTTGCGGTAAAGTTCGTAGTGCGTGCCTGTTGCAATCAGGTGGCGGTCAAAGTCGCTGAGGACCGGCAAGAATGCATACGGATCGACGAGCGTGTATTCGATGCCGTCGCCCTGCTTGATGATGAGCTTGTAAAAGAACGGCTTGTATTCCAAGTCGAGGATGGCTTCAAAAAATCCTGTGTCGCCAAGCTTCACAAAGTCAAATTCTTCAGTGCCGTCGCACGATTCACCGCGGACAAAGCATGCCTGCGGCTGATAGGTGCGGATGACGGTCTTGATCCCGCGATCGGTTTCGAGCGGGTGGATACCTAAAATTGAAAAAGGGTCTTTAGTCTTGAAGTCCCAAATTGCCTGCATGTTTTCTGCGGTCAGGCTCGTGAAATCGTTCCATTCCATAGATTTTCTCACTTAATGTTTTAACGCAAAGAAAAATAACATAAAATGAGAATGTTATGCGAATAATTGCAATAAAAACCGTAATATTTGGATTATTATTACATTTGTATCGAATGGAGGCTTATAATGGCTGTAGTGATGGAAGAAAATGCAAATCCGATGAAGTTTGAAAAGCTTTTCAAGGTGACGCCCGAGATGATTGACGAAAACAAGCACATGAACAATGTGTGGGCGGTGCAATGGGTTCAGGATATTTCGATTGCTCATTCGGATTCCGTTGGTGCAACGGATGTGATGTACCAGTTCGGTTGCGGTTGGATGATCCATACGCAGTTTGTGGAATACAAGAATCAGGCGTTCTTGGGCGATGAAATCCGTGGTACGACTTGGGTCGCTGGCTACAGCAAGGTCGCGAGCGTACGCAAGTGCCGCTTTGAACGCGTTTCCGATGGCAAGGTCGTTTTTGAATCCGAGACGCAGTGGGTTCTCATGGATATGAAAAAGGGAAGGCCGTTCGCCATCCCTCAAGAAATCAAAGACCGCTTTCAAGTGAAGTAGTCGTTTTACAACTTTGTCCCTTTCACAATGCGATAGAGTGTTTCGAGCTCTTTCGCATTTAATATTTTCGGCACGGGGTAAAGCGGGTTTGCTTCCTTGCTTGCCGACTTCGCGAGTCTTGGAATGTCCTCTGTTTGGATAAATTCCAAGTGCTCCGGAATGTCCATTGAACGGTTCAACTCGCGAATCTGCATAATGAAGACTTTGGAGGCTTCGTGGTTATCGAGCTCCGATGGGACCGCACCAATGGCTTTTGCAAATGTTCCAAGACGCTTTTCGCAGGTTTCACCGTAAAACTCTAGAACGTGTGGCAGAATGACTGCGTTTGCAAGCCCGTGAGGCGTGTGGTACATGCCGCCTAAGCTATGCGCAATGGCGTGAACGTAACCGACGTAGGCGCGCGTAAAGGCAAATCCTGCGAGGTATGCCGCTTTCTGCAAGTTTTCTCTTGCCTTGATGTTGTGACCATCGCGATAGGCGTTCTGGATATTTTCGATAATCAATTGCCCTGCAGTGATGGCTGCTTCTTCGCTTCCGCCGAAATTGCTGTAGCCAATGTAGGCTTCAATGGCGTGCGTGAGCGCATCCATGCCAGTGGTTGCCGTAAGATTTGCGGGCAAGTCGAGCGTGATATTGGCATCGAGAATCGCAAGGCGCGGAATCAAGACGAAATCGTTAATCGGATACTTCTCATGTGTCTGCGGATTAGAAATCACGGCGGCCACAGTCGCTTCGCTTCCTGTCCCCGCCGTCGTCGGGATGGCAACGAGATACGGGATCTTGCGAAGAACGCGTAGCGTCCCTCGCATAAATGTAATCGGCGTCCAGCGCCTTACAATGCGTATGCCCACACCCTTCGCGCAGTCGATTGCTGAACCGCCGCCAAACGCGACAAGTCCGTTGCATTTGTTCTTGCGGTAAATGCGGGCGGCGTCATTGATGTTGTCAATCGTCGGATTTGGGATCGTCTGGTCGTAAATCGAATACTTGATGCCTGCTTCTTCCAAGTATTTTTTGATATTCTGGAAGTGCTCTGTTTGTGCCAAGAATACGTCTGTGACGAGGAGAACGTTGCTTACGTTATTCGCTTTGAGCTGGTTGGGGAGCTGTTGCAAACTCCCGGCGCCGTGAATGAGCTGCGGCTCGCGCCAAGGCATAAAGTGTATGCCAATGAAGAATGTTTTTTGGAAAGCGCGACAGGCGAATCTGTAAAAGAAAGATGCCATGTTTTACCTCCTACATCGACTTTAAAAAACGCAAAGCTTTTTCGGCAAAGTTCTGGATTTTGGATCGCAAACAACCCGGAATAATTCCATAGGGCGGGTGGAAAAATGTCACCGCATCGAACCCTTTCTGCTCCATGATATTGCGTTCGTGGCTAAACGTCTTGAATCCGAAAAATCCGTGGTAATTGCCTGTACCGCTCATGCCCACGCCGCCAAAGGGAACTTCCAAATTTTCGATTTGGATAATGGTGTTGTTCACGCAAGTGGACCCAGATGTGGTATGGCTCAAAACGTAATTGATATCGCGTTTGTTTGTTCCGAAGATGTACAGCGCAAGCGGTTTCGGACGGCTTTGCACAAATGCAATCGCTTCGTCGAGAGTCTTGTAGGAAATAATCGGCATGATCGGTCCGAAAATTTCGGACTTCATGATTTCCATGTCGGGCGTGACGTTTGTGAGTACGGTAATTGGCGTGTAGCAATTTTCGATATCGCTCACTCCGCCGATGACTTGCTTTGCGCCTTTGGCAATTGCATCCTTGATGAGCGCTGCATGGCGCTCGGTCGCACGCTTGTCGACGATGTGTACAAGGTCTTTACTTTCGTGACGCTTGGCTTCGGTATCGCCGAATCTGCGCTTGATATCTTCGGCAAAAGCTTCTGCAAATTCCTGAACTTTGTCTTCGGGGCAAAGGGCGTAATCAGGCGCAATGCAGGTTTGCCCGCCGTTGAGCGTCTTGCCCCAGGCAATCTGCTTGATATGCTTCTTGACGTTTATGCCGGGGAGCAGAATCGTGGGCGACTTTCCGCCAAGTTCAAGCGTGATACTGGCGTGGTACTTGGCTGCCATTTCTGCAATGTGTGCACCGACCTTCGGACTCCCCGTAAAGAATACATGGTCAAACGGAAGCTCTAATAACTTGTCTCCAATTTCAGCTCCTTCGCCTTCGATGAGTGCAATTTCATTTTCTGGGAAGTTTTCCTTAAACATCTTCACGAGAACAGCGCTCACGTGCGGCGTCTTGTGCGAAGGCTTCGCCATAATCACGTTGCCTGCCGCAATTGCCGAAATAATCGGGTTCACAAGCAACAAAAATGGATAGTTCCACGGTGCAAAAATCAGCACACGACCTTTGGGCTCGTAGTGGAGGCGGCTTTTGGAGGTGGGCAAAAAGAACACGCGACTTGCACTTTTGTCCTTCATCCATTTTTTCAGATGGCTGATGGTGTGGTCGATTTCTTCGATGGTCGGGAAAATTTCGCTGAGCCAAGCTTCGAAACGGGGCTTATGGAAGTCCTGCCAAACCGCTTCGTAAAACTCTTCTTGATACTTCACGACGGCTTCGCGAAGCTTTTTTAGCTTTTGAATACGCTCTTTGGCGCTCGTCTGGGCTATTTTCCAGCGATTTTCTCCTTGAGCGTTAAAAATCTTTTTGATATCAATCCCATGTATTTCGTTCATACTCAATAAGATAGAACATATTGAGCAAAAAAAGGCTTTTGGGGTGGTGAAAAACAAAGCTTTTTTAAAAATTATCCTGTTTCATCTATTCATGTATTTTTGTAAATTGAAACTATGGGTTCCTTAATTAAGTATAAAGGCAAAGCCCCGCAGGTGGGCGAGCGCGTGTTTATCGCCGAAGGCGCATGCCTAGTGGGCGATGTGAGCATTGGCGATGATTCGTCTGTTTTCTACAATGCGGTGTTGCGTGCCGATTTGGCAGAAATAAAAATTGGCAAGCGTACAAATATCCAGGATAATGTGAGTGTCCATGTTTCGACGGGTGTCGGTGTGAACATTGGCGACGAGGTGACTGTTGGTCATGGTGCGGTGCTTCACGGCTGCACGATTGAAGATAACGTTCTCGTGGGCATGGGTGCAATTATCATGGACGGAGCCCTCATCATGAAAAATTGCATTGTCGGTGCAGGCGCTCTTGTAACGGCTGGAAAAAATTTTCCTGAAAATTCCCTCATTGTGGGATCTCCGGCGCAAATCGTTAGAACACTGACGGCAGAAGAAATTAAAAACGTAAAGATTGGCGTAGAACACTACTTGGACGCAAAGGATGAACTTCTAAAAAATGTATAAGTTCTTTTTCCTAATAAATCCGGTGAGTGGAGGTGGACAAGGAAAGGTTATCCATAAATTTCTTCCTGAAATTATGGAGTCTATGGATTTTAAGGCCGACGAATGGAAGGCTGAATTCACGCGCAAGGAAGGAATGGAAGAGCAAATTTTGACGGCTCTTTCTTCGACGGAAAAACTTGTTGCGGTGGGCGGCGATGGAACTGTTTCGTCGGTGCTTTCGATGATGCTTGTGTCGGCGCATGCGGACAAAGTTCAGATTGGGCTTATCCCGCTGGGTACAGGCAATGACTTGGCTCGCGTGCTTGGATTGTACAAGCCGTTTGCCGATAAGGGGCTTTTGTACTTGGTGCGCAGACTCCTTATGGCGAAGTCGAGACCGTTTGATATTTGGACGGTGAACGACAAGTTTGCGCTTGCCAATTATTTCTCTGCAGGCATTGATGCCCGTATTGCGCATGATTTTAACCATGACCGAGCCACGGGTGTTATTTCCTCGAATTCCGTAATTGCAAATAAATTGCATTACGTCAAGCGCTTTTTTGCAGACCGTGCCTATCACTTGAAAAGCGGAAAGATTTCGATGGTCGTCAATACGCCGGAACTCAATGAAACGGTGGATTTGACGGGCCATACGACGGTCATTGTCGGGAACATCCCGAGCTTTGCGAGCGGTGCTAATCCGTTCTTCAAGTCCGACATGGCGGATGGCTATTTGGAAGTGGTCTGCGTGCCGAACATGCTGAACTTCTTGCTTGCGATTGCCGTCGGGAACATCCCGGTCATCGGCTATTTCTTGAAAAAGAACTTGCTCAAGTCGCGTAAAGTACGCTCTTTGACGCTTGAACTTGCAGATGATGAATACATCCAGCTCGATGGCGAGGATTTAAGTGGCAAGGTGGGCAACCACGTTACCATTCAGTTTGCATGTCAAGTTCACATGCTCACGCTAGAGGAATAATGTTTTCGGTTTCTTTATCTGAAATTCTTGAAACGATGAATCTTAAAATGCCTTCGAACGAGGGCGTTTTAAATTTTGAACTGACTGGATTTTCTTCGCTCGATCAGGTGGGACCGCACGATGTCTCATTTTGGACGGGCGACGCCAAGACAGAAACGGGGCTTGCAGGGAATGCCGGTGGCGTGAGCGCAAGTGCTTTTGCTGGCGTTACGGCGGGGCTCCTCTTTGTGCCGAGTTTGTACGAAAAGTACTGCGTAGACGGTCGCTCGGAACTCTTGCCGAATGTGCATTTTGTATGCCCGGTTGAAAGTCCGTACCATGCGATGGTGACGTTCATGAAGGAATTTGTGGAACGTCGTGAAGTTTTTGAAGAAACGAAAATAGCAGCATCTGCACAAGTTCATGCTTCGGCGGTTGTCGAGGGCGTGGTGGGCGAGAACTCTGTCATCGGCCCGAATTGCGTGGTGATGAAGGGCGCTACTATTGGCGCAGGCACGATTCTTGAAGCGAATGTGACTGTTTACCCGCGTGTGACAATTGGCGAAGATTGCGTGTTCCAGGCGGGCGTTGTCGTGGGACCTCGCGGTTTTGGGTTTTATGAGTATGAGGGCAAGCGTCGTATGGTGCCGCATTTGGCGGGAGTCCGCATTGGGAACCGCTGTAGCTTTAGCGCTAATGATGTGGTCGCTGCAGGCTTTGTTTCTCCGACGGTGATTGGCGATGATTGCCATTTCGATACGTTCGTGCAAGTGGCGCATAACTGCCGTCTTGGGAACAACATCATGATGGCGTCGCAGTCTGGCGTGGCGGGCTCCGTGATTATGGAAGATGACGTGGAATTCGCTGGTGGCGTGCAGTCGGCGGGGCATTTGACGATTGGTAAGGGTGTGAAAGTCGCAGCCAAGGCGGGCGTGACCAAGAGCCTCAAGGCGGGCAAGGTTTATGCTGGCTATCCGGCCGAAGAAATTGACGTCTGGCGCCGCTCCGTTGTGAAACTCCGAATGATGGGCAAGAAATAATTTTATAAATTCCCGTTATCTAAATGAAAAAAGATTCTAGTAAAAGCCCGCGTGAGTGGGAATTTAGTTCTGCGTCTTTGTCTTATGGCAAGGCGAACGTAAAAATTGAAGTCCAGGAGTACAATCCGCAACTGGAGCCTCGCGTCGAATGGCGCGTGGGTGGTCGTGCTTTTTATAGTACCGATTGCGCAAAGTGCTTCACGGATTTGAAGTTCAGCGTGGCCCGTACTGCAATTTATGAATCGGGCGAAGGCGCTCACGCATTGACGCTTGCGTCTCCGGAACACCTTGCACCAGTATTCTTGATGTGGCCGTCTCGCCGCTTTGTGGTGGATGTCGCCTGCAACGAAGAAGGTGACAAGGGTTGTGTTGCTGAAGTCCCGCTGATGGATGGCAGTGCGCTCCCGTTCTTTAGCGAATTTCGCAGAAATGTGGGTGCGCCCGAAGAACTCGCTTTTTACGATGTTCCCGTGCATGCTTCGTGGGACTTGTTCCGCACGGATGTTGCAGATGCGGCTCAGGCTCAAAAACCGTATGGTTCCGTGAAAATCACGCCGAGCGAAGCGTTTGAGGTGGAATACATCCTGGAACGAAACGAAAACGGTCGCGTCTTTAAGTCGGCGGCGAATGTTTCTATTTACTCCGCAGAAGACTTGTACAATGTCTTTGCGGCGAGAACTTTCATTTTAAAAAACGAATTTGACGAAGCTCGCAAGGCAGGTTTGCTTGGCGGGGTGGATGAATCCTGTGGGCTCTTGCTCGACAATTCTCCGGAAGCTGTAGCTCCCGTGTTTAGAGTTGCCGATGAACCCGCTCGTCATAAAATCCTCGACCTGTTGGGAGACCTTTGCTTTGCAAAGCCTGCACTCCCGAAAGTTCGTCTGGAAATCATCAACGGTGGTCACTTGAGCCACAGAACAATCTTAGAAAAGGTGTTGCCCTATGCTTTACAATGAAGAACAAGTACATGCCCTCCTCCCTCAGAAGGCTCCGTTTGCTTTCGTGGACGAAATTCAGGAAATCACCGAAGGTGACCAGCCGTCTATTGTTGCTGTTTGGCACGTGACGGGCAAGGAAAAGTTCTTTGACGGTCATTTCCCGAACAATCCGGTGCTCCCGGGCGTGATTCAGATTGAATCCATGGCTCAGGCTGCAACGCTCTTGACGATGATTGCCAAGAAGGCCGATGTCGAAGGCAAGCGCCCGGCATTCATGGGTGTCGAAAACTGCCGTTTCCGCGCTCCGGTGATTCCGCCGCAGGACTTGACGCTCAAGGCTACGCTCGTGATGGCTCGCCATGGCATCTACAAGTACACGGGCGAAATCTGGCAGGGCGAAACGCTTATCTGCAACGCCTCCTTTAGCGCTGCAATGGTCTAATTAAGGCTGTGTTATGACGCGAGCTGACGATAAATTGAACGTGTTGATTCTAGCGGCTGGGCTTGGCACAAGGCTGAGACCTTTGACGTCGGAAATCCCGAAGCCGTTGGTTCGCGTTTATGACAAGAGTATTCTCGAAATCCAAATGGAGCGGGCGAAGTCGCTTGGCGATGTCCGCTTGCACGCGAATGCACATTACCTGGCCGACCAGATTGTAAGCGAAGGCGAACGTCTTGGCTTTGAAAAAGTCTGGGTCGAAACGCCTGAAATCCTCGGGACTGCAGGCCCGTTGCGCCGGATTTATGCGGCGGGGTATCGCGGTGGCCTCTTGATTATGAATGGCGACGCGTACTGCAATTTTGACTTGGGTGCGTTTGTGCGGAATGCTCGAAATCGCTGTGAGGCTGCTCTTTTGGCGGTCGATTTCCCGAAGGTGAACACGTTCCGCGTAGGGGTTGATGGTTGCCTTGCGGGCGTTGCCGGACGTTTTGGAGCCGATACGGGAACGGCTGCGACGTTCTCTGGAATTTCGTGGTACAGCGATGAAGCGCTTGCGAGAATCCGTGATGGCGAATTTGATATCCGTGAATTTTGGAAACAGGAAATTGCGGCTGGCCGTGCGCCGTTTGTCGATATGTCGCAGTTGCATGCCACTTGGATTGATATGGGCTCGCCTGAAGGTCTTATGGCTGCAGTGGAAGCGCGTTTGGTGGAATGTGGCCGCAATAAGAATGATGCGGTTGTGGAACCCGGCGTTGTCATTCCTGACGGTGTGAAAATTGCGCATTCCGTGATTTTTAAAGGTGCCGAAATTCAACCCGGCGAGACCATCGAAAACGAGATCCGCGGTCGCGGTTTTGTTTGGAAAGTTTAAATTATGAGAAAGTTTAGAGTAGTACTTGTTGAACCGGAACACCCGCACAATGTGGGTTTTGTCGCACGTGCCATGCATTGCTATGCATTGCCGGAACTTTATATTGTCTATCCGAAGCGCGACAAAGTCTTGGACAAATCTTACCATACGGCCGCCAACAGCCATGACATTCTGGATAACGCAAAGGTCGTCCACAAGTTCGAAGATGCCATTGGCGATTGCTCTTGCGCAGTTGCTTACAGCCGCCGCATTTTTGCAAGTTCCATCAAGCATACGATGGTGCAGAACTTGTCTGACATGCTCCCGGAAGACGGAACGATTGCACTCGTGTTCGGTCGTGAATCTTGCGGGCTTGCGCTTGAAGAAGTGAACGCTTGCACGTACCAGTGCGAAATTCCGGTGCCGGGACTCATGAGCTTGAATCTTGGACAGGCTGTTTCGATTAGCTTATACGAGCTTTGCCGTTCCGGGGCACTCGCGAACGGCGAGGGTCGCGCGAAGCGCACAACGCGAGGCGTTGCCGAAACGGGACCTGCAACTATTCAGCAGATTGACGGCTTCAAGAAGTTCCTCGACCGCTATCTCACGGGTCAGTATCACGATCAGGCATGGCGCGATAGCTTCCTCAACACGCTCTTGCAGCGTTTGCACCCGACGCGTAATGAACTCTCTGCTCTGTTCGGTTTGCTCCGCAATTTGGCTGGCAAGCCTGCTCGCTTGGAACATGCCGCTGAAAAGGCTGCAAAACAGGCGGCGCAGAGTGCTGAACAAGAATCCGCTCAAAAAGCGGAAGCTAAGGATTCGCAGAAGTCCAAGTAGCGCAACGCCGGAGATGGTATGTACGAAATTTTGCCTTACAGTCCTGAATTAGACCAGCGATTTGACCATTTCGTGGAATCGGAATCGGTGAATGGCACCTTTTTGCAGACTAGGCGTTTTTTGAATTACCATCCCGCAGGTCGTTTTAACGATGCGAGTTTTGCACTCCAAAAAAGTGGAACGATTGTTGCGTATTTCCCGGGCGTTGTCGTCGAAGGGAACCGCTTTGTATCGCATGCGGGCTCGACTTTTGGCGGTCCTGTTATTTCCAAGGATTTTTACAGTGGATCGCGACTGCCTGAAATTTTAAGCGAAGCCGATCGCTATTTGTCTAAAAATTTTAGTGGCGTGACTCTTAAGATTACACCGCAGCTCTTTTCTGTCGAAAGCCCGGAACTTTTGGAATATACGTTGGAACACCTTGGCTACAGTCGCCATACGGAACTCAGTTCCTTTACACCTCTCTCTTGCGATAAAGATCCCTTTGAAAATTGCAATAAGGAATGTCGACGCATTTTCAAAAAATCAGAAGGGATTGGCGTGGAATACCGCCCGCTTGGAAAGACGGAAGATTTTGAAACATTCTACCGGTTTCTGGAAATTTCCAAGGCGAAGCACAATGTGCATCCGGTCCATACGTTGCAGGAACTTTTCGACTTGAAGGAAATCCACATTCCTGAAAATATCCGTTTCAGGGGAATTTGGGATGGCGAAACGCTTGTTGCTGCGATGATGCTCTTTGTGTTCGAAAGAACATTGACAATCCACGCTCAATATATTGCCCCGAATCCGGATTATACAAAGTTCCAGCCTACGACTGCACTTTATGTGAGGGCTATGCGAGAAGCCGCTCGCGAGAAAATGAAACAGTTCTCGTGGGGAATTTCTACTGAAAATGGCGGTGATTATTTAAATCAGACTCTTATCCGCTTCAAGGAATCTCTTGGCGCGAAACCCTGCGTGAACGCTAGATATGTGAAGTAGCTTCCTTCACAAAATCTTCATACTCATAAATGTAATCGGATTTGTCGTAGTGCTCGGAAGCGAGTACCATGCAAACTGCGCCCGAAGAGAAATTCTCGATTTCACGCCAGTGCATTGTCGGGATGTAAAGCCCGTGGTAGGAACGGTTCAGGGAATATTTGGAACGCTTTTTGCCATCGTCCAGAATCACGTCAAAGCTGCCGCTTGCGGCGATAATCAGCTGACGGAGCTTGCGATGGGCATGGCCCCCGCGTGTCGTTCCGCCCGGAACGTCGTACAGGTAGTACAATCGCTTGATATCAAACGGGATGAGTTCGCCGCCTTCGACAACGCTCAAGTTGCCACGCTGGTCGTGAGCGATAGGGATATCAATTAAACGCGGTTCTTTAAGCTGTTCTTCGTTCCATTCCATGCCCTTAATATAACAAAACCATCTCAAAATGAGATGGCCTGCTTGAAAATTAGTGGCGTAATGAGAGTTCTTTTTGCTGAATTCTGTTAAATCGTAGATTATTCCTCATCATCTAAAATCTGCGGTTTTATGTTATTAAGGCATTTTTCAAATGCTTTGACGTTGTCTGTTTCGTAGCCTTCAACATAAAGAATCCTGTCCCCTTGAATGGTGAATCCGCGCTCTATTTCAAAATTGTTGATGTTTTCGTCTATGCATAAATCTTTGGATATGTTGCTTTTATATTCATAAGTTAAAGAGCAGGTGACTCCTCCAGAAACTACGCTCAAGGCTCCCTTTTCTTTTTCAAAAGCGTAGAATCCGTGTTTTTGTTGTCGAATGTTTCCTTCGACTTTTCTTTGCGTTACGTTGACTTTGTATGTTCTATCTCCGATGGTAAAGGTTTCTGAATTCTTTGTTTGGTTCTCTATGGTTACACCATAGTTATATGGGTCAATACTTCCGTAACCCCCATAACGAATAGTTCCGTCAGACCAGTCGTATGAATATAAAAGACTTCGTGGGTAAAACGGATCTCTTTGATGTTCTGTTAGAAAATCATACAAATAGAATCTAAAAAGAGATTCAGAATAATCATCGGTTATCGCAAGTTTTTTGAAGGGAGTTACAGAATACGTAGTATCGGTAACAAAACTACTTTCTGTTATAGATAAATAAACCTCAGGCCAGTCAAATTCTAAATCTTCGTCATCTATAAGGGCTCCTCTTGTGACGTCGTAACAACCGGGAATTCCTTTCCATTTCCCATCTAAGGAACCTGTTTTTTGCCCAATATACATTTGACCTTCACATTCGTGAGCTAAATTAGAGGTATATGTGCCGTTTTTAAAATTAAAATACTTTGTATGAATTGGATAAAGCACTAGAGTGTCGTTGTGTAATTCGTAGGCATAAGCATTTGTATCTGGCCGACTTGTTATTTCTTGCCATTCGGCTGTTTTATTGGTTGTATCTACCACACACGTGTTCTGAGTATGGGTTGTTATTGTGACAAATGTTTTTTGATCGGGAAATACTTGGAAAAAGTTTATTTCCTCATCGTTGGATGGGCCTGTACTGGAGTTGTCCCCGCAAGCTAAAAATAATGTAGATGAGGCGATTAAAGCCAATAGATGCTTTTTCATTGGAAACGTTCCTTTTAAAATGCTTTATACAGGCTGAGTTATTTTTCTTTCCATGCCCTTAATATAACAAAACAATTTCGAAACGAAATTGTTTGATGAAAAATATAATTGTGTATGGCAACCCCGGAATTATGTATCTCGGGAATATTATATTTACCGCATGACTGCAAAGACTATAAAAATCCAATATCTTGATGAATCGATCCCGAAACTCACTTACGTTGGTGGCAAATCCGACTGGATTGACCTTGCTGCTGCAGAAACGGTGACGCTCAAGGCGGGCGAATTCCGCTTGATTCATCTAGGTGTTGCGATGAAGTTGCCTGAAGGCTACGAAGCGCATATCGCTCCGCGCAGTTCGACGTTCAAGAACTTCGGCATTTTGCAGGCAAATTCTGTGGGCGTCGTCGATTCGAGCTACTGCGGTGCAAACGACTGGTGGAAAATGCCCGTATATGCCACTCGTGACGTGACCATCGAGAAGGGGAGCCGCATTGCCCAGTTCCGCATCATGGAAATCCAACCGACGATCACGTTCGTGGAAGGCGCGCTTGATGGCGCCGACCGCGGTGGCTTTGGTTCTACCGGGATTTAATTTTTAGAAAGAGTGTTTCCACTGCACGCCGATGGCATAGAAAAGCCATTCGCGACCTGTTGTGGTCATGAACGGTTCGTGTGCATCGTCATCGTATTTTTCAAGGAAACTGCGGCGGGCTCTAAAGTCGGCTAGCACATATAGCAGGTCTTTATCGCTGAGCTTGACTTCGACCATGGGCCAAATATCGATGGTCATAAAGTCGCCATCGTAATTGCCCGAAAATTTGCCGTAATCGCTGCTTTGGTAATTCCCCCAAAGAGAGGCTCCAATGCCAGCCATAGAGACCTTGAGTGGCATTTGGTATCCCAGGAAATATTCCTGTTCGTACACCCATCCGCTAGCCTGGCCGTAGGTGTTTCTCCATGTCCAGACGGATGATTTTGTTCCCGTCATTTTTTGGTAACCCGCTTTGTATGTAGCGGTCGTTACGATGTGATGCCATTCGCCTTCCCAGATGGCTGCCAAGTCGAACATAAAGCAGGCACTTGCCCAAGTATAAAGATACCAGTGCGCAAATGGCGTTAGGTTTTTGTATTTGGTCTTGGATTCGTCAAGTTTGGCAAGACCTTGTATATCATCGGTGAGTCCCCAGCCTGTGCCGATGGTTCCGCCGATAGAGAATTCGAGGAATGCAATCGGTGAAAATGTCACAGAAGCTAAAGGGGCTACCGTGACGGGGGAGAGCTCCAATCCAAGCTTGAATGCTAAATGATTGTCTGCGGTAAGCTCATCGGAACCGTTTAAAAACGGCATGGTGTAGGTGGCATCAAATTCGGTGACGAATTCGACACCATCGTAAATCCCGTTGATTCCAGAAAAGTGCGATGAACCTGTTTTATGGTCAGTTTTAGGATAATATCCTGCCGTTGTTAATAATGACAGTTCTAGTGGCGATTTATCCTTTTGCGCTGCTTCTTCCGCAAAAAGCACAGAGCTACAAGCGGTTATAAGCAAAATCGAAGCGAACTTATTCATAAAACATCCTTTGACCAAAAGCCCCCTTGTGGGGGTGCTCAATGATAATAAAATTATTTAGAACATGACTTTTCCTTTAAATGTAATTCCGCTGAAATCGCGGTAAATGCCGTAAGTGCCGTCTTTGCCTTCAGAGCCTTTTAAGAATAAGTCTCCAATCATGCTGAGTGTTATGGCATCTGTGAGTCTGTAATCAATTGCAATTTCACTTGATGAGGAACACAGACACAGATCAAGCGCTCCTGAAGCGGAAATCGTAAGCGTCTCGTTCAAAAGCGACTTTTCGACACTGCCAGCGACCTGATGCTCGTATTGTTTGCGGTCCAAGTAAATTCTGTATTTGAAGACAATGTCCGAAATATACTGTGCGGTCACAGTCCAGGTTCCGATATACGGAAATGTAAATGTCCAATCGACTCCGGCAAGGCTTAAAAACTGGTCGTTTCGCTTGCTGGATTGGATATTTTTATTGCTGGTAAATAGATCGAATTGATATTCAGGAGTTGTCTGGATATGGCGATTGGGGAAGTAGGCTGCTTCTAGGCGGAATACAAAATCGCCTACAGGAATTGCCGCATCGGCACCCACCATGGACATGCGTTTGTATTTCCCTGAAACATTGAATCCGTCATGATAAAGCTCGTTGAATTCAATGTCTTCGGATGTCATTGGGGTATATTTGATAAACGGCTTATCGTCCCAACCGTAGAATGCATAAAGTGACAGGTCCATTACAGACGTGTAGAAACTGGCGCGGAGAGCGTATTCGCTGTTGTTCAGGTTCTTTCTAGGGAGTTCAAGATCTTCATGACTCTCAGGATATTGAAGCTTGAATTCATTGTATGTTTCTGGGAATATTTTAGAACGAAGCGGATTTTTCTTCGCGAATGGGAGAATGCTCGGCGTAAAGAACGGGATGTAATACGCATCGACTTGAGCTTTGTCGGTCAAGAGAGAAAGACGGGCTGCATCGACGCCGAGCTTGGCTTCGTTGTAATCGTATGCGACAACGTTAGATTCGTCAAAGGGGCTCACGACATCTGTAATCTGGAAGTCGTCGGCTTTACCCCACGAGACAATTTGGCGACCGATACGGAGCGCGAACATTCCGCTTTTCCAGTCGATGTAAGCTTCTTTCAATTTTAAAGCGAAAGAGCCGTCGTTGGCGACGAATCCGGACATTCCGTTTGAAGACTGGCTCCCGATAGCATCGTGGACCAATTGCCCGTTGACGTAAACCATAGCTTCGTCAAAATACGTCTTAAAGGAGCCATCGAAAATCGTCTGGCCTAGCGTAAAGTCGTTTTCATGGTTGTGGGCATTGGCGAGGCTTACGCCCGCTTTGGCAGTGATGCTTCCTGTATATGTTGTTTCTTGGGCATAAAGGTTAACCATTGTTGCTAATGCAATGGCTGGGACTGTTGTGAAAAAGGATTGCTTATTCATACTTCCTCCTTTTCTTTGCCAAAGGGTTTAGCCACGTGTAAAAGGGCTGGTGTAATGGTGTAGTCTGCAACCAATGCACTGGAAAGACCGACGATAATGAGAACTCCAAGAACCGCCAAAAAGTGCATGGGGCTGAACAAATAAACGCTGAACATGGAGCACAGAATAACGGTCGTCAGGAACATCGTTGCGCCAATTTCGCGGAAGGTCGCTTCCATGGCCTTTTCGCTAGAACCCATTTGTTCGTGTTTCATTTTCAGGTGTGTCGTCAAATGGATGGTATCGTCAACGGCAATACCCAAAATCATGGGCATCACGGTGATGGTGCTGAAGTCAAGGGCGTAATTGAAATATCCCATGACTCCACCCACGAGAATGACCGGAGCCACGTTCGGAATCATGCCGATAAGACCGAGCTTAAGGCTAGAGAATGCGAAAATGAGCATGATGGCGATGATGACAAGTGAGAAACCAAAGGATTTCAGACCGCCAAAGACAATGCGGTTGCTCATCTCGGAATAGCGAATCATGTCACCGAGCAATGTGCATTTTGCGCCTGGGAAAAGTTCGGCAAGTTTTGCCTTCAAAGCATTCATGTTGGCGAGGGCTTCTTCTGTTGCAAACTGCGTCATGTCCACGCTGACAACGGTTGTCTTGAAATCGTCATCCATGACATCGCTGAAGTCGTTATGCATTTCAATCGATGAAAGTTCCATCAGCTGTGCAAGTACGTATTCATCTTCAGGGACGGTGTACATCGAATCTTTACCCTCGTTGAGGGCGCGGTTCATTTCTTTCAGGATGCTTGTTGCCGAGGTGACTCGGGCCTTCCCGCCCGACCATTTGGTGAGCGAAAGTGTGCCGAGATAATCTTCAAGCAGCACAAGCGCTTTCATGTTTTCGGGCTTCTTGAAAGCGCCTTCTTCATCGTAAGAAATCATGACCGTGTAGCTGTACTGATTGCCGAGTTTTTGTGCCAACATTTTTTTGACTTGTTGAATGTATGGCATCTTGTCGCCCGTGATGGTCAGGTAATCGAGCTGTGCCGTGATTTTGAACATCCCCGGAATGAATGCGGCGATAACCAATGCGCTAATGACAATGAATGATTTCTTTCTGTCGTGGACAAACTTAGACCATCTCGAAAAAGAGAGATCCAGTTTTGTAGCTCCGTTCACTTGAGTAGCTCTGGGCGCGCGGTCCTTACCGAACGAGAGCAGAATCGGGATGAGCACGGTAACGTAGATGTAAATCGCAAGAACGATAAACGCAGATGTTTTACCCATCCATTCGAGAGGCTTCATGTTTACAAACAGGAAACTGATAAACGAAGCCATGGTCGTAAGAACTGTGAACAGCACCGGCCATCCGCATTCTTCGACGCACTTGATGGCAGATTCCTTGCGCTTGCCCGTGCGTCTAAAATGCAACTTGAACATCTTGATGTAGTGTACGGAATAGCCGACTGCAAGTGCCATGCCAAGGACAACCGGTAAAGTCACAAGAGCTGAGTCTGCTTTTTCTCCAAAAAACGACATCGCTCCAAAAACTGTGGCGATAGCGCTGATCGTTGCCACAGCCGGAACAATCACGCCAAACACGTTGCGCAGGCAAATTGCCAAGAACAAGAGCATCACGACAATGCTGCAGAGGACTCTTACACCGTATTCGGGAACTTCGTAGCGGTCTTCGTTAGCGCTGTCGTATGGCATACCACCACCGTAAAGCTTGAATCCTTTATTCTGGAATTCTTCGCTTTCGATGATGTTCATCAGCTTGTAGCCGATGTCTGTTGAAACTTCGGTGTTGTCGCCACCGTACTTTTCTTCGAGCTCTTTTCCTGTGAATGGATGGAGTGAAAGGGAAATCCACGTTTCTTTGCCATCATCGCTGACAAGCGAATTGATGAGCGCGTTCGTCTTTTCGCTCCCGCGCATCACGAGATCTCTCGCTTTTGCAAGCCCTTCGGAATCCGAAGGAATACCATTTTCATAGGGCTTTACAATCGAAAATCCTTCGTCATTGCCGACTGGAATATCGACTTCGATGATGGAGGTCAGGCGGTCTGCAAACGGAATTTCATCACGCATGCGGTTGCCGATTTTTTCGATGACTTTCAGCATGTCTTCGCTAAAGACATCGCCTTCGCCTTGCTTTACGACAAGGACGCCAATCCCGTTCAGGTTTCCGAAGGTTTCTTCGTATTTTTTAGTGTTGATGGTTATTTCATCGGAGTTGCCGAACCAGCCTTCTTCGCCAAGCGCTAGCGAAAAATTGCTCAAGCCTAAACAGCAAATGACCGTGACAATAAGCAATCCGGCAAGAATCTTCCAGCGGTTGCGAATTTGCGCCTGTCCGATCTTGCCGAAAAATTTATTGAATTTTTCGACTTTCATATTTTGCCGTCCTTTTCTATCTACTTAATCTGTTCACGTTCAAGAGCGCTTACAGTGAAGTAGCTCTCGTTGACCTTTTCATCGTATTTGAGGTTCTTGACTTCGTAGATGGTCTTGTGGTTTGTCTGGACGTTAGTCATTGTCTGCTTGAGCGTGGTCCAGTAGCCGTTCACCTGTTTGATATCGTCTGCGGTAAGCGTTTTTTGCAAGCGGTTCTGCTTGTCGTAGTATTCGCCTTTCTGGACGACGAAGGTCTTCTTGTTCACCCATGTGACTCGGCGGCTGACTTTAGCCTTCGGGTCTTTGGCCTTGGCTTCCAAAATCCAGCAGTCGATGCCGTTCACTTTTTCTTCGCCAAGGAGGGCAAAGTTGTCCTTGGAGAGGCTGCGGGTGCCGAGATCGTCGTACGTGAAGTCGGTTCCCTGGAAATCGTCGTCTTTGTTGGAGCCAGAAACGCGGCGTACCTTTTTCATGGCTGGGATATAAATCCAGCTGTCGCTGTCGACGGTGGAGCCGTCGGCTTTGTCGGGGTAGTCATAGGTGAGGTAGCTGATGCCTGCTACATCACGCGGAGTTTTGAACATGAGAACAGTCTTGTCGGTTGTGCCGTCCTTCATGGTGTAAGAGACTAATTCGCGGTTACGGGTCTTGCCGTTTTTATCAATCAATGTTACAGAAACTAGTCCGGACGATGTTTTTCCGGAAGGCAAGTCGTGGACTTTTTTGGCGATTTCATTCGCGGACTGCGCGAAACAAGTTGTGAAAAGCAGAAAACCTGCGCTAAGAGCGCTCAAGAAATGATTTTTCATATTTTTCTCCTTCAAAAAATTTAAAGGCGGTTTATGAAAATCGCCTTGCCTCTTTGTAAGAAAAATATATCATTTTGCTCGTTCTAGTAACAATTTCTGTAAAATTATAGTCCGAATTGTATTATAGGGGTGTTTTGTGTGTTCTAGAGCACGTTTTTCATACCTACTATTTTTACATGAATTTCTCTGTATATTTCCTACTTCCTACTTCCGACTTTCCTATATTTTCCACGCAAAAATTTTAAACAAGGACATTGTTATGGCAAAGATTGCTATTCTCGGTTACGGTAACCTCGGTCGCGGTGTGGAATGCGCCGTGAAGCAGGCTCCGGATATGGAACTTGTCGCCGTTTTCACTCGTCGCGATCCGTCGACGGTGAAGATCCAGACGGCTGGCGTTCCGGTGTTGAACGTTTCTGAAATGGAAGCATGGAAGGACAAGGTTGACGTGCTCATCATTTGCGGTGGCTCTGCTACGGACCTGCCGGTGCTCACTCCGAAGTACGCTTCTATGTTCAACGTGATCGACTCTTTCGACACGCATGCCAAGATTCCGCAGCACTTCGCTGCTGTTGACGCTGCTGCCAAGGGCGCAAACAAGATTGCTATGATTTCTGTCGGTTGGGACCCGGGTATGTTCAGCTTGAACCGCGTGTACGCTCAGTCCATCCTTCCGGAAGGCAAGGACTACACGTTCTGGGGCAAGGGTGTTTCTCAGGGCCACAGCGACGCTGTCCGCCGTATCAAGGGTGTGAAGAATGCCAAGCAGTACACCTGCCCGGTGGAATCTGCTCTCGAAGCCGTGCGTAGCGGTTCCATGCCGGAACTCACCACTCGTCAGAAGCACACTCGTCTCGTTTACGTGGTTGCTGAAGAAGGTGCAGACAAGGCATACATCGAAAACGCCATCAAGACGATGCCGAACTACTTCGATGAATATGACACTACCGTCAACTTCATCAGCGAAGAAGAATTCAACAAGAACCACAGCGGCCTCGCTCATGGTGGTTTCGTGATTCGTACCGGCAAGACTGGCATGAACAAGGAACACACGCATGTGATCGAATACAGCCTCAAGCTCGATTCCAACCCGGAATTCACGACGAGCGTTCTCGTGGCTTATGCCCGCGCTGCTCTCCGTATGAAGGCTAATGGTCAGACTGGTTGCAAGACTGTTCTCGACGTTCCGCCTGCATACCTCAGCACGCTTAGCGACGAAGACCTCCGCGCTCACTGCTTGTAATAGAACTGCCCTGGATCCTTCCACCTTCGGCTCACGGCTTGTAATAAGACTGTGTATGCCGACCCCGGAACTCGTCCGGGGTGACATTGCAAAAGAAATTGCCTCGGGTTTAACCCGAGGCTTTTTGTATAAAGGATACGCTGATAACTGCGCCGAAGGCGTATTAATCGTGAATGGTGTTCTTGAGGCTTTCGATCAAGCGGGCAAAGCTCGGGTCGGTTTCCATCTCTTTCTTGACGCTCTTGATGGCGTGCACGACGGTGGAGTGGTCCTTGCCGCCAAAACGAGAACCGATGCTCTGCAAGCTGATGGGGGAGAGTTCGCGCATGAGGAACATGGCGACTTGGCGAGCCTTGGAGATTTCCTTGGTGCCGCGGCCCGGTTCGATGAGCTTGGTTTCGGGTACTTCGTAGTGCTGTGATACGGCATGGAGCACGGAGTCAAGGCTTACGCGGCGACGGAGTGTCGGGGCGATTTCGGTGACGACCTTCTGTGCGATGTTCATGTCGATGTCGTGGCTCATGAGGCTCGACTGGAGCGTGAGCTTGATGATGGCGCTTTCGAGGCAACGCACGTTGCTTGCAATATTTTCAGCAAGGTAACGGATGACTTCGTCGCTGATTTCGAGGTGGCGTTCTTCTGCCTTCTTGTGGAGAATGGCTTCGCGCGTTTCGACGTCAGGCGGCTGGATGTCAACGGTTAAGCCCCAAGAGAAACGGCTCACGAGGCGGTCGGAGAGGTTCTTGACTTCGGCTGCGGGAGCGTCAGACGTAAGCACAATCTGCTTGCCTGCCTGGTGCAGTGCGTTAAAGATCAAGAAAAATTCGTTTTGCGTTTCGTACTTGCCTGTCCAGTTCTGGATGTCATCGATCAAGAGAATGTCCACTTCGTTGCGGTAGAAGTCGGACATTTCGGTAATGCGCTTTTCTTGCAGGCACTTCATGTACTGCTGCGAGAAGTCTTCGGACGTGAGGTAGATGACGCGCTTGGTCGGATCTTCTTCGAGAATGTAGTTGCCGATGGACTGGAGCAAGTGCGTCTTGCCAAGACCGGAAGACCCATAAATAAATAGCGGGTTGTACTGCGTTCCATCCGGATTCCTGGCGACGGCGAGGGCGGCGTTGAAGGCGAGCTGTGCCTTGTCACCCGGGACGAAGTTTTCGAAACGGAAGCTGCCAGAAAGTGGGACGCTCGGCTTGATAAATTCGCGGAAAGAGTTGTCGGAGGTGCTTACTTGCGGCTGGTAAACGTCTTGCGGCTGGAATTCAAATTCTACCGGAGCCTCATCGTGGGAAACGTCTTTCCAGGCGAGGCGGATAAGGTCCTTGTAAGCGGCATAGACTTTGACATCAAGTCCGGGGGGCACTGCGATAACGGCGTGTCCAGGGGTTTGGCTTACAAGCTTGGTCTGTGCAAAATATGTCTTGAATACCGTATCCGACAGCATTCCGTGGAGGTAGTTCAAGCATCTTTCCCATTCAACCTGCATCTTCAATCCTCATCCGATTAATAATCTATCAACAACTAGGCGTTATAATTTAGCTAATTCTTTGGGATGTTGATAGATTGGGAGTGAAATAAACCTAAAAATTTTCTTACTTCTTTGTAAACGAAAATTAACGTATACGTTTGGGTCTCCGTGCGTTGGCGAGAATCGCTTAAATTTTGCAAATTTTCTAAATTTTTCTACGATGGTAATAAATACGCTTGTGGAATACATTTTTTGGACCCCTGTTTTGCTCTGGGTCGGTCTCCATTTTTGGTTTAGGAATGTCTCGTACGTCGTTTTTTTGAAAAATCAGCTCGATCGAGGCGAAAAATGGGCTTACGTGTTGAGCGGATTTGTGAAAAATCCGGGGCGCGTGAGTTTTTTGCGTTTCTGCGATTATCTGTTTACGGCGATAACGTCGGTGGCGACCTCTGCCACGGTGGTGTGGACTCTCCAAAAGATTGGGCTTGGTACTAATGCTTATTATGGATTTGTGTCCGTGCTTCTTTTTGTCTGGATCGCTTATTTGATGAAGCGCAGGACGGAACTCAAGCTCACGGACTTGTTCCAGTCGGCTTTTTATCTGGAGTACCGTTGGGTGAATTATGGGATCCAGCGCAAGGGTATTGTGATGTCGGATGAAAACGTGCGTGACCGCGCGGGGTTGAGTTATGCGCATAAGCTCCGCAATGCCGAAGACCATGGCCGTTTTTGGAAGTACGTAAAGTCGATGGCCGCGTCTAAAAAGGTGCCGCCGGAAATGTTTGAGGTGTACTAGCTCATATGATTGATAAATTGGATTCTTTAGATGTGGGCGAGAAGGTGCTCGAAGGCAAGGCGGCGTGGAAGTACGCCGAAGATATCTTGCAGTTGGTGTCGCGTACGTTTGCGTTGAACATCCAGGTTTTGCGTGGCAAGTTGCACCGCAGTATTTTGCTTGCGTACCTTTATTTACGCATTGCCGATACGGTCGAAGATGACCCGGACATGAAGGCGACCGAAAAGGACCGCGTGCTTGCGCTTTTTGCCGATGTGTTCAAAACGGGCGAACTCGAGACCGAGAAAATTCGCACGTTTGTGGCGGCGCTCCCAGAATCTTGGCATGGCTCTGAAGACCCGAACAAGGATCTTTGCTCGAAGTCCGAAGTCGTGGTGCCGCTTTTGAAGTCGCTCCCTAAGAACTACCAGAAGCCGGTTTGCGACGTGGTGATTGAAATGTGCGGTGGCATGGCGAAGTTTGCGCTCCGTCAGGAAGCAGCGCTTTCGGCGGGCTGGTTCACGCTTGCGAACGTGGGCGAACTTGATGAATACTGCTACTATGTGGCAGGCATTGTCGGTAAGCTCTTGACCAAGCTATTCTCGGCGGACACGTGCTTTATCAATGCTGAACGCGAGGCGGAACTTTCGAAGCTGGACGTGAGCTTTGGGCTTGCCTTGCAGGTCGTGAACATCGTGAAGGACTGCGTTGAGGATTCTGGACGCCGCGTGTGCTTTATCCCTGAAGAGATTTGCAAACGTCATGGTTTTGCGCATCCGAGCGAACTTTTTGCTGCAGGAGCTGATGCTCAAAAATGCGGCGCAGTGCTTTCGGAACTTGTCGAGAAGGCTTGGCATCATTTGGATGATGCGATTGCCTATACGAAGCTCATCCCGAACATCAAAATGCGCACGAGGCTCTTCTGCCTCTGGCCGCTCTTTATGGCGGCGGAGAACTTGAGTTTGATCGGGAATGGCGTGTCAGTGTTCACTTCGGACAAGAAAGTGAAAATCACGCGCGATACCGTGAAGCGGATTGTCAAGGAAACGTCGATGCACTTCTATTCGGACAAGTGGATTGATGAAGCTTATAAGAAGATTAAAGGATAATATGGAAAAGTTTTATAATAAGTGGCCGTTCCATGTGGCGGTGATTGTTTTTAGCATTATTTCTGACCAGCTGACGAAGCTGTGGGCGGTGGCGCGTTTTACGGACGAAGCAGGGAATTTTACGTACGAGAAAATTCCTGTGATTGGTGAACTTGTGCGCTTCCAGCTTGTGTACAACAAGGGGGCTGCGTTCAGTAGCCGTCCGCAAGACTTGATGCCGTTCTTGCCGCCTTGGGTGTTCTTTTTGTTGATTTCGATTGTCGCCGCTTTTGCACTCGCTTGGTTCTATAAATCTATCGACAAGCGCGATTACTTGAGCCGCTTGGGCGTCGTGATGATTCTTGGCGGTGCTGTCGGAAACTTTATTGACCGCATGCGTATGCAGATGGTTGTGGACTTTATCGACTGCGATTTCCCGGACTTTATCATGACCCGATTCCCGACGTTCAACGTGGCGGACTCGTTCGTGACTGTTGGCGTTGCTCTTGTGATTTTGTCTCCCGTGATTTTGAAGAAATTGCATAAGCAAATTAAGGAAGAAAAAGACGCGGAGAAGGAAGCTAAGACTTAGTCAATAGTCATTGGTCAATGGTCATTAGTTTTTTTAAGCTTGATTATTCAACTAATAACTAATGACTAACTACTAATGACCTTTTAAAACGCGGTATATCTTAAAACCTAATCGCCAATCCCTATTACCTAACCACCTAAAACCAAATCCCTAAAAATGAATTACATCGTAGAAGAAAAGCATAATGGTGAACGTATCGACAAGTTCCTTGTCGGCGTTATGGAAAATGTCTCCCGCACAGACGTGCAGAAGCTGATTGAAGCGGGCGAAGTCAAGGTCGGCGGTGGCAAAGTCTCCAAGAACTTCCGCGTAGAAACGGGAATGGCGGTTGTCGTTGAAAAAATGATCGAGAAGGAATCTTCGACGCTTGAACCCGAAGATATTCCGCTGAACATCGTTTACGAAGATGATGATATTGTGGTCATCAACAAGCCGCGCAATTTAGTGGTGCATCCGGGTAATGGCGTGAGCAAGGGAACGCTTGCCGCAGCTCTCCTGTACCACTTCAAGGAAAATCTTTCGACCATGAACGGTCCGCTCCGTCCGGGGATTGTCCATCGTTTGGATAAGGATACGCCGGGGCTTATGGTGGTCGCGAAAAACGATGCGGCACACAGGCATTTGGCGCACCAACTCGAAACGCGTACGCTCCATCGCACGTACAATGCGCTTGTATGGGGCTGCCCGCGAGACCTCGAAGGAACGATTGATGCTCCGATTGGTCGTAACCCGAAGAACCGTCTCAAGATGGCGGTGGTGAAGGGCGGTAAGGAAAGCCGTACGCATTACGTTGCGAAGCAGTTCTTTGCGATTGCAACGCTTTTGGAATTGCAATTGGAATCTGGCCGTACGCACCAGATTCGTGTGCATAGCCGCTATACGGGTCATCCGGTCGTTGGCGATCCGCTTTACGATGGTCGCGATGAAAGCTTGAATCGCGTGCCGCCTCTGATGAAGCCTGTGGCCGAGAAGGTTCTTGAAATTGCTCCGGCGCAGCTTTTGCAGGCTGTGAAAATCGAACTCATCCATCCGCGTACAAACAAGAAGCTTACGTTCAAGGTTCCGATGGAAGAGCCGTTTGCAAATGTGCTCAAGCTCTTGAAAAAGGAATGCCCGGCATCGGCGCCTGTATATGACGAAGAAGAAGGCTTCCGCGATTTCGATGCGCAGATTCGCTTTGACGAAGATGAAGAATTTGACGAATATGCAGAACCGCTTGAAATCTCTCCGGATGAAGCCGCTCCTGTGAAGGAACGCAAGACACGCGCCCAGCGCCTTGCTGAAAAGGCTCAGACAGCTGCAAAGCGCCGTGCCGTTGCTGCCGAACGCAAGCTCATCAAGCAGATGAAGGCCGCTCGCCGCAAGGGAATCGCTCCGGAAGATTTCGTGGAACCGGGTTACGAACCCACAATCGATCCGGAACTGTTGGAATAAATGAAAACGTGTCATTCTGAGCGAAGCGTAGCGGAGTCGAAGAATCCAGTAAAGTCTCGAATTGCTAATAACTATTGACTAAAGACTAGTGACCAATGACTAATTCTTACTTCTTTATCGGTGTTGCTGGCGTGGGCATGAGTGCCATCGCGCAGTATTTGGTGGGCAAGGGCGTTGCTGTAAGCGGTAGCGACCGTCAGTTCGGCGAGTTCCTGAACGGAAATGCCGAGAAGCCGCTTGTCATGAGCCAACTCGAAGATTGCGGAATCAAGTGCTTTGCGCAGGATGGTTCCGGTGTTGTCGAAGGTCTTACCGCAGTCGTGGTGAGCACCGCTATTGAAGATACGAATCCGGATTTGAAGCGTGCAAAGGAACTTGGCGTTCCGGTGATGCACCGCAGTGAAATGCTCGCGAAGATTTCCAAGGAAGCACGCACGATTGCCATTAGCGGTACGAGCGGAAAGTCTACGGTGACCGCGATGGTTTACCACATTCTCGAATATGCGGGACTCCAGCCGTCTGTGATGACGGGGGCTGGCCTCGTGAACTTGCAGGCTCAGGGCAAGATTGGTAATGCAGTGAGTGGCAAGGGTGAATGGCTCGTTGCCGAAGTCGATGAAAGCGATGGAACGCTTGTTCGCTATGAACCGGAAATCGGCGTCATTTTGAACATCGACAAAGACCACAAGGAAATCTCCGAGCTCGAACAAATTTTCTTGAAGTTCAGCCAGAACGTTTTGAGTGCTGGTCACATCTTGATTGTGAACGATGCGCACCCGCTCGCAAAGAAGTTTAGCGCCGGTCGTGAATTTGACTTTGGCTATGAAAGCTATGTGAGTGTTCAGGGAATTGATTTCAAGTCGGTCGGGACGCATATCCAGTTCCGCGTGCGTCATGGCAATGAACTTGTGAAGTTCGAAATTCCGCTGCCGGGCAAGCACAACATGGAAAACGCCTTGGCTGCGACTGCTGCCGCGCTCCGCGCGGGCGTTTCGCTCCACACTTGTGCCGATGCGCTTTCGTCTTTCCCGGGCGTGTTCCGCCGTCACCAGATTCTCGGAACGTTTAACGGCATTACGCTTGTCGATGACTTTGCTCACAATCCGGCAAAAATTGCCGCGAGCATCAAGAGCGCCCAGGACTTTACCGATGGCCGCGTGATTGCTTGGTTCCAGCCGCATGGCTTTGGTCCGACGCGATTCTTGCGTAAGGACTTGGTGGACTTTATTGCCAAGACGCTCCGTCCGATGGACATGGATTTTGACCGCAAGAACGATGTGATGTTCTTCAGCGAAATCTATTACGCTGGCGGAACTGTCACGCGTGACATTAGCGCAGGCGACCTTGCGGATGACTTAATTCTCAAGGGTTGTGAGGCTATTTACATTGCTGACCGCAACGAGTGCGCCAAGAAAATGCTAGAATATGCAGAGCCTGGCGATACGATTTTGCTGATGGGAGCAAGGGATCCGAGCTTGCAAGAGTTCGCTCGCTCGGTAAAGCAACTTTTGGAAAATCGTTAAGCGCATCAGGATCGTGCGGTTGTATTAGACTCGTGTGGTCCTGTCAAAAATAGGGGAAAATTGCAATGGACAAAAAGATTGTTCTAAAAAATGTGTTTTTTGATGGCGCCAAGCGCGACATCTTGATTGTCGGTAATCTCTTTGAAAAGGTGACGCGTCCGCTGGAACCTGCTGATTACGAAGGCGCTGAAATCGTTGATTGTTCGCATTTCGCGATTATGCCTGCTTTCTATAACGGCCATACGCATGCATCAATGTCGCTGTTGCGCGGTTTTGCTGACGACATGGAACTCGGCAAGTGGCTCAACGAATACATTTGGCCGACAGAAGCGAAACTCACGCCTGACGATATCGCTGTTGGGAGCCGCCTTGCAGTTCTCGAAATGATCAAGTCGGGAACGGTATTTTTTACGGACATGTATTGGCATCGTGAACAGACGATGCGCGTTGTCGAAGAGATGGGAATCCGTGCGGCAATTGGCGTTACGTTTGCGGAACCGCTGATGTCGCCAGAAGCTTGGGCGGCGAATGTCGATTTCTTGAAGAATCACACGGGCGAATCGGAACGTGTGCAGCTCGTGGTAATGCCGCATGCAATTTACACGGTGGGCGAGGAGAAAACTGCAGAACTCATTGAACTTGCCCATGCCGAGAATTACAAGATTCACACGCATTTGTCCGAAACGATGACTGAAATTAAGAATTGCATGGAACAGTTCGGCTGTACGCCTGTGGAATTCTGGAAGCGTTTGGGCGGTTTGAACTCGAACTTCTCGGCGGCGCACTGCACGCATTTCACGGCGTCTGACCGCAAGATTTTTGCAGAATCGGGAGCGACCGCAATTCTGAACCCGTGTTCCAACATGAAGTTGAATAGCGGTATTCCGCAGGTTGCCGAAATGCTCAAGGATGGCTTGAAGCTTGGGCTTGGCACGGATGGCGATTCTTCGAACAACAATCTCGACATGCAAGAAGAAATGAAAACCATTGCGCTTTTGGCGAAGTATCTCGGAACCGCAGAAACGCTTCCTGCCGAAGATGCTCTCAAGATGGCTACATGCAATGTTGCGCAGTTCTTTGGAATCAATGCCGGCCGCATTGCAGAAGGCTATCTCGCAGATTGCTTGCTGATTGACTTGGACAATGAACGCATGGTGCCATGCTACAACATCTATAGCAACTGGGTCTATTCTGCAAATTCTAGCGCAATTGACTCTGTCATGTGCAATGGTAAGTTCGTGATGCGCGGTCGCCATGTCGATGGGGAAGAAGAAATCCTCCGCGACGCTCGCGAATGTGCGGCACGATTAGCTTCTAAATAACGATTATTTTTTAGCAGCGTTTGAAGACGAGCTCTTTCCGTTTTCAAACGTTTTTACTGCGGCATCCTTAGCGGCAATGGCGGCGTCTTTTGCTTTTTCGGCTGTTTCGCTAACTTTATTTGCTACGCTGTCGGCTGCATTCTTGACGGCAGTCTTTGCGCTGTCTGCGGCTTCTTCTGCCGTATCTTTTGCCTTGTTGATAGTTTTGTCTGTAATCGACTTAGTAAGTTCGCTTGCTTTTTCCTTTGCCATTTTGCGGAGATTGACTTCGTCTGAAGAATAGCCCATGGTTTCAAGCGTCGATTTATAGACATTGTAAGCGATGGCGTCGTTTCTGGTGGCTTTGAGATTGCCTTCGACGGGGAGCAAATGCAGAATGGTCAGGAGGACAAAGCAAATAAGGGCTGCCTTGATGAGTCCGAACAACATACCCAAAATGCGGTTCGTCTTACCGACGATCGTGTCCTTGATAGAATCGCCAACGATGTGTCCGATGAGCGAGAACAGAAGGAACGGCACTAAAAAGCCGATGCAGGTACAGATGAGGCGTGCCGCAAAGTCGCCAAAGGCGAAATTACGTATAAAAAAATCCCCAAGTAAACCTTGTGCAAAATATGCACCAAAGATAGCGGCTACCCAACCGCACAGCTTAAACACACTGCTTAAGAGCCCGCGCCACAATCCGAGAATGCCGAACACGAGTATGCAAGCTGCGCATGTAATATCTATCCAATTCATTGGACAAATCCTCTAAAAACCTCTAGATAGCTAACTGCACACCGATGAATGCGATGGCTGTAACTATCACTCCTAGTATAAATCCTATTCCATACTTAAATGTAGTTTTTTGCGGCTTCGGAGATATCACGGAATCGATCGGTTGGTCTTCGTTTACGGTATCGGCCCATTCGGCGATGTAGGGGGTCATATCGCGCGGGTATTCTCTCATGAGGTCGGCGAGTTCGTTGGCGGCGTCGCATGCCGAAGAGGGGCGCTTGCTGGCGCGTTTGTTGAGCAGTTTCAACACGAACTTGCGGAGCGGTTTTGGAACATCGTTTGGGAAAACTTCCAGCTTGAACTTCATCTTGAGAATGTTTTCGCGGGTCTCCTCGAAGTCCTTGCCGCGGAAAAGATTCTCGCCGATGAGCATTTCGCTTGCGATGATGCCGATGCTAAAGAGGTCGCTTGCGTAGTTGACCTTTTGCCCCATGATTTGTTCTGGGCTCATGTAGGCGGCGGTCCCGATGATGCAACCGGTCTGCGTAAGTTCCTTGCCGATTTCGAGCGGGGTTTCGGTGTGCGCAATGCCAAAGTCGAGGAGGCGCACTCGTCCGTCCTTGTCAATCATCATGTTGGCGGGCTTCAAGTCGCGGTGGGTCACGCCGTTGCGGTGGGCATGGCTCAAGGCGCTCAAGAGTTCGTACAAGATTGTCTCGACAACCCAGACGGGCGGTCGCTTGTTCCTGAGGAGCAAGTCCTTGAGGCTTGAACCTTGTACGTACTCCATCGACATCGTGTAGTTGCCGTCGCTGTCTTTCCAGAGGGCATACGGCTGGATGATGCTCGGGTGGTTCAGGTGGGCGAGGATGCTCCCTTCTTGCAGGAATCTCTTGATGTAAATGTCCTGCTGGTTCAAGTTTGTATTGAGCCTTTTGGCGACGACAAGTCGGTCAAGGGACGGGTCTCTACAGAGCCACAGGCTACCCATGGCTCCGCTATTGAGAGCTTGTATTGGTTTGTATCCGCCAATTTTAGACGGGAGTTGATCCTTGACTTTCTTTCGAGACTGTGTTGCCTTGACCTCTTCCATGCTGCCCTATATAGAAAATGATTTATTTCTTGTCGCTCAAGTAAATGCTCTGGTGTTTCGTCTTCGGATCCTGATTCGGGTAATCGAGGATGTAGTGAAGCCCGCGAGATTCCTTGCGACGGAGGGCGGCAATGAGAATCATCTTGGAAACCTGAAGGGCGTTCAGGAATTCCAGGAAGTGCAAGTTTTCAGTTTCTTTGTTCTTGATGGCGGCTGCAACGTCGGCTTCGAGGCTTTCGATAACCTTGAGGCCTTGGTTGAGTCCTGCGACGGTACGGACAATGCCGCAGTGCGTCCACATCATGTCCTGGAGCATCTTCTTGCGCTTGCGCCAGTAGGCGGCCTTTGCGAAGCTGACTGTTTCTTTCTTGGACTTGGGTGCGGTGAATTTATCCTTAGTGATGCCGCTCTTTTCGATATCATCGACAGCGCGGATGGCAAACACTACGCTTTCCAAAAGCGAGTTCGAGGCAAGACGGTTTGCTCCGTGAACGCCTGTTGCAGCAACTTCGCCGCAAGCATAGAGTCCCTTGATTTCGGTGCGGGACCAAGTATCGACGAGAACACCACCACACATGTAGTGGGCTGCCGGAACGACCGGGATCCATTCCTTCGTAATGTCGATGCCTGCATCCATGCACTTAGAATAAATGTGCGGAAAGTGGCTCTTGATGTCCTTCGGGGTACGGCCAGAGAGGTCGATAAACATGTGGTCCTTGCCAAGACGCTGCATTTCGCTGTGGATTGCGCGAGCGACAATATCACGCGGGGCGAGGGAGTGCAGTGGGTGCACCTGGTTCATGAATTCTTCGCCCTTGTCGTTCTTGAGGATACCGCCGAAACCGCGCACCGCTTCGGAAATGAGGAACGGCTTCTTGAACTTCGGTGCGTACAAGCTAGTTGGGTGGAACTGCATGAACTCGATGTCCTGGAGAGCTGCGCCTGCACGGGCTGCAATTGCCATGCCGTCGCCACAGCTATCGGGCGGGCAGACGGTGTATTGCCAAATACGGCCTGCACCACCTGTCGAAAGGATGGTTGCCTTGGCGTAGATGCTTTCGACTTCGCCGGACTTCTGGTGGATAATCTTTGCACCGACGCAGCGTTTGTCCTTGCCTTCGCCTTCGCAAATCAAGTCCTTGATGTAGCAGTTTTCAAGGTAGTCGATGTTCTTTTGCTTGTGAAGTTCGCAGAGGAGGGCGCGCATGATCTCTTTACCGGTGAGGTCTGCGGCGTGCAAAATGCGGTGGTGGCTGTGTCCGCCTTCGAGGTGGAGGTCAAACTGCGTTTTGTCCTCGGGGGACGGTGTGAACTGGACGCCCCACTTCACGAGTTGCTTGATAGTCGTGGGACCGTTCTTCACGAGAATTTTCACGGAGTCCTTTTTGCAAAGACCTGCACCTGCTTCGAGGGTGTCTGCCACATGGAATTCAAATTTGTCTGTTTTTTCGGTGACAGAGCAGATACCGCCTTGAGCGTAGTTCGATGAGCCGTCCGGCTTTGCACCTTTGGTTAAAATGACAACGTGGAACCCTTTTCCTGCCGCGTGGAGGGCGGCGCTCAATCCAGAAATGCCGGCACCCAGAACCAAAATATCGTACATGAGATACTCCAAAGGAATTGATGTATTTTTATGTCCAATAAATAGAAAAAATAGGGCTTTTCGGCATTATATTTGGCTTGCAATATCAATAAAATAAAATGCAAACATTTTTTTTTGCTATTTTTCGAGCGACAAAATTTTAATGGAGTTGTCTCTATGTTAACGTGGATTAATGAAAAAGCCAAGTGGGTAATTGTGATCTTTGCCGCCGGTATCGCCGTCGGTCTCCTCGCCATGGACCGTGTTCCGGACCAGGGCCGCAGCTATCCTATCGGCGTTGTCAATGATACCAAGATTTCTTATACGGATTTTGATTCTCGCGTGAAGATGATCGTGCAGAATCAGTACCAGAACCAGCACTTGGACGACGAACAGTACTCTCAGCTCCGCGCTCAGGTGTTCTCCAGCTTCGTTCGTCAGGCTCTTTTTGCCGAACAGTACGAAAAGGCCGAACTGAGTGCCTCGGTTGCCGAACTCAAGAACGAATTCAAGCGCAATTCCGACGCCGTTCGTGCCCGCTTGGTCCAGGAAGCTCAGGCTCGCCTCTATGCCATCCAGCAGCAGGCTACTTCTCAGGATGACTTGATCCAGCGTTCTCAGGCATACCTCAGCTCTTTGCCGAAGTTCCTCACGGACACGACTTTCAACAAGGCTGATTACGATGCTTGGATTGAAACTCCGGCTGCATACCGCTGGAGCTCCATGCTCATGCTCGAAGACGAAATGAAGAACAACACCATTCCGGCTCGTCAGCTCCAGACCTTGGTTGGTGCTTCTGTCCATCCGACATCTCTTGAAGCCAAGTGGAGTGTCGAACGCCGCATGACGGATTACGAACTGCAGGTGGCGGTCGCCCCGAATTCTGCATTTGTTGTGGATAGCAACTCCGTGGATAGCGTGATGGTCGCTGGCTACTTCAACGCTCATCTCGACAGCTTCTTTGTTAAGAGTGACGCTGCTCAGTTCCAGTATGTTTCTATCCCGGTCGAAGCTACCGCCGGTGATGACGCAAGCATCCGCGAATACGCTATGACGCTTTACTACCAGCTCACCGACTCCTCTTCTACGACGACCTTCGAAGACATGGCTCGCGTTTCTTCTGAAGATCCGGGCAGTGCTGAAAAGGGCGGTATCTTGAGCGATGATTTCGTTGGTCGTGGCACTTATGTGAAGCCGTTCGAAGAAGTTGCTTTTGCTCTTGACTCTGGCAAGATTTCTGAACCGGTCCGCTCTCAGTTCGGTTACCACATCATCAAGTCTTACGGCAATGTGAAGAACGCTAAGGGTGAAGTTGAAAAGGTCAAGGTTGGCCACATCCTCCTCACCGTGACGGCTTCTTCTAACACTATTGATAGCCTCGAAAAGATTCTCACCAATATCAAGAAGGATGTTGATGCTGGCTCTGACTTGCTGACTGAAGCTCAGGCTCGCGGTCTCGAAGTCAAGACTTCTGAATGGGTTTCTCGTGATGGCAACATGGCTGCCTTTGGTTACCTCAAGGGTCTCGCTTCTTTCGCATGGCCGAACGAAAACCTCCCGAAAGAAGAAAGCGAAATCTCTGGCGTGCTCAGAAACAACAAGTGGGTTGTCATTGCCAAGAAGATTGGTTCCTTCAAGGCTGGCGAACGTAGCCTCCCGCTCTACTACAGCGATATCAAGGAATCTCTCCTCAAGCAGAAGGCTGGCAAGGCTGCCGAAATCTACTTGAACTCTGTTGCGGCTCAGGTCAAGGCTTGGAATCCGGCTGATACTGCTACCAAGATTGAAAAGGTTGAACTTGAAACCAAGAATTCCTCTGTCGATGGCTTTGTTCCGGGCTTTGGCTACGGCAATGCCCAGATCGCAAAGGTTGTTGGCAAGGCTACGGTTGGCGAATGGACTGCTCCGGTTGTCGCTGAAAACGGTGCCGTGATGCTCAAGGTTGTTTCCAAGAAGACTCCGAAGCTCGAAGAAGTCGAAGACGCCATCAAGCAGGATGTAGACAACTCCTACCGCTTTGGTGTGATGACTGCTTTCAACGACTACGTGACGACTCTCGAAGCTTCTACGCCGGTCCAGAGCAACCTCGATCTCTTCTATAGAGACTAGTCTTTAGTTAATGGTTATTGGTCAGTAGTCATTAGAGATGATTTCTAAAATCAATCACTAATGACTAACTACTAATAACTACGGACGAATTCTAGTAAATGCGGCAGAGCAACCCTCAGCAAATAAACTCAATTATTGGTTGACGGATAAAGTTTAAATTGCTATAATGTGCCGCACTCGCCCCCATCGTCTAGTGGCCCAGGACTCGGGATTCTCATTCCCGCAACAGCGGTTCGAGTCCGCTTGGGGGTACTAAAAACGACCAACCGAAAGGCTGGTCGTTTTTACTTTCCGCCACAGGGGTATAAAAAGTCTCATGATGAAATCATGAGGCTTTTTTTGTTTTCCGCATCACATCATCCTAGAGCGTCGCGACGGGATTCAGTAACAATAAAAAAGCCAGGGCTTGTACCCTGGCTTTAAATGCGTTTCGCGAATTTTCAATTACTTGATCGTGCTGGTCAAGCGGAATGCAAATCCAACGTCGCTGATTTCATTGCCGCTGTATACGCTGAACTGGAGCTTGGAATTGGCAATCTTCTTTGCCCATGCCACCGTCCATGCCCAGTTATCGACGTCCTTGTTGTTAGAGAGAACGTCGCGGTCATTGATGTGTTCCCATTCAACGTAGAGGCTGCTCATGAGTGTGTTCATGAAGCAATCTTTCTTCGGAGTGTATTCAGCACCGATGTAGAACGGATGGTAAGCGTCACCCGGTTTCATGTACTTGTATTCCGGAGCAACGTAGTTGGGAGCTGTCGTCTTGACTGCATCTTCCTGCGTGACGATATAGCCGTATTCACCATAAACGCGCAAGAAATCGAGCGGCTTGTAGCTCAAGTAGGTTGCAATGCGGTGGGTGAGGGCTGCTGTATTTTGGAATGGGTCAATAGCGTTCACGCGATAAGCGAACTTTGCTTCGAACGGAAAATCAAATTTGAGATCTTCTTCAAGGCGGATATAACCCGTATTGAACTTGTTGTCTCTTGTGGCGACCATGGCGGTGAAGTTCGAGTAACCGGTCTGCCAGCCGAGTTCAGCGGCATTGTGGCTGTAATCGCGCATCCAAAGGCCGCGGGCAGTGAGGTCCTTATCGATGTAAGTACCGAAGTGGGTAGACTGAGACCAGTCCGTCTTCCAGTGACCGATTTTGAGGTTGAGTTTGTAGGTGTCAAAATTCCACTTGTAGTTTGCCCAGTAGAGGTCTGCGAGAATCTTGTCGTAGCTAGTGGTCTTGCCATCGCCATCCTTAATCTTGTTGCCGAACTGCGGGGCGAAAATGCGAAGCATCACCTGTGCATCAAAGTTTTCGCTCTTGTAGAGACCGCCAATGTTGGCGCGGATCCAGAAAGAGCTCAGGTTGTTGTCGTGGTCGGCAATCATCTTGGTTGCCTGAGTCTGGACATTACCCTTGAGATTGAATTCGCCATCGGCTGCAAAGGCTGCAGAACACATGCCCGCAACCAAAAGTGCGCTTGTCATTTTTTTGAAGTTCATAATTTCTCCGTACAAATTTTGTGTGCGCAAATCTAGAAATTTCGGAAAATATTTAAAGATTATTTGAAAGTAAGCGAATCAATTTTTATTTTTGCCACGCAAAATACGCTTCATTTTTTAGGAGTACAAGAATGAGAATGATATCCCGTATTGCCCTTTCGGCTATGGTGGCAGTTTCTTTTGCCTCGGCCGGCAAGCTCGCACCGAACAAGACGCATGCCGTGTTGAACGTGACTTACACGAACGAAGATAACGTTCCGCATGCCAAGAAAAAGCTCACGTTTGTGGGTCAGAACAAGGGAAAAAAGGTGGTCATCACGACGGACGTTTATGGTGAAGCAAGCTTCCATATTCCGCGTGAAGATTCTTACACGATTCTCTGCGAAAGCTTGACGGGACCGTTCGAATGCGGCGAAACTCCGTATGTTTCTCGCACGGCAAGCACGGGTGGAATTTCGGTTGTTTTTGACGATACTCGTTCGGAACTTACGGGTGTGACGTTCAAGGCGGGCAGTGCAGAACTTGTGCCGAGCTCCTTGAAAACTCTCAATGCTGCAATTGCAGGGCTCAAGCGCAATCCGAAGGCTAAGATTGAGGTGGAAGGACATACGAGTAGCGATGGTTCCGCAGAACTCAACCAGCAGCTTTCCGAAGACCGCGCAAACAGTGTCCGCAATTACATGATTGAACAGGGCATTGACGCTGACCGCGTGACTGCAGTGGGTTACGGACCGAGCCGCCCGAAGGGGGACAACTCGACTGAAGCGGGGCGCCGCGCTAACCGTCGCATCGAGCTTAAAGTGCTCAACGCCGACGAAGTAAATTTTTAAAAAACGAAAAAAGCCGCAATCGCGGCTTTTTTTATGTCATTCCCGCCTCCGAGCGGGAATCTCCTTTTTTAGGGGATTAAACTGCACGAATTCCGTCTTCGGTAATCACGATTTTGCCTTCGCGGAAAAGCGTCCCGATAATCTTCTTGAACGTCTTCTTGGACATGCCGAATTCACGACGGATAGTTTCCGGGTCTGTGTGGTCGCCGTAGGGGAGGAATCCGCCCGCAGCTTCGAGCTTTTGCATGACTGCATTGGGGCTTTCGCTTTTCATCACGCCCTTGTAACCGATCGGAGTTAAGTTGAGCGTAATCTTTCCGTCGCTTGTGAAGCGCTGGATGAATCCGGGCATCGTATCGCCGATGTAGATGCGTTCCATGCCGGGCGTCATCATGAGGCGACCCGTGTAACGATAATCCACGAGGCAATCAACATAGTCGGGTGTGACTTCGTAAGCGGCGAGTTCTACGCGCTGACCGATGTGCAAGTCATTCGTGTCCGGATCGATAAAGCTCTTGATTTTTTCGGTGGCGATGATGCGTCCGCTCTTTTCGTCTTCGAGTACAAAGACAACGCAGCGGTCGCCTTTCTGCAATTCGCCGAGTTGCTGCTTGAAGGGGAGGAACAAGTCCTTGTTGAGACCCCAATCCAAGAATGCGCCAACGCGGTTGACTTCCTTGACGGTAAGTACCGCAAATTCGCCTACCTGTGCGAGCGGCTTGTCAAGCGTTGCAATCGGGCGGTCTTCGGAGTCCGTGTAAACGAACACGTCAATGATTTCGCCTTCGACGAGTGTGAATTTGTTGCGGTTGCCGGGGAGGAGCACGCTTCCGCCGGTTTCAAGTTCGAGGTAATACCCCTGAGGCGTGATAGATTCGACGCGTGCGCGGTTAATTCTTCCAAGTTCCATAATTTGCCTTTCCGTTCAAGTGTTGCCGCGAACAATCGCGGTTCATTAATGTCTTGCCCGCCACCGAGCTCTTTGATCACTTAGTGCTTTAGCACTTACGTGAGCATGATCCGCGAATGGGGAGGGCATCTCCTTTAAATATACTTTTTTGTGCGGTTGGCCGCAAGGGTTTGCGCATTCTCAAACGTGTGCTTTCTTGTATTGCATGCAGCCCAGCGCCCCTTTGTGCACGGAGATTTTATTCCGTTGGCAGTTCCTTGCAATGCCGCATAAACCTAAGCGTTTCTTTTTCGCCATCCTTTGCGAGTTTCTTGAGCAGGAACAGTAACTTCTTGTAAGTCGTTTCCGTCATCTTCTCATGCGCGGTGCTTTTCGTCAAATACAGGAGCGGTGCCTCTTGCGTGTAACCTTTCCTGTTATACGTCTTGGAGGCTGCCACGCGGTCGCAGAACATCTCCTTGATGTAGCGGTCCGGCATGTCCATCGGCACGATTTTCTTCGTCTTCATGTCGTAATCGTACCAAAATTCAAAGTGGTGCTTGTTGCGCCCCTTGTGGTGCATCCATGCAAGACTGTAACCTGTATCGCGACGCTCGCCGTTGTTCGGCGATTCCTTGCCTGTGTAATACTTCGCGCCAGGAATAAATTCGGTAGGGCTGTATTTCGACAAATCGTGGAATAGCCCCTGTAACCCGATACCCGCCTTTATACAAAGCCGAATGACTTCGTTTCGGTGTTTTGTAATCGTAATGAAATGACGGATCGGGTGGAACATAATTGCAATATGTAATATAATAAAAATTGCTATTCCAGATACGTTAGACCATTATAATTGAATCGTACAATGTCTATCGACTTGTCGGCTTGCTCGATCAGTTTCTGTTTCCATTCGCTCATCGGGATGTCGCTTGCGATGAGTTTGTTCAGACGTTGACCGAACAGAATTTCTTCGCGGGTGATTGTTTCGCCGTTTGATTTGGTGCAGCCGTTGATGTGTGCCTCGGTGGGGTTGCTGATGAACATCGACGAGAAAAATCCGTGGAGATTCATGTTCCTGGCAAATGACGATGCGTAACACCAAATTCCGATAACGCGTTTTGCCTTGATGTGGCGTACATTTTTTTCAGATATAATAAATGGATTGCCGTGGGTTTGTGGTGACAAGAGTCCGCTGGGGTAGCCGTGCCCACATAATATAATAGTGTCTTTTTCAGTGAGCAACGCTTGTTCGACTTTCTTTGACCATGGCCCGTTGAATCCGTTGATCTCGATGACCTTGACGTTCGGCAGGTCTTTCCAGATGTGTTTGAGAACCAACGTGTCCGTGTCGCCCATGTTAGAAAAAATAACGGTAGCAGAATTCATAATAATCTCCTTTTTTTCTGTATCGTTGTTTTGCCTAAATTTGTCAACTAGCTGGAGTGACAGAAAATGACCTTGACAAAAATCATATTTTTTACTATATTTGCCCGGCTTTTATGAGTTTTATTTTATAATTGTTTAATGAAAATAATGTTTTAGGGTTTAAGGAAAATTAATTGTTTTCCTGTTTCCCTCTGTCGTTTTTCCTTGACATCTTTGTTTGACTTTTAATCCATTAATTAAAGAGGTAAGTTATGGATATGTCTTGTGCTGTACAGACAAATGATTCTCCACGCTTTAAGCAGGAGGATAAAGAATACATCTACGCATTGTTCGATGCGTTCATCAAAAAAACTCTTGTCGAAGACCGCGCCATCGATTTTTCGGCACCCGCAATACTCAACGACGATGGCTCCATAGAATTCTACGAAAGCGACTACCAGTTCTCAGACTTATTTCGAGGGCCCGTCCTCAATAAAACAAAGGCTTGCTTTGAACAACTAATAGCTAAGCGAGTCACGAAAGAAATCAAGCAACTAGCGACATCCGAACCGGTAGTGGAAAAATTACTACTGCTGGCTGCTCATTTCTACTGGTTGTGGAGCTTGGGTATTTCTTTTTGTAAAACTTCTTGCGGTGAATATAGCAAGGCACTTTCTTTCAAAGAAGGTTGGGCAGATTACATTGACGACTACGATATAGAAGAAGGTCTCTGGAATGCATCGACAAATAGCCTCACTCGCAAAAAAGAACTGATGTTGATCTATTCTATCTTCGAACAGTTCATCTCATGGCCGAAAAAGCCAACGTTCAAAAACTTGTTCGAACTGAAACAGTCTTTGGTCCATTTCATCTTCAAAACCAAGCTTGATTCAGTCGCTCCAATTCGCAACGGTCTGCTCCATTTCTGTAATCCCGACCGTTACATCGACTTCTACCATTATGAATCAAAAGTTCAGTACGTCGAAAATAACTCCAACCTGCTGCGAGATTACAAGGTGTCGGACTACGCTCAAATGCTCACACAGGATGGTCTCTACTTCTCCACCAGAATCGGCAAGATCGAAGACCGTATGGTCTACAAGGCTAACCGAACCGAAGAAAAAATTTGCTACATCTACGACAAGCTCACTCAAGTGTGCTAAAAAGAGGATTTATTATGATCGCCAAAAACAAAGAACATCTTATTGAACTTATCCGTAAAGCCATTGACGAAAATGGTTATGAGTGCGACCTGAATTTTATTGACGTGTCACAAGTGTATGATATGAGCGGATTGTTTAGCCATTCTCCGTTCAACGGCGACATTAGTAAATGGGATGTGTCAAATGTGTGGAGCATGAGAGAAATGTTTGCTCTCTCTCAGTTTAATGGCGATATTAGTGGGTGGAACGTATCAAACGTGACGGATATGGGAAGCATGTTTTGGAGGTCTAAATTCAATGGCGATATCAGTCATTGGGATGTGTCTAATGTGACGTACATGGCGTGTATGTTTAGCTGTTCTAAGTTCAATGGGGACATCAGCCGTTGGAATGTGTCTCGTGTGACAGATATGAGAGGCATGTTTGTTCATTCTCCATTCAATGGCGATGTCAGTCATTGGAATGTATCGAATGTGAAAGATTTTGGCTGTATGTTTGACGAATCTGCTACGGAATGGGCGATGTGTTATCCGTCCTGGTATAAGGGTAAGCGAGTAAATGGGATTGTTGCCGAGAACCGCGAAAATCTTATTGAAATTATTAAAGCCGCAATTAAAAGAAATGGCTCAGAGTGTGATTTGAATTATGTTGACGTGTCGCAAGTGACGAATATGAGATATCTGTTTGTTCATTCACAATTCAATGGCGATATTAGTGGGTGGGATGTGTCGAATGTGACAGATATGAGGGGAATGTTTAGAGATTCTCTATTTGCAGGTGATATCAGTCAGTGGAATGTCTCAAAAGAAACGGTTAAGGATAGTATGTTTTTCAACTCTGGTATTGAAAAAAACAATCGCTATCCATCTTGGTATGGAAAAGATGAACAGGTCCATAAGGTTGTTGCTCGGGATCGTGATCATCTTATCGAGCTTATTGATGCGGCAATTGAAAGAAACGGTCTTGAATGTGACTTGAATTTTATCGATGTGTCGCAGGTAACGGATATGAGTTGGCTGTTTGGTTTTTATCCGTTTGATGATGAAACGGATGAAGTCATTCCCGAAGAAGAATTGAATGAGTTGCAGAAAAAAGCTCAAAAAAGAAGTCAATTTTATGGAGATATCAGTCAATGGGACGTGTCGCATGTGACAAACATGAAAGCGATGTTTTTTCACTCTTGTTTTAATGGCGATATCAGTCAGTGGGATGTGTCGTGCGTGAAAGACATGAGGGGGGTGTTTTTCTCTTCTCGATTCAATGGTGATATTGGTCGGTGGAATGTATCGAATGTGACTGATATGAGTATGATGTTTGTTAATTCCGTGTTTAACAAAGATATTAGCCAATGGAATGTATCAAATGAGACGCTTAAGGATGATATGTTTAAAGATTCAGCTACGGAATGGGCGAATTGCTATCCGTCCTGGTATGGGATAGATGAACGGAACCAGAAAGTTGTTGCTACCGACTGTTATAATCTTATGGAGATTATTGATGCCGCGATTGAAAGAAAAGGTTTGCAATGCGACTTGAATTATATTGACGTGTCGCAAGTGACGAATATGCGCAAGTTGTTTGGGTTTACGCGAATTTTTAATGATTACGGCGAAGAAATCCTCGATGAGGAGTATGGGGAATGGACTAAAGAAGCTCGATTGAGAAACAAGTTTAATGGCGATATCAGTGGGTGGGATGTATCGAACGTGACGGATATGACGGATATGTTTCGCGGTTCTGATTTCAATGGTGACATAAGTCAATGGGATGTGTCAAATGTAACGAACATGGAAGGGCTTTTTGTCAGCTCAAAATTTAATGGCGATATCAGTCGATGGAATGTATCGAACGTGACGGATATGAACAATATGTTTGGCAGCACTGAATTCAATGGCGATATAAGCGGGTGGGATGTATCAAACGTGACTAATATGATGGGTATGTTTTGGGTCTCTGAATTCAACGGTGACATTAGTAAATGGAATGTGTCAAATGTGAAAGATATGTATGGCATGTTTGAATGGTCTAAGTTCAATGGAGATATTAGCCATTGGGATGTATCTCATGTGACGAATATGAAAAACATGTTTTATAGTTCCGAATTTAATGGCGATATCAGTCAATGGAATGTGTCTAACGTAACGGAAATGAGCGGCATGTTTCAATGTTCTAAGTTCAATGGCGACATCAGCCATTGGAATGTATCCCATGTGACGAATATGAAAGACATGTTTCATGGTTCCGAATTTAATGGTGATATCAGTCAATGGAATGTGTCTAACGTAACGGAAATGAGCGGCATGTTTCAATATTCAAAATTCAAAGGCGACATCAGCCAGTGGGATATGTCAAATGTTACAGATAAAGAGGATATGTTTGATAACGATGATGATATGATTGCCGAAAATGATGAAATGTTTGACGAAGATGATGAGTAGAGAGGCGGGGTAGAGTTATTTTACAATTCCCACTCATTTAACGATAATATATGGGTGGGGTTTATTGTATCTATTTCTTTTTTACAAGGAATTATTATGATCAAAAAATATCTAGAAAATGAATACAAAGAAGACATCAAGAATGTCTTTAACACAGAACCAAGGGACGATGGTTGGTTCTGCATTGACCATCACAATGAATTATGGTCTGAAATCCAGGCTAAGAACTTGGCTTTGTCTAAGGAAAATCCGGACCGTCATTTTGTTCTATCTAGTGTATTTCTATTTCATTTCGCAGTTACCATAGCCATGTGGGATGAATGTTCTTACAACCAAACGTTCAATTATGATGGTTTTAAGGAGTTCTATGAAGGATTGACTAGATGGCCGCAGATGCATCTGACGTACTGGAAGGAATTTACCCAAAGAGATTCTGAAGAAGAATTCCTACTGGCTGATGTCAAAAAAATTTTAGACCGATTCTGTCTGATGCGTAATGGCATTCAAAATCGAACAAGTGAATTTATGTTGTCGTGCATCTTCACTGCTATGCAGGGGCAATTGAATGATGCTCTGCTTAAATGGAATGTTTCGGAAAAGTCTAAGGTCGCGGTTTCTTCTAAAGTCCAGTACCTTCTGGAAAGAATCAGGGATGTTTTGAAGGCTGGGTACAAGCCGTACGAACCGGAGGGGGAACAAGAAAATAAAGATGTCGATTCAACGACTCCCCAAAGCAATCTATATAATATTGCTGATGATGAATTTGATGAAATTTAGCACCTAGTTTATAATAGAACGACCCGTCTGCATTCAAACCGGCGGGCCATTTTTTTGCGTAAAAGAACTTCGTATAAAAAAACTCCGCAGATTAAAGTCTGCGGAGCTTTCTCGTTTTAGAACCCCATCCTTCTCTTGTTGTCGCAACCTTCCTTCGCTTCGACTTCTTTTTCGAGAGCGTCAGCGATGCATTCGGCGGTGAGCTTGTGTGCAGGCAAGTAACGTAACTGGTTGTAGACCGCACTGAAATCGCCCGGGGCGAGCGTCGTCATGTGCTTGACCTGTGCGGGGCATTCGAGCTTGGGGAAGAACGAGTGCCATACGGTTTCGATTCCTTCGCGGGTGAGGTAATCGAATTTGACCTTGATCGCGAAGCGACGGCGGGAGGCGTTGTCGAGTCGAGCGTTGAAATTTGTGGCGGCGATGAAAATCCCGTTGAAGTTTTCCATCTGCGTCAAAAGTTCGTTGACTTGCGTTACTTCGAAATTGCGGACGGCTCCATTGCGATCATTCAAGAAGCTATCGGCTTCATCGAAGAAGAGGATGGCTTTTTGTTCTTCGGCTTCTTCGAAAGCCACCTTGATTTTGGCTTCGGTTTCGCCGACGTACATCCCGAGCAAGTCGCTAGCGCGTTTGACGACGAGATTTCTGTTCAGCTTGCGGGCGAGGAATCGCACGAATTCTGTCTTGCCGGTTCCCGGTGCGCCGTAGAGCAGAATGTTCAGTGACTGCGCAGCGTCTTTGTCGTTTAACTTGTCCCAAATACCGTTGAAGTTCTCGGCGATTTCAAGGATGTCGTCGATGTTCTGGTCGATGTTGAGCCCGGTCAACGTGTAGGCGGGAGCGTGCGTTGTCTTTTCACGGGTGTTGTCGCGGGCGATGTTGAGCAAATTCGCGTGGGCATCGAGCATCTTGCGGATGACGGTGACCGCGATTCCCTTGTCCTGCTTGGCGGCGGGGATGGCGTTTTGGACTGCCTTGGTGTAGCCTCCGACCGTAACGGGATATTCCGCGGCGATGTTCTGGATTTCTTCTTCGCTGATCATGTCGGGAACGTGGAGCGCGTTCAATACGGAGTGCAACTGCAAAGCGCGTTTTTCCGCCGTAAAGTTCTTGAATTCCATCGAAAAGTCGAAACGGCGGCGGGTGCTTTCTTCGACGAACGTCATGGAATTCGAAATCCAGATGATGGGCGTGTGGATGTCTTCCATGAGCATGTTGAGCATCCCTTTTTCAAGCCAGTTCAGCATCTGGTCGGCTTCATCGACGAGGATGATGGCGTTTGTGTTTTCGCACTGCCAGGCGGCGAGTCGGAGTGTGCGCACGCGGCGGCGGAGAATGGAATCGTACATGCCTCCTTCGCCGCCGAATCGGTCTTCTTGTGCCGGGGCCTTGATGGTGTACATTGTGAGGCCGAGTTCGTTGGCGAGTGCTTTTGAAAGCTCTGTCTTGCCGGTGCCCGCACGACCGTAGAACAATATGTTGAGCGGCTTCTTGTAATCGTGATTGGCGAGCAAATACACGAGCGTGTCGGCTTCGGGGCGGTCTTTGGCGAGCGTCTCGAACGGAATCTTGGAATCTTCGGCAATGCCGATATCGCCAACTTTGGTAATCTCGTTTTGACCGTTCAGGTGGCGGACAATGTCCCCGTCCAGATCCATATCGTTGTCGAGAATGCCGAGCTTGGAAATGAGCGCATCGCTGTTGGTCAGTTCAGAAAGGCGCTGCTTGGAAAGTCCGGTCGCGATGGGGATGAGTTCCAAGTCCTTTTCCGAGAAACGAGTCCTCATCCCGCAAGTCAAGCGTCTCTTGACGCCCTTGACTTCCATTTCGTCGTATTCCTGTATCCAGAGATAGAGAATGATTTCGATTTCGTCGTCGCTCAGGTGGAACATTTCCTGGAGTTTTTCGACGCGCTGCATGGTCGAGTCGCTTTCGTCGGTGCCTTTGTTGAGTTCCTGCCAGGCGAATTTCATGAACAGCGGAATGACTGTATTGAGGAAACGCTTCCATTCATCATCGGTGAAAACGTCCTTGGTAAGGTGTTTGATGTTTTCGATGCTGCGGGCAACCTCGATGTGGAAATCTTTGTGTGGGTATTTTTTGAGGAAGATTGCTCCGTGCGGACCACAGTAGTTTCCTCGTGCGACAGCGAGTGGTGCGGAACCTTCGAGCTTGTTTTGTCTGTCAATTTGGGCAAGTGCGTTGACGAGCTCGGTTTGCGTTTCAAAATCCATGAGGCCGACAACCGCTTCGGGGTTGAGATAGTCTTGATTAGCTTGTAAGTAACGAACCCAGTATTCCAGCACCTTCAAGAGAGTGAACTTGGAGCTTGTGCAGCCTTGCGGTGCGTTGCTCTGGAGCTTGTTGGCGATGTTCTGGAAGTATTCTTTTTTATTCATGATGACCTCATATATAGCGAGAATACCGTACCTTTTATTCAAAAGGGTACAATATCCCCAAAATTTTTTTTCATGGGGGCGTTTAAAAAAGAATTTTATGGAATAATTAAAATTGAAAAATGAATTTTAGTGTATGCATGATTTTTGCATCACGCTTCCAAATATAGTAAAAATGACTTTTTTTGTCAAGGGCAAATTGTTCATGCTTTTGCTAACTGTGTAACGTTTGTATTTGTGAATGAGTTTATTTGATATGATGGTTGGCTGCTTCTTTTTCGCCAAAAGTCAATAAAAAGTAGAGTTTTGGCGAAAGTCTTGGATTGGAACAATCTAAGGTTATATTTGAAAATAGGATGTATTCTATGAAAACGAGTATGGGTAAAGAAGATCGACGTTATGCCACCGTTGTGAAACTTCAGCATTTTGTTACTGTTTTTAGCTCAAAATCGGCAAAAAGTGAATTTTTGTAATAAAAAATTATACAACGTGTGCCTTTTTCAAAAAATTAATGTTATCTTTCTAATCGTAAAATAGAGTTTTGCAGAAACTCCGGACGCTCGGTTATAAAAAATATCGAGCAAGCTCGAATTTTTTGCAACACTCGCTTGAAGAGTTTTTGCTCTTGTTCTCTAACCGAAATCTCGAAAATTTCTAATGCACGAGGACAAGGTGAACGCTCACGTAGATACGTTTTATGGCGACCATATTTCTATGGTTCGTTTGAGCGTATTTCGACAAGCTGCATTGTAATGTCTTTGCAGTGTTGTTGCCCGTTTTGGGGCGTGGGTCGTTTGCGTTTATCGTGCATAGGCATTCGAGAGCCTCGGTTGGGTAAATGCAACGATCTGCGCCTTTTTTGTATTCTCACAAAATTTGGCATGACTCTTTTGCAGAGCAGGGGAGAAACTCCGGAAGTTTCATTGAAGGAGAAATATATCGCAGTATCTGCGGCTTATTCAATGTGAAATTCTAAAAATTTGCGAATGCAAAACGCTCTATGCCGAAACCCGCGCGGCATGGTGTGTAACGGAGTGCGGGATATACTGTAGAGGTATAATATGAAAACGACAAAGAAGATGGCTTACAAGAAGCCGCGTCTGATTGCGAAGAACAATCCGACCGGTAGCTTCGCTGCTGGCTGCCCGAGTGAAAACTATGGTGGTTGTATCAGCTGTAAAGAGTGTGAACGCACCGAGTAAGGCTTAAATAAAAATTTCTAGGGTGGGGCTTTTATAGCCCTGCTCTAGAAATTTTAAAGAAGTCATATAAAAAGTAATCATTTAGGTCTTGTAATACAGAGTAGAGTTTATTATGAAAGCGAAATCATGCTATCACCAAATTATTAGTTCTCTAGGAAAGACAAAAACTCTAAAAAGTCATTTTGTTGCACTAAAAAAGGTAAAGGATAAAACGCGTGATATTCAATTAAAGTCTAAATTGGATCATGCGTTAGGCGATATATTGGATCCTAGATTCATCAACAATAGAACTCCTTTATGTTTAAAGGATTCTGTTAGTGATTGCTATGTACAATTGATTCAATATTGTGAAAAGAAAATAAAAGAATCTTCAATGTTTTACCGTCAATCTCGCGATACTTTTATCCGTTCTATTGGTGAGTATGGCTACATCTATAGCCAACTTACCAAACACGACCGCACTTACACTCAAGAGGGAAGAGCCTTTCTTTCTGTGATATCTCGTGAACCTCAAAGTTTGCAAGAACTTTCAGAGAAGGCTTGCGAATACTTTGAAGAAGTCTCTCCTGAAGATATTCAAGATGATATGAAGGAATTCTTGGATTCTTTAGTTGCTGATAGGTTCTTGGTCTCTGCCGAAACAGTAGAGGAATGCGCTTCTAAGGATACGCACTTTAGCTATGCGGAAAATCCTAAAACCTTATTCACTTACAATGCCCAACAAAATCCTGATGATGAAAAACTTTATGCAGATACGCAAGAAGTTTTAGGCGAATACTATCGTGAACATCCTCAAATTCACAGTTGTCAAATTGAAACAACGAATCGCTGTAACGAACGATGCATTCACTGTTACATTCCGCATGAATTGAAAAATGTAGTGTTGCCATACGAAGTGATCGAATGCGTTCTCAATCAGTTGCATGATTTAGGCGTTATGGGATTGACGCTTTCGGGTGGCGAATTTTTCATGCATCCTGATGCCGAAAAGATTTTGCGCAAGGCTCGTGAACTCGATTTCAGTTTTTATGTGCTGTCTAACATCACCTTGCTTACACCGCACATGATTGAGGTGCTTAAGGAAGTTGATCCGAGTTATGTCCAGACATCACTTTATAGCGTTGTTCCTGAAGAACACGACCATATCACACAACTCAAAGGTTCCTGCGAAAAAACAAAGGCTGCCATTGACGCTTTGATTGCTGCAAATATCCCTGTGCAAATCAGTTGCCCTGTGATGAAGACGAATTATCATACCTATAAGGATGTGTTGAAATTTGCTTATGATCGAAAATGTAAGGCTCAAACAGACTTTGTAATGATGGCTCGCTATGACTTTACTACGGATAATCTTGCTGAACGGTTGACTATGGAGCAGACAGCGGAATTGCTCAAGGATATTATTCAGTTTGATAAGGATTATCTTGAATTAACTGATCGTCCTGTATCACCTATTTCTCGTGAGGAATGGGAAAAGCGTCCTTTCTGTGGCGTTGGTTTGGATAATCTTTGTATTGCTAGTGATGGTATTGTATATCCGTGTAGCGGTTGGCAGGGTATGGCTTGTGGCAATGTGCGAGAACAACCCATCAAGGATATTTGGGAAAAATCTCCTCAACTCATTAAACTGCGTAATTTGACCAAATCTGCTATTCCGCAATGTTATGATTGTGAGGATAGGCAATATTGCCACCCTTGTCTTGTCCGCAATTTTAATGAAAGCGGTGGAGATTATTTGAAAGTTGCTCCTCATTTCTGCAAGGCGGCTCACTTGAATCGCAAACTTGTTGAAGAAGCTAAGGAAAAAATGCGGAAAGAAATAGTTTAACAAAACCAACGGAGGTTCATTATGTCCGAAGAAAATGAAAAAGTTGTTAAAAATAACGATGCATTGCCAGATGTTGGCGATATTCAAAACGGACCTGATGTGGTTCAAAAGAAACCAGGCAAGTTTGTCTTGTTTCTTAAATCTTTGACTACGCCTCCAAAGCGCTTGACAGATATAGACTGGAGTAAGAAAACTCCTAAAAATCAGGGTGCTTGGGGTAGGCTGCCTCCAGAGCTAAAAGCAGATTGGGTTATTTGGCATGAAATCCGAGTGCAAAATATCTTTGCAACAATTGCGGTACTGTTGGAGATTGCTGCAGTTGTCGCTTTAATTTACTCAAATAGTTTTGAAGCTGGTAAGATTGCACTTTTGGTCATTGCGACAATCGCAGCCATGACCATCACAGTTGTCTTCCGCAAAATTTTATACAAGGCATTAAGAGTATTTATTGTTGGTTTGGTTCCTGCAGCAATAGTCGTGGGGGCTATATATATGATGTTCCCTAAGGAAGAGCATGATTCAACAATCATCGCAGGCGAAGTCTTGTCCGCTGTGGTCATTTATGGAATTTTTGCATTCTTGGAATACAAGGGAAAGCTAAGTCGGAAGCATCCTAAATTTGAAATGCCTAAAGATCCGAATAAAGGTCTCGGCAATTGGTTCAAAAATACGATGGATGCTTATGATAAGGCTGGCATAACAAATAAAGATTTGTATAAGAGACACTAATTGAACATTCAATAATGCTTTTCGATTTCCATGTTCACATGGGGCAGTATTTTGACGACTATTACACGCCGCCACGAATACTGCGTACCTTGCGACTTGCGGGCGTTACTCATTTTGCGTATTCTAGCACGAGTACCGTTGTTACCGATGATCCCGGTTTCTTGCTAGAAGAGCGTATTGCGATGCATGAACTTTCGGAAGGTCGCGCTAAGCCGATTTTGTGGGTTACGCACGATATGTTGAAGTGTTCGCCGGATTTGTCGTTGTATATGGACGATGCGGGTGGAAAAATCTGTGGACTGAAAATTCATGGGGTTTCTGAAAATTGGAAACCGAATGGACGTGATTTACATCGAGTCTTTGATATTGCACGAGAGCGTGGTCTATTCATAAAACTCCATACTGGCGAACATGAGGAATGCGAAGCTGGAATGTACAAGAAGATTTGTTCGGATTTTCCAAATGTTCGAGTAGTTCTTGCTCATGGGCGTCCGATTCAGCAAGCTATTGATATGCTTCGCTGTTGCCCGAATACTCTTGTAGATACTTCTTTTATGCCGCATGAACATTTTGTGCAACTTTTGGTTGCTGCACGAAATGAAAATTTTGTGGACCGCATTTTGTTTGGAACGGATACGCCTATTCCGGGGCGTCATTTAAAAAGCTCGCTTCCGCGACATTTGCGTAGTCGCATTGCTCAAAGCAAGAAAATGGCAGGCAAGGACTGGAAGAAAATTTCTTGGGAAAATGCAATGAAACTGTTTACATATTGCAAATTATAAGCGATATGTAAAAGGGTATTCAAGGTTCTGGTGTATGGTTGATATTCTAGAAAAGATGTTTAGTGGTATTGGGTCTGGTTTACTCACTATACTTTCGGGAATAGGGACTCTCATCAAGAGCCTTTTTATCGGAGTCTTCTCGATTTTAGATGGAATCCTTGGTGGTGATGAAAATAGTCCTGAATGTGTTCCTCAAACGGAAATTGTTGAGCATTATGTTGAAATGCATCGTGACTCTGCTCAACAAGAATTTCATGAGCAGATGCTTTCGATGACATTGCAGAAATCGGGTGTGAATTTTAATAAGCTCCGTCCAGAAATGGATAGCGCGATATCTGTGGTTGTAAGTGTTTATCATACCGCAATGAACGACGACGAGTACAAACCACTAATTACAAGTGCCAATGATTACGAAGGTCATTCTGAAAGGTCTGCTCATTATGTAGGTGCTGCGCTTGACTTTAGAATCAAGGATATGGGGAGCCTTGAAACTCGTAAACAGATAGCGCAAATGGTGCGTGATAATTTGGGCAATCGTTATACAGTTCTACACGAAGATATCGGGCAGGAGAACGAACACTTGCATGTCCAACTGCGTAACGGAACTTACAACCGTAATGCTGAATGGGATTAGCCCCTTTGTGCTTAAATAGCAAAAATCCCTGCCACTTGCTGTGACAGGGATTTCTCAAATCCAAAGTGATTTTTACTTCTTCTTTGTCTTCTTGGTTTCAAGCCATTCGTCGAAGGTAATGCTGCGGTCAACAACACCGTTCGGCGTGAGTTCCAAAACGCGGTTAGCGACTGTTTGGACAAATTCATGGTCCTGAGAGCAGAAGATGACCGGACCCTGGAATGCCTTGAGACCGTTGTTCAATGCGGTGATGGCTTCCAAGTCGAGGTGAGCGGTCGGTTCGTCGAGGAGCAAGCAGTTTGCGTTCGAAAGCATCATCTTCGAAAGCATGCAGCGCACCTTTTCACCACCGGAGAGCACGTTGGCGCTCTTGAGGGCTTCTTCACCGGTAAAGAGCATACGGCCGAGGAATCCGCGGATGAACGTTTCGTCCTGTTCCTTGCTGTACTGGCGCAGCCAATCCACGAGGGAGAGGTCCGTCTTGAAATAAGCGTCGTTGTTCTTCGGGAAGTAGTTGTAGCTGATGGTGTTGCCCCACTTGAGCACGCCATCCGGAGCCTTGATTTCTTCGGCAATGAGCTGGAAGAATGCGGTCTTGAGCGTGTCGTATTCACCGACGAGTGCGACCTTGTCCTGGTTGCCGAGCGAGAAGTCGAATCCCTTGCAGACGATGCCGTCGCCGCCATCAACGGTGGCATTCTTGACTTCGAGCACGATCTTGCCCGGTTCGCGGTCCATCTTGAAGTTCACCCACGGGAACTTACGGCTGGAGGCCGGCATTTCTTCGACGGTCATCTTGTCCAAAAGCTTCTTACGGCTGGTGGCCTGCTTAGCCTTAGCGGCGTTCGAAGCGAAGCGCCGGATGAACGCCTTGAGTTCTTCAATCTTTTCTTCGGCGCGGCGGTTCTGGTCCTTGCGCTGCTTCTGGGCGAGCTGGCTTGCTGCGTACCAGAATTCGTAGTTACCGCCGTAAATGTTGATCTTGCCGTAGTCGATATCGCATGTGTGCGTGCAGACAGCGTTCAAGAAGTGACGGTCATGGCTCACCACGATCACGATGTTTTCGAAGCGTTCGAGGTAGTCTTCGAGCCAGCCGACGGTTTCCAAATCAAGGTGGTTCGTCGGTTCGTCCAAGAGCAAAATGTCCGGGTTGCCAAACAGAGCCTGGGCGAGGAGCACGCGGATCTTCTGACCGCCATCGAGTTCGGACATCAAGTTGTAGTGGAATTCTTCGGGAATGCCAAGGCCCTTGAGGAGCACGGCTGCGTTGGAGTCGGCTTCGTAACCGCCGATTTCGCCAAAGCGGGTTTCGATTTCCATCGCCTGCATGCCCTGTTCTTCGGTCATTTCAGGGAGGGCGTAAAGTTCGTCGCGCTTCTTGCTAAGTTCATAAAGTTCTGGGAAACCCATCATCACGGTTTCGAGGACAGTGTTGTTTTCGTAGGCGAAGTGGTCCTGCTTCAAAACGGCGATGCGTTCGCCCGGGTCCTTCGTGACTTCACCCGTATTCGGTTCGAGTTCGCCCGAAAGAATCTTGAGGAATGTGGACTTGCCGGCACCGTTTGCGCCGATGACACCGTAGCAGTTGCCTCTCTTGAAGGAAAGGTTCACTTCCTTGAAGAGGACGCGGCTACCATACTGGAGACTGACATTAGAAACATTAAGCATGGCGCCAAAGATAGTAAATTGTAGGTCGGGATTGTAGGGGGCGCGTGCATCGCTGACCCGAAAAAGCTATTATATATTAAACGAGTCATCCTGAGCGAAGTCGAAGGATCCAGTAGAAATACCGTCATTCCGAGCATCGCGAGGAATCCAGTTGTTTTTTAGGTTTACTATGAAAATTAATTTGTTTGGTAATATGGCAAAGTATGCAACTTGCGCAACTTTTGCCTTTGCAATGTCTTGTGTTGTGTCGGGTTGTTCCGAAAGCAGTAGCGTGACTTATATAGAAATACCGGATGTTGCAGAAGTTGTGAGCTCATCTTCTGAAAATACCGAGCTCAGTTCATCGTCTTCTCAAAAGTCTACAAACAGTTCGTCGTCCGAGAAATTTGCCGCATCTTCGTCTTCGGAGAAATCCTCATCTTCATCGTCGAAACCTGTTAGCAGTTCTTCATCTGAAAAGGCTGCGGTGTCCTCGTCATCCGAGAAATCTTCCTCATCGAAACTCGCTAGCAGTTCTTCTGAAAAGGTCGCTGCATCTTCATCCTCTGCGAAGTCCTCTTCTTCGACAGAAAATTCTTTTTTCAGCGCGACATGGCGTGAAGATTGCCTCGCTAAAATCAACGAATACCGTGCGACAGAAAATCTCGAACCGCTGACGCTTGCACCTGAAGAAAAACAGACTTGCACCGATCAAGAAGCCGCTGATGACCTCGCCGAAAACAAGGCTCACGGTCACTTTGGCAACTGCGGTGAAGGCGCACAAAACTCGGGGCCGAACTTCAGCACCTCTTGGCGCAAAACTGCAACTGAAGCAACCGATGCTTTCCTCAAGATGATGTGGGAAGATGAAAAAGCTCTCGTGACTAGCGGCGAACGCGATCCCGACAAAAGAGAGGATTATTCCTACATCGGTCATTACCTCAATATGAAGGGCAATTACAAAACAGTTGCTTGCGGAATTGCTCTTACAGAAGATGGCAAAAAAGGCTGGCTGAATATCAATTTCTTCAGAAAGTAAAATCCTAATAAAATTGTAAGAATTTCCCATGTTATTTTGTTACATGGGAATTTTTTTGTAATAAAAGTTCTATTTACCTCATGGGTTCAATTTTTTATTTTTGACCCTATGAGTTTAAAGTCAAAAATTTTCATTATTTTGCTGACGCTTGTTGCATTTGCGTTTTCGGCAACTTCTGCGGATTCTACAAAACCAACGAAAAAAGGTGGGCTTCTTGGGAGTCTTTTCTCTGTTGAAGAAGATGAGGCTATTCATCGTGGCAATATCCTCACGGGAGCAACACTTTTCTTGCTTCAAGGAAATTCCGATGAAGATGCGTTGAACATTCTTTTCGGAGATATTTACAAGGCGGAAGGTTATACTTTTACAGCCGAAGTATTTGGTGGATGTTTTGTTCGTGATGCAATGGCTGTGGGGGTGCGCTCCGGTTACAGCCGCACGTATGTCGATATCGACTATTCAATCCTCGAAGATATTGCAGATGTTAAGGAACACCGCAAGTATGTGAGCAATGGCTTTTTCGTGCAGCCTTTCCTCAAGAATTATTTGAAGGTATTTGATTCCAAGACAATCTACTTCTTTAACGAAACTTCTCTTACGGTAGAATATTCTTATGGCATTTCGCAATCGGATGATGGTGAGGATGTTTCGAGAACGAAAAATCACGGATGGACATTTAAATTTGGCATTAATCCTGGCTTGAGTATTATGGTGCTGGATCGTTTGGCGTTTGAAACTTCAGTCGGACTTTTAGGCTTGAATTCTTCTTGGATTGTTATTGAAGAAAATGGTGAAAAACGCAGCGAAGTTTCTTACAACGTTGTGAATTTTAAGGTTAATTTGCTTGCACTTGATTTTTCGTTGGTCTATTTCTTTTAGGGGTGATTGATGTTGTTCAAAATTTTTAATCATGCAAAAGTTGGTCGTTTCGCAGGTACGGCGCTTTCACTACTTGGAATTTTTGCGTTTATCGTTTTGAATGGTTGCTCTGCAGATTACGATACGTTTGGTGCTTCGGATTACCGCAATTTGGAAGATTTTTCTTTTGCTGAACAGAATGGTTCTTCAGTGGTGTATTCGGCAGAACACCGCATGGAATTTGATTTTGTCGCGCCGCCCTCATCGCTTGAAACTTGGGATTCGTTGACTATTGAAAATATCGACATGAGCCATTTCGCGTCGCTCCATTTGGTCGATGATGAAATAGAAGAGTTCCCGACGGATTCGCTTGAATTGGATTCTTTGGCGCAAAAGGTGGCGTGTTCAAAAAATGCTGTAAAAGTGGGCGATAAGATTCAAGTGTCATCGAACCATATTGTTTATGTAGTTGTTGTTTCGGAAAGTGGAATGAAGTCCATTTGGCAATTGGTTTTGAATATTCCGGAGCACAAATCAGAACGCAGTTCCTCTTCTGTAAAATCCGAAAAGTCTAGTAGTTCCGCAAAAAGCGCCGCATCTAGTAGTGCGTCGAGCAGTTCTGCGGCGGAAGAACCCGTCGAATCCAGCGATTCTCAAAACTCTAGCAGTTCTGTTGCAGAAGAACCCGTCGAATCTAGTGATTCTCGCGAAGCCCCTGCTCCGCAAATCATTTCGCTTTCCATCGCAGGCAAATCTGCTGAATTTGATGCAGACCGCAAAACGTTCCACGTGGACGATTTGGATTTCCGTACAGATCTCACAGCGCTCGAACTTTCTGAAATTGAACTTTCAGAAGGCGCTACCGCAAATGTCGAAGTGGGCGAGTCCTATGACTTTGGCGCGGGCGTTCAAGTGACTGTCACGAATGCAAACGACGAATCTGAAACGTACACGGTCAAGGCGGGCTATCAGCTGCCGGGTTCAAATTTCAACTCCTGGAAAGGTGACAATGTCACGCCGGATTCCATCTGGGGCAACGCCAATACCATTTTGACGACGACGAAAAAAATCACGTCTGGCTCCATGATCGGTGCTCAAATCCAAACGAGTTCTGCTCTTACCAAAATGGCTAGCGGCAGCCTCTATACGGCGGATTTCAATCCCAAAGGCGTCGGTACACTCTCGATGGCGAGTTCTTCGACATGGCCCGATGGCAACGAACTCCTGGATTTCGGTAAGCCTTTTAACGCCCGCCCTGAATTCATGGAAGTCAAGTTCAGCTACGAAGGCAAAGGCGACAGTTGCGACATTTACATCCTTCTTGAAAATCGCACCGGCGACAAGAACGTCAATCGCAAATCAAGTGACGTGAACAAGCTGGTCGCTTCCGCTTGGTTCCGCTCTACAAAGGCGGATAATTCCGGCCGCGAAAATCCGGATGTCGTAAGTGTCTCGGAACCGGACGAAAACAAGATGCGTACGCTCCGTCTCAAGCTCCAGTACGGCGAACCGCTCGCAGGTTCACCGATTGAAAATTCTTCGACGTTCAACACTAAACTTGTATCCTCGAACAAGTCCGCCATCAACAACGGCTTGGTGCAGGGGACAGGTGATGAGCCCGTGACTCATATTCGCGTCGTTTTTGCTTCGAGTGCCGATGGAAACCATTACAAGGGTACAAAGGGCGCGATACTCGTCATTGACGAAATGAAACTTATTTATTAGTCCATATATTATATAATACTCACAAGGGTTCCCAAACTTTCGGCTTTTAACTAACTTTTAATTAAGGTTAGAAAATGATACGAAAGTTATATCTCCCTCTTCTTATTGTACTGTTCTCGCTCGCGCTCACATCGTGCCAAAGCGAGAAACAGACCGTCATCCCCAACAGGGTTCATTCCATCAGCGATCTCGGCCACAAAAAAGTGGGCGTGCAAATTGGCAATACCGCCGATATCTACGCATCGGACTTTGGTGGTGACACGGCGAAAATCGATGTCGAACGCTACACGAAACTTGCCGATGCTGTGCAGGCGCTGTTGCAGGGGAAGATTGATGCGGTCATGAGCGATGACCAGCCCGCCAAGGCTTTCGTGCTCCAGAATCCGTCACTCCGCATTCTCGAAGAAGTCTTCGTCGAAGAAATGTACGCAGGTGTTGTCGCGAAGGGCAACGAAGCGCTTTTGGATTCTGTGAACCAGGCTCTTGAAGCGATGAAGAAGGATGGCGTTTATGATTCGCTTTTCAATACCTACATCAATCGCAACGGCAATTATCATTACCAGAAGAAAGTGACCGAAGGTCCGAAGCTTGTGCTTTCGACGAACGCGCAGTTCCCTCCGTATGAGTATTATGAGAACGCAAAGGTAGTTGGTTTTGATATTGAAACAGTCAACTACATTGCTGATTACCTCAACCGTACCGTTGAAATTCAAGATATTGAATTCGATGCGATTATCAATGCGGTCGCATCGGGCAAGGCTGATGTCGGATTCTCGGGATTCACCGTGACCGAAGAACGCAAAAAGTCCATCAACTTTACGACTCCGTATACGCTCTCGAAAGTCGTCGTGATTGTTCGCGGTGACCAAGCTGTCGAAAGCGAAGAAAGTTTTGGCGATCATGTCTACAAGAATTTCGTGAAGGATTCCCGTTGGAAGTTCATTGTCGAAGGTCTCCGCAACACGCTCGTGATTTCGTTCTTTGCGGCTCTCCTTGGCATCATGATTGGCTTTGTAATTGCGCAGATTCGCACGAGCAATGAATTTAACGGCCGTTTCAAGGTACTGAACTGGTTTGCGAAGGCTTACCTTGCCGTGATTCGCGGCACGCCGATGATGATCCAGCTCCTCATCATTTACTATATCGTATTTTCGTCGGTGAACATCAACAAGATTCTCGTCGCGATTGTTGCTTTCGGCATCAACTCGGGCGCCTACGTTTCTGAAATCATCCGTAGCGGCATCAAGGGCGTAGACCCGGGACAGATTGAAGCAGGCCGTAGCCTAGGCCTCAAGTTCCGCACTGTGCTTTATTACATCGTTTACCCGCAGGCGTTCAAGAACTCGCTTCCGGCGCTCACGAACGAGTTTATCTCGCTCATCAAGGAAACATCCATTTGCGGTTACATCGGCCTTACCGACCTCACTCGCGGTGGCGATATCATCCGCAGTATGACTTACGAAGCCATGCTCCCGCTCCTTGCTGTGGCAGCTATTTACTTTATCATTGTCGCCGGGCTTTCGGCTTGTGTTGCAAAACTTGAAAAGAGGTTGAAGAAAAATGAACGCTAATGCAGAAACTTTAATCCAGGTCAAGAACCTTTGCAAATCTTACGGTGACAAGCAAATCCTCAAGGGCATTTCGCTTGATATCCATCGCGGTGACGTGATTGCAATTATCGGCCCGTCTGGTTGTGGTAAGTCAACGTTCTTGCGCCAGTTGAATTTGCTGGAGCAACCGACGAGCGGCGATATCCTTTTGGATGGTAAGAGCATTTTGGCGAAGGATGTTTCGAAGCCTTCGATTCGCGAGCGCGTTGGCATGGTTTTCCAGCAGTTCAACCTGTTCAAGAACATGACCGCCCTCAAGAACATCATGTTTGCTCCGGTGAAACTTGGGCGCTTGTCCAAGGCAGAAGCCGAAACGCGTGCTCGTGAACTCTTGAAGCGCGTGGGACTTTTGGACCGTGCAGACCATTATCCGGCACAGCTTTCGGGCGGTCAGCAACAGCGTATCGCCATTGCCCGTGCCATGGCCATGCAGCCCGAAGCGATTCTCTTTGACGAACCGACGAGTGCGTTGGACCCGGAAATGGTGGGCGAGGTGCTCAAGATCATGAAGGACTTAGCAAAGTCTGGAATGACGATGATTGTCGTGACGCACGAAATGAGCTTTGCCCGTGAAGTGGCAAACCGCGTGTTGTTCTTTGCTGATGGTTACGTTAAGGAAGACGGAACCCCCGAAGAAGTCTTTGACAACCCGAAGGACACCCGCCTCAAGGAATTCTTGTCTGCACTCAAGAAGTAGACTGTCGCGGCACTCCCGCTATAACAAAACCCCGGCTTTAAACCGGGGTTTCTTGCATAAGTTCGCGGGCTTCTCGTCGGCATTTAGCCGGCTTTTCAGCGCTTAGTTATAGCTATTCTTAGCTTCGGACTGAGCCTTGAAAATCTTGTCGTATTCGTCCTTCGAGATTCTCATGTAACCCGTCACGATCTTGCCGGATTCGTCTTCGCCGAATTCATAGTAGGCGGAGTCGCCCTTGACGCGCATCAAAATGTCCATGTTGAGCGAATTCTTGCCACGGAGAGCGTTGTTCTCGTATTTGGCTGTGAGGTCGCCGTTCACGTTTCTGATGGTGTAATCAACGTTGTTTTCGGTAAGAACTTCGAAAATCATGTCGGCTTCGCCTTTCCAGTAACCCGTGTAGTTGGGCTTTTCATTGCTGCAGCCGAAGAACGTAAACGAAGAAAGTAAAAGTGCGGAGAGTAAAAGTTTCGTTTTCATGCTCTTAAATTAGATAATTTTTTTCAGTTAGGTTAGCGAATCTATGTAATGTTGTTTTAACGGTGTGTTATTTACAACACCTGAAACCGACACTCGGGTACTGGTTCTGCGGGTAGAAGCTGAATTTGCTTACAGAACAGCTACTTTCGTTGTTCGTGTTCCATGCGCCACCTGCGACCAGGAACTTGTCCGGGTGCTGCTTGCTTGTAGAGGCTGTCCATTCCCAGAGGTTTCCGTTCATGTCGTACATGCCATACCAGCTGCGGCACTGCGTCTTGCGGCCACTTCTCTTGGCGGCCTTCGTGTTAGTGTTGCACTTGCTCTGCTTGTAACCATTACCGTAAGAGAACTTGAAACCGTCCTTGCCGCGGCAGGCTGCTTGCCATTCTTCGATAGTGCAGAGGTGTTTGCCTTCGTTCTTGCAAATGCGTGCTGCTTCTTCCTGGCTTACCATGTCCTTCGGCGTAGCGTCCGGCTGGTTCGGGTATTCGTAAGCGTCTACGCAGACGGTCTTTCCGCCAACCGGGACGGGGTAGGCGTTCTTGCCGCAAATGTTATCGCTTGCCATGTCGTACTTGGCTTCTTCCCAAGCGGAGCGGTTACCGACGGAGTCGGTAGCGTAGAAGAACACGGAACCGGTCTTGTTGTATTCAATGCCCTTGCTTGCGTCTTGCGGATTGAGCGTATCGCCGATGGAAACAAACGTCTTGCACTTGATTTCGTCGCACTTGACCTTGAGCTTGATCGGGTCGTAGTAGCGGCCTGCAGGCGGCGTGATTTCGGCTGTGGGCGGGACCTTGTCCGAGTTGCGGAGGCTATCGGCGAAGCGAGCCTTGTTCAGGGAATCCTGGCGGTCTCTCTCGATACGTGCGAGTGAGTCGTTAACGCGGGCGAGGCTATCCCTGCGGAACTTGCGATAGGCACGGATGCTGTCCTTGTTGACTGCCGGGACTTTGGGCAAATTGGCGAGCGAATCTGCCGTGCGGATGGAGTCCGCGATGCGCAAACTGTCTGCGATTCTAGCTTCTTCGAGAGCCTTCAAGCTGTCGGCCTTGGCCTGCTCGGCGCGGAGGCTATCAAGAATCTGCTGTTGGCGGAGTGCGAGTTCGGAGAGCTTCTGTTCTTCAAGCGCTTGCTGCTTGACTTTGTTGAGCTGGCACTGCACTACAAAAAGGCAGATGAGCAAAAGGAACATCAAAATCAAGATGACGAGATTGCGTTTCCCGTTTTTCTTCTTTTGGTTGCCCTGCGCATTTTGTGCGTTCTTCGTAGAATTCTTTTCGTTGTTTGCCATAAGTTACACCTTGTTTTCGACTGCTTCGTTTTCACCTTCGGCTTGATCTTCTTCAATCACTTCGTTGAAGAGGTCGTGCCAGTGGCGGAAAATTTCGGCTTTAAGTTCTTTCGGGGTGAGGCCGCGTCTCAGGTTGTTTCTGTAAGCGGTAGAAATTTTACCTGTTTCTTCGGAGACGATGATGATGAGGGCATCACTTTCGGCAGCGAGAGCTTTAGCGGCGCGGTGGCGCATACCGTAGCCTGCATCGCCTTCGGCGTTACCGGTCGGCATCGGCAAAATACAGCCTGCGGCGACAATCGACTTGCAATTGAGAATCACGGCGCCGTCGTGCAAAGCGGAGTTCGGGAAGAACAATGCGCGCAAAAGTCTGGAGCTGATTCGTGCGTCGAGGTATTCACCTGTATCTGCGTAGTTCTTGAGGCCCACGCGCTTTTCAAGCACGATGAGCGCACCGGTTTTTGTCTTTGCCAAATCCTGAACCGCTGAGCAAATCTTCTGGGCTATGTCATCGAGACCGCTCGCGTGGAAGAGAATGTTTCTCAAGTCCACCTTACTCACGCTCTGACCGATTCGCGTAAGGGCGCTTCGAATTTCGGGCTGGAACAAAATCACGATGGCGATAATACCGAGCGTAGCGAGGTTACTGAGCATCCACACGAGCGTATGGAGTTCCCACCACTGCGCAATGAGCCATGCGAGAATGAGCAAAAAGCCACCAAAAATCATCTGGGCTGCACGCGTTCCGCGGAACAGCAAAAAGATATAATACAGAATGACTGATATGAGGAGAATGTCCAGAATGTCAGCCATACGAACATCGATGATGCCGAATAACTTAAACAGCGTCATGGGACTTCAAAGCCTCCAAATATAAAAGTGATTCTTTTGCTTCGCGGACATCGTGTACGCGGATAACGCTTGCACCGCCAAGGGCGGCGATAATGTCTGCGGTCACGGTCGGGATAAGTCTATCGCTTGTTTCAAGTCCAGGCATCTTTCCGATGTAGGACTTTCTAGACGTGCCAATCAAAACGGGGTAGCCGTCCTTGAGCATCACGTCTACGGACTTCATCAAGTCTATGTTGTCTTGAACCGTCTTTCCAAAACCGATACCTGGGTCAATGCAAATGCGTTCACGCTCGACACCGGCGTCGATGAGCTTTTGCACCTGTGCCAAGAGTTCTTCCTGAACTTCCTGCACCACGTTCGTGTACGGCTTGAAGTCCTGCTGCATCGTCCCGAAGTTCCCGCGCATGTGGTTCAGCACCACACTAGCCTTTGTGCTTGCAACGGTTTCAATCATCTTCGGGTCCATCATGCAGGCGCTGATGTCGTTGATGATGTGCGCACCGAGCTTCATGCATTCTTCAGCGACTTTAGCCTTGACCGTATCGACCGAGATGTAGAACTTGCGGAATCCCGGATTGTCGAGGTCTTCCGAAATGGTTGCGGTCTGTGCGAGCGCTTCTACGACGGGGCATACGCGGTCGAGTTCTTCCTGAACGCTCACGGGAGCGCTCCCGGGGCGGCTACTTTCACCGCCGATATCGAGAATTACTGCACCTTGTTCCACCAACGAAATGGCGTGCTCGTAAGCGGCTTCGGGCGTGTTATGCTTGCCTCCATCAAAGAAACTGTCCGGGGTAACATTCACGATACCCATGACAAGCGGCATCCTCGAAGCTGGAATGATGTCGTTTCCAATTTTCCAAGAGATTGCACGATTTGATTCTAATAGAGAGCGGAGCATTGAGCGACCTTATTCGTTTCCTTTCACAGAATTTGTAGCGGTTTCATTGCCTGTTGTAGAGGTGGGGGCGGGGGCCGGCTGCACATCGGCAATCGGAGCTACCGGCGGTTGGTCACCCGGGTCAGGCGGCGGAGTATTTTCTTCTTCGCGCTTTTTGGCGAGCTCTTCCATGGCCTTGTACTGGCGGCTCTTCTTTGTACCGGTGAGCTTTTCGCCAGCCATGACCTTGTCGATTTCTTCGCGGTCGAGCACTTCAAATTCAAACAGCGCTTCGGCGAGGTCCACGAGCTTGTCCTTGTGTTCTTCAAGGAGTTCTCTAGCCTTGTTGTTCATGCGCTTAATCAAGTTGTTGATGGCGTTGTCGATTTTTTCCGCCATCATTTCGGACATTTCCTTCGGCTTACTGATTTCGCGTCCGAGGAACACTTCGCCATCGGCGCGGCTGTAGCAGACCGGCCCAATTTCTTCGTCGAAGCCCCATTCCGTCACCATCTTACGGGCAAGTTCAGTCGCGCGCTGGATGTCGTTACTTGCACCCGTGCTCTGGTGGTTGAAGAAGATGAGCTCGGCGAGACGGCCTGACATCATGATCATGATGCGTTCTTCGGCGTATTCGCGGCTGTAGCTCACCTGATCGCGTTCGGGCAAACTCATGGTCACACCGAGAGCGCGTCCGCGAGGGATAATCGTAATTTTGTGGAGCGGGTCAGAATGCTTGCAGAGAAGCGTCATGAGGGCATGGCCTGCTTCATGGTAAGCCGTGTGGCGCTTTTCTTCGTCGGTCATGAGGAGCGTGCGGCGTTCAGCACCCATGCTGAGCTTGTCGCGGGCTTCTTCAAAGTCGAGCATCGTCACTTTCTTGTTGTTGAACCTTGCGGCGAGGAGCGCTGCTTCGTTCACCAAGTTTTCGAGGTCTGCACCGGCAAGTCCCGGAGTTCCCTTAGCGACAGCCTTCACATCGACATCATCGCCGAGAGGAACCTTGCGTTTCTTCAAGTGAACCTTCAAAATTTCTTCACGACCCTTGAGGTCGGGGAGGCCCACCACAATCTGGCGGTCAAAGCGGCCTGGGCGGAGGAGAGCCTTGTCGAGCACATCCGGACGGTTCGTGGCGGCAATCAAAATCACGCCTTCGTTAGCGGTAAAGCCGTCCATTTCCACGAGCAACTGGTTCAAAGTCTGTTCGCGTTCATCGTGACCACCACCGAGACCTGCACCACGCTGGCGACCCACAGCATCGATTTCGTCGATGAACAAAATGCACGGAGCGTTCTTCTTACCGGTTTCAAACAAGTCACGCACGCGGGATGCACCCACGCCAACGAACATTTCCACGAAGTCCGAACCCGACATGCTAAAGAACGGCACGCCTGCTTCGCCTGCAACAGCGCGGGCGAGGAGTGTCTTACCCGTACCCGGAGGGCCAACGAGGAGAGCACCCTTCGGGATGCGGCCACCGAGCTTGTCGTACTTCTTCGGGTCCTTCAAAAATTCAACGAGTTCCTGCAAGTCCTGCTTGGCTTCGTCGCAACCGGCAACATCATTGAACGTCGTCTTCTTCTGCGAGTTTAGCTGGCGCACCTGGCTCTTGCCGAACGAGAACGGGCTCTTACCGCCACCGCCCATCTGACGGCTCATCATGATGTAGAAGAATGCAATCAGCAAAATGGCGGGCAAGAATGCGACAAGCGTATCAATCCACGTGGTCGATTCGTGAATAACCTTGACCTTCACGCCCTTGAATGCTTCCCAAGTCGAAATCTGCTCGTTCGAAATATCGAGCATGTGGCTCTTGAAATGCTTGTTCTTGGTGTCGGTGCTGTTGCGAGTGAACCTCGCGAGCGCGCTTTGGCCCTTCTTGGCCTCGGCGATTTCTTCCGGGGACATCTCGTAAGCGCCTTCGATAATCACGCCATCGGGAGTCTTCTGGAGCGTTAGTTCAGTAATGACCTTGGTTGAATCGCCCATCATGGCTAAAAATTCAGTGCGGGTAATATCCTTGCTGGAATCTTTCCCGGTCATGGGGAACATGACGAAAAGCATGAGGAGCATGATGAGAACAATGATAAAATTCTTGTTCTTAAACGGAGCTGGCTTCTTAGGTTGATTCATTATAATCCTTTTCTTTCTTCTCGCAAGATACAAATTTTGCGGCTGAAAGCGCATCCTTGAACTCGCAAATCCAGACAGTATGCGCTATTTTGACGACGGAACGCCGGCGATAAACCGCCCGGACCGGGATTTTCACGTGGGCAGGCTCCTTAGGACCGTAGAAAAAGCCAATTGGGAACCGAAAACCCTTTTCCGAAAGCCACAACCGGAACATTTCGGACAGATCTGCATCCGCGTATTCGCGTAGAATTTTATTGAGTTTTTTCTTGTCCAGCGCAATCGTACGTATTGCATTGTCATCCCGGACTCTGTTCCGGGATCGCCACTTGTCATCCTGAGGCAACGCCGAATGTGCTTTGTCATTCCCGCCGGAGCCTGTGCTGAGCAAAGTCGAAGTAAGCGGGAATCCCCTTGTGTCATCCTGAGCGAAGTCGAAGGATCTAGAGCATTTAGCGATTACTTTTGCATACGCTCTGTCCGCAAGCCCCGCAATCTTGCAAAGCTGTTGGATTGTCCCCGGACATTCTTGTTCCAGATTCGGCAAAAACTCGTGCCTAATTTTATTGCGTGCGAATTTTACATCCGCATTGCTTTCGTCTTCGCACCAGCTTAAATTATTCTCGCGAGCATAGGCGAGGAGTTCGTTGCGAGTGACGTTCACGAACGGACGATAAATGTGAATGCAGGGAATGTCATGCCCGCCGTGAGCGGGCATCTCCTTCTTGTCCTGAATTATTCTTACTTCTTGAATTCCGCGCAGCCCGGCAAGCGTTGTCCCGCGCTTGAGACGCATATACATTGTCTCCGCCTGATCCCCAGCATGATGCGCAGTCACGATAGCGATTGGGCTATGGGGTATGGGGGCGCAGCCTTCGTCATCCTGGAGGGGCAAAGCCCCGATAGGATCCAAAGCATAATGGACTCTATCGCCTGTCGGCTCCAGAGTGACAATGCTTTTCATAATTTCTGTTAGCGCTTTATACCTTGCATCTCGTGCATTTTCTTCAAGCGAGCCTTCAGCACCTTTCAGCGCTTCACCATCCAACTTCTTCAAGAAAAAAGGAACATTGTGCGACTTCGCAAATTCTTCTACAAATTTTGCGTCTCTGTCTGCGGTTCCTTCGCGCAGCCCGTGATGCACATGAGCAATCCCCAGCCATTTAATTCCAAGTGCATCGCTGTTCTCGATAAAATAATGCGCCAAGCAAATAGAATCCAAACCGCCCGAAACTGCAAGCAGCAGGCGTTTAAAACCATGATGGCGAATGTTTTCAACTAAATTGAGCGACAACCCGATAGACCTTCTAATAAAGACAAAAGAGAACTGTCTTTTGAAACAGTTCTCCTTTTAAATTAGAATTTTACGATTATTCTGTTTTTACTCTCTAAACTATTTCCCTTAATTCTTGGCGTACTGGCTCAACAATTGCTTTGTTTCTTCTGTAGAAAGTCCTTTTGTACATTCGTAGAATTCATCTCTGTTATCGATTTGGAATCCTTCAACAGGCCCCTCTTTATAATAAAATTGATCATCACTTTTATCGCGAGCGCTCAATAAAAATTCTGCACTTTCTTCTTTGCACAATTTTTCGTTGATGAATCCCAATCTTTGTGTGTTAGTGCATTTTTTCCCGTTGCTAGACATCGTTGTAATGTAGTTCATTCCTGTAGCGTCGAATTTTGGAGCCAAAGTAACTTCAAAGAGTTGGTTGCCGATAGAGAATGATTGCTTTAATAATTCTTTGGGTTCCTTTGTTATCGTTTTTTCAACAAGCAGTTGCTTGATGATAGCGTCGCCAATATCATAACCAAAATTGCGATCCAAAATGGCTCCGATGTTGATATCATTTTGTTCTAAATTGTCCGTATCAACGGTCGTTGTGATATAAACGGAGTCTTTGGTAATCTTCATGGTTCTTGCGATTCCGCTCATACCACCAATGAATTTTGAACACTTGATATCAGTTTCTCCGAGTTGTCTTTTGCAACCGGTGACTTTCCACGTTCCGTAAATATCATTGTGGTCATTGCTCAGCGACAACGTTTCATAGTTACGGTATAAGTCAAGAAACTCTTGTTCGTCCGGATTGTCTGAAACTTGCTTTTCGGCTGGCCCCATCCAAAGCGAATCGCCAACAATCTTATAAGAACCTGGATCCAAAGATTCAGGATATTCTTCCCAAGCAAACGTTTTTGTATCGGGGTGGTAATTGCAAACGTATGTTCCTTGGTAAACACGTCCCGTTGTTTCATCGTACTTAATCGGGATGACATAAGTGTATCCTTCACCGAAATCCGTTGTTTGAGTTGCAGGCTTTGTGGATTGAGTGTTGTCGAGACTCGATGTCGGATTGTCTTCGCTGCAAGCGACGAACATGAACATACCGAATAAAACTGCGTAAGTCTTTTTCATATTAGAACCCTTCTTTATTTAAACGAAATATATTAAATTTGTCTATTAAGGAGGCTGTCATGGCAAAAAAGAAAGATAAAGTGTTCAGCAAGGTTGCTGAAACTGCCAAAGAAAGCGATGCGATGCGCATGCGACGCATAGACGGCTCCCAAAACGGAGCCACATTACGGACAAGAGTTGTCCGAGACAAGACAAAGTACAACAGAAATTTGAAACACAAGAAGTCCCTCGCTGATGCGGGGGATTTCCCTTTTTTATTGAAAATCTTGGTTGAAAGAGTTTGGTGCGATGCCTGATTTATTAGTTAGTTTTGTACTTAGTTGGGAAAAGGAATTTGTGCTATTTGTCGAATAGGTCTGCGTGAGTGCCAGTGCGGATTAATTCGAGAATAAGTATGTTTTCCCTTTTTTGGTATATCAAGAGCCAATTGGGACGAATATGAAGTTCTCTGTGTCCCGCCCAATTCCCATCAAGAGCGTGATCTCGATAGTGATCTTCTAAAGGTTTGTTATTTGCGAGCTTTAATATGACGGAATATAGCTCGTCCATATCGTAGTTTCTTTTTTTCGCTCGCTTGATATCCTTTTTATACTGAGATGTCCATTGAATTTTATAAAGAGGTTCTTTTTCTACCAAGATTTCATCTCCCGAATAGCTTCATTGACCGTATAGGTTTTAACTTTTGAGGGATTTTTCAAAATTTTCTCGTAGATTTTGTCTCCTTCTTTCATCGCTTTGATTGTTTCACGATTTGGTGTGTTTATGCCTATTTCAAAAGGAATTCTTCCCTCACGTAGTACTTGTTTTGTAAAAACGTTATAAAGACCTGAAATAGTCATTCCTACTTGTTCGCAAAAATCAGCGATACCTTTTTTGTCTTCGTCATCGAGTGTAATTGTCAGATTAGCCATTCTTATTCCCGTGTTTTTAAGATGTTTTTCACTTTAAATATATGTAAAAATCACATAAAATACAATGGTTTAGGCATTTTGAGATTGTCTTTATTACGTTTTCCTCCATTAACTATATAAACTCTATACTTTCTGGAGGAAACAAGGGCTTTTTTTCTACCCTCCGCAGAACCATAGACAACAGACTATCCCGACGATAATCAGGAAGGGGAGGATTTGTAGCAATAGCGTTATGGCGCAAGCTTCGCCTGCACCTCCAAGTCCTAAAATGGCAAGGATTGCAAAAATGATAAGGAATGTCGTCAGCATAAGAACCTCACGACTATAATTTAATAGTTGAAAATGTCATATATTGACAATCTGCGGATTTTTCGCATTTTGCATAACGCATTTTGCGAAAAAAAATGAGTTCTAAAACAAAAAAAGCCTAGCTTGCGTGTGCAAACTAGGCTGAAATTTTTTAAGGCGTTGCTTACTTTTCGCACTTCTTGAAGAAACAGCTGCGAGCGCCAGTGTGGCAAGCGACCTGTGGACCCTGCATACGCACCTTGAAAAGCAGTGCGTCAGAATCGCAGTCGGCAGCCCATTCGACGACCGTCATCACGTTTCCGCTCGTGTCGCCTTTGTGCCAGTATTCCTTGCGGCTACGGCTCCAGAATACCATTTCGCCACATTCGTGCGTGCGGCGGAGCGCTTCTTCGTTCATCCATGCCATCATCAGTACGTCGCCCTTGTCGGCGTCCTGAACAATTGCCGGAGCGAGTTTCACGCCACCGAATTCCACTTCAAATTTTACTTCTTTGATTAAGTCTTCAAACTTCATCTTTTGTCTCTCGTCTGTAGGCGCAATGCGCCGTTCTTTCGTCTAATTATCCGCGAACCTGTCCGTTGCCGCGCAAAATCCACTTGTAGCTGCAGAGGCTTTCGACGCCCATCGGGCCACGAGCATGGAGCTTGTCCGTAGAAATGCCCACTTCAGCACCGAGACCGTATTCGCCACCGTCTGCAAAGCGCGTGCTGGCGTTTACCATGACGCTACTGCTATCGACGTTTGCGACAAAGTAGTCCTGAACGCTTGCGTCTTCTGCAACAACAGCTTCTGTGTGGCGGCTGCTGTTCTTTTCGATGTGATCGCAGGCTTCTTCGACGTTGTCCACGAACTTGACGCTAGCCTTGAGGGCGAGGTATTCGTGATGGTAGTTGCTGTCGTCGCCAATGTCCTTGATGCGGCTGTCGTGCGATTGAGCGTCCTTGTTGCCAAAAAGTTCCACACCGCGGTCGGCGAGGCAATCAATGAGCTTCTTGACGTTTGCATCATCGATGTGGCGGTCGATAATCACGCATTCCATGGCGTTGCACACGCCCGTGCGCTGCGTCTTGGCGTTAATCAAGATGTTTACAGCCTTTTCCATGTCGGCGGACTTGTCCACGTACACATGGCAGATGCCGTTGAAGTGCTTGATGACAGGAATCTTGCTCTGTTCCACGACGGCGCGGATCAAGCGTTCGCCACCGCGAGGAATCACGAGGTCGAGGCAATCGTTGCGTTGCAAGAGCATGCCCACAAGGTCATGGCTCGTTTCGGTCACGAGCTGCACAGCGTCCTTGTCGACGCCGTTTTCTTCAAGAGCCTGGTGGAAAATCCCGGCGAGGCACTTTGCGGAGTTGAGCGATTCCTTACCGCCACGGAGAATCACGGCATTGCCAGCCTTAAAGCAAAGGCAAGCACCGTCAATCGTCACGTTCGGGCGGCTTTCAAAAATAAAGAACACAGAACCTATCGGCACGGCGACACGGCTAATCTTGATGCCGTTCTTGAGTTCACGAGATTCAAGAATGCGACCAAGCGGGTCGGTAAATGCGGCGATTTCTTCGGCGCCCTTGGCCATGGATTCGATGCGGGCATCGTTCAACGTCAGGCGATCCATCTTGGAATCGTCGAGCTTGCCGGCGGCAGCTTCGAGGTCAATCTTGTTGGCGGCGAGAATTTCCGGCTTCTTTGCACGGAGGATTTCTGCAACACGTGCGAGCACGGCTGCGCGCTTTTCAGCGCTCAATGTACGGATTTTCTTGCTCGCGTTCTTTGCTTTGTTGGCGAGCTCGTCAGAGTATTTTTCCAAATTAACGTTATTCTGTGTCATAAGAGCAAATATAGAAAACGAAAAGTCCCGCACCAGGGCGGGACTCTTGTAATTACTAATTATACGCTTCGGCCCTTCGGCTGAGCTCAGGGACCTGGACCTTAATAAGGTTGGTGAGCCTGCCGAACCAATTACAGCAAGTTCACGATTGCCGTGAACAGAGCATCCGAAAGGGCGTTCGTTTCCAAGCCTTCAATCACGCTGAACTGGTTGAACATAATCTGTCCCTTGCCAAACGGCACGAGCTGCAGGTCCACACCCGTCTTGATTTCGCCATCCTTGAGTGTCACGGAACGTGCGTAAACCTTAGCGCCAGCGAGCTCGTTCAACGAAATGCCCGGCATTGCCGATGCGGAGTTGTGGTCGAGAACGCCGTTGCCGCCGAACACAGCGAGGAGCGGAGAATCCTTCGGCAAGTAATGCAAGCTGAATTCGTTTGCGCCTGTGGTCCAGTGGGCTTCGATCTTGTTTTCGAAGTTGTGGCTCTGGTTCAAGAGGTCGATATCTTCTGTCGTCATGTCGGAGAGCAAAAGCGTCTTGCCGCCGTTCTTCGTGACTTCGATAATCTTTTCCAAGATTTCATCCGGCCAAGAACTCAAGTTTGCAGTGAAGATAATTTGTTCGGAACCGTCGAGAGCGGCGAGCACATCGCTCGATTCATCGTAGTTATCCAAGAAGCAAACCTTGCTCATGGCGTCCTTAACGTCGGCCTGTTCGATCACGATCAAGTCTTCGTAGCTAGAATGGATTTCCTTGCCGCAATCCTTGAGCGTGAGCTTAATCTTGTACAAACCGGTAGCGCGCGGAGCCATCAACGTGCAAATGCCAAGCTGCGTAAGAGTCTTCTTTTCAGCAGGTTCTTCCGGCATGACCTTCTGCGTGTTGAGGACTTTGTCCTTAGCGTCGAGGAGAGAAACTTCAATTTCCACATCTTCCAAACGGCTATTGTTCAAAAGCGTGAGCTGGAAGCTGACTTCGCTCTGCGGTGTGGCAACGTGTTCCAGTTCGCTGATGAGCACGCGGCTCGGAGTCGTGATTTCACGAGCAAAATTCTGGACGCCCTTGGACTTTCTGTTTTCGTCGTTAAGGCCGCTGAAGTCGGTGCCGTTGTCGGCCCACTGGTCGAGGAAGAAACCAGAAATCTGCGGGTTGCTCTGGAATGCCGTAATCTGGTCGTATTTGCTCTTGAGCGCAATGCGGTAAACATCGGCGTTGAACGATTCGAAGTTCGGCCAAATGGAGAGCTTGCTATCGTCGACGAACGTTTCCACAGACTTGAATTCGTTCTTGATCGCCTTCTGGCTCTTGATGCTGCGAGGACCGGCAATGGTGGTTGCGCGTTTCGGGAACAGCGTGTTGTTCTTGAGCGTGACGAGCACCTTGTTTTCGATGTCGTTCAAAATCGGTTCTTCGTCATCCTGGAAGTGGCTGTCGCCAAGGCCGGAATCCGGAACCATGAGCTCGAGATCTTCCTTGTCGAACATGTGGGCGAGGTAGTGCGTGTAAGCGGCACTCGGGTTTAAACGCGGGTTCACGCGCATCGTGGCGTACTGCGAAATACGGTCGATGGAAACCGGGATAATCTTACCCGTATCCTTGTGGAAGTTTGCTTCGTTGTCGAGGTAGATACTGTTGAAGTTACTGATAGCCGGGCGGCAGGTGTCGATCGGGCTAATAGCGTTCAAAAGCTTGTTACCGTTCTGGAGCATGAATGTTCCGTTTTCGGAACCGAGAATCCAGGCGGCGATACACGGATGGTTGTGCTGGTCGCGCACCATGTCGTTGATGAGCTTCTTCGTGATTTCGAGGCCCTGTGCGGTCGAACGCATCGTGTGGATCGGGAATTCCTGGAACACGAACAAACCGATTCTATCGCAGATGTCGAGAGCCGTGCTACTGAGCGGAGCGCCGCAAGAACGGATGACGTTGAAACCTGCTGCCTTCACGGCGTTCAAGTCCTTTTCGAGAGCCGGGTTTTGGTCAGTCCAGAGACCGCCTTCGCTCCACTGCTGGTTGTAGCTCACGCCCATGAGCTTTACGATGGAGTCGTTGATGTAGTAGTCACCCTTGAGGCAGTCGAACTTGCGGAAGCCGAAAGTCTTCACGACAGGGAAGGTGTATTCCGGAGCCTTGCCCTTAGCGCCCTTGATTTCGAGCTGCATTTCGATGGCAAACAGGTTCGGACGTTCCGGACTCCAGACGCACTTGTCCTTCTTCCAGTCCTTGATGCCAAGCAAGAACTTTTGCGTGGCGTTTTCCTTTTCGAGCTTGATATCCTTGAAGAATTCGTAAACGTCGCCGTTCGGGTTCTTCATGAGGATGCGGAGGCGAGACTGGTAACCGCGCGGGTTGTTGAAGAATGCTTCGACAGAAACGCGTTCCTGGTCCATGTCCGGTTCGACGTGAATATCAGAAATAAATGCGGCGTTGCCGAGAATCAAGTCTACGTGACCGCAGATACCGCCATACGGATACTGCGACCAGGGGAGGCCAACCGGCATTTCTCCCGGGTGGGCGTAGCGGTCGTTTGCGCCTTCCTTGCTTTCGCGACCGAAGTCGATGCGGCTGTTCGTTGCACCCATGTTTGCAACGCGGATGCAGAGAATGTTTTCTTCGCCGAGCTTGATTGCCTTCTGAGTTTCAATGACAAACGACGTGTAGGCGCCAAAGTGGTCGCCCAAAAGTTTACCGTTAAGCCAGATGGTGGCGTGCGTTGCAATCTTTTCAAAACGCAAGAAGATGCGCTTTGTGACCTGCTTTTCGTCGTCAATCGTGAATCTCTTGAAATAGAATGCGCAGTCCTGGGCCATCAAAAGCTTGTCAAAAGCTCTTTCCCAGATGTGGGGAACGCTAACAGTCTGTGTTTTTTCAGGATACGTTGCATACCAACGATTGGAGATGCCGGTGTCTTCCGTGTCCCAGATCATCTGCCAATCGCCATCAAGGCTGATAATTTTGCTCATTTAGGGAATCCTTTATAAAATTCAGCGATAATTTAGCAAATTAGCCATTGGTTGATTGTCGTTAGTCATTGGAAAATACCCTAGAATTAGCGTTCTTTCGTCTTTTTTCACATTTTTCACCTTTGTGCCCCTTTGATTTTCTGTGCACTATTACTAAATTTGGGACTCCAATAGCAACCTAAAAAGGATTACAAAAATGTATTCTATTGTTGAAACAGGTGGTTTCCAGTATAAAGTCGAACTCGGCAAGGCCTACAAGGTCCCGACGATCGACGCAGCTGTTGGTTCTGAACTGGAGCTCAAGTCCGTTCTTCTTTTCTCCGGAAAAGAAGTGCAAGTCGGCACCCCTGTCCTGAATGACGCATCTGTCAAGGTCGAAGTTCTCGCCCATGGCAAGGAAGACACGATTATCGTGTTCAAGAAGAAGCGTCGTACCCGTTACGAACGTCGTAACGGTCATCGTCAGGGCTATACCGAGGTGCTCGTCACGGAACTCCGCTCCGGCGCTGAATCTGCAGTCGTTGACCCTCAAGTTATTACCCGCAACCGCGCTCGCGTGGCTGCCCTTGCTAAGCAGAAGGTTCAGAACAAGCCGCTCACTCGCAAGGAAAAGATCGCTCAGGGACTTCCGAAGCCGGCTAAGGTCAAGAAGAACTCTCTGCGTAAGGCTAAGGAGGCTTAATCCATGGCACATAAGAAAGGTCAAGGTTCAGTACGTAACGGCCGCGACAGTAACGCCAAGTACCTTGGTGTTAAGAAGTACGCGGGCGAAACCGTCAAGGCTGGCAACATCATCGTTCGTCAGCGCGGTTCTCACTTCCACAAGGGCAACAATGTCGGTATGGGCAAGGACTTTACCTTGTTCTCCCTCATTGATGGCAAGGTGAAGTTTGAACGCCTCGATGCAAAGCGCCAGAAGGTCTCTGTCTACTCTGAAGAAGCCTAATAACTTTGGTTAGCTTTTAAAAGCCGGACGCGAAAGCGCCCGGTTTTTTTGCGTTTAGGGCGTTTTCACATTGCGTTTTTTCTAAATTAATAGCGTGAATTCTATGCGTTATTTAAAACTTTATCTCATATCTGTTCTTGCCATGTTCTTCTTCGCCTGCTCTGACGATGACGACGGAACTGAATACATGTTTGACAGGGAAATCTCTGAATATTCCGTTCTTAGGGAATGTTCTCCAGGCACGCCCGAGGGTACGACATGCTACAAGATTAGGTACCGTTATCCGATATTGACGGATAATTATTCTGGATTGTGTGTCTGGTTTGATACCACCGTTGTCGATGATACGTCAAAGTCTGTAAATGACAAGCAGGTGGCTCTTGCTCATGACTCGACGAATGAAGATGCGTTCTTCCAGAAGTATAAAAGTTCGGGTAGTTTTTACGATACCCTTGATTTGACCGATAAGATTACGCATTTTATCGAAGATGGCTATGACAGTCTCCAGGTTGTGATGTTCTGTGAATATTCCGATGGCGGCAGTCCTGGTTCTGTCCAGCGCCTTTTCATTCCGTTTAAGGACGTCGAGGCTCCTTCTATTGTTGAACCGCTAAAGGATTCTGTTTGGTCTACGGGGGCGATGTTTGAATGGTACCGTCCGATGGACCGCACTGACCTTTTGGATCCGTCTGCCGTGTCGGGCGAAATCCTGGGTTACAATATTCGTCTTTGGGCTGAAGATTCGACCGAAGATATCCGCGATTTGAAAGTGACAGTCATAACGCCAGAAGGTGTTGATAGTAAAGGTGAAAAGTATTACAAGCGTCATGCCCGAATCCGTTATGCCAACGATTCTGTTCGTGTTGATGATGTTTCTCATGGCGATAAGCGAAAGAATTATCTCAATCTCGTAGTTCTTGACGGGAAGGGTTACGATACAGAGAATGTTTCGAGCAATCGTTTCCGTGTGTACATCGAAGGACTCCGAACGAGTTCCAATTCTGTATCGTACACATACACGATCGCCATTTCGTCTTGGGATATGGCTGGCAATGCAAGTGGCTCCGAAGCGGACCAGTCTACGCCTGTAAATGCCTGTCAGGGAATTTACACGACTGATTCCATTGCTCCTCTGATGCCGACTAAGATTTTTACGATTGAAGATTCTCTTTATCCTGGTTATGCAAGGCTCGATAGTAATAACAGAGTCCTTATATTCTGGGACCGTAGTGTTGATCCTGTCAAGTTTGATCATGATATTGAATCTGATTCTGTAATTATTATTCCTCGTGGCTGTAACGATGGAAGCTGCTATGAAAATGTATCCCGTTATGTTATTGAATATTATGACAAACTAGATAAGTCTTGGCATGAATATTCTTATGCGGGTGGCGATGATCGTTATGGTGTCCATTATCAGAGAAATGATGAAAAATTCGAAGTCGATTTGTCCGGTAAAGGAACGTTTGTTACGGATACAATCCGCTGGGTGGCTCCTGGCGATACGTTGATTTTGCGTATCCGCTCGGTTGATCGGTCTGGCTATTATTCTCGTGCGCTGGTGGATTCGATATTTGTTTCTCCAGGTGCGCTTGCCAAAAAGATGGAATGTCCTCAGGGCTTTGTCGCTGTTTCTACATCCGATACCACCGAGTTCTGTATGGAAAAGTTCGAACATCGCAGTGCTGATGGTTCGTTTATGACGAACGTGTTGCATTCCGAAGCTTTGGCTACGTGTGAGGCAATCTCTGCTAGCGGTTTTGAAGTTTCCCTTTGTGGTGAACGCGATTGGGAACTTGTTTGCTTGTCCGGTGGTTCCTTGTCGTATGGGTTTATCGAAGAAGATGCTTCGACGGTTGCTGATCATTGGTCTAATTACTGTAACGTAAGTACAAATGATTCTGCGTCTGCTGCAAGTATTTCAAAACGTGACCAGCGTTGCATGAACCCGATGGGCGTGAGAGACTTGCCGGGGCAGTACCAGGAGTGGGTGAAGGGACGCTCCAAAGATACCGTTGCCGTGTTGAAAGGCGCAAGCTACAGAGTTTATGAAGGTCTCGATCATGAGTCCATCGCTTATTGTACGAACCGCTCATTCCCGTTCTACACGCGCCCAGAATATACGCAAGATTCCGTATATCTTTATCGTGAAGGAACTAAGGTTGATACGGTGTATGTTGCTGATACAACGAGAACTTTGTATAACGTATTAACGAAGAAAGATTTTAAGGATACGTTGCAGTTCTATGATGTTATCGATGCCAATGGTAAGGTTATCGGAACGGATTATTCGCTTTATTCGGAATACAAGAAGGGTGGAAAATCCTGGCTTGATACGCTATCGAATGGATTGACTTATAAGCCTTCGAAGAAGGAAGCTGTTTTCCTTACTGGAAAAACGCTTAATTATCGTCAAGCATCGGCTTTCTACAAGTCGTCTTCCATTGGCTTCCGTTGCTGCGCATACAAGAAATAAAAGAAATGAATACAGAAGACTTTTTGAATGTCGCAAAGGAACTAGCCCGCAAGGCGGGTGACCTTTGCCTAGAACTTCAAAACAACCTTGGCGATGTCCGCTATAAGACAGTCAAAGACGTTGTGACAATCGCTGATGTCTCCAGCGAAAAACTCATTGTCGATGGGTTGCGTGCCGCATTCCCGACACATTCCATCCGCACAGAAGAAGCGGGTGTTATCGAAGGCTCTGATCCTCGCTACCGTTGGATTATTGACCCGGTCGATGGTACCGTGAACTTTAGCCGTGGCATTCCGCTGTGGGGCATTTCGATTGCCTTGCATTTCGAAGGCAAACCGCTTGTTGCTGTCGTGAATTTACCCAAGCTCGGTGAACTCTACACTGCAGCAAAAGGCATGGGCGCGTTCATGAATGGCAAACAAATTCATGTGAGCCGCGAATCGAATCCGACTCATGCGATTGTTTCGAATGGCGATTTCAATGTGGGCGATGCCGTAAAAATTAATGCGCAGAATTCGCATAACTTTGCTCGCGAAGCAGAAACGTTCGAACGCGTGAAGTGCTTGGGCTCTGCTGTGATTGAAGGCTGTTTCACGGCTTGCGGTCGCATTGACTGTTTTGTGATGACCATGAGCTATCCGTGGGACATTGCTGCTATCGCGCTCCTCGTCGAAGAAGCGGGTGGCAAGTCCACGCACATTGATGGCACTCCCATGCAGTTTGTCGATGCCGAACAGGTCATCTTCACTAACGGCCTTCTGCACGACACGCTCGTGAAAACTCTCGCTTAAAACGCGTTGTCATCCTGGAGGCACGAAGTGCCGATAGGACCCATAATTTCTCGTATAACAAAAAAAATCCCGATTCCTGCGACGGAACCGGGATCTTTCATTTTCTAACAGCTTTTAGCATTGGCCAATGACTATTGACCAATGACTAATAACTAATTACAGCGGAATGTTTCCGTGCTTCTTCCAAAGCACAGCCTTCTTCTTGTTCTTCAAGTTTTCGAACGCAGAGACAAGGCGGTCGCGAACGCTCTTCGGTTCAATGACTTCGTCAATGAATCCGTTGCCAGCAGCGATATACGGGTTCAAGTACTTTTCTTCGTATTCGTTGATGTACTGTTCGCGGAGCTTGGCCGGTTCTGCAGATGCGGCGATTTCCTTTCTGCGGAGGATATCGACAGCGCCTTCTGCTCCCATCACGGCGATCTGAGCGATCGGGAGGGCGAACACGCAGTCTGCACCGAGGTTCTTGCTGTTCATGGCGATATAAGCGCCACCGTATGCCTTGCGGAGGATGAGCGTCACGCGCGGCACTGTTGCTTCGGCGTATGCAAAGAGGAGCTTTGCACCGTGGCGGATAATGCCGTTGTGTTCCTGCTTCGTGCCCGGCATGTAACCCGGAACGTCTTCGAGCGTAAGGATAGGAATGTTGAAGCTGTCGCAGAAGCGGACAAAGCGTGCTGCCTTATCGCTAGCGTCCACGTCCAAAGAACCGGCGAGGTACTTCGGCTGGTTAGCGACAACGCCAATCACGTTACCGTCGAGGCGGATAAAGCCGATGACAACGTTCTTTGCAAATTCCGGCTGGATTTCGAGGAAGGAATCCTTGTCGGCAAAGCAGTTGAGCACGTCGCGAACATCGTAAGCGCGCTTGAAGTTGTCCGGAATGATTTCTTCGATGTCGGCGGACTTGTCCACGATCGTACCGGCCTGAGCGACAGACTTGTCTGTGTTGCTCTGCGGGAGGTACTTGAGCAAGTTACGCACGCCTTCGAGGCATTCCTTGTCGTCCTTGTACACGAAGTGTGCAACACCGGATTTGGAAGAATGAACGCCTGCGCCACCGAGCTGGTCCGGGGTCACGACTTCAGCAGTCACAGCCTTCACGACAGCCGGGCCCGTGATGAACATCTGGCTCGTCTTTTCGGTCATGAAGATAAAGTCTGTAATAGCCGGGGAGTAGCAAGCACCACCTGCGCACGGTCCGAGAATCACGGAAATCTGCGGAATCACGCCGCTTGCCCAAGTGTTACGGGCAAAAATGCCACTGTAACCGTCGAGGGAGCTAACGCCTTCTTCGATACGGGCGCCACCGCCATCGTTGATGCTGATGAACGGCACCATGGAATCAAGGGCGAGGTCCATCACGTGGCAAATCTTCTTCGCGTGTGCGGAACCGAGAGAACCGCCGCTCACCGTGAAGTCCTGGGAGCAAGCGTAAACCGGGCGGCCATTGATCTTGCCGTAACCCGTCACGACACCGTCACCGTAAATGCGCTTGGATTCCGGGAGCTCGATGCTCTGGGAAAGGCGCATGGCACCGATTTCCTTGAACGTTCCCTTGTCAAAAAGAATTTCAAGGCGTTCGCGAGCGGTAAGCTTGCCTTGGGAATGCTGCTTTTCTACACGAGCGGCGCCGCCACCGGCCTGAGCCTTGGCGTTGCGTTCGCTCAACTTTTCTAAATACGATTTATCCCACATAGTATTCCTGTGTGTTTGCGCTTACTTCTGAATGCGCTTGATAAGGTTGGTAAGAACTTCGCCGGGGCCAAGTTCCTTAAATTCGGTGGCACCGTCTGCAATCATGTTCTTGACCGTCTGTGTCCAACGGACGGGGGAGGTGAGCTGAGTGAGAAGGTTTGCCTTAATTTCGTTCGGGTCTGTATGCGGCTTGGCGTCCACGTTCTGGTAGACCGGGCAGACCGGAGTCGAAAATTCAGTTTCTTCGATAGCCTTTGCAAGTTCTGCACGGGCGCTTTCCATGAGCGGGGAGTGGAATGCACCACCGACCTGCAGCGGAACGACGCGCTTCACCTTGCCGGTGAGGTATGCTGCGACTTGATCGATACCGGCCTTTTCGCCAGAAATCACGACCTGTCCCGGGCTGTTGAAGTTTGCCGGAACAACTGCTGCGTCCTTGACCTGTGCGCAAGCTTCTTCGACGAGTTCGTCAGAACCGCCGAGAACTGCTGCCATCGTACCCGGGCGGAGTTCGCATGCCTTCTGCATGGCTTCGGCACGCTTTGCAACGAGCTTGAGACCAGCTTCAAAAGTGATGGCGCCCGTAGCCGTGAGTGCGGAGAATTCGCCGAGCGAGTGACCTGCGGCCATATCCGGCTTACCACCCTGGACCTTTGCCATAGCAACAGAGAGCAGGAACACTGCCGGCTGCGTGACTTTCGTCTGCTTGAGGTCTTCTGCGGTGCCATTGAACATCACGTCAGTGATGTTGAAGCCGAGAATTTCGTTTGCCTTGAGGAACATCGACTTTACGTCGGCGTTCGATTCGAATAAATCTTTGCCCATTCCTGGGAACTGAGAACCCTGACCGGGAAATACGTATGAAATCATGGGCTCAAATTTAGTAAATAATGTTTCTCTAAATGGTATTTATTTATTACAGAAAGCTTTCTTTTTGAAAAAGTTTACAATACAGACAACTACCTTTTAATATAGGTGTGATGCGTATTTACCATTTATCCTCGAAAACTGCATTTTGTACGTTTTTTGTGAAAACGGCAATTTACGAAAGAATATTTTTCTATCTTTGTGCTAAAATTTTATCAAAAGAGGATACAAAAATATGGCAAACGAAGAAATCAAGAGCAAACTCAAGGCATTCTTTATGTCCGATCTCGGCGTAGATGGCGATGTCCTGAATTACGATACTCCGCTTTTCGGCGAAGAAATCGGTCTTGACTCCGTGGACTCCCTTGAAATCATCTCCTTCGTCGATGACAACTTCGGCGTTTCTATGACTGGCGTTGCAAAGGAAAACTTCCAGAGCATCGACACCATCGCCGCTTTCATCGAAAAGAACAAGGCTTAATCAAGCCTTTTTATTTGAGTATTGTTTGGAATTTCTATGACTTCTAATAATCGTCGCTGTGTTGTTTCTGGCCTTGGCGTTATCTGCGCTGTTGGCAACAATGTTGAAGAAACCTGGAAAAACGCCCTGAATTCCGTCTCCGGTATTCACAAGACCACTTCTCTCGATACCAAGAACTGCTATGCAGACCTCGCTGCCGAAGTGAACTGTGATACGCTGGACGATATCGAATGCCCGGACGAAAAGGACCGCGCCTCCAAGCTCTGCATCAAGGCTATGAAAGAAGCCCTGAACGATGCAGGTCTCGGTGACTTTGCCGATAGCAGCCGCGTAAGCGTCATCATCGGTAGCTGCGTGGGTGGAGTCCTCAGCATTGAACAGTACCACCGCCACGGTAAGAACGTCAACGAAATTCCGAAGATGCCCATTGCTGCAATCGCCTCCCAGGTGGCAGAAGCTTGCCATGCGGGCGGCATTGTCACAAACGTGGGCAACGCTTGCGCTGCCGGTACGATTTCCATTGCTCTTGCTTGCGACCTTATCCGCGCTGGCAAGGCTGATGTCGTGATCGCCGGTGGCTCCGACTCCTTTGCTTCTGTTCCGTATTCCGGCTTCCTTTCTCTCCATGCTTTGGACGAAAACGGTTGCTCTCCGTTCAACCACTGCAACGGCATCACCCTCGGTGAAGGCGCCGGCATCGTGATTGTCGAATCTCTGGAACATGCCGAAAAGCGTAACGCCAAGCGTTATTGCGAAGTTCTCGGCGCAGGCGTCACAAGCGACGCTCACCACATTACGGCTCCTCGCGAAGATGGCGTCTGCCTCCTCGAAGCGATGGACCGCGCTGTCAAGAATTCTGGCATCAAGAAGTCTGACATCGGTTACCTGAACGCTCACGGTACGGGTACGGGCAAGAACGACAATGCAGAAATCAATGCATTCCACAAGTTCTTCGACGAAGAAAATCCGACCTTGAGTGTCAGTTCGACCAAGGTAATGACGGGCCACTGCCTCGGCGCCGCCGGTGCAATCGAAGCCGTGTTCAGCATCAAGGCTCTCACGACGAACACCGTGCTCCCGACTCTCCATTACACCGCCGAAGATTCCGAAGCCCTCAAGGCCAAGGTCGGCACAATGGACTACGTGCAGAACACCCCGCGTGCTAAGGAACTCGAATGCGTCATGAGCAACAACGTCGCTTTCGGCGGCACGAACGCAAGTATCGTGTTCAGCAAAAAGCCGGGCGATGTTCAGAGCCAGGTCGCTAAGGATAAGAAGATTGCTGTGACAGGTATTGGCATTGTAAGCCCGATCGGTAACAGCAAGGAAATTTACCTTGACGCCGTCAAGAACGGTAAGCTCCCGGAATCCGCTTCCATTTGCTCTACCGTCACGAACGACGACTACAAGGAACTCGGCATCAAGATGGCCTTCTACCGCAAGCTCGACAATCTGGGCCAGCTCCAGACCGTGTCCGGCATGCGCGCCCTCAAGGATGCAAACTTTACGGTCACTGAAGACAACGCCAAGCAGATTGGTATCATCGTGGGTACCAGCGAAGGCGGTCTCGGTGCCACTTACGATTTCGAGGAACTCATTGCCGAAGCCGGTAATGCAGGCGGTAGCGCCTTCAAGTTCCCTCACACAGTTTATAATGCCGCCGGTGGCTACCTCTCGATTCTCTCTGGAATCAAGGGGTACGGCGTCACCATCACGACGGGTCCGCTCTCCGGTCTCGATAGCATCGGCTACTCCATGAATGTCATCCACGACGGTCAGGAAGAGGCTATGATGGCTACGGGTACGGACGAAAACCTCCCGATCATCACCGAACTCTGCCAGAAGATGAACGTCGCCGCCGACAAGGTGGTGGAACCATATTCCAACTCCAATGGCTTTGTGGTGGGCGATGGCTCCGTTTCTATCATCATGGAAACCGAAGACTACGCCAAGTCCCGTGGTGCAAAGGTTTACTGCTATGCTCTCGGTTACGGCAATGGCCGTAAGAACGTGAAGTTTGGCCACATCTCCGGTTCTGACGAAGCTCTTGACCTTGCTATCAAGGATGCTCTCAACGATGCAGGCGTCAGCATTGACGAAATTGACGCTGTCTGCGGTTTTGCAAACGGCTTCAAGAAGATTGACGATATCGAAAAGGGTGCATACGCACGCGTGTTTGGCGACAAGCTTGCAAGCCTCCCGCTCTTCCAGGTGAAGGAACGCGTGGGTGAAGGCCGTGCCGCTTCTGCGACACTCGCCGCTGCCGAAGCTGCTCTTATGCTCGGTGGTGAACTTGCTGAAGAAAACGCCTACTTTATCGCAAATGGCGAAGTTTCTAAGAAGAAGGTCGCAACAGCGGGCTTCAAGAAAATCTTGGTCACTTCCTTTGCTACGGGCGGTTCTTACAGCGCCGTTGTTCTCGGTAAATAATTTTTTGAAGGAGAATTTATAATGAAAGTTGCAATCGTTACTGGTTCTTCTAAGGGGATTGGCAAGGCTTGTGCCCTCCGCCTCGCTCGTGACGGCTACACGGTCGTCGTAAACTACTCCAGTTCTGATGCTGCCGCTCAGCAGACTTTGGACCAAATCAAGTCCGAAGGTGGCGACGGCATGATTTACAAGGCTAACGTTGCCGTGCTTGCAGAAGTCAAGCAGATGGTCCGTGACGTTTTCAAAGCTTACGGCCGCATTGATGTTCTTGTGAACAATGCCGGTATCGTTCGCGATGAATACCTTCTCATGATGAACCCGGACACGCTCGACAAGTGCTTTGACTTGAACGTGAAGGGTTACTTCTACTGCGCCCAGCAGGTGGCCGTCAAGATGTACAAGCAGAAGTCCGGTGTGATTATCAACATGTCTTCTGTTTCTTCCAAGTTTGCTCTCGCCGGTCAGGCTGTTTACAGTGCAACAAAGGGTGCCGTGAACTCCTTTACGCAGACGCTTGCCAAGGAACTTGGCGGTTATGGCATCCGCGTGAACGCTGTCGCTCCGGGCTTTGTCGCTACAGAAATGATCGAAGCCATCCCGGAAGAAACCCGCAAGGGCTACCTCGAAAAGGTGCCGCTCAAGCGCTTTGCCTCTGCTGACGAAGTCGCAAACGTCGTTTCTGCACTCGCTTCTGACCAGTTCGCCTATGTGACGGGTCAGGTCATCGTTTTGGATGGAGGTCTTTCCCTGTGATGAACATTTACCAGATCAGCGAAAAGATTGCCCAGCGTCCGCCGTTCCAGATGATCGAAAAGGTCACGGAACTTGTTCCGAACGAATCTGCAACGGGCATCAAGAATGTCTCTGTAAACGAACCGTACTTCATGGGCCACTTCCCGGGTACCCCGATTATGCCGGGCGTCCTTATTTGCGAAGCTTGCGCCCAGCTCTGCTCTCTCGTTATCGAGAAGCCGGCTGAAGACCTCGAAAAGAACTTGTACGTTCTTTTGAAGATTGACGGTTTCAAGTTCGTGAAGCCTGTGATTCCGGGCGACCAGCTCGAAATCTCCGTCAACAAGACGAAGGGTGGTGGAGTCATCGTCGGTTTTGATTGCGTTGTCAAGGTGAACGGCAATGTCCACGCCAAGGGCTCGTTGACGTTTACGAGCATCCCCAAAGAATCTCTGGGCAAATAGCGTTTGTCTGACTTTATGTCATCCCGGACTTGTTCTCTTTGACCACTTAGAGCTTCAGCTCTTATGTGGTCATGATCCGCGAATGGGGACGGGATGGCATCTCCTTATTAAGTATTGCGTAGTTGATGATTGAGAAATCGAAAAAAATAATTGGTGATTTGTTCTGGAAGTTTGTGCTCTTCCTCGTTGTTTACGGGGTGCGCACTTACTTGTTAGTCGTTTATCGTCCCAAGATGACTTTCTTAGGGTCTGTCAAGTCGACTGACCTTAAGGAACCGATGATTATTATTGCTAACCACACGAGCATGCTCGATCCGCTGATGGTGCAGTCTCTGTTCTTCCATAAGCGCAGTATCGTTGTAGCTAAGGATCAGGTCGAAGACCCGCATTTCAGCTGGGCTTTGAAGCGTTTCAAGAACGTGATTCCTTGCGACCGCTTTAACCTTGATACCGAATGGGCGCTCCTTGCCAAAAAGGAACTCGAAAAGGGCAATTCCGTCATTATTTTCCCGGAAGGCAAGTGCCGTTACGATGGCCTCTTGAACGAGTTCAAGACGGGTTTTGCATTCCTTGCTCGCAGTACGGGTTATCCGGTTCTTTCACTTGGCATTGACGGCATTTACAAGATGGGTCACCGCACGCAGATTGTGGTGGACGAACCCGAAAAGATTGAACGCGTCAAGGGAATTCCGTCTTCCAAGCATCTTGCAGAACGCAGTGAATATTTCCGCCAGAAGGTTTGGGAACTCAAGCAGCGCGCTATAGGACAGACGGGGGCTATTCTCCCTGTTGCCGCTGAAACGCCTGAAGAAGTTTTGCCTGAGGAGAGCAAGTAATGAAGATTGGCTTGGCTCTAGAAGGTGGTTCGCGTCAGACCATATTCTCGGCAGGCGTTTTGGACGCTTGGCTTGATGAAGGTATTTATTTCCCGTATATTTCGGGCGTAAGTGCTGGTTGCCATGCTGCCATGAACTTTGTTACGCGCCAGCGCGGTCGTTTCCGCTATATTATCCAGCCGACCAAAATCCAGAAGGGTAGCGACAAGGCTCATCGCATTTTTGATGGCATCCAGAAGGAATGCTATGCGCTTCATTACAATGCTGCGTATGGCGATATGCCGTTTGATTTCCACCTGTTCTTTGGTTCGGGTGTTGAATGCGAATTTGGCTTGACTTGCCTGGAAACGGGGCGTTCGGAATTTTTCCAGGAATACATGAGCGAAAAGCGTTTGCTCGATATCGTGAATGCGAGCAGTGCACTCCCGATGCTATTCCCGATGGTGCAGATTGACGGCAAGCACTATGCTGATGGCTGCGTGACTTCTCCGATTCCGTTCCAGCGTGCATTCGAAAAGGGTTGCGACAAGGTTGTTGTGGTTTCGACGCATTATCCCGGCGAAATCGTGACGGACTTCCGCAAGTATCGTGTGATTTTGAATCCGATGTTCAAGCGCAAGTATCCGGATTTCTTCCGTGCGCTCATGTTGCGCTACAAGCGTTACGAGAAGATGTTTGCTGAGATGGAAAAGCTCGAAAAGGCTGGCAAGATTTTGATTTTCCGCCCGGAAAAGGAAGTCTGCGACCTCTTTGCAACGGATCGTAACGAACTGGACGAATCCTACAACATGGGGCTTGAATACGCCAAACGGCGTATGGGCGACCTCAAAGCCTTCATGGAAATCTAGTAGACGCATGTCATCCTGACGCCGAAGGCGGAAGGACCCAGTCATTTCTAGTATTGAAAAGCCTGCCTTTGCGCGGGCTTTTTTTGCACTGTCCCCCCAGTCTCTGTACCGGGGGCGCCTTCTTTTATAAAGAAAAACATTGTTACAAATGTAAAACTTTGTTTACTAAATTCTACGAAATACGTAAACTTACAAAAATGTAAGTGTTTGCTTTGTGTACCCTCGTTTTTTTGCGAAAAAAAGCAATTGGTAAAACTGATGAAAAACTAACTTACAAAAATGTAAGAAATTGAAGATTTTTACCCCTTTTTCACTTTTTCGGAGCACCCTTTACTATCTTTACAAGCGTTAAAACATTAACAATCTAATTCTCAACGGAGATATAAAAAATGGCAATTAAGAATGCTTACCTTCAGAAGGTTTATGAAAAGGTCGTCGCACGCGATCCGGACCAGGCTCTCTTCCACCAGGCTGTCCGTGAATTCCTCGAATCCCTCGACCCGGTCCTCGAACAGGACAAGTCTTGGGAAACTAACGGCGTGATCGACCGCCTCGTTGAACCGGAACGCGTGATCACTTTCCGCGTACCTTGGCTCGATGACAAGGGTAACGTTCAGGTCAACCGTGGCTACCGCGTGCAGTTCAACTCTGCTATCGGCCCGTACAAGGGCGGTATCCGTCTCCGTAACGAAGTTACGCTTTCCATGCTCAAGTTCCTCGGCTTCGAACAGATCTTCAAGAACAGCTTGACCACGCTCCCGATGGGTGGTGGTAAGGGCGGTTCCGACTTCGATCCTAAGGGCAAGAGCGACAACGAAGTCATGCGTTTCTGCCAGTCTTTCATGACTGAACTCTGCAAGCACGTCGGTGCTGACACGGACGTTCCGGCTGGTGACCAGGGTACTGGCGCTCGCGAAATCGGTTACATGTTCGGTCAGTACAAGCGCATCCGCAACGAATTTGTGGGCGTTCTCACGGGTAAGGGCCTCTCCTACGGTGGTTCTCTCGCTCGTACCGAAGCTACCGGTTACGGCCTCTGCTACTTCACTCGCGAAATGCTCAAGGACCTCGCTAACGACTCCTTCGAAGGCAAGACCGTCGTGATTTCTGGTTCTGGTAACGTTGCTCAGTTCGCTTGCCAGAAGGCAACGCAGCTCGGCGCTAAGGTTGTGACCGTTTCTGACTCCAACGGCTACATCTACGACCCGAACGGCATCAACCTCGACATCGTTCTCGACCTCAAGAACAACAAGCGCGCTCGTATCAGCGAATACGCTAAGCTCGTCCCGGGTTCTGAATACCACGAAGGTTCTAAGGGCGTTTGGACGGTCAAGTGCGACATCGCTCTTCCGTGCGCAACTCAGAACGAACTCGATCTCGAAGGTGCAAAGGCTCTTATCGCTAACGGCGTGAAGGCTGTTGCTGAAGGTGCTAACATGCCGTCTACTCCGGAAGCTATCGAAGCTTTCCAGAAGGCTGGCGTTCTCTTTGGACCTGCCAAGGCTGCTAACGCTGGTGGCGTTGCTACCTCCGGCCTCGAAATGTCTCAGAACTCCGAACGTCTCTCCTGGACCTTCGAAGAAGTGGACAAGAAGCTCGAAGGCATCATGAAGAGCATCTACGCCGCTGCTTCCTCTGCTGCTGTCAAGTACGGCCAGAAGGGCAACCTCGTCATGGGTGCAAACATCGCTGGCTTCCTCAAGGTTGCCGATGCCATGAAGTGGCAGGGTGCTGTTTAATGCAATGCCTTGCTTAACGCAAGGCATCGCTTTAGACTAGGGAAGGCTCCGCCCTCCCTAAGACTCTCCTTTCCCAAATGCTAATTGCATAGGAATTAAAGAACGCTTGGTTGATACCAAGTGTTCTTTTTTGCTTACGGAGCTGCTTGCGTCATCCTGAGCGACCGTAGGTCGTGATATATGAAACTAGGCAGCTTGCTGCCGTAGTTGAATTAGGTTCGAAGGAGCAGGATCCAGTTACATTTCCAATGGCTAAAAGCCATATGCGAAAAGCATTAAAAAGTCTCCGGTCAAAAGCCGGAGGCTTTTTTTGTTGCCGTAAATATTTACGGACGTTTACATTACGGAAAGATGACTTTTTACATACGACGCTTGGGCGGGGGAGGGCTGGTGTAAATTTTTGATTGAAATTTTTTAGAGAAATGGTGGTCGCTGAGATTGCTTTTTAGAAATTTTCGGAACGATTTGGACCATCTGCCAATAAGAAAAAGTGTGATGTATCTCACAAATCCCAGTGTTTATCGGTGTTGAAAGCTGGTTGAAATTAGTTTGTTAAAATGTTAAAATTTATTTTATATATAATGAACTTTTTCGATATTTTAAGCCTATATTCAACTATAGAAGACGAGGATACTTGCAATTTTTTAACCGTAAGTATCCCTGTTAATTAACACTTTTAATATTCCAACTTGGAATACTAGAACTTGGAGTAAATAAATCATTACTAAATTCTTTCGGGTTGCTCTATTTTGAAATATTCTGCTTATTTTAGGTGTAAATATAGGATTGGGTTGACATGAGATTATTTGACGAACATGTAGTCTTGCGCTTTGCGCTATTGTTAGCGTGTTTCTTGTTTGCAGAATCGATACCAGATATTCTGAATTTTGCAGAACACGCTTATAATTTTATCCCGTACTTTTTGGCGATAGTTTTCTTGGCGTATGTTGCGCTTTTTTACAAGTTCCCGATGGATGCTCGGAAACTTCGCAATGACGTCGATATTCCGGAACCAAAAGTCGTGGAGCCGATTCGCGATCTTAAAAAAGACCTTATCGAAAAAGATGAAATGTTCCAGATGATGATTGATGTGTCGTCGGATGGATTCTGGACGTTTGATGTGGCTTCGGGAAAGGTTTACTGGTCGAACCGCATTGCCAAGTTGCTTGCTACCGAGAACGCTGTTCTTGAAGATTCTTTTGAGCCTCTGAAAAAGCGTGTGATTGAAAGTGACTGGAACGCATTCCGTGAACAGCTGAATGCCGCTTTGCAGACTTCTGGAACATTCTCTTGCAACCTGACCTTGCTTGATGCATCTAAGAAGAATATGAAGCTCGTGATTAGCGGACGCGTCCAGAGCAATGAATTAGGTCGCCCGATTCGCGTAATTGGATCGTTGACGGAAGCGATGGATCGCAAGTCTGTTGAACGTGAACATTACAATTACGTTTATCAGGATGCTCTCACTGGTATTTATAATCGCAAGTACTTCCTTGAAAAGCTGAAAAACGATGTGGATATTGCTGCAAAACGTCCTGGTTATGTTTTTGCAGTGGCGCTTTTGGATGTCGATAGCTTTGGTGCTATCAATGCGTCTTACTCCATCAATATTGGCGATAACGTCCTCCGCACGATTGCTGACCGATTAAAATCAATTGCTCGTCCGGATGACTGTGTGGCCCGAATCGGTCCTGATGTGTTCGCCGTTATCTTGCACAACATCCAGAGCCGTGACCCGAATGACGATTTGATTCCGCTTGTTCGTAATATTCATAACAAGGTAAAGTCTCCGATTCCGCTGGAAGGCAAGGACCTTTACATCAGCGTTTCGATGTCGATTGTCGTGAATCAGGATGTGGATTGCGTCGAGGATATTCTCGCCAATGCAAACGCAAGCCTTCGCGATATGAAGAAGGGCATTAACCATGGCGGTATCCAGTTCTTTAGCGGCGGCATTCGCGAAAAGGCGATGAAGCTTTACAAGCTCGAATTCGAAATCCGCAGGGCTATTCAGGCACAAGAATTTGTGCTCATGTACCAGCCGATTGTCGATATTCAGGCGGGCAACAAGATTGTGGGCTTTGAAGCGCTTGTGCGTTGGAACCAGTCAGAACGCGGCATTATTTCGCCGGCTGAATTTATCCCGATTGCTGAAGAAACGGGGCTCATTGTGCCGATGGGTGCGCTCATTTTGCGCATGGCTTGCAAGCAGACCAAGCAATGGGTGGACATGGGATTTAAGGATATCCAGGTGGCGGTGAACTTCTCGGCAAAGCAGTTCTCGATGGATTCCATGGTTGATGATGTGCGCCGTGTGCTGACGGAAACGAACTTGAATCCGCGTAACTTGAAGCTCGAAATTACGGAATACACAGCCATGTGTGAAGCGGACAAGACGATTGAAATCATGCGTGCGCTTTCGAATATGGGTATCCAGATTTCGATTGATGACTTTGGAACGGGTTACAGTTCGCTTTCTTACTTGAAGCGCTATCCAGTGCATACTCTTAAGATGGATAAGTACTTTGTGGATCACGTGGCGGATAACGAAGAAGACGCTTCGTTTGCTCGCATGGTGATTGGCATTGCAAAGTCCTTGAACTTGGATCTCATCGCCGAAGGCGTTGAAACGAAGGAACAGCTCGACTTCTTGTATCGCGAAGGCTGCCACTTGATTCAGGGCTTCTATTTTAGCAGACCTCTCAATACGGATAAGGCGCTAGAATACATGAAGGAGCATTATAATGCTCCGGCGCAGGGATCTACCTTCGAAACAGAACAGAACGCTGTTAAAGCTTAGATTCCGTAGCATTTTTTCGTGTTTTCACGACAGTGATGGTAGAGTTCTTCTACCGTCACTTTTTTTATTTCGGCGAGCTTGTCGGCGATAAAAGGTATGTAGCCGGAGTGGCAAGGCTTGCCGCGGAAGGGGACGGGCGCCATGTAAGGGGCGTCGGTCTCCAAAAGCATCTGGTCGAGCGGTACGAGCGCTGCTGCATCCCGGACGTTTTGCGCATTGTTGAACGTGACGATTCCCGTGAATCCGACGAAGATGTTTGCGTCTAGCGTAAGGAGCTGTTCGACGAATTCTGGCGTGCCTGTAAAGCAGTGAACATGAACGTTGCGGTTGTGCAAGTTTGCGTTGCGGAGTACGGCGAGGGCGTCGTCATCGGCTTCGCGGAGGTGGAGCACGAGAGGCTTGCCGCTTTCGATACCGAGCTGCAAATGGCGTTCAAAGAGCTTGACTTGGGCGGTTTTTGTTTCGGCACCGTAATGGTAGTCGAGTCCGAATTCACCGCAGGCAACGCATTTCGGGTGCTTCAAAAATTCCATCATGCGAGATTCGTCTTCGGTGGTCTCTGTTTCGACGTATTCGGGATGGATGCCGTAAGCGGTGTAGACGAATGGATATTTTTCGCTGAGTTCGCGGGCGCGGTCAAAGTCTGCCGGGTCGCAGGCAACGTGAATGAAAGCTTCTGGCTGTGCAATTTTGGAGGCTGCCGCTTTTTCTTTGGCAGAACTGCGTTCGGTCGTGAAACTGGCGGTCTGGAAGCGCTCTAAAAGTGCGTCAAAGGATTCGGCCGCATGGCGCTCGTAAGAATCAATATGACAATGGGTATCGATGAAGTTGGTCATTGGTTGTTAGTCAATAGTCTTTAGTTGAATTATTTTGAAAATTAGCTGGCTTAAATATTTAGATTATGGTCAATCGCTATTTGTTTTGGATTAGAAAACGCACCTTTGGTGCCTAACTTAAACTATTGACCAATGACTAATAACTAGTAACTAACCTCTAATATCTCGTAAACGATCTTTCCGCGGGGGGCTTGGACTTCGACGGTGTCGCCGGCTTTTTTGCCTTGCAAGGCTTCGCCGATGGGGGACTTCATGCTGATGCGGCCCTGGAGCGGGTCGATTTCCTTGTCACCGACGATGCTGTAAATTTTTTCGCGTTTGGTCTTCTTGTCAATCATTTTGACGGTGGCGCCAAAGCGGATGGAGCCGTCCTTGGTGGCGGCGTTTTCGACAATCTGTGCGCCATCCAAAATGCGGTCGAGTTCACGCAGGCGGCGGTCAATTTCGCGCACGCGCATGCGCCCGTAAGTGTAAGCAGCGTTTTCGCTGCGGTCGCCTTCGGCAGCGGCGGCTTGCACCTGGTTGATCATTGCCGGGCGTTCGACGTATTTGAGATGTTCCCATTCCGCCTTGAATTTTTCAAAGCCTTCTTTCGAAATCAAGTGTTTCATGCGGTAAAAATTAAAAAATTTGCTGTTTATGGTTTGTAACATCAAAAAACTTTAATCGTCATTCTGAGTGGCTTACCCCGAAGAATCCAGTAAAGTCTTTTAATGCGTAAACAAGAATTGACCGGTCTCTTCCGCCTTTGGCGTCAGAATGACATAAGGATACGACTACTCAATCAAATAAATTATATTTGTTAAAAACTTTATATCAGAGAATCTTATGTTGTTGAAGAATTTATGGTGTGGAAAGATGTCTTTGCGTGGGGGCGTGGCTGTTGCGGCTGTTTCTGGTTTGCTTTTGCTTGCTGCTTGTGGTGGTGACAGTGGTACTAGCGCTCCAAATGACAATGGAATTTCTAGTTCTGAAGAAATTCAGAGTTCTTCTAGCAGTCTAAAAGTTGAATCGTCGTCCAGCGTCATTCTGAGTGGTGATAGCCACGAAGAATCCAGTAGCAGTACAGATTCGTTGAATTCATCTTCTAGCAGTAGCGAGGAATCCAGCAGTGGCGTTGAAGAAGTGTCCTCTAGCAGTCAGGACGGATCTTCGAGCAGTTCATCTGCTGCGCTGAATTGCTCAGTTCTTTTAGAGGGTGAGACCGGCTGGAGCTGGGACGTTCCCAAAGAATGTCGCTTCAATTCTGGTATTGCCTATGATTCAATGACGGATCCCCGCGATGGTCAAATTTACAAGACTGTGAAAATTGGTGACCATGTGTGGATGGCCGAAAACTTGAACTATGCCGATAGTGTCAAAACTCCGAGCCTGTTGAAACGCAGTTGGTGCTATAACAACAAGGCTGAAAATTGTGCCGTGGCTGGACGCCTTTATACTTGGGCAGCGGCGATAGACTCGGTGAAACTCGCGACCGATGCCGACAATCCGCAGGACTGCGGTTTCGACAAGACCTGGAACTGTACGCTCCCGGCAAAGGTACAGGGCATTTGTCCCGATGGCTGGCACTTGCCGACTGAAACCGAATGGAAAACTCTGTTTGCCGAAGTAGGTGGGGAATTAGGGGCTGGTAAGATTCTCAAAGCTCAGACGGGATGGAATGGTACAGACAGCGTGGGATTTTCTGCCCTCCCTGCAGGAGGCCGGGACAATGGTGGCCAATTTGGCGCTGATGGCAATTCCGCTTACTTCTGGTGCTCTAATTCTGCGGGTTCGTTCTACGCCTCTTACATGTCCTTGGACTACACCGTGTATGCAGGCCTAGAGCCTGGCCTCAAGGATACCGCCTTTTCAGTTCGTTGTCTGAAGGACTTGTAGCCGGGGCGTTACGGGGCTGGCGATTGAAGCCCCGTTCGAGGGGGTGATGGAAGACTTGCCCTAAAAGGAGGTGCCCGCTCGGAGGCGGGCATGACAATAGGGCAAGGCTGCAATCAGGGGGAGTCTTCCCCCTTTTATAGTCTTTGGTCTTTCCTCTATATTTACTATCTTTGGCTCGGTTATTTAAGAGGTGATATGGTTAAATTGAGAAGGAACGAATCGAAGTACAAGCGCTTAAGCCGTATTTATTACAATAGGATGTTTCCGAGGCGTCAGGATGCCATGCGTGTGGCGTGGTCTGTGGCGGCGGGCGTCTTTATTGGTATTTGGCCGACGATTGGTGTCGCTATTATTTTGACGGTTGCGTTCTGTGCCTTGTTCCGCCTTCCGAAAGTTCCGGGGATTGTCTCGTCGTTTGTGGCAAACCCGCTGACTCAGTTCGGATTTTTCTACCCGACGGGTTATATGCTCGGGTGTAAGATTGTCCATCCGGAGGCGATTAAGTTTGACTTTTTGGAAGAATTCCAGGGGCTTTCGTTCAAGAATTTCACGACGGTGATCGGGCATTTGTGGAATGACGCTGCGGACCACCTGTTGGCGTTCATGATTGGCATTACAATTGTCGCTGCTATTGGCGGCGCCATCTTCTTTTTTCTAGCTTATTTCATCGTAAGTTACAGGAAGAAAAAATGGATTGCGGCAAAGACGGGTTATATCCATAACCTGATTGCCGAAGACGAAGTTTTAATCAAAGAAGCACACAAAGGAAAGAAACCTATGATGCACATCTATCCGTTCAAGGCTTTGCGTCCGGTGAACCCGGCTGAAGCTGAGACTATCTCTGCGCTCCCTTACGACGTGATGAATCGCGCCGAAGCCAAGGCTATGGCTGAGGGCCTTCCGCACTCCTACTTGCGCGTGACGCGTGCCGAACTCGAACTTCCGGATTCTGTCGACGCTTACGATCCGAAGGTTTATGCCCACGCTCGTGAAAATCTCGACAAGATGATCGAAGACGGCGTGATCGCTTTCGACCCGAAGCCGTGCCTCTACGTTTATCGCCAGACGATGAACGGTCGCGAACAGTACGGTCTTGTGTGCTGCGTTCCGGCTGCCGACTATTTCAACGGCACCATCAAGAAGCACGAACTTACCCGCGCTGACAAGGAAGAAGACCGTTTGCGCCATGTGCTCGCTACGAACGCCAATACGGGTCCGGTGTTCCTCACTTACCGCGACAACGGCCAGTTTGATATCTTCGGTGCCGTGACCAAGCGCAAGCCTGTTTACGACTTCGTGAGCAAGGGCGACGGCTTTGGCCACACGGTTTGGGTCATCGACGATGATGCCGAAATCGAAGCTATCCGCAAGTCCTTCGAAGAAATTCCGGTGAGCTACATCGCTGATGGTCACCACCGCAGTGCTGCTGGTGCTCGCGCTGCCAGCTACCGCGCCGAACAGAATCCGAAGAACACGGGCAACGAAGAATACAACCGTTACCTCGCTATTCTCTTCCCGAGCACCCAGCTCAAGATTTTGGACTACAACCGCGTGCTTAAGGACTTGAACGGCCGCACGCCGGAACAGCTCATGGAAGAAATGAAGCTTGTGTTCGACATCGAAGAATTGCCGAGCATGCAGAGCCCGAGCAAGCAGAACCAGGTGAACTTCTACATGGGCGGCAAGTGGTATGCTTGCACGTTCAAGGACAAGTTCCTCAAGAACCTTGGCCCGGTCGACAGCCTCGACGTGGCTCTCCTCCAGAAGCTCATCTTGAAGCCGCTCTTCGACATTGACGATCCGCGTACTTCCAAGCGCATCGACTTTGTCGGTGGTATCCGTGGTCTCGGCGAACTCGTAAAGCGCGTCGATAGCGGTGAATGCGCTTGCGCATTTGCAATGTATCCGACCACGCTCGATCAGCTCATGAGCATTGCCGACGCTGGCGAAATCATGCCGCCGAAGAGCACTTGGTTCGAACCGAAGCTCCGCGACGGTCTCTTGGTCCACACGCTTGACTAATTGCTTGTAGAATGCGCGAACCTCTCGTACGAGAGGCGCGGACTTCTATAGTGAAAATTGCAGAACGCACCCGGCTTGGGTGCGTTTTGGCTTTTTGATACGCAATGCTTTTATTTTTGCGTTCCTGCAAACGGTTGTTTGCAAAATGAGTCAATAATTCGTTTTTTGTGTTCCTAAATTCTACATTTCCCGCCGGTGATGTTTAATATGGTGTGTGGAATATGGATTTAAGTCAAAAGCACAGGTGGATACGTGTTCTGTATCTTTCGGGTATAATCGTTCTGTTGAAATTTAAACGATTTAAGTTTTGGTAGATTCTTTTTTTGCCGGCTTCTTTTTGTCTTTTTTCTCAGGCTTTTTGCCTGTTTTCGTCGCGCGTTTCAACAACGATCTCGCTGAATTTTGAAGTTCGGAAATGCGCTTGTCGAATGATTTCTGAATGTTGTTTGCCGTTTTGTTGGCGCGACCGATAAGACGATTTGTGGTAAAGTAACCGATTTCTCTGGAGTCTGCGCAATGGTTGGATTTTTCGCAGATGAGGTAATAGCAGTCTTCAGGAACAACGTAAAAAGAAATCTTCGAGGAATCCTTGGCGTTGTATAGTTCACGCTTGATATGGATGGGCGTGTTGCCGGGTTCTGCAAGGAATATTTGGAGTTCTACGAGGAATCTGTCTTGCCAGGGCATGAAGTCGATTTCTTGCAAACTCACAAGGCGGTTTCCGAGCTTTGTGGAACCGATGCGTTCTAGCGGCATTTCTCGGTTGCCTTGCCAAAGACTGGACTTGATGTAGATTTTCTCGTTCTGCTCGTGCATGAGAGCTATCAAGTAGTCTTGTTCGACATCGCTTAGCTGGTCAAAACGGAGTGTATCGCCTTTGCGCGGAACGTAGATGCTGCGCGTTTCGATGAATGCGTCTTCGCCTTTCCATCTGAAGTTGCGGTGTGGCGTGTAGACTTTGCCGTTGTTCGTAATCGTGATGGAATCGCCTGGAACGCCGATGACTCTGCGAACCATGTTGTCCTGGTTGCGCATGACGCCCCAGACGTAATCGCCGTCGACAATATTTTCTGTACAGCTCGGAAGCTTGCACATCCACATGATGCTATTCTTTTTGAATTTGGGATGTAGCGAGTTGTCTTGCAGGCGGACGGGCTCGAAAATATAGGTGCGAACCCCGATCATGATTGTCAGCACGATGCCGAGGATAAAGACGAGGAAAAACACGTGCGCTCTGGAATGGCGTCGTTGTAATGACCTGACTTTACGATCGAGTGCTGACATGGTTCTGATTGCGATTAGTCGTTGCCACCGGTAGAATCGTCGCTGAGAGAGAGGACGGCGAGGAACGCCTTCTGCGGCACTTCCACGGAGCCGATGCTCTTCATGCGCTTCTTACCTTCCTTCTGTTTTTCGAGGAGCTTACGCTTACGGGTAATGTCACCGCCGTAGCACTTGGCAAGCACGTCCTTGCGGACTGCCTTCACGGTCGAACGGCTGATAATCTTTCCGCCGATGGCTCCCTGGATGGCGACGTCGAACTGCTGGCGCGGAATGAGGTCCTTGAGTTTTACGCAGATGGCGTTGGCGTAGGTGTTTGCCTTGTCGCGGTGGATAATCACGGAGAAGGCGTCGACCGGGTCACCGTTCAAGAGAATGTCGAGCTTGACGAGGTTGTTGCGCTTGTATTCGCTCGGCGTGTAGTCGAGACCTGCGTAACCGCGGCTCAGAGACTTGAGACGGTCGTAGAAGTCGAACATGATTTCGGCAAGCGGAAGGTCGTACTTGAGGATGACCTTTGTTTCGTCGATGTATTCCATCGTTTCGAACGTGCCGCGCTTTTCTTCGCAAAGCGTCATCATGGCGCCGACATATTCCTTCGGTGTAAAAATCTGTGCCTTCACATACGGCTCTTCGATGTAGTCGTAGCGGCTAGCGTCGGGGAGTTTGGATGGGCTTTCGATTTTCACCATGGAGCCGTCGCTCATGTATACGTGGTATTCCACGTTCGGCACGGTTGTGATGATGTCCACGTTGAATTCGCGGTCCAAACGTTCCTGCACGATTTCCATGTGCAAAAGTCCGAGGAATCCCGTGCGGAAGCCAAAGCCGAGCGCTTCGGAAGTTTCCGGTTCCCAGCAGAGGGCAGAGTCGTTGAGGCGGAGCTTTTCAAGAGCTTCGCGCAAATCCTTGTAATCTTCCGGGTCGATGGGGTAGATACCCGAGTAAATCATCGGGAGCACGTCCTTGTAGCCCGGGAGCGGTTCTTCGGCTGGATTGGCTGCGTCCGTGAGCGTGTCACCGATTTTCACGTCGCTAATCGTCTTGACGTTTGCAAGCACGTAGCCGACCATGCCTTCGGTCAGTTCCGGGCGCGGGTCGCGGCGCATGCTGAATGTACCGACTTCCGTGACGACGTATTCGCCACCCGTCTTCATCATGCGGATTTTCATGCCCGCCTTGAGCGTGCCTTCAACAATGCGGATGTAGTTGATCACGCCGCGGTAGGAATCGTAAACGGAGTCAAAAATGAGGGCCTTGAGCGGCTTGCCGGAATCGCCCTTCGGGGCCGGGATTTCGTCGACAATCTTGTCGAGCACCTGTTCCACGTTGAGGCCTGTCTTTGCGGAAATGCGCGGAATCTTGTCCGGATCGTAGCCGAGCAGGTCACCGACGAGCTGAGCCACGTGATCGGGCTGTGCACCCGGAAGGTCTACTTTGTTCAAAACCGGGATGATCGTAAGGTCGTTTTCGATAGCGAGGTAGAGGTTCGAAAGCGTTTGCGCTTCGATGCCCTGGCTTGCGTCCACGACGAGGATGGCGCCTTCGCAAGCGGCGAGGGAACGGCTGACTTCGTAAGTGAAGTCCACGTGCCCCGGCGTATCGATCATGTTCAAAATGTATTCTTCACCGTCTTTTTCATAGACCATGCGGATGGCGTGAGCCTTGATGGTAATGCCGCGTTCGCGTTCCAGGTCCATGTCGTCCAGGAGCTGGTTCATCATTTCGTTTTTAGAGACCGTCTTGGTCAATTCAATCATTCTGTCGGCCAAGGTGGATTTGCCGTGATCGATGTGGGCGATAATGCTAAAATTACGGATATTGTTGTTTTGCGGCATATTAAGATGTTGAAGAGTTTTTGCATAAATATAGAAATCTTGTGCCTGTTTATTGGAACTCGCTGTGAACCCATTAAAAAAAAACTATATTCTAGGTGTACAATTTGTTCTTTTAGTACGATATACTTTTAGAACGTTACAACGACGGAAGTTAAGTTTTGTTAAAAAAGTTCATTATTTGCAGTGCCCTTTGCCTTGCCGCAAATGCTTTTGCTGCGGGGAAGGTTTTCAACAAGGATTACACGGGGACAACACAGATTCTTGCCGAGATTACAACTCATGAGGGGAAAATCGTTGTGGACTTGAATTTCAAGGCTGCACCGAATACCGTGGCAAATTTTGTGGAACTCGCTAATTCCGGTTTCTATAACGGGCTTGTTTTCCATCGCGTTATCCCAGGATTTATGATCCAGGGTGGCGACCCGAAGGGTGATGGAACGGGTGGTCCTGGTTATACCATTGATGATGAAGTGAACAATCTTAAGCATGAGACGGGTGTGATTTCGATGGCGAACAGAGGCCCGAATACCGGTGGTTCTCAGTTCTTCATTACGCACCTCCCGCAGCCGCATTTAGACGGTCATCATACTGTTTTTGGTAAGGTCATTGAAGGTCACGATGTCGTGTGCCGTATTGACCCGAACGATCCGATTTTGAACATTAAAATTGTGGAAAAGAAGTAAAATATGAGTTCAACAAAAGCGACATCTAAAGCGCCTGCAAAGGCGAGTGCTTCTGAAAAGAAATCTACAAAACCCGCTGCTGCCGCAAAGAAACCTGCTGCGAAGGCTGCTCCGGCACCGACTAAAAAGACTGCCCCTGCCAAGGCTCCTGCAAAGCCTGTTGCTGCCGCAAAGAAGCCTGCTGCAAAGGCTGAGCCAGCACCTGTAAAGAAGGCTGCTCCGGAAAAAGTTGCTCCGGCAAAGTCCACTGCAGCAGCAAAGAAGCCTGTCGCCAAAAAAGAAGAACCAGCAAAGAAAGAAACCGCAAAGGTGGTTAAGGCTGCTGAAACTCCAGCAAAGAAGCATGTTGAGACTGTAAAGAAGGTTGAACCGGCAGTCGAGGCTAAGCCTGTTGCAAAGAAGGCTCCTGAAAAGGAAGTCGAAAAGAAGGTTGTTAAAGAACCTGTTAAGGTAGTTGAAAAGGTCCAAGAAAAGGAACCTGAAAAGGTGGTTGAAAAAGCCACTGAAAAAGTTGAAGTCGTTGAAAAGGTCGAACCCAAGAAGGCTTTTGTGAAGTCTGATTATCCGTATGCTGTTTTGCTTGAAGGCGGTAAGAAGCCTTGTAAGTTCATTATGTTTGTTGAAATTGATGAACAGGAAGAACGCGCCAACAAGAAGAAGGTGACTTCTGAAATGAAGAACCTCGAAAAGAAGCCGACTTCCGCCATCCGTCACAAGATTTCTCTTGCTGAAGAAACGCAGGAAGAATTGACGGAACGCATCTTGAAGGAACTTGAAGAACAGAACGCTGCCTTCACGCGCGAAGCTGCAACGCAGATTTGCACGCGCTGCAACAAGAACCTTGTTTCTCCGGAATTCTGGGTCGACAAACACCTCGGTTACTGCGAAGAATGTGCCGCTATTTTGCACTTGGGTCAGTCCAAGGAAGCACGCAAGGTGGAATACCAGCTGGGCGCTATGGGCGGAGACTCTCTTGACGAAGTGGAGGACGACGATATCGAAGGACCGGACGCTGCTGACTTGAAGGAAGCTGAAGAAGAACTCGCCGATTTCGACGATTAATTTGTTGTTAACCTCGCCCCTGGGAGTGCATAGCTCAATAGGGGAGGGGTTCCAAAGAATAAAAAAGCCGAGGCGTCAAACCTCGGTTTTTTGTATACCCTTGAAAATAAATTAATTGACTTTTCTCATGACGCCGATGACGCGGCCTGCAATTGAGAAGTCTTTTCTGTTGTTCACGATAATCGGCTTGTACTTGGGATTTGCCGGGCGAAGTTCCACGTGGTCTGCGCTCGGGTGGTAGTACTTGACTGTAGCTTCGTTATCAATCTGAGCCACGACGATTTCGCCAAGATCGGCAGTCTTTTGCTGACGAGCGAAAATCAAGTCGCCATCGAAAATGCCGGCGTTGATCATGGAGTCGCCCTTGACGCGGAGAGCAAACACATCGCTACGGCAGGCGAGGAAGTCTCTGTCGATGGTGACTGTACCTTCGAGGTTCTGCACGGCGAGAATCGGCGTACCTGCGGCAACGCGACCGACAATGGGAATTTCAATCGTGTTGCTTGCTGCCTTCTTGTTTGAATCGCTTTCGTCTGAGCTTAAAATTTCGATGCCACGGCTGAGGCGTGGAGAACGGTTGATGTAGCCTTTCTTGATGAGGGCTGCTAGAATGGAACGAACTCCGTTTGTCGAAGAAATGTCGAAGTGGTTGCCGATTTCGCGGACGGTAGGCGGCATGCGGTTTTCCTTGGAATACTTCTTGATGTATTCGTAGATTTCTTCTTGCCTTGCCGTCAGTTCTTTGCGCTTTTCATTAAAGTTTTCCATGTTTAGCCTCTCGTCATAAAGGGTTCTGGAATTTGGACAATATAAATATAATGCACAACTGGGCAATTGTCAATATTTTCAGTGCACAAAAGTGAAGTTTTTATGAAAAAATTTGTTATAGATGAAAATTTTTAGAGGTTTCATTCAAATTTTGCAATAATCTTTGCTATATTTGCTGTCACTTCGGGGTGTAGCTCAGCCTGGTAGAGCGTCTGCTTTGGGAGCAGAATGTCGTCAGTTCGAATCTGGCTACCCCGATACACAAAGAGCCGCCCCGCAGGGGTGGCTCTTTGTGTATTTGGTGGGGTGCCAGAGGAACTGACGAAGTCAGTTCGACAAAATCCGCCAATGTTTGAACGGAGAGAAAACGAATGGCGGATTTTGCGCTGCACGCGTGCGTGCAGCCCGTAGGGCTCGAGCCACTCGGCGTAGCCGAATAGGGGCGAGAGCAATCTGGCTACCCCGATGCTCAATCGGGAAGCCAGCGCAGCCCATCTGGCTACCCCGATTTGCAATTAGCATAAAAAAATCTACGCAGCCAACAGCTACGTAGATTTTTGTTGTTTGGGGGATATGTTCCTAATATAGCTATTCAACCCCTTTATAATGTTGCTTTTTACTTCACCAAATGATACTACTGTATTAATTGTATTTCGTTCCAATTCTTTATTACTTTCTCAAAAAATATTTATCCATCGGGAAAAAATCAATCAGAAACGACCCTTGATAAACTGTGTAAAATTCAGTTCCGATATCCGTTGCTAAATAAGTGCGCTTGCTGACTGTTATGCTCGATTTGCTGCTGAATATAAGGTCGTAATGCATCCCTGATTTCGTTGTCCAGGTATCTTTATTAATAAGGATTTCTTTTTTGAGTATTGGCTTTTTTGTGAACCTTGCTGGGAGTTCGATAACTTCTGAAATTGAAACGCCAATGGCGAGTATTAGTAGAAGAATGAATTCAGTAATAAAATTTTTTGTAGATGGTTCTTTGTTGTCTTTTCTTGCTGGCAATATTTTAAGGATGTGGAAAGTAATGCCAATTGCAATGCTTAAAGAGAAGGCTAATGAAATTTTAAGCAATGTTCTGTATAGTTCACGTTCAGCAAGTTTGTTCAAAAATATATCGTCGATGATATAGCCGAGATCAAACGAATGTGTTTTTGCTCTTAGAAGGAAAAACACTGCAGTGAAACATACTTCTAATATGAATAAAATAATTAGAATCTTGTTTCTTGGTGACAGCTTTTTAGTAGAACTTGTCAGCTTGACATTGGAGGGTGGGAGAGGTTGATTCTCCATCATTTGGCTCTCCATCATCATGAGTTTTCTGCGTCTTTTGGCTGCTCTGGACATAGTCCCAATATAAAAAATCCCCGCGTTATCCGCGGGGAAAGGAGACTAGAATAAAAAGTGTTTATCTGAATTGCGCTGTGATGGTCATGCCTGCTGTGGGTGTAACTTTATGCGGGTTTTCGGTTGATCCGTCAGACCATCCCGTGAATACCGCTCCGGCACCTGCTACTGCTGTCAATTGCAGTTCATTATTTGTGAAGAATTTGCATTGATAATTGTTGCTCGGGAGTTTCATGTTGTCCACTAGTACAGAGCCGTTTCCGCTTGCGCCGATGGTCACAGAAACTTCATTTTCGAGATCGAATCGTTCTGCCATTTCTTTCTTAAGTGTTTCGCTACGGTTCTTGGCGAATGCGATAAGCGTATTGCCGCTCGGATCCCACTTGAAGTTTGCCTGGTTACGCGGCCAGCGTTGCTCGTCACGCTGCTGTTCCGAAGATGGAATCGTTGCCATCATAGACTGGACCGTGCTCTGCACCTTTTCGTAAGTCAAGTAGCTGTTGAGGAGAATGCATGCGTTGTTGATGAAAAGGCGCTTGAAGTCTGGATTTTCGAGGAGCTTCTTGAGCATTCCGCCCGGAGCCCTGCTATCGACTGATGTGCCAAAACCGCCACCAAAGCCTCCGCCGAAGCCGCCCCACATGCCGCCATTTCCGCCTTGATTGCTTGTCTGTTTTGCACCAAGAACCCAGTCGAACATGTTTTGATTTTCTTCGTCAAAACCGCTGATGCCCGGTGTAAAGCCAAAACCATGGTCGGTGTCGAATGCGACAAACTTGAACGGGTGTCCGTTGCCACCCCAGGCGCGCACGTTATTGTTCGGCCAGTCGCCATTGTGGTAGTACATTTCGGCGAACATGTATTGAGCAAAGCTATTGACATTGAGTTTGCTCTTAATCTGTTCGTACTGTGCGTTGTTTTCGCCTGCAAAATTTGCACTAGAAATACTATTTACGAGTTGTTTGTAATCTTCCGTTGAGGCTCCATTTGTTCCGCTAGCTTCGTAGCCAGAACCGGTAATCTTGATCATGTTGATCGACTTGGAATCGATGCCGTAGTTTGTTTCGACGAAGTGTCTGTTCAAGCGTTCGCGCATATCGTGAATGCCGAAGTATTCACCGTTATAGAATACGACGACTTGTCGGCTGCGCTGGTAATCGACTTCTGTGCCTTCCATAAGTGAGGTCATCATGGCATCGCCAACATAGTCCGTCCAGAAACGGTTGCCGTTGTTGCGCAAATTGAAACTCTTGAATTTCTTGGCTTCAGGGCGCGTTTTGAACAAAGAATATTTGATTGTTTTGTCGCCGTAGGTGTCGTTATCCATTTTGATGGCGACACTCTTTTTGGGCTTGTATCGGCTGTAGTTACCGATAATCGAAATGCCTGCGTCGATTTCCCATGTCTTTTCTGTGGTGGAGCTACCTTTTTCGAAGTATTCCACGTGGACGGGGAGTTCATCGTCTCTCCAGAAGTTTGCTGCCTTGCAGGGTTCTGCGCATTTCGGGTTGTTGTTGTCGGTAACGTTTGCGTTGCCGCCACCCCACATGCCGCCACCCATGCCACCGCCAGTGAGGTTTCCTGTAGCGTAAAGACCATCAGTGGAGTCGAACATATCGTGGTGATTGACCGTGAGGGCAACAACCGGCATCGAGACGCTTTCATTGATAAAGTAAGTTTGCGTTGTCGTATCTGCAGCGATTCCGTTTACGAATTCAGAACAACGTATAACTGTGTTTTCGGTAATCGGGGTTGAGACTGTAATTTGTTCGGAAGCTGCGGTCGGGAAAGACCCGTCAAATGTGCAACGGATTTCGCCACCCTTTTGCGGTGTGAGCGGTTCAATGGTTAAACTCTTGTAGAAGCCTGCTTTCGGGAGGAAAGAATCTTTGGGCTTATGATTATCATCGTATTCCTGGAGTCCGCTAGACGATGATGCCACAATTGCTGAAGAACTTGAAATTACACTTGCAATGGAGCTTGAGGATAATGGAATCTGAATTTGAGCTGGAGAAGAGCTGCTTGCTGGTGCTATTGCAGAACTAGAATTTAGGACGGGCGAGGATGAACTTTCGAGAGCGTCTTCGCTAGAATCCGTATTAGAGCCTGCACTAGATGAGCTCGGAGCAGGAGCTTCTTGAGAATTATTTTGTGAACTAGAGACGCCTTCGAGTACGCTGGACGAAGAAGACTCTTCTGTTGATGGCGGAAGAGTTTGATTATCTGGATCATCTTCTTCAACAGATGAAGATGAAACTTCGCCAATTTCTGGCGCAATGCTACCAAATGCAGTTGCGTTTTCGTCTGCACACCCGTAAAAACATGTACCCGCAACAGCGAGTGACCAAACCAACAGTTTTTTCATTATTAATCTCATCCCTTGAAAAAACTAAACCCACACGTTCTATAATGGAATATATAGCGGTTTTCTATTCAATAGACCGTTTTTATTGTTTTTTTTTATTAACTGTTGTAAACGTTGAGAAGTTTTTCAATGAAATGAGACAAAAATGCTCAAAAAAAGGAGATTATGACTAATTTGTGCTGTTATTTTTCTGTCAATTATTTATGCATGAAGTAGACTGTGGCGTGGTCGCCATAACCTTTTTTGTTGGCTTCAGCTATTTTCTTATCGATGTCGATAATTTCGCTTTTGGTAAAATACTTGAAAATGTCTTTCGGGTCTTGCTTCCAGAATGTGATTCCCTTGGTGTACAGGTAACTCCTCAAAATGGCGGAGTTGTTGGAGTCGAAAATCATCTGCGCAATTTTGAAACCGTGTTGGTCGGCAAGGAGTTTTAGGCTGTTGATGGAATGCAAAAAGATATGACGGGGGGCGTCGAGCTGATACCAGTTTTCCTTGTACTTATCAAACGCAATGTTGGGGTAGATGGGGAGCGTCATCTTAATAGTACCACCACTTGCCAAGAGTCGCTTGAGACTATCCATAGTTTCATGTGGGTCAGTCATGTGTTCGAACGAATCGTTGAGCATGATGATGTCGAATTCGCCGGTCATTTCGTGGACCGTCTTCTTGAAAATCTGAACGCCGTTTTCGTACGAGATATCTTTTTCGATGAACGGGTCGCAACCGGTAAGGCTCTCAATTCCTGAAGTTGCTGCCATACTGCAGAGCAATGCGCCTGCGCCACAACCCACGTCGAGTATGCGCTTGTTGTGTTGTGTCTTTGCGCGAGTGACTGTGTCGGCGGGCTTGTTGTAGCTATAGTAATTGGGACCGTAGTATTCGCTTAAGTTTTCAGGAACGCTATCGATTTGCAGACACTTGCAGTGCGGGCATTCAAAGTATTCAAAACGCCCTGCGTTTAAATACATCATCTCTTTTGCAAAGTAAGATTTCGCTTCGGATGTTTTGCCACAAATTCTGCAAGTTTTCATAAATGCTCCAAAAAGCGAGTTAAAGGCTCGCTTTGCAAAAATAGAAATTTAAAAAGCAAAAAGACCGTAAATGATCAGTCCATAGCCGATAATGTCTAGAATGCCTGTAATGCGTTTAAATTCTTTTGGGTGATCTTTTCTTGTTCTGATGACGGTAAATTCTTTTAAGCACAGTCTTATTTGTCCGTCGATTGTACAACCTATTACAAATATTAAGAATCCTAGACCGCTTGTAATAAAATTAAAAGATGTGAATTGCTTTAAATGATTATCGATAAAGCAGAAACCCGCAAAGATTAAGGTTATGCCAATGACTTTAAATACAATAGAGCCAGGCGTCATTCTGTTTTGATATTTTTCATTGAGACTTTGTGTATACTGTGGCAATGGCAAAATGGCATTTTTGTCGCCTGTAAGTTCGATTATGCGTTTTTCGACAATTCGGATCCGTTCTGGAGAATCATCTGCCTGAAATGCATGATCGCGAATTTGGCTTAAAATATCGTAGAGCTCCTCGACAGGGAGCTCACGAATCTTGCGTTCGTAATCTTTGAGATATTCCTTAGAAAACGCCATGTTCGGAATATACAAAAGAAATGACGTGCCGAAACCCGTCATTGTGATTTTATTTGAGTGTAATGGAATTTTTTAGCAGAAAAAATCTTTCCAGATCTGATTGCCGAGTTCGTTTAGTCGAATCTGGACTTTTTCAATTTGTTCGTGAAGTCCCTGGTCGATGATTTCTTCGATGGTCGTGAACGCGATGTCGGAACGCAGCTTTCCCAAGAGGCGGATGGATTCCGCCTTGCTTTTGACTGGGTAGGCGATGTTCTTGAGACACTGCTCCGCTTTTTCCAAGCAGTAGCGCAAGGAACGCGGAAAGTCTTCGGAGAGCAGGAGAAATTCTGCGACGTTATGCGGCGTCACATTCGAATTGCGGCGGTGGAACATTTCGTATGCACCGACGCTCTTGAGAACGGCGTTCCACTGCACGGTATCGAGCGCCATGCCCACCATGCTCACATCCGGAAGCAAGATGTAGTACTTGACATCTAGAATACGTGATGTCTGGTCAGCGCGTTCAAGCAATGTACCGAGATGCGTGAAGTTCCAGGCGACATCGTGGTTCATCGTCCCCTGAATGATGCCCGCGGTGAGCTGGCTGAATTCCTTGACGCTGTTGTAAAAGGCGTGTGGACCTGCCAACGCTTCCTTCGGCATTTCGGGGTCGTTCAGTTTCAAGTAAAACTGGTTGATGGCAATCCACAGTTCCGAAGATATCCTTTCGCGGACGCAGCGGGCGTTTTCACGGGCGGCCCCGACGCACGAAATGATGCTGTTCGGATTATCCTTGTCGAACGTCAGGAACATGAGCGCGTTTTCAATGGAAACATGCGCGTATTTTTTGAAGAAGTCATCGGCATTGCCGGCAATCTGAATTACCGGTTCCCAAGGGCGTTCTTCGCCGGGCAAGTCCAGTTGCAGCTGAAGGTTCACATCGATGCTTCGCGCAACGTTTTTGGCGCGTTCAATATAGCGGGCGAGCCAATAAATGGAATTTGCGACTCTGCTTAACATATTACACTTCCTACTTCTAAATTCCTATTGTTGTTGCTGTTGTTGTTCCATCCAAAGTTTGGCTTGTCCGAGTTCCGGAGCCTTTTCGTTTTCGGCAATGACCCAAGTGTCCTTGCATCCGCCGCCCTGCGAGCTATTCACCACGATAGAACCCTTGCGGAGTGCTACGCGAGTGAGGCCACCGGGGAGAATGTAAGTCTCTCGCCCTTGCACAATGTAGGGGCGCAAATCCACATGGCGACCTTCGAAACCGCCATCGACAATGCAAGGCACGCGGCTGAGCGAAATCATGGGCTGCGCAATGTAGTTACGCGGGTTCGCGATAATCTTGCTCTTGAACGCTTCGCATTCCGCCTTTGTCGATTTTGGACCGACGAGCATGCCGTAGCCGCCGGATTCGCTGGCGGCCTTGACGACCATGTTTTCAATGTGGTCCAAAACATGCTGCATGTGCTTTGGGTTCTCGCAAACGAATGTCGGCACATTCGGGATGATCGCCTCCTCGCCGAGATAGTACTTGATAATCTGCGGCACATAGGTGTAAATCGCCTTGTCGTCGGCAACGCCGCAACCGGGCGCATTCGCAAGCGCTACATTACCTGCCTTGTACGCTTCAATCAATCCGGGCACGCCGAGGCAAGAATCCGGGCGGAAAACCTTCGGATCCAAGAATTCGTCATCGACACGGCGGTAAATCACATGAACCTGCTTGAGGCCGCGCGTTGTGCGTGCGTAGACTTTCTTGTCTTGCACAACGAGGTCATCGCCAGTCACGAGGTCCACGCCCATCTGCTGTGCCAAATAGGAATGTTCGTAGTAAGCCGAGTTGTAGATGCCGGGTGTCAGCACCACGACCTTGGGCGACGCAGTAGAATCTGCCAAGTATTCCAGCGCGTGGCGCAGACGGGTGCAGTATTCGTCTACGGGGCGAATGGAACAGTTGGAGAATACCTGCGGGAACGTACGCTTTAGAATCTGACGGTTCTGCAACACGTACGAGACTCCACTCGGGCAACGCATGTTGTCTTCAAGTACATAGAATGTACCGTCGGTATCGCGCACAAGGTCCGTGCCTGTAATGTGCGCCCAGATTCCTTTGGGCGGCACAAAGCCTTCCATCTGCGGGCGGTAGGCGGTGCAGGTGTTGATGAGGCTTTCGGGAACGACCTTGTCACGCAAAATCTTGCGATCGTTGTAGATGTCCGTCAAAAAGCAGTTCAGCGCTTCTGTACGCTGTTTGAGACCTGCTTCGAGGTGCTTCCAGTCGGCGGCGCTTACAATACGCGGGATGACGTCAAAGGGGATAATTTTGTCCTTGCCGTCCTTGTTGCCATAAACCGCGAATGTAATTCCGTTATCGTAAAACGCAGATTCCGCAATGATCTGGCGGCGTTGCAGTTCTCCTTCGGGAAGCTCGTTGATTTTCGTAAACAACGGCTCTGCGGCCGGGCGGGGAGTCCCATCCGGTAAGCAAAGCTCATCGTAAAAGCCTTCGGTGTCGTAATTTCCAAATCGCATGTTGTGTTTCCTTATGCTTTTATGTTAAATGTTTCCTTGCTGTCACCCCGTCCAGTCATCCTGGAGCCGAAGGCGATAGGATCCATTGTTTCTTGTAGTCTCACTTATTCCTTCAGGTCCACGTTCACGGACACTTTCAAGGTATGCTCGCCACCTCCGGTGATGACGCCCTTTAATGGGCTCACATCCCCGAAGTCTCTGCCCCAGGCGAGTATGATGTGCTCGTCACCCCCGAGCACGTTGTTGGTGGGGTCCAGTTCTACCCAGCCGTGGCCGGGAATGTAGGTGCTGACCCAGGCGTGGGTCGCGTCGGCTCCGACAAGTTTGGGTTGCCCTTCGCATGGATGCGTGCGGAGGTAACCGCTCACGTAACGGCAGGGCAAATGCAGTGAACGCAGGCAGCCTATCATCAAGTGCGCAAAGTCTTGGCAGACGCCTTTTCGCCCGCGCAAGATTTCCTGCGGCTGCGCTCCGATTCTCGTCGCTCCAGGTGTGTACTTGCAATCCGTGTAGATTCGCGTCATCAGCTCGTAGGCGGCATCAAAAATGGGTCGGTCCTGCTCAAAACTTTCGAGCGCGTAATTGCGGACGGATTCGTCAAATTTGGCGAAAGGTGAGGCGTAGGCGTACATCGCGGCGTCTAGCGTTTCGTCGCTTGTCGGGCGTTCCAAAAGTTTTGCGACATCTTCCCATTCCATCGTTTCACCTTGTTTTGGCGGTTCTTCTCCTTGAACATCTACAATGCCAGTCGTCTTGAATCTAAAGTGCGTGTGCTCCTGCTCGATGCTGAATGCCAACACCCTATTCCCGAAAATGTCGATGCGTTCCTGTCGAATTGTTGGGTTCGGTTCCACTTCGATGCTGTGGTTGAGCCAGTTTTGTCGGCTGACTGTTCGCGGGAGCATGTGGGCGAGGTGGTTGCTGTAAAGAACGGGGAGTCGGTAGTCGTAGACGGTCTCATGGTCAACTTGATAAATGGGCATCTTAAACCTCCGACACATCCATGGTTGTCGCGTGGAAAACTCCTGCGCGCGGGGCGTGGCTTAAGTAGAGCCTGTTTACGATTTCGGCAATCCGTTCAATAGAGTTTATCTGTGCTTCTACGAGTTTTATGAGGTTCTCCCTTTTGTTATTTACAGTTTCTGCAAGCTGTTCAATGTTTGCGAGGCGCAGTTCTGCAAGTACGCGCATCAGTTCACGGTCGAGCGGCGAAAATGTCGCTTCGCTCTGGTCGTTGCCGGGCAAGTGCTTTGCGGCTTTCCGCAATTTTGCCACCTGGTAGGCGACGCTTCGCGGGTTGGATTCGTCCGACAAAAGCAAGTCGATGACGGGGACAACTTGCAAACGGCCTCCATAGCGGCGGTGGTAAGTCATGAGTCCGTCGCCGATTTCAAGAACTGCTTGTAACAAGCGTAAGTTTGTCATTTCGTCGGTAGGGGCGGTGTACAGCAAACTTTTGACCAGTTGCAAGGTGCGGATGGCGCATTCGATTTCACGACCGAGTTCCAAAAAGCGCCATTCGTGGCCTCGCGTCATGGAGTCGGCTGCAAGCCCGGCTACTGCAGCGCTGTCCGACAGGACCTCCTTTAGGTAGGGCAACAGCGCTGCCGCACCTGTTCCTGCCGGCACTTCTGCAATGCCAAATCCGTTCAAGTAAAGCCATAAATCCTCCGAAATGCGGTCTCGCAACTGCATGCCGAGCTCTCTAATTTCCGTCAGCACACATTGCATGCCGTTCTTGTTGTCCTTACGCAAGATAAAGTAACGGAGTGCGTTTTCGGGATCTTGCGCGAGCCTCGACTGCGATTCGTCCGTAAGCCCCGCTTTCAGTATCCACGGCAGTTCCGGCATGTCCATCCAGGATTCGTCCGAGAGCCTCACCGCGATACCTCTTGCGATACGCGCCATCATGTTCGATGAAGACAATGCTCGCCCCAGCCGGAACAAGTTCTCGGCCGCACGGCTAGGCAGGTCGCCTCCAGCTCTCGACGGCGTAATCGCCTGACTTGCTGGCGCGAGCAATGAAAAGTTCGCCACAGGATTTTCCGAAAGCACCCAAATGTCTTTTTCTCCAAGTCCATTGTCCATAATCCCGAGACCGCCCGGCATCACCGAAGTTTCGTTCGTTGTATTGACTGCAAAGAACCGCATCAGCGAAACCGCTGGAGTGAACTCTCCTCGGTAAGCGTAAACGGTTGAAACCTCCATGGATCTTTCTGCCACCCATTGCTCGGGTGCATTCTCGACCGTTTGCAACAACGCAAGCTGTGCCGTTGTTGTCATGGTCGCGTAAGTCTTGGGTTCAGCCTCCTTGAAGCTACCTTCGTCGCGGAACGCCTTTTTGAAAATCCATTTTTCGGGTTCAGCCAACACGCGTTCCGCATCATCTGCGTTCCCGAGCCAAAGCGTTTCCACATCGCGCAACAGCAGCTCTTCGCCCAAAAGCTCGCGGCAAATTTCTGGCAAGAAAGGCTTGAATACGGGCGTTTCCAAAACGCCTGTCCCGAGGAAGTTCGCTATCGCGACGTTCCCTGCGCGGACGGAACTGATTAAGCCAACAGCCCCTTCGCCACTGTCAATTCGCAATTCCAGCGGGTCGCACATGCCGTCTTCCACTCGGCGGAATATGGTCCCAATTTTCTTGAGTCCCATAAGCGTCTTCATGTACACCTGCATGTTGCGAATCGCGAGGTCATCGTTTTCGACAAGCGGGATCCCGAGGTAACGGGCGATTACTGCGTCTTCTGCTCGACGCGGATTGTCCGGGCTCGATGCCAAAAGTACCACCTTGCTGGTTTCACCTTCACCTCCTATGTTCTTGTGCATGGCGTCTAGGCCATCCATCAGCTTCTTGAAAAATCCTGCCAATCGTTCCGTTTGCATGCTGCGGAAAAGTTCCGGGAATGCACGGCTTACGCCAATGCGGTTCTCCAGCGCACGCCCCAACCCATCGGGTACTTGCAAATGGTCCGATACTGCCACAAACGTTCCGTCTTTGAGCCTTGCGACATCGGTTGATGTCAAGTTCACAAATACATCGCCAACCGGGTGTACCTTCCATACAACCTGCAAAAAATCCGGGTTCGCAAACAACAGCGCGGCGGGCAATTTTCCTTTTTTCCAAAGACTTTGTTCGCCATAAATGTCTTTCGCGAGCGCGTTAAAAAGCTTTGCCCTTTGTGCAACGCCCGCTTCCAGCGTTTTCCATTCTTCGGCCGTAATCACGAGAGGGATGGGGTCTGTACCCTTGTGGTTGCCTCCCATGCTCGACGAAAGATCGTTCTCATCGAGAACGTTATGCAAACGCCTGCAGCGGTGCTCGAATTCCACTTTCGACATCGCCGAAATGGAATTAATAAACGAGTTTTCTGTTTCCATGCAGTTCATGCACCAATAAATGCAAAAGCCGTGCCAAGGAGCATGACTTTTTTGCGCAAACCGTTGAAACTATGGTTTTTAGGACATTTTGAGAATGAAATTTCAAATAAACTTGCAGGTATTCTTCCTGTAAGTTTTACGTAAATACAATTTTTAGGGACTTTACATTTTTTGTATGTAAAAATCCCTGATAGACTCAAAAAAATCCCAAATGGTTTCCCCTCGCATGGCCAGGGTTCGAACCACTAAGCCCTTTTCTGCATGGGAAACGCCAGTTACGCCATCCATGTCCTTGCATTTTTCCCGGATGGCCATCTTCAAATTATCCAGGATTTCCTCTTTGGGACTGTATATGAACATCATTCCGTTATGGGTATAATTCTGCCAAAAACCGATTTTGGTGTAGTCAAATTTATGGGGGTCTATGAGGGTGTGGTCTGCGAAAACCAGCTTGTCACCCACGTAAAATTGGCTTTTGCTTTGGAACATGTCCATAGAAAAAAATTCACCCATGCCGGTGCGGCCACAAGTGAAAATATCGGCATAAATAAAGATGGCGGAGGGGTCGATCTGGACCTTTGCACGGCTCTGGTAATGGCTCCCGGCAAAAGGAATGGCGGGATAGGGCATGTAGCAGACTTTAGCCTCTTCGCCTACGTTTATTGTGATATTCTTGGATGCAATTTTACCGTCAGTATTAAAAACTTTCTCGTAGCTTTGGGAAAGAAAAGTGGCGTCGCTTTTTGCACCAAAATCCAGATTCAATGAGAAATGGTCGCCTCCAAGGAGTCCGGCGGAGGCGGCCATCATCATGATATCGGAATGTTTTCCGTCATGAAAAGGATGCATTACTTTGTAAGGGGACGTATAAAACGCGTCCTCAATTTCAGTAATTCCGTTTCGAAAGCAGGTCTTTATGCGGAGCGAACTTTGCATAAGAATCTAGCGGACCAAAACAGCCGTGCAAGCCAGATGACCAACCCCAAGGTTACTGCAGAAACTCCGAGGAATGCGTCGTTTACCATGTCGGCGAAGGCCGGGGTAAAGTACTCTGCACCTAACTCCGCGTATTCTGCAATGGCGTCTACAAGCCACATGAGGGATGCGCCCCAGTACATGTAGCAGAGGGTGGAATACTTCATAGTATCCTTGCCCTGCTTGGTCATGCTGCTGTACCAGAGAAGGCTAGAAACGATGGCTGCGATTACGGTAATAAGCAAGGTCATTTTACGCCTCCTCGGATTGAGTTGTGCGAGCCACTTTTGTCTTGTCTTTGGTCTTTAGGAATATTAAGGACGCCGCCCACGCCAAGGTGACCATGCACGCCATGCCCACGCCTACGGTAGACATTTCATGGAGCATCGTCTGCGTAGATTCGGGGGTCTGCGCTGCCGTAAGGAAGGGGTAGAACGGCTGGATCTCGCCATGCCAGAAATGCTCGAAAGCAAGCAGGGCGGAGCCGCCCCACAGCAGCTTGGATAAGCGGCGGGGAGCCTGCAACGGTGCCTTTTCAGGCATCTTCTTTTCCACAACCAAGGTGACGGCTGTGGTGATGAGGGCTTCTGCAAGAGGGACTGTGAAACATGCCATATGTAATTCCTTTGTAAATGGTTTTGGGGTTTAAATGCCTTCGAATAAAACGGCCTTCTTGATCCATGCGATGACCTCGTCTACGCCATCCATGCTCATCAGGTTTGTGAATAAAAACTTGCGGCCTTCACGCATGCGCTCCGAATCTCGGGCCATGACTTCTAGGCTTGCGCCAACCAGCGGGGCCAAGTCCGTCTTATTGATCACAAGCAAGTCGGAACGCATAACGCCGGGGCCTCCCTTGCGGGGGATTTTTTCGCCTTGGGCCACGTCTATCACATAGATGCTCGCGTCTGCCAAGTCGGGGCTGAATGTTGCGGACAAGTTATCGCCACCGCTTTCGATAAAAATGATCTGTACATCAGGGAACCTGCGGGCCATTTCATCCACAGCCTCCAGGTTCATGGAACAGTCTTCGCGAATGGCGGTATGGGGGCATCCGCCGGTTTCTACGCCTACGATTCGTTCGGCGGGCAGTGCCGAATTCTTGATCAAGAATTCGGCGTCTTCCTTGGTGTAAATATCGTTGGTGACCACGCAAATGCTGTATTCCTTGTTCATTTTTCGAGTAAGTCTTTCGATTAAAGCGGTCTTTCCGGAGCCTACGGGGCCTCCAACGCCAATTTTTACGTAACTCATAAATTCCTTTAACTCATGTAAAGTCGTGAATAAAGTTCTTCGTGTTTCATACTTGCAATATCTATGCCAACGCCACCGACCCCAAAATCGTCCATTTGGAGCGTTGCGGCTTGATGAACCGCCAGGAGGATTTTCTTTTGGCTTAGACTGAGTATTTTTTGCCCCACCATCTGGCTCAGGGGAATCATTTTGACCCCGTTGGTCACGACGGCGTTCAGAAGGCTATAGGTGTAGATGCTGGCCGCCTCGTCCTTGTCGAGGCCGATATCACTAGCAAAAAGGCCAACGGCAATGGCGTGGTTTCCGATGCAGGAACTTGAGATATTTTGGGAGGGGTCCCCAAGAACAGAGCAACGGTAATTATCGAGGGCCGGGTAGTTGCGATCCGTGGCGCCCTCAAATTCCTTGTAGATTTTAAGGAACCGGCTGCAAAGTTTCTTGGAACCGGTGCGGACTTCTTCGGGGGCTTTTAGGGCCATGGAAAAGTGGTCCAGTTCCTTGATGAATTCCATATCGTGGGCATGGCCATAGCTCAACATCATCACGCCCAAATCGTTGTAGGGCAGGATACTCAAAAAGCTGGAAACGTATTCTTCTAGGGCGTTTCCGTCTGTGATGGTCTTGTTTGCGATCAATGTTTCAAGACCATTGGAGAGGGTAAAGGCTCCAATAGGAAACAGGCTATCGCAAATCTGAATCATCCGAAGGGTGGCAAGCATAATTAATGTTCGTGGTGATGGCCTTCGGTGTCGTGATGGTGCTCGTGAGAATGATCGTGGTTGTGCTCATGGGAGTGGCTCTGAGTTGCTCCGTGAGCCTTGCACACGATGTAGTCGGCAAAGACATCTTCTACAATTCGAGGATAAAAACCGAGGCGGATGAGGTATTCGAAGGTGGGGGCATCGAAGGGGATGGTGATGCCATCGCTTGCGATTTGCAGGGACAAATGGCGGTTGCCCAATTCAAATCCCAAACGGCCCATTTCTTCCATTGTTTTGACGGGAATGCGAACCAGTTTGGATTTTTTGATTCGGACGGCGTAGATTTTATCTGCCGTGACTGCAAGGACATCGCCATCAGAAAGATTTTCGTCAATCTGGATGCCAACTTCTGTGCCGTCATCGGCTATTTTCAAAATGCGATGTCTGTCCGTTTCGAACCATTCAAAGGGAATGTCAACGACAACCTTTGAGGTCGTTTCGGAACTTTTGTGAAGGTTTCCAAGAATTTTATCAGCGATCATTTAGGACTCTTTGTGGGTTGTTTTAGAAGAGAAAGTATCTTCTGGCGAGGGAGAGCTCTGTGGCAGCCTCGCAGGTAATTTTTTCACCGTCCACCTTGACGGTATAAGTTTCTGGATCGACTTCCAGTTTTGCAATTCGATCGTTGTGGACCATGTCCTTTTTCCCGATGTTGCGGCAATTGCTTACGGGAAGAACCGTTCTGGAAAGTCCTAATTCTTCCTTGATGCCGTGAGTAAAGGCGTATTCCGAAACGAAGGTAATGCAGGTCTTCGCCAAGGCTTTTCCATGGGCGCCGAACATGTCGGTATACACCACAGGTTCCGGGGTGGGAATGCTGGCATTGGCGTCGCCCATTTTAGAAGCGCAGATAAAGCCGGACTTCAAAATCATTTCGGGCTTTGCTCCGAACATGTCAGGCCGCCACAAAACTAAGTCTGCAATCTTACCCACTTCAACGGAACCTACATACTTGGAAATTCCGTGGGTGATGGCGGGGTTGATGGTGTACTTGGCTACATAACGCTTCACGCGGTTGTTGTCGTTACGCGGCGTGTCTGTTTCCAAAGTGCCACGTTGCTTTTTCATCTTGTCTGCCGTTTGCCAAGTGCGGGTGATGACTTCGCCTACGCGGCCCATGGCCTGGGAGTCAGAACTCATCATGGAGAAAATGCCCATGTCGTGAAGAACGTCTTCGGCGGCAATGGTTTCCGGGCGAATTCTGGAGTCGGCGAAAGCCACATCTTCCTTGTTGTTCTTGTCAAGATGATGGCATACCATCAGCATATCCAGATGCTCGTCAATGGTATTCTTCGTGAAAGGCATGGTGGGATTTGTAGAAGAAGGCAGGACATTAGGGAAGGCCGCTGCGCGAATGATGTCGGGCGCGTGTCCACCGCCCGCGCCTTCTGTATGGTAGGTGTGGATGGTTCGCCCCTTAAAGGCCGAAATGGTATCTTCTACGAAGCCGCCTTCATTTAAGGTGTCTGTATGAATCGAAACTTGAACGTCGAATTCGTCTGCGACACCGAGGCAGGTGTCGATTGCCTTGGGAGTGGAACCCCAGTCTTCATGAAGCTTGAGGCCTGCGGCCCCTGCGCGAATTTGTTCGCGTAAAGGTTCCGGATTGGATCCGTTTCCTTTTCCGAGGAAAGCCAAATTGACGGGTAAGTCTTCTGCAGCTTCCAGCATTCTGTGAATGTTGAACGCGCCCGGCGTACAAGTAGTGGCGTTGGTGCCGTCGGCAGGGCCTGTACCGCCCCCAACCATGGTGGTGACGCCGCTATAAAGGGCCGTGCGAACTTGCGTGGGCGAAATAAAATGAATGTGGGTATCGATGCCGCCGGCAGTCAAAATCAGGCCTTCACCGGCAATGGCTTCGGTAGAGGCTCCGATGATCATGCCGGGAGTGACACCGTCCATCATGTGAGGGTTGCCGGCTTTACCGATGCCTGCAATCAGGCCGTCCTTAATGCCAATATCGGCCTTGAAAATTCCAGTGGAGTCAATCACGAGAGCGCTTGTAATCACGGAGTCCAAGCATTCTTCGTCCTTAAAGGGGACGGCCTGGCCCATGCCATCGCGAAGGGACTTGCCACCGCCGAATTTCGCCTCGTCGCCATAGACGCAGTAATCTTTTTCCACTTCCACGATAAGGGAGGTATCCGCAAGACGGACGCGGTCGCCAACAGTGGGGCCGTACATCTGAGCGTAATCTTTTCTAGAAATCTTGTACATAAATTCCCGCCTTTATACACCTGCGAATTTTTCTGCAGAAGCTTTGTCTAATGCTGCGGATTTAATCTTTTCGTCGTCCATCAAGCCTTCTACCAAGCCATTCAAGCCGTGGCCTTCGCGAGAGCCGCCGATTTCCACCAGGTTCACCGTCTTTGTTTCGCCAGGTTCAAAGCGAACGGCGGTGCCTGCGGGAATATCCAGACGCATGCCGTAGGCGGCTGCGCGATTGAAATCCAATTTCTTGTTGACTTCGAAGAAATGGAAGTGGGAACCCACCTGAACAGGGCGATCCGCGGTATTGGTGACGTCCAAAACGATGGATTTCTTGCCGGCGTTCAATTCGATGAACCCGTCTTCCACAAGGACTTCGCCAGGAATGATTTTTCCGGTGGTGGGAATGGGATCGTGGACGGTGACAAGCTTGGTGCCATCGGGGAATGTGGCTTCCAGCTGGACTTCGTGAATCATTTCTGCAACGCCATCAAGAACCTGATCTGCGGAGAGCATCTTGCGGCTTTCCGACATCAAGTCTGCAACAGATTTGCCGTCGCGAGCCAGTTCCAGTAATTTGCTGGAAATGTAGGCGACAGCCTCGGGGTAGTTCAGCTTCAAACCCCGCTGCAACCTTTCGCTTGCAACGATTCCTGCGTAATGCAGCATCAACTTTTCTGTTTCTCTTGGAGTTAAATGCATAATTAATCCGTCATCAGTTTTTGGACTTCAGCCTTTTCGCAAAGGGAAGTTTCCTTGTGGAAAATGATGTTGCCTTTTTCCATAATGTTGATGTAGTGGCTGTTTTCCATGACAAAATCCAAGTACTGTTCCACCAGCAATACGGTAATGCCCTTCCATTCGTTAATCTTGCGAATGGCTCGGCCGATGTCGTTAATGATGGAAGGCTGGATTCCTTCGGTGGGCTCGTCCAAAATCAGGATTTTAGGATCCTGCACCAAGGCTCGGGCGATGGCAAGTTGCTGCTGCTGGCCTCCGGAAAGGTCTCCGCCTCTGCGCATGGCGAACTTAGGGAGAATAGGGAACAAATCGTACAAGTATTCGGGAATCTTTTTCCTGCCTACTTTCTCGCCTCGGCCAAGTATAGGTTGCACGCCCAACTCTAGGTTTTCAAGAACCGTCATCTGCGGGAAAATATCGCGACCCTGGGGAACATAGCCGATGCCGCGGCGAACGCGTTCGTACGCCGGCAAACCGGCAATTTCCTTGCCGTCAAAGAGGAGGGAAGTTTCGGGACCGGTCTTGACCAAGCCCATAATGCTTTTTAAAGTAGTGCTTTTGCCAACGCCGTTACGGCCGATAAGGCTGACAATCTTTCCCTTGGGAAAATCCAGAGAGAGGCCTTCGATGACCTTACTTTCGCCGTAATAAGAATCCATGTTTTTCAAGTAAAGCATAAAAATCTCCTATTCGCCACCGCGACCCAAGTAAACCTTTTGTACGGTGGGGTCGGCCAGCACTTCTATCACACCGCCTTCCATCAGAATTTTCCCTTCGTGAAGAACGGTGACCTTGTCTGCAATCTGCTTGACAAAGTCCATATCGTGTTCAATAACGATAACGGTGCATTCCTTCTTGATTTCTTTCAGGATTTCACCGGTCTTGAAAGTCTCGGGTTTGCCCATGCCTGCGGCGGGCTCGTCCAACATAATGACTTCCGGCTTTTGCACCAGTTGCATAGCGATTTCAAGCCATTGTTTTTCGCCATGTGCTAAGGAACCGGCACGCCAATTACGCTTGTCGGCAAGACCAACCTTCTGCAAGGTTTCCTCGATGTGGTCCATTTCTTCTTTATAGGGCTTGCGAAGAATGGTGTCCACAATTCTCTTGCCTTTTTTCAGAGAGAGAACCATGTTCTCTTCCACAGTCAGGTTGATGAACACAGAAGGCACCTGGAATTTTCTGCCAATTCCAAGCCAGACAATCTTGTATTCCTTCATACCCGTCAAGATCACGGGATCCTTGTACATCGGGTGGAAAATCACGCTGCCGCTGGTGGGCTTTGTCTTGGAACAGATAATATCCAGCAAAGTGGTTTTGCCTGCGCCGTTAGGACCAATAAAGAAATGAATGTCATTTCTCTTAACCTTGGTATGAACGTCGGTCAAGGCGTAAAAGCCATCAAAGCAGACAGAGATATGGTCGATTTCAAGAACATAGGGAGAAAGCTGTTTGACTGGTTCAACTTTTTCGATCTTTGCATGCAGTTCTTCTTTCGAAACGATTTCGTAGGACATAATCTACCTTAAGCCTTCACCTTGCCGGTGCGAATTTTTTCAATAATCCTGGGAGCCGTATCTTGAACAAGTCCGACAATGCCGCCTTTAAAGAACAGAATGGTGACGCAAAACAGAATGCCGATAATGTACTGCCAAACTTCTACGGTACTGCCGGAGCTCAAGTTGTATTCGCAGATGTTGATGAAGAATGCTCCAATCACTGCGCCGATAATGGTTCCGCGGCCGCCGATGGCCACCCAGATTACCATGCCGATGGAATAGGTGATAGTCATCTGGGAAGGAGTGATACATCCGTTGAAGTTCACGAAAATAGCACCTGCAACGCCCGCAAAGGCTGCAGAAAGAACGTAGATGAAGGTCTTGTAGCGGCTTACGGGATAACCGGAGAAATAAGTTCTGTTTTCACCGTCGCGAATAGCGATCAAAACCTTGCCGAATTTACGTTCCACCAAGAATTTGGAAAGAGCATAAATTGCAACTAATGCAATAATAGCGACGTAAAACAGCAGGAACATGTTTCCTTGGTTTGCGCTGCCCTTGATGCTACCGAAAATGGACTTGATTTCGGTGATGCCCACGTTACCGTTGGTGTAGGGGGACATAGCGATGAACAAGGAGCATGCCGCCCAGGTCAGCGCCTGGGAAATAATGGAAAAATAAACGCCCTTCACGCGGTTCTTGAAAATGAAGTACCCCACGATCCATGCAACAACTGCAGGGGTGATAACGACAAAGAGCAAGCTACCCGGAGAAAGGGTGAAAAACTCCCAGACAAAAGGCAATTCGGTTAAACCGCCGATGTGCATAAAGTCTGTGATTTGCCCGCCGGTTGCCTGCATTTTCAGGTACATGGCCATGGCATATCCGCCCAAGGCAAAATACAAGCCGTGACCAAGGCTCAAAATTCCAGTATAGCCCCAGATCAAATCGATACCGATGGCGACGATGGCAAAGCTAATGCACTTGCCGAGGAACAAAATGGTGGAACTGCTGCTGACCACGCCCAGCATCAGGAGCACAGGCATCATGGCCAGAATAAAAACGATAATCCCAAAAGTAACGTTGGACCCGTGTCTTTCGAATAGTTTTAAAGCTTTCATGGTTGTTCCTAAAATCCTTCGTTAAACTCTTAATCCAAATTTCTGCTCTTGATAACGAACAGGCCTTGGGGTCTCTTTTGCAAGAACACAATGACAATGAGAAGTACTACAGCCTTTGCAATAGTGGAGGAGGTGTAGTTTTCAGTAAAGATGGAGCTGATGCCGATAATGCTCGAACCGATGACAGTGCCTGCCAAGTTGCCAACGCCCCCAAGCACTACAGCCATAAAGGAGTTGACGATGTAGCTTTGGCCAACGGTGGAGTCGATGGAACCCAAGAGGGCTACGGAGCAGCCTGCAATGCCAGCGAATCCGGAACCCATGGCGAAGGTGATGTTGTCCACCTTGCGGGAGTTGATGCCCATGCATTGAGCCATGGGACGGTTCTGCATCACAGCGCGCATCTGGCAGCCGAAATTAGACTTGTACATGACGAGCCAAACAGCGCCCATGCAAAGGGCCACCAGCAGGATAATGAAAATTCTGTTGTAAGAGAAAGTGCATTCTCCAAGAGTGATGCCGCCGCTGAGGAAGGCGGGGGCGGTAACGTTTACGCCTTGCGAACCAAAGATGGAACGGGCTCCCTGTTGCAAAATCAGGCTAATGCCCCATGTGGCCAAAAGGCTGTCGATTTCACGACCATAAAGTCTGGAAATCACAAATTTTTCTAGGAGGCTTCCTAGGCCGAATGCAACGCCAAATGCAGCTGCAATGGCTACGAAGTAGTAAAGACCGCCGATTGCTTCGGGCAGGAAATTCGAGAAAAGTTGTTGAACCACAAAAGTCGTGTAGGCGCCGATCATGACGAATTCGCCATGGGCCATGTTAATGACGCGCATTACGCCAAAGGTAATGGCAAGGCCTAAGGAGGTCAGCAAAATAATGGAGCTGAGGCTTAAACCGTTAAAAAGGATGTTGATGGTTTGTTCCAAGGTTCCCTCGGTCCGAATGCGGTTAAAAAGTTGAAGTTTTGTTTGACTTAAAAAGGGTGCGGGCCCTAAGGCCCGCTGTTGCAAGGATGCAGGCGCGAGAGCCTGCGGTTTTATTTGAGGATTTACAAAATGAGATTTAGTTCAGCGGCTGGAGACCGGCCTTTACAGCCCAATCGTAGGTAGTCAGATACGGATCCGGGGCCACGGGGCCAGCGGTAGCAAATACTTCCTTGATCAAGCCGTCGTCGGTAACTTCACCCACGCGGACCGGCTTGGAGAGATGCTGAGACTTGCCGTCAACAGTCACGACGCCTTCCGGGGCCTTGAAGGAAATTGCGCCAGACTTGAGTGCGGTAAGGATTGCGCCCACATCGAAGCTCTTGGCGACCTTCACAGCTTCAGCCCACAGATAAACTGCATCGTATGCGGCTTCAGCCGGGTCAGATGTTACGCGCTTCTCGCCGAACTTTGCCTTGTAAGCGGCAACGAAGGCTTCGTTTTCAGGAGTAGAAGTCGTCTGGTAGTAGTTCCACGAAACCAGGTGCCCCTTGAGAATGGCGGGACCGATGGTTGCAACTTCTTCTTCAGCAATGGAGAAGGACATGGTCATGTATTCCTTGCTGGAGTAGTTCTTTTCGGACATCTGCTTGAAGAAGGAAACGTTGCCGGTACCGTTCAAGGTGTTCACGATAACATCGGGCTTTGCGGCTTCGATCTTTGCGATGATGGCTGCGAAATCGGTCTGGTCCATATCGGCGTATTCTTCGCCCACCACGGCAATGCCTGCAGCCTTAGCCTGAGCGTTGATGATCATGTTTGCGGTGCGGGGGAACACGTAGTCGGAGCCCAAAAGGAACAGCTTCTTGTAACCCTTGGAAATCAGGTACTCGATAGCCGGGACGATTTGCTGGTTAGGAGCGGCCCCCGTATAGACAATGTTGGGGGACATTTCCATGCCTTCGTATTGCACCGGATACCAGAGCAGAGACTTGTATTCTTCGAAGATGGGCTTTACAGCCTTACGGGAAGAAGATGTCCAGCAGCCGAATACGGTAGCAACCTTTTCGATGTCGATCAGCTTTTCAGCCTTGGTGGCGAAAGTGGAAGGCTCAGAAGCGCCATCTTCTTCAACAAAAACAATCTGTTTGCCAAGAACGCCACCGGCCTTGTTAATCTGTTCGATAGCCAAGACTTCTGCATCGCGGACGGCCTTTTCGCTAATGGCCATGGGGCCGGTGAGGGAGTGGAGCAAGCCCACCTTGACGGTTGCGCTTTCCTTGCTTTCTTCGCAGCCCATGAGGCCGAAAGCCCCCAGGACCAAAGCGCCAGCAGCAAGAGTGGATAAGAACTTACGAGTAATGTTCATGAGGAATTCTCCTTAATGGTTTCGCCTGTGTAGATGCAAAAGCCGTGCCAATCGTCGGAAAATTCCAGTTTGCCTATATAAAGTGCGCAAGAATTGAGAAAATTTGCAAATCCTGTAAAAAGTACGTTTTGTGTAAGAATCTTGTAGTCACGTTTTCTGCATGGCTTTACATTTCTTGTCCGCAAAACAAACGTTTAGGAACAAAAAATGGCGAAAATGACTTGTTTAGGCCGTTTATTTTGCATGGATCGATTATCGCTTAGTGCCTTGTGTCCAAACAATTCCGCTTTTTTATGCATTTCGTTCAAGTTGGCACGATTGTTGCTAAACCCTTGCAGAAACAATTAAACAAGAACGATTATGAACACTGCTGAAGTTTTGATCAAGTCCTTAGAAAGTGAAGGCGTCAAGTACATTTTTGGAATCCCTGGTGAAGAAACTCTCGAACTGATGGAAGCGATTAAAAAGTCGTCCATCAAGTTCATTACGGTGCGTCACGAACAGGGCGCAGCTTTCATGGCTGATGTCTATGGGCGTTTGACGGGGAAGGCGGGCGTCTGCCTTTCGACCCTTGGCCCTGGCGCTACAAACCTTGTTACGGGTGTTGCCGATGCAAACTCCGATGGCGCTCCGCTGATTGCGATTACGGGTCAGGTGGGTACAGAGCGTATGCACTTGACGAGCCATCAATATTTGGACTTGGTGAACATGTTTACGCCGATTACCAAGCGCAGTAAGCAGGTCGTTCGCCCGGATACGGTGAATGAAATTGTCCGTATTGCATTCAAGTACGCCGAAATGGAAAAGCCCGGTGCATGCCACATCGACTTGCCATGCAATATTGCCGCTATGGAAGTCGAAGGCGAAGTCGCTCAAACTCCGCTGAAGCACCATCGCGAAAACACTGTGTACGCAAGCACCGATGCGATTCTCGCGGCGGGCGGGGTCTTTGCAAATGCAAAGCGCCCGGTGGTTCTTGTGGGGCATTCCGCTGTGCGTAACCACGCTTCCGAGGCTTTGCGTGCATTTGTGTCTTCGTCCAAGATTCCTGTGGTCTGCACCATGATGGCAAAGGGGGTAATCCCGACTTGCGAAAAGTATTTTATGGGCTGCATCGGACTACCGCAAAGGGATTATCCGAACATCGTCATGGAACAGGCAGACCTCGTGATTGCTGTGGGCTATGACGTCGTGGAATACGCGCCTGCCAAGTGGAATCCGAATGGCGACAAGATGATTATTCACATCGACGAAACGCCGAACCATGTGAACAAATTCTATCAGCCCGACGAAGAAATCATTGGTGACATCTCCGCATCTCTCGATGCGCTTTGTAGCGTTTGTCCGAACTCCTGGGAACCGGAATGGGCCATGCAAATCCGTGCGATGATGGTGGCCGAGCATTCGCGTTACGATCACGATACGAGTTTCCCGCCAACACCGCAGAAGGTGTTGCACGACATCCGCCTCGTTTTGGAAGATGAAGACATTCTGATTTCGGACGTGGGTGCGCACAAGATGTGGATTGCCCGCCAGTACAATTGCGACCATCCGAACACCTGCATCATTTCTAATGGTTTTGCGACCATGGGTATTGCGGTGCCTGGCGCGATTGCGGCAAAGCTTTTGAACCCCAAGAAAAAGGTCTTGGCGGTCACAGGTGATGGCGGCTTTATGATGAACAGCCAGGAACTTGAGACGGCTTACCGCGAACACATCCCGTTCGTGACGCTAATCTTTACCGATGGCGGCTATGGTCTCATCAAGTGGAAACAGGAAGAGCGCTATGGCGACAGCTATGCGGTCGAATTCACGAATCCAGATTACGTCAAGTACGCCGAATCCTTGCACTTGAAGGGCTATCGCATCGAACGCACCGAAGACTTGCCGAGCACCTTGCGCGAAGCCTTCCGCCAGGACGTGCCGAGCATCATCGAGTGCCCGGTGGATTACTCCGCGAACATGGAACTCTCGCAATACCTGAAGAATTTGAAAATATAGGAGAACGACATGGGATACATCAATAGCCTGTTCACAGGGCAAACGGATTCATTCGGTGTAGCCGTATCCGAATCCTCACATTTTCTTTCCATTGACAGCATCTCGGGGCATCCTGCCGTTTATCGCCATCTGAAACCCTGCGGCAATGTCGATGAACATAAACAGCAGAAAAAGAACTTATAAAAAAGACTCCTCCTCCATCCAACAATCAAAGAACCGCCGGTAGCAATACCGACGGCTCTTTTCATTTCTTTTGTTTCGCGACTCTCGCGGAAGCAGTCATTCCGGCCTCCGAGCGGGAATCACCTTTTACTTTTTCTCGTTACCCTTAGGCATCTGCACGGAGATGTGGATGTCCTGCAACTGCTGGAGGTCCACTTCACTCGGGCACTGGTCCATCGGGCTAGAAGCGCTCGTGTTCTTCGGGAATGCGATGTAGTCACGGATAGATTCTTCACCTTCCATCGTAGCAACAACGCGGTCGAGACCGAAGGCGAGACCGCCGTGCGGAGGAGCACCGTACTTGAATGCATCGACGAAGAAGCCGAACTTGGTCTTCACCTGTTCTTCGGAGAGACCCAACAGGCGGAACACCTTTTCCTGAACTTCCGGGTTGTGAATACGGATAGAACCACCGCCGATTTCCACACCGTTAAGAACAAGGTCATAAGCTTCAGCGTTGCAATCCTTGAGGTTGCCGCTGAGCATCATGTCCAAATGTTCCGGAAGCGGGTTCGTGAACGGGTGGTGCATAGCCATGTAGCGGCCTTCCGTGTCGCTGTATTCGAACATCGGGAATTCGGTAATCCACACAAATTCACGCTTCTTCGGATCGCGGAGACCCTTGATACGGGCAACTTCCAAGCGGAGCTGACCCATAGCCGTAGCAGCAATCTTTTCCGGACCGGCGATGAAGAACATCATGTCGCCGCACTTAGCGCCAACAGCGTCGCGGAGTTCGTTAAGTTGTTCGGTCGTGAAGAACTTGCCGACCTGAGTTTCAACTTCGTCATTTTCCTTGACGCGCATCCACACGAGGCCCTTGGAACCGTACTTGGCAACGTAAGCGGTGAGTTCATCGATCTGCTTACGAGTAAAGTCAACGCAACCCTTAGCAGCGATACCGCGGATCTTGCCACCAGCGGCAACGCAGTTCTTGAACACGCCAAAGTTGGACTTTGCACCGATTTCAGACACATCGTGAATTTCGAGGTCGAAGCGGAGATCCGGCTTATCGGAACCGTACTTGAGCATAGCTTCTGCCCACTTCATACGGCGGATGTGGCGCGGCGGTTCGAAGTTCCAAACCTTGCCCAAAACTTCAGTCACGAACTTGTCGAACATTTCCATCACTTCGTCCTGGTTGACGAAGGACATTTCAACGTCGATCTGCGTGAATTCCGGCTGACGGTCAGCGCGGAGGTCTTCGTCGCGGAAGCACTTGGCAATCTGGAAGTAGCGGTCCATGCCGGCAATCATCAAGAGCTGCTTGTACTGCTGCGGAGACTGCGGGAGGGCGTAGAACTTGCCCGGGTTCACGCGGGACGGCACGAGGTAGTCACGTGCGCCTTCCGGAGTGGACTTGCAAAGGCACGGAGTTTCAATGTTTTCAAAACCGTTAGAATAGAAGAAGTCGTACACGGCCTTGAGGAAGCGGCTCTTGAGGAGGAGCTTCTTCTGGATCCACGGACGGCGGAGGTCCAAATAGCGGTACTGCAAGCGGAGGTCGTCGTTTTCCTTGCATTCTTCGTTCGGGTCGTTAATGGCCAAGGGAGAAGTGAGAGCGGCGTTCAAAATTTCGAGCTTGTCAGCCTTGACTTCGATTTCACCCGTAGCGAGCTTTTCGTTCGTGTTGCCTTCTTCACGGGCATAAACCTTACCAGTCACGTAAATAACGTATTCGTTACGGAGCTGTTCGGCAGTCTTCAAAACATCGGCATTGTAATCCGGATTGAAAACGATCTGGGTCTTGCCATACTTGTCGCGGAGGTCAACGAAAATCACACCACCATGGTCACGGCGGCGATCCACCCAACCGGCGAGTGTTACGGTCTGGCCAACATCTTCCTTGCGAAGCTGGCCGCAGTTATGTGTACGTTTCATGGTTGTATCCTTGAAGATAATTTTTCGGCGGGAAATATAGTAAAAGGAGAGTGTCGCGACAAAACATTTTTATGGGAATGGGGGAGGAATCCCCCTCGCTGCAGCCTTGGTTTCCAACCAAGGCTTTCGCTACCCCTTCGAGCGGGCTTCAGACGCCAGCCCGCAACGCCCGGCTTGAATCTAAATATCAATTACTTATGCCATTTCTTAATTCGAGAAGTGCATTCGCCTTTAGGTAATCGCATATTAATGTTCATTAAATCTTCAAGGTTTTCAGCCGCTTCCAAAGGCGATAAAATATTGTATTCAATGAAGTTGTCGAATAAGTACAGGATGCCGGAAACTTTGACATTGTCTTTTTCCGCTGCTGAACGCAACTTTCCATCACCGGTCAGTAATCTGCCTTCTACCTTTTTCGCATAATACCAAACAGAACAGTCTGCCATTGAAGCATTATTCTGGCAATTGGATTGTAGTAGAATGACTTGGCTAAAATCTTCTGCATCGAAAGAAACGACATTTAATTTCTTTGATTTGATAAATTTTTGAATAATCTTAATCTGTTCAGGTTTCGTGATTTCGTTAATCACTAAATCGGTAGTGCAAATTTCACAGGGCAGGGCAAAGAACGCTTCCAGTAAACTGACTGAAAGTAAGTCAAAAAAGATATTTGCATCACTGATGACAATACGTTCTTGAATCATACTAAAGCAAGATCCCTGCGTACTTGTTCAATATCCTGATGCAAAAGGCTTGCTGCTTTTGAAAAGGTGATAAGCTCTTTGCTTAAAGCCTTATACACCAAACGTACAAACCTCGTTGATTCTTCTTGATGATATAATGCTGATTCGATAAGAGCCTTGAATCCTTTGGCTTTATTTTTCTGGATGCAGAATGTCCGATAGCGTTGTTCTGTAATAACTCCGCATTCTTTAGCCTTGTACATAATCGCATCGCATGATATTCCGTAACCAAGCTGAATGGCTTTCAGTTCTTGATAAGAAATATCCTTGCGCGTATTGCCAAGAATACGTTTAATCTCTGATTCTGGAATCAACATTTCACTAGCAAATAAATGGCAGAAAGATTCTTCTTGTTTTGATTCTATTGAATCAGGGAAATGAAGAATGAGATGTCCTAGCTCATGAAGTGCTGTAAAGCGCTTTCTTTCGGCAGAGAATTTTTTGTTTAAGATGACTATATGGAATTTTTCGTTGACGAGCGAACTCATCCCATCGAAAGAATCTGGAGCGTCTATCTCTATAACTTTAATGCCATGATTTTCAAGCAAGTCGATGACATTGACTATGCCTCCCAAACCGAGAGCCCATTCTTTACGGACCGTCGAAGCCGCTTCCTTAACATCTTTGGCAGAAGAAACCTTTACCTGTGAAATTTGAGATTTATTTGGCGATTCTGAGCAAATTTCTTCGATGTTGATGTAGCGTTCCATTAAATCTGCGATTACTTCACGGAGGCTGTTCTCTTTTTTTTGCAGAAGAGAACTTTTTTTTCGGAATTTGACCGATTCAATTTGTACCGAAAATGGTCTAAAAAAATAATCGACGGGTTGGTTTAATGCCTTGGCGAGGGCGATGATGTTAGTACTATTCGGAGCGAGAGAGCCGTTCTCGTATTTGGATATGGTCATTTTCGAAACGATGCTACCCATGGATTCGCAAAGTTGATCCATAGACAAGCCTTGCATTATGCGTGCGTTTCTAAGTCGAGTTGAAAAAATCTTAAGGTCCGCCATAATCATCTCCCTAGTTTACGAATATACATAAATCTATATAATTTGTAAACTAAATGCAATAGCGCTAAATACTGCCGTTTCAATGAAATTTCCTATAAATCTCATAAAACGCTCTAAAATCCTTGTTTTCTGCTGATTTTCGTCACTTTCTTGATGTATATTTGCTAATAAGGTTTGCTCATGAATCCGAACAAGAAAGAACTTTCCGAAGAAGATATCAAGAACCGCTACATAACGCCGGCGTTGAACGCTGTAGGCTGGGCGGCCGAAGATATGCGTATGGAAAAGTATTTCACCGATGGTCGCGTTATTTTCCAGGGTGGCAAGCATGCCCGCAAACAGGGTAAAAAGGCAGATTACCTGCTTTACTCTTCGCCGAATTACCCAATCGCTATTGTCGAGGCAAAAGACAACAATCACCCTGTAGGTGGCGGTTTGCAACAGGCGATGGATTACGCCCTGATTCTTGACATCCCTTTTGCTTACAGCAGCAATGGCGATGGCTTTGTAGAACACGACTTTTTGACGGGAACCGAAACGGAAATTCCGCTAGACAAGTTCCCGACACGTGAACAGCTCCTTGAACGCGTACGAGCAAAAAAGAATTTTACTCCCGAACAAGAAAAGGTCATTAACCAGCCTTACTATTGGGATGCGGACACTCATGCTCCGCGCTATTACCAGCGAATCGCGATTAACCGCACTGTGGAAGCCGTCGCTCGCGGAGACAAACGAATTCTCCTCGTGATGGCAACGGGTACAGGCAAGACCTATACGGCGTTCCAGATTATCGAACGCTTGCATAAGTCTGAATGCAAAAAGAAGATTTTGTATCTTGCCGACCGCAATGTCCTTATTGACCAGACCATGGGTCAGGATTTCAAACCCTTCAAGAAAATTATGACAAAAGTGAAGGGTAAGGAACTGGATTCCAGTTATGAAATCTATATGGCGCTGTATCAGCAGTTGGTTTCGTACGATGAGGGTGTACCCGATCCGTTTACCGCATTCAAGCCTGAATTCTTCGACTTGATTCTTGTGGACGAATGTCATCGTGGCTCTGCAAAAGAAGATTCCGAATGGCGAAAGATTCTTGAATATTTCAGCGGAGCAACGCAAATTGGCATGACCGCTACGCCTAAGGTCGCGAATGGTGCCAATAACCTGGAATACTTTGGCGAACCGATTTTCACGTATTCGTTGAAGCAAGGTATTGAAGATGGTTTCCTTGCTCCGTATCGCGTGACAAACAGTTTCTTGAATGTGGATTTGAAAGGCTGGGCGCCAGAAGGTCCGCAGGAAATAGACCTTTTCGGCAACGTCATCCCGGAACAGCTGTATCAGCGTCCAGATTTTGGGCGAGAACTAGTTATCAAGACCCGTCGTGAAGTTGTCGCACGTCGCATTACGCAGATGCTATACAAGATTGGTCGTATGACCAAGACGATTGTTTTCTGTACCGATGTGGAAGAAGCCGAAGCGATGCGTCAGCTGCTTGTGAATTTGAATGCCGACATGGTTAGGGAAGATTCCCGCTATGTCATGCGCATTACAGGCGATGATGCCGTCGGGAAAAAGCAACTTGGCAACTTTATTGAGCCTGATGAAGCTTACCCGGTTGTGGTGACGACTTCTGAAATGTTGAGTACGGGCGTAGACTGCAAAACTTGCGGACTTATCGTTATCGACAAGGAAATTGGCACGATGACGGAGTTCAAGCAGATTGTCGGTCGCGGCACCCGACTCAAGACGGACAAGGGCAAATGGCATTTTGAAATCCTTGATTTCCGCAATGCAACGCAGATGTTCAAGGATCCTGAATTTGACGGTGAACCCGAAATGCCTGAAGAGCCTGCGCATGGTGGCGGCGGTGGTGGTTTGCATGAGCCCAAGCATCCTTACAATCCAGGTCCGAAAAAGTATTACATCAACCATGTCGAAGTAAAAATTGATGCCGAAACGGTCTCGTATCTGGGCGCTGATGGTAAAACGCAAGTGGTTGAAAGTTTTACCGATTTTACCCGCAAGAACATCCGTGGCAAGTTTGCAACGCTGGACGATTTTATCAAGCGCTGGTCTGCCGAAGCTCGTAAGGCCGCTATTGTCGATGAACTCAAGGAATACGATGTACTGATTGATGCAATCCGCGAAGCGAATCCCGACTTGGCTAAAGTGGATGTTTTCGACATCATTTGCCATGTGGCTTTTGACCAGAAACCATTGACGCGTCGTGAGCGCGCAAATAATGTGAAAAAGCGTAATTATTTAGCGAAATATGAGGGTAAGGCGCGCGAAGTTCTAGAGGCTTTGCTTGTCAAGTATGCCGACGATGGAATTTTACAGATGGAGCAGAATGACGTTCTGAAATTGGATCCGTTTAGCCATATCGGCACGGTTCCCAAGATTATGAAGCTCTTTGGTGGGCGAGAAGGCTATGAAGCCGCCGTTATAGACCTGAAAAAACAGCTCTACTTGACCGACAATGTCGCATAATATATATTTACGATGTCGTTGTATTTGTCGGTCTAATTGTCGTAGTAAATGTCAGTGTAAATGTCGCTCTATTTGTCAGGTTATATGTCGGAGTAATAAGTGTATCAGCCGCCCTTTAAATTGAATTCTGAGATTCTTTCTCTTGCAACGGAAATTTCGTCGTTGATAGAGCGCTTTGTCATTCGCTTGGAACAAGCGGATAAGCTCAAGTTGCGTAAGGCGAATAAAATCAAGAGCATTCACAGCTCCCTTGCTATAGAAGGTAATACATTAAGCGAAAATGTAGTGAGCGACATTATCAACGGCAAAAGAGTTCTTGCTTCACAACGCGAAATCATTGAAGTCAAAAACGCTTTGGCAACTTATGAATTATACCCTAAGCTCAATCCCTTTTCTATTAGGGATTTGTTAAAGGCTCATGGCGTAATGATGCACGGTATAACTCTTGATGCAGGGCGGTTCCGTAGTTGTAACGAAGGCGTTTTCAATGGGAAAAAGTGCATCCATTTAGCGCCTCCGCCGGGCAGAGTTCCTGCGTTAATGGCTGATTTGTTTGAATGGCTAAAAAAGAGCAAGGAACATTTGCTGATTCGTTCTTGCATTTTCCATTACGAGTTTGAGTTTATCCACCCGTTTAGCGATGGAAATGGTCGTATGGGGCGCTTGTGGCAGTCGCTTATTCTCGGTAAGTGGAACCCCGCCTTTGAACATTTGCCGGTTGAAAATATGGTCTATGCCAACCAGCAAAAGTATTATGATGCTATTGCGAAGTCTTCTGTGGCGGGGGAGTGCAGTCCGTTTATTGAATTCATGCTCCAGAATATTCTTGATACATTGAAACAATTCAAGGATATTCCTGTTGAAGAGGGGACTGCATTGGCAAACGACATTAAGCTCTCGTTGCGTCAGAAGAAAATTATTGATATGATAAACGATGGTGATGTCACCATTGCAATGATTGCAAAAAAATTAAAGGTTTCAGAAAGGACAATCGATCGTGAAATGTCCAAGTTGCAAGACTTGGATGTGATTGCTCGCGAAGGCTCCGACAAAACCGGTCGCTGGATTGTCAAATAGGTTTTATAAGGTAATATATGTCCGTAAATAACTTGGTCAAGAGATTGCAGAACGAAATGCGTGGCGATGCCGGTATCAACGGCGACGCCCAGCGAATCGAACAGATGGTGTGGATGTTTTTCTTGAAGGTCTATGACGCTCAGGAAGAAATCTGGGAATGCACCAAGGACAAGTACAAATCCATCATTCCCGAAAAGATGCGCTGGCGCAACTGGGCTGTCGATGAGAAAGACGGCAAGGCGCTCACGGGCGATGCGTTGCTCGCGTTCGTGAACAACGAACTTTTCCCGACGCTCAAGAACTTGCCCGTGAACGAGAATACCCCGCGCGGTAAGGCGATTGTGCGGATGGTCTTCGAAGATTTGAACCAGTACATGAAAGACGGCATCATCCTACGCAAGCTCATCAACATCATCGACGAAGTGGACTTTAGCGATGCCGACGACCGCCACACCTTCGGCGACATTTACGAAGGAATCCTGAAAGATTTGCAGAGTGCGGGCAATGCAGGCGAATTCTACACGCCGCGTGCATTGACCGACTTTATCGTGCAACAGCTGCACCCGAAACTCGGCGAAACCTTTGGCGACTTTACCAGCGGAACGGGCGGCTTCTTGACCAGTTGCCTGAACTACCTAAAACCCTCCGTAAAGACAACAAGCGACGAAAAGAAATTCCAGTCGTCCATTGTCGGGCAGGAATGGAAACCGCTCCCGTACCTGCTATCGATAACCAACATGCTTGTCCACGACATCGAAGAACCGAACATCACCCATACAGATTCGCTCGGCCGCAAGGTGACGGAATTCAAGGACAGCGACAAGGTGGATTGCATCGGCATGAACCCGCCCTATGGCGGCAGCACCGGAATGAACGCCAAGCTGAACTTCCCGACGAGCATGCAGAGCAGCGAAACCGCCGACCTTTTCATTGTGCTCATCATGTATCGCCTCAAAAAGATGGGCCGTGCAGGCGTGATTATCCCCGACGGGTTCCTGTTCGGCACCGACGGCGCAAAACTCGCCATCAAGCAGAAGCTGCTCCGCGAATTCAACCTGCACACCGTCATTCGCCTGCCGGGCAGCATCTTTAGCCCTTACACCAGCATCGCGACGAACATCCTGTTCTTCGACAACGAAAAGGCGAAAGGCGCCCCGACAGGGTTCAGCACCAAGGAAACCTGGTTTTACCGCCTCGACATGCCCGAAGGCTACAAGCACTTCAGCAAGACGAAGCCCATGCGCCTGGAGCATTGCAAACCCATAATGGACTGGTGGAACAACCGCGAAGAAATCCTCGAGACCAACGACGACGGCGAAGTCGTGAGCGAAAAGTCCCGCAAGTTCACCCCCGAAGAACTCGTGGAAATGGACTGCAACTTTGACCAGTGCAAGTTCCCCAAGGAAGAAGAGGAAGTATTGCCACCCGCAGAACTCCTGGAAGACTACCACAAGAAACGCGCCGCGCTGGATGCCAAGATTGACAAAAAGCTTGAAGAAATCCAGAAACTTTTGGGAATTGACACCATTGTCATCCCCGACTCCGTTCGGGGATCTAGGAGCTAGCGACGATGGACGGAAAGCAACTCAAGAACAGCATCTTGCAATGGGCGATACAAGGCAAACTCGTTCCCCAGAATCCCAAGGACGAATCTGCCCAAAAACTACTAGAGCGCATCGCCGCATCTCGAAACGAAGGCGAATCGCGTCATTCTGAGCGTAGCGAAGAATCCAGTAAAGGTTCAAAGAACGCGTCATTGCGAGGAGCTAAGGCTATGAAGCAATCTAAGGCTTTGTCTTCCCGCATCTATCGTGAAAACGGCGTCTGGTATGAACAAGTCGGCACCACCGCTCCTAAGGACATTTCTGATGAAATTCCGTTCGAAATCCCCGAAAGTTGGGCGTGGTGTAGAATTGGCGATATCTTTTATCATACAAGTGGAAAGCAACAAAGTAGTTCCAATAAGAAAGGATCGCCTCAAAAATTTATAACAACTTCAAATTTATATTGGGGCAGATTTGTTCTTGATAATGTGAAGGTTATGAATTTCACTGATGAGGAAATAAAAAGTTGCTCAGCCACAAAAGGTGATTTATTAGTTTGTGAAGGTGGTGCTGGATATGGTCGCTCGGCTATTTGGAATGAAGATTATGACATATGTTTGCAAAACCATATTCATCGATTAAGACCTTGTGTAAATGGAATTTGTGAATACGTTTATTATTTCATTTATTTGCTGAAAGAAACAAATCGATTGGTTTCTGTGGGAACTGCAATGCCGGGATTGTCTGCAAATAGGTTGAAAGGGCTTATTCTTCCCCTCCCGCCCCTAGCCGAACAGAAACGAATCGTCGCAAAACTTGAACAAGTTCTCCCGCTCGCAGAAGAATACGGAGCCGCCCAGGAACAACTCGACAAACTCAACAAGGAACTCCCCGAAGCCCTCAAAAAAAGCATCCTCCAAGAAGCCATTCAAGGCAAACTCGTCCCACAGAACCCCAAAGACGAACCCGCCTCCGTTCTCCTTGCCAAAATCCGAAAAGAAAAAGAATCACTTGTAAAACAAGGAAAACTCAAAAAGAAAGATTTAGAGATTACTCCGATTGATGAAGAAGAAATCCCCTTTGAAATCCCCGAAAGTTGGGTATGGTGTAGAATAAAAGATTTGTCAACGTTGGTCACTAAAGGAACAACTCCAAGAGGCGGAAATGTTGCTTATGCTGAAAATGGAATAGGATTCCTTCGTGCTGAAAATGTAGCTGGATTTGACAGCCTGGACAAACAAAGCCTTAAATATGTTGGCGAGGAAACTCATTATGGCTTTTTACAGCGTTCTATTTTACAAGCTAATGATATTTTAATAACCATTGCCGGAACTCTAGGAAGAACAGCGCTGGTTCGACAAGAGGATCTTCCTTTGAATGCAAATCAAGCAGTAGCTTTAATTCGCCCTATTGTAAGTGACGACATAAACTTAATCTATTTGATATATGCGCTAAATAGTCCTTTGATTCAAAAATGCTTATTGGTGCAAAAGAAAATAACTGCAATTCCAAATTTGACATTGGAAATCATATCGGATTGTTGTATTCCTCTCCCTCCTTTAGCCGAACAAAAACGAATCGTCGCTAAATTAGAACAATTATTTAAGGTACTATAAGTAGAAAAAATGAAACTGGATTTTGCTTCAATTAAAGATTGTTTGAGATTTAGTAGAAATGCGTACTTTTATAAGCGCAATGGCTTGCTGCAAGCCGATGTTGATTCTGCTTTGCAATCTTTGAAAAAGGGTGCATATCATTATTCTTCAACGAATAATAACATTGATTATCAAATAGTGATTTTTAAATGTAAACCTAAAATTCCATCTTTTGCTTCAAATGAAAATTTTCCATGGAAAGAGATTAAATTAGGGTATTTTTTTATTTTAATGGATTCTGATTATGTTGCTATATTAAAGCAAAATACGAATATTCCCTCAAAAATTTCAAATAAATTATATCCTATTGAATATGAACAATTAACAAAATTTCATATTGATGATAAAACAAAATTTAAATCAGTAAATATGCAAAATATAGATGGCCAAAAAACATCAGTATGGACTAAAAGTTATATTGCTGATGATTTGAAACGGAATATTTCAGGAGTTGATGCAGGAAATTTCATTGTTCGAAGCTTACGGGGGAAAAATGAAAAAAATAGAATATCAATTTGCGTAAATTCATCTCGTATTAATCAGTATGGTTCGAAAATTCAACTAGAAGAAATTTGTTCATGGATTGCAGAATCTTTTAATGAATTAAGACAAAAAGAACGAAATGATGTTGAAAATAATTTTATATCAAATTTTGCTTTACAAGAAACGTTTAATGGTGCTGCTGTTCCTTCGTCTATTTTTCTGCATACGGAATATCTGAAATCTTTATTTTGTGAAACTCCTATAATAGAAAGTAAACCAAATTTCAATATATATAAATATTTAGATTCTTTTTATGATTCGGTAAAAGTAAAAAAAGATGAATTAGGAAATTTTGTGGCTAATTATAAAGATGATGTTGTTAAAGTTGAATTTTTGTCAGGAAAAACTAATAATAGAATCTGGTTGTCGAATAAAACCTGGAAGAAAATAAAAATTATTGATCAATGTCTTGATAATTTTAAAGAAAAAAATCTCGAGCAAATTATTAATGAAGAAAATTTGTTTAATGTGTATTTTGACAAAAATGCAAAAGTTTATTCAAATGGGAAATTGTTTTCTTCATCAAGGTTGTTAAATAATGCTCCCTTTTTTCTTCAATATATGTCTAATGAGGAAATGAAGGATTCCAAAATAGAAAGCGAAAAATGGAATTCAAAATTAGATTGGAAATCTGGAGATTCTGAAGAAATAAGGAAAAAAAAGAATGATAAAATTGGTAGAATGAAAAAGTGGTATTCTAAAAGTGAATTTTTCTTTGTCGAAAGTAAATTTAGTTCGCCTGATTCTGCTCTTTTCTGCGATGATTTAGAAGATGAATGGGCTGATTTTATAAGAATAAAAGATGATGAGGTATCCTTTTTTGTATGCAAATATAAAAAAGAAAAAAAAGATAGCGCATCGGCATCAGATTTTCAGGATGTTGTGGGGCAGGCTTTAAAAAATTTGGGAAATATGTTGCCTTCTCATGAACAATTGGGAAAAAAACAAGAAAAGTGGAGTAAAAAACATAGTCGGACAAATATTCCGAGGGCAAATGTTGATGAACAATCTATTGAGGAGTATATAAAAAAATGGGAATGTGGAATGATGCAGCCTATGTTTAAAAAAAGAATGTGCTTGGTTGTTAATTTTTTAAACAAAGATGATTTTGTCAATCAGATAAAAAAAATGCAAAATGATTTCAAAAAGAATGTAAAATCAACAAATAAAAATGAATATGCTTTTCAAAAATTGTGGATTCTCTCTATGTTTGTGAACGCCTGTCTTCAGATAAATGTTGAACCTCGAATAATTTGCAAATGATATTTGTGTAGAAATGAAAAATACTCTGAGTGTTATAGTAGCTAGGGTGTAAAGGATCTTTTTATGAATAAAGAATGGAATAAGCTCCGCATTTTTGATGGTTCTCAAGAAAAAGCCTTCGAAGAATTGATATGTCAATTAGCTAGGGCTGAAAAAGATGATAATCGAGAATCTTTTTTTCGAATAGCTGCACCTGACGGCGGTGTTGAGGCGTATTCTGTTCAAAAAGATGGTTTTGAATATGGTTGGCAAGCAAAATACTTTTCTTCTTTAGGAATGGCTCAATGGTCTCAAATAGAAGAATCTTTTAAGACTGCATTAGAAAAACATCCAAAGTTGGTTAAATACATTGTATGCGTTCCTTTGGATCGTCCTGATCCACGAATTACAGTTACAAAAGGAAAACGAGCGGGAAAAAGCAATAAATCTCTGATGGATCGCTGGAATGAAAAAGTTGCGCTTTGGAAGAATTTAGCAGAAAAACAAGGTAGAACCGTCGATATAGAGTTTTGGGGCGATTCTGAAATTTTTTATAGGTTAAGTAAAGAAGAGAATAGAGGCCGAAAATATTTTTGGTTTAACGAAGAATCCTTTTCTAAGGAATGGTTTGCGGATAGGCTAGAACAGTCTATTGCCAATTTAGGGAAAAGATATACTCCTGAGCTTAATGTTAATTTGCCGATTGCTGAAATTTTTGACGGCTTGTCTGGCGGAAGTTTCTTTTACAAGCATTTTTATGAGTGTATTAATCAGGTGTTAAGTAATCGAGATAAAATCAATTGTAAGGAATATTCCAAAGATGTTGAATTAAGAGGAAAAGATATAGATTGTAAAATTGATAAACTGTATGATATTTTAAAAAAAGGCGATAGATTATCGTTAGACGATGTTGTAAACTCAAAAAAGATTTTAAATGATCTCCATCATCAGTTGTTTAATTTTATTGAATTGGTGAAAAATTGGTCTCGCTCGAAAGAAAAAAATCGTTTTGATTATGTTTGTTCATCTATTTCTGAATATTTAATAATAATATTAAATTCATTGAAATATTTTGAGTCGGATTCATATAAATTATTTCTGAATCCGAATATGCTGCTTGTTGGCGATGCAGGAACAGGAAAATCGCACCTATTTGCTGACATTGCGATGAAGAGATTGCGCAAAAATGCTTATACTTTTTTATTCCTTGGAAATCAGTTTAATGATAACGATTTATGGGATCAAATTTTAAAAAAACTTTTTATAGAATGTTCCCGAGATGTTTTTTTAGGCGCATTAGACTCTCTTGCTGATTCGTGTAATGAAAGAATACTTTTCTTTTTCGATGCTTTAAATGAATGTGATTATCATAAGTTTTGGAACCGAAATATATCAGGATTTATAGCATCAATTCGTAAATACAAAAATTTGGGAGTTGCTTTTAGCATAAGAAGTTCATATAGAAGGAAAGTCTTAACTTTGGACTTGGAAGATGCTTGTAATTTTGTTGAAATTAAACATTGTGGATTTTCTGGTGTTGAATATGATGCTATTAGCCTATATTTCCAAAAATATGAAATAGAAATGCCTTCGATGCAAATGTTGAATCTTGAATTTTCAAATCCACTTTTTTTGATGCTTTTTTGTGAGGGATTGAAAAAGAGTGGTTTTCACAAAATTCCAGAAGGATATTATGGATTAACAGATGTTTTCAATGCTTATCTAAACAACGCTAATAATGCAATATGCAATAAATTAGATATAGATTCTAATTATCCCTTAGTTGAAAATATTTTATCGGCGATTGCAAATGAAAAATTGAATGGAAAAAAATTAAAAATAGAAAATGTCCATGAAATAATTTCAAATTGTGTTCGTAATCTTGGCAAAGAATCTTCTGTAATTTATAAAGAATTGATATCAGAAAATTTGCTTAAAGATTATTGCAACAATGAAGGTCAAACAAATGTTGACTTTGCTTTTGAACGCTATTATAATATCATTGTTGCAAAAATGTTGCTGAATGAGGGACTGAGTGAATATTCTAATATAAAACAAGTTTTTAAAAAGAGTGAAAAAATAAACAGAATAACTGATCAAGGTATTATAAAAGCAATAGCAATACTACTGCCAGATCTGTATAATATAGAATATATTGAAGTCGTACCTAATAAAAAAGCATATTGGGTCAAGCTCGCTTTTTTGTATAGCCTTAAGTGGCGTAAAAAGGAAAATATAAAAACTGATAAGATTTATAGTTATATAAAAAAAGAAATTATTCCTGACGAAGATTTCTATGAATGCTTTTTAGAACTTTTGCTTTTGCTTTCGTCGGAACCGAATCATCCTTTGAACAGCCTTTATTTACATCAATACCTTTGGAATCTTTCGATGGCCAAACGTGATGCCAAATGGTCTACCTACATCCACGACATATATGATGATGTCCATGAAGAAAATAACATTGTTCGCGTACTAATAGAATGGGGTGAAAAGCATTCATTGGAATATCTTTCCAAAGAATCTATTCGTCTTTATTCTCAAACATTAATGTGGTTTTTGACGAATTCGAACAGGCAACTTCGGGATCGAGCTACGAAGTCTCTAATAAGAGTTCTAAATAAACATATTGATATTCTTTGTTCTTTAATTGATATGTTTACGGATGTTAATGATCCTTATGTCGTTCAACGTCTATATGCTGTGGCATTTGGCTGTGCTGTTCGCTGTGTAAAAGATGAAGATTTGCTAATGCTGTGTGATAAGGTTTATAGAAAAGTCTTTTCGACGCAAAAGGTCTATGCGGATATTCTTTTAAGGGATTATGCAAAAAATGTAATAGAGTATGGAAAATTCCGAAATCTTAAATTTGATTTCGATATGAGTAAAATTTATGGCCCATTTAAAAGTTCTTTGCCGAATATTTTGCCAACAAGAGAAACAATAAAAAAAATGATTGTTCCATATGAGGAATGCGTAAAGGATTGTCGAAAAAATGGTATAAACCAAATAATTAAATCAATGGCTACTGTTGATCATATGCCGTATGGTGATTTTGGACGATATACATGGGAGAATGCTTTTGATTGTTGGAATGTTGATATTCACGGATTGAGTAATTATGCAATAAAGATGATTTTCGATGAATATGGTTATGACTATACTTTACATGGTGCATTTGATGATTCTGTAGGCAGTTCTGACCGTCAACAATCACAAATAGAACGAATAGGTAAGAAATACCAGTGGATAGCTTTTTTCAATCTTCTTGCTCGTGTAGCCGATAATTGTGAAGTAAAAAGAAATGTTTATGATTGTGCAAATCATGAGGTAAAATATGTCGGAACATTTGAACCATATGTAAGAGATATTGACCCGACAATATTATTAACTAAATCCATAAAAGAAGGTCCTTCGGAACGGTTGGACAAATCTTTTTGGGATGAAGATAATTTATCGTGGATTAAGTCGAAATCAAATTTACCGAACCCAGTCAGGTTTATTTGTCGAAAAGATAATAATGGGAAAGAATGGCTTTCTTTAGGGGAAACCTTGGTTTTTAAGCAACCGCTAAAATTGGGCGAAAAGCCCTTTTACATCGGTCAAAAAGATTTTTACTATATGCTTAAGGCATACATTTTCAAAAAAAGTGAATCTAGTAAGATAAAAAAGTGGGCTAAAAACAAAAATTTCTTTGGTAGGTGGATGCCTGAAAATAGTGAATGTTTTGAGGTCTACGACAAAGAGTATTATTGGTCAGATGCATTTTATTCTGTGTATGGATCTGATTTATGGGAAAATTTAGTTGATGAATCTACTGTTGTTGGGCAAGTTGGAATTACCAATTACCATTATTTTTGGGAAAATGAACAGGATTTTTCTAAAGAAAACACTCTATCATATCTTAAACCATCAAAGTTGTTATACGACATTCTAAAAATTGGTCCGAGTGAATATGACGGAAAATACACAAATCAAATGGGGGAGATTATTTGTGTAGATCCCTCTGTAGATGGAAAGGGTAATTCGTCTTTGCTTGTACGTAAGGAGGATTTGTTGAATGCTTTGAATGAAAATAATTTGGATATTTTCTGGACAGTTTTGGGAGAGAAAAACATTCATCAAAAGAACGATGATGAGTATATAGAAGGTCAAGTCATTTCTGGAATAGCATATTTTGATAGAGCTAAGAAAAAACTAAAAACAGAGATGAATTTTTTCAAAAGATAGCAGGATAATAGTGATTACTTCCAAGTTGTATAAATACCTTGATGCCGATGGTGGTTTGAAGATGCTGAAATGCCACAATCTTCGATTTGCTAATGCCACTAGGTTAAATGATCCGTTTGATTGCCATTCTAGTTTGATAGATTTTTCTAAAGTTCCTGCAGAAAGATGCAAAAGATGGCCGTCACATTTGATTGAAAAAATGGAATCTTGCCAATACGAGAACTTACGCAAGCGTACTTGGATTTGCAGCTTATCTAAAGTCTATGAATCTCTTCTTATGTGGTGCTTTTACAGCAGTTACAACGGCATTTGTATCGGCATAGATATGGAAAAAGCGGATAAGTATCTATCTCGGATGATGAATGGATTCAATTTTGGTGTACAACAATTGGAAGTGCAGTACAAGGACATTCTCAATAAACCAGATTTTTTTCATAAAATAGACATGATTAATTATACTCGTTATCAGCTGTCAACAAAAGCCAAAGAATGGGAACATGAAAAGGAAGTCCGTTTATTACTGACAGAACCGTTGGTTGGAGCAATCCCTTCAGAATATTCTGATAGTGCTAAAAAGGCAGATGGTTCGGTTGATTACGAAGATGTTCGCTTTTATCCGGTTATAGGAAGAGAATGTTTTTGCGAACTCTATCTTGGTATTAATATGGAAAAATCTAAGCAGGCTGAATTCTTGAAAGTCGCAAGATGGCTTAATCCTGAAATGAAAATTTTTAAGATGACTGTTGATCCTGATGCGTTTCGGTTGAAACCACAAGCCATTGATTTTGGTTGATTTCGCACACGACTTCTAAAATGTCAAATTATGTCTTGATGAGAATGTATATTTAATGGGATAACGGAGTGACCTTTAGAAAAACGGAAAGCGATCTATATATGGCAAAGATAACAGTAGAAAATACAGAAATTTCGGTTATCAGTTTTGATAATCGTGATTACATTTGTTTGACGGATATGGCTGGGGCTAAGGAAAATGATGCTCGTGCGGCTGATGTTATAAAGAATTGGCTTCGCAATCGTTATACATTGGAATTTTTAGGTACTTGGGAGACTATTCACAATCCCGATTTTAAAGTGGTCGAATTTGACCACTTTAGAAAAGAAGCCGGATTGCCCACATTCGTGCTGAGCTGTAGTGAATGGATTGAAAAAACGAATGCCGTTGGCATAGTTGTAAAGAAAGGGCGTTACGGCGGCACCTATGCCCATAAGGATATTGCTTTTGAATTTGGCTCTGCAATAAGTGTATCTTTTAAGTTGTATCTTATCGAAGAATTCCAGCGTCTTAAAGAAGAAGAGCAAAAACAAATTGGATGGAGCGCTAAACGGGAATTGGCGAAAATTAATTATCGCATACATACTGACGCGATTAAACAGAATCTGATTCCTCCAAAGCTTACTGCACTGCAGAAATCTTTCGTGTATGCAGATGAAGCTGATATGCTCAATGTTGCTATGTTTGGAAAAACAGCCAAGGAATGGCGTGAAGAGAACCCTTCACTAAAAGGTAATATCCGAGATTACGCTTCAATTAACCAACTTATTTGCCTTTCTAATATGGAAAACTTGAATGCCGTTTTTATAAACGAGAATCTTCCTCAATCAGAACGCTTGGAAAAATTGAACAAAATCGCCATCCAGCAAATGAAGGTCCTTGAGAATGTTGACGGACGGAAACTATTGATTGATAGTGAAAAGTAAGTGTATTGGGGTATTCCTGCGTATTTTCTTGAATAACAAACCATGTCCACAATTCTCCTTTCCATCAAACCTGAATATGTTCACAGAATTCTTGACGGCTCAAAGAAATATGAGTTCCGCAGAAGTGTCGCCAAACGTAAAGTCGACCGAATTCTCATTTATTCAACCGCTCCTGAAATGAAGGTGGTTGCGATGGTTGAAGTTCTAGGCGTTTTGAAAGATTCTCCGAAAAAACTTTGGGAAAAAACTCGTGCTCATGCAGGAATATCACGTCCGAAGTTTATGGATTATTATGCAGACAAATCGGTGGCATACGCATATCAGTTAGGTGAATTGCAAAAATTTGATACTCCCAAGACGCTTGCTGAATACGGCATTACCGCCGCTCCGCAGTCTTTCGTGTATATTGATGGGTAAATCCAAATTTTTACTGTGACATGAAAAAATGTCACAGTAAAATGTCACAGTAAAAAAAATTGCCCGACAGAGTCGGGCTTGATTGGCGGCTTAAGAATAGGCTTTATTTAGCCAAATTCGAACTTTTTTTCTTGGAAAGTATATCTTCTTTACGGACTTTGAAGAGTTCGGCTGCTTTTTCGGGTGTCAAAATGCCAGCATCGATCATAAGCTGTGCAGATTCAAGAATGCCATCACCTTTTCCTTGCAGGTAAGCTCCTTGTTTCTCGTAAAGCAAATCCGTCATTTCGTCACCTCATTCAAAAGCGTTTCGTCCGTGTACCCTGTCAAAGATACATCCTTGATGACGTCCTTGTCAAGAAGCCGCTTTGGTTTGCAAAAACACTCATTTTGTCAACTATAGATATCGGTGCGTTGATCAACCGCGACTTTAAAAATAGGCTTTTTTTCCCAAATTTTGTAAAGCGCTTTCCATTTTTTGTTGAGGTTTTACGCCTTTTGTCGCTCCTTTTGGTCTTTTTATCCTCCATTTGTGTAAGTAAACAATATTTTCGCAATTTTTTGTCGATTTTCTTGTCTTTTTCCAAATTTTCCTAGTATATTCTTTTCTGTGTTTAATAAAAATGCCCTTAAAAGGGGTGTTTTGGTTCAATTTGGAGATTTAAATGGCAGAAGATTTGCAAGCCCTTATGGAACGCATCCAGAAGGATGCTGTCGAAAAGGCAGAACTCGCAGCAGCAGATATTATTTCTAAGGCAAAGGACAAGGCGGCCGAAATTGTCAGGGCTGCCGAAGACGAAGCCAAAGCAAAACTCGAAAACGCCGACAAGGAAGCTCAAGCATTTACAGAACGCAGCGAACGCACTTTGGAACAGTCCGCTCGCGATTTGCTCCTCTCGGTGGGCAAGAACCTCGAAAAGATGATTCTTGATCTTCTCAGCCTCCAGATTGACAAGTCTCTCGATGAATCGACCGTGAAGAACATGCTCCTCACAGTTGCAAAGAGCTATACCTCCGACATCGAAATCAACTTCTCCGAAGCCGATGCCAAGGCCCTCACGAGCTTTGTGATGGGCGAGTTTGCAAAGCAGCTCAAGGCTGGCGTCAAGGTCGAAAGCGACAAGGGCGTCAAGTTTGGCTTCCGCGTTAAGCTCGATGGCGGCAAGGTCAGCCACGAATTTACAGAACAGGCAATGGCGGAATCTCTTTCTGCCTTGCTCAGACCGCAACTTGCAAAGATTGTAAACAAGGCCGCCCAGGGCAAATAAGGCGGTCCAATGAGCAGTCCAGCATATTTGATGGCATCGCTTCCGATGCTAGAACTGGGCGACGTTCCGCCCCTTAGCATGGCCGAGTTCCGTGGCCGTTGCGAAGGTGTGCTGGACGCCCCAGAACTCGAAGCGCTCGACGCCCTTTTAGCGGGCGAAGAGAGCGATGATGAATTTGTTAGGGAATACCAGTCCCGCGAAACCCAGATGAGAAACGTTTCAGGTAGGCTCCGCGCCCAGGCGTGGGGCCCTGAAGTGCGTTTTGCGGAACGTTCATTCTCTGGTTATGACGTCACCTTTGCGAAGATGATTCAGGACGCGTTCATGAAGTCAAATCCGCTTGAAAAGGAACTGGATATCGACCGCGCCCGTTTTTGGCTTGTGGATAGCCTTGCCGGTGTAGGCGAGGGGACCATCAAGCACGTCTACGCCTATGCGATTAAGCTTAGAATCTGCGAGCGTTGGGCTCGTTTGAACGATATCGCAGGCGACAAGGCCGTCATCAATATTATTAATGAAAACGATCCTGCATACAGGCAGGAATGAGTGGAGGTCCATTTTCAATGGCTAGTATCGGAAAAATAACCGGCGTGAACGGAAACCTGATTCGTGTCAAGTTTGAAAGCGCCGTTTCCCAGAACGAAGTGGCTTATGCAAAGCTCATTTCGAAGAACGAAGCAGGTAAGACAGAAATCATCCCCCTTAAGAGCGAAGTGATTCGTATCCGTGGTGATTACGCTGAACTCCAGGTGTTCGAAGATACGACTGGCCTCAAGGCTGGCGACGAAGTCGAATTTACGGGTGAACTTCTTTCTGTTGAACTTGGTCCGGGTCTCCTTACTCAAGTTTTTGATGGTCTTCAGAACCCGCTGCCGAAGCTCGCTGACGAATGCGGCTTCTTCCTCCAGCGCGGTAAGTACTTGAAGGCTCTCCCGCGTGACAAGAAGTGGGCTTTTACTCCGGTCGCTAAGGCTGGCGATGTGGTTGTCGCTGGTGATACGCTCGGTACGGTTCCGGAAGGTGTTTTCTCGCATCGCATCATGGTGCCGTTCAAGCTCCTTGGCAAGTGGACTGTAGATTACATTACGACTGCCGGTGACCGCGTTGTCGAAGATGTTGTCGCAAAGCTCAAGAACGATAAGGGCGAAACTGTCGATGTGACGATGGTGCAGACCTGGCCGGTCAAGATGCCGATCAAGGCTTTCGAAGAACGTCTCCGCCCGTCCAAGCCGCTTACTATGCAGCAGCGCATTATCGATACGTTCTTCCCTGTGATGCAGGGTGGTACGTTCTGTACGCCGGGCCCGTTCGGTGCCGGTAAGACCGTGCTCCAGCAGCTCATGAGCCGTTATGCCGACGTGGACATCGTGATTTTGGCAGCTTGCGGTGAACGTGCTGGTGAAGTGGTGGAAACCCTTCGCGAATTCCCGGAATTGATTGACCCGCGTACGGGTAAGTCCTTGATGGAACGTACGCTTATCATTTGTAACACGTCTTCAATGCCGGTGGCCGCTCGTGAAGCTTCCGTTTATACCGGCGTGACGCTCGCTGAATACTATCGCCAGATGGGCCTCAACGTGCTCCTCCTCGCTGACTCCACTTCTCGTTGGGCTCAGGCTCTCCGTGAAATGAGTGGCCGTTTGGAAGAAATTCCGGGCGAAGAAGCATTCCCGGCTTACCTCGAATCTGTGATCGCTTCCTTCTACGAACGCGGTGGCGTTGTCCGCCTCAAGGACGGTTCGACCGGCTCCGTGACGATTTGCGGTTCCGTGTCTCCGGCAGGTGGTAACTTCGAAGAACCGGTGACCCAGGCTACCTTGAAGGTGGTGGGCGCATTCCTCGGCCTTTCCCGTGAACGTTCTGACCAGCGCCGTTTCCCGGCTATCCACCCGCTCGATTCCTGGTCCAAGTACGAAGGTATCATCGATTCCAAGAAGGTCGCTCAGGCCCGTTCTATCCTCGCTAATGGCGTGGACGTGAACAACATGATGAAGGTCGTGGGCGAAGAAGGTACTTCGATCGAAGACTTCATTGTTTATCTGAAATCTGAATATCTTGATGCCGTTTATCTGCAGCAGGACGCCTATAACGAAATCGACGCCGCTTGCTCTGCAGAACGCCAGAAGTACGTGTTCGACAAGATTTACACCATCCTCATGACGCCGATGACGTTTACCGAAAAGGATGTCGCCCGTACGTTCTTCCTCAAGCTCACGCAGGCTACCAAGGACTGGAACCGCGTGGCGTTTGACTCTCAGGAATTCAAGGATCTCGAATCCAGTATTTTTGCTTCCGTAAAGGAGGTTTCTGCTAATGCATAATGTTGCTTACCATCGTATTGAACGCATTGCCGGTTCTGTGATTACTTTGAGAGCCGAAGGCGTTGCAAACCAGGAACTGGCTCAGGTAACGAGCTCTTTCGGTACTTCTCTTGCCCGTGTGATCCGCATTGACGGTGACCTCGTGGACTTGCAGGTTTTTGCGGGTGCCCGTGGTATTTCCACGGACTCCGAAGTGCGCTTCCTCGGTGAACCGATGAAGGTTCCGTACAGCGATGCTTTGCTTGGCCGCGTGTTTAACGGTGCTGGCAAGCCGCGTGACAACGGCCCGGAAGTCGATGGCGAACGCATCACGATTGGCGGCCCCTCTGTGAACCCTGCTAAGCGAATCATCCCGAAGACGATGGTGCGTACGGGTATCCCGATGATTGACGTGTTCAACACGCTCGTCGTTTCACAGAAGCTCCCGATTTTCTCGATTGCTGGTGAACCGTATAACGAACTTTTGGCACGTATCGCCTTGCAGGCTGAAGTCGACGTGATTATCCTCGGCGGCATGGGCCTCAAGCACGATGACTACCTCTACCTCAAGGATTACCTCGAAAAGAACGGTGCCCTTTCCCGTACGGTGATGTTCATGCATACTGCATCTGACCCGATCGTGGAATGCTTGCTCGTTCCGGATGCATCCCTCGCTGTTGCTGAAAAGTTTGCAACCGAAGGCAAGAATGTGCTCGTGCTCCTCACGGACATGACGAACTTTGCCGACGCCATGAAGGAAATCGCTATTACGATGGAACAGATTCCGTCTAACCGTGGTTATCCTGGCGACCTTTACTCTCAGCTCGCAAGCCGCTACGAAAAGGCTGTGGACTTCAGCGACGCTGGTTCTATCACGATTTTGGCTGTGACCACCATGCCGGGCGACGACGTGACGCACCCGGTTCCGGACAACACGGGTTACATTACCGAAGGTCAGTTCTACTTGCGCAAGGGCCGTATCGAACCGTTCGGTTCTTTGAGCCGCTTGAAGCAGCAGGTGAACGGCAAGACCCGTAGCGACCACCGTACCATCATGAACACCATGATTCAGCTGTACGCAAGCTACAAGGAAACCTTGGAAAAGCAATCCATGGGCTTCAACATGAGCAACTGGGACCAGAAGCTGTTGAAGTACGGCGTACGCTTCGAAAAGGAAATGATGGACCTTTCTGTGAACATCCCTCTTGAAAAGGCTTTGGATCTCGGATGGGAAATCCTCGCCGATTGCTTCACTCCTGAAGAAACCGGTATCCCCACCAAGATGATCAATCAGTACTGGCCGAAGAAGTGGTAATATGGCTAAGGTCAAGTTAACTAAAAACGCCCTCAAGGCGGAACGTGACGCACTGAAGCGCTTCCAGCGCTATCTGCCGACGTTGCTTCTGAAAAAGCAGCAGCTGCAGATGGAAATGCGTACGCTCCAGGAGAAGGTGATGGCGAAACGCGAAGAAGAGGATAAGCTCCGCAAGAGTATGGCTTCGTGGATTTCGCTTTTTGCCGATCCCATTGAGTGGAAAAACTATCTCTCGGTGAAGAGTGTCGAACAGGGCGAGGGTAACATTGCCGGCGTGAAGATTCCGACGTTTAGCGGCGTGGAATTCAACGTGAACATTCCGGACTTCTTTACGACTCCGGTGTGGCTCGACGATGGTATCCGCAGTTTGCAAGGTTTGATTTCTTTGCGCCTGGAACGCCGCGTGCTCGAAAAGCAGTACGAACTCCTTTCGAAGGAACTGCGTACCACGAGCCAGCGTGTGAACCTGTTCGAAAAGGTGAAAATTCCCGAGTCTAAGGATAACATCCGCAAAATCAATATCTTCTTGGGTGACCAGCAGACAAGCGGTGTGGCCCGTAGTAAGCTTGCAAAGGGCAAGGCTACGGCTAAGGCGCTTGCACTTGACGCCCAGAGTAAGGAGGTTGCCGCATGATTACTCCTATGAAGAAGGTGACCATTCTTACGCTTGCAAGCCATAAGGAAGAAACCCTTAAGGCTCTGCGCGAAATGGAAATTATTCATTTGACTCCGCTCCAGAATGCCGTTGGTGCATCTGTGAACGGTGCAAAGGGTGCTGTGGCCCGTGTGCAGAAGGCGATGGAAGTCGTTCCGGATAAGCTTCGCAAGGGGGTTACGCCTGCAGCGAAAGGTGCAAGCGGTGTAACGCTCGTCGAAGAAATCCAGACGCTCATTTCGGACAAGAAAAATGCCGAAATCCAGCTGGAGCAAGCCAAGGAAGAACTTGAAAAGCTCCACGCTTTTGGAAATCTCGATCCGCGTACGGTCAAGGAACTTGCCGCAAAGGGCATCTTTGTTCGCCTTTATCTCGTCGATCTTTCCAAGGATCCTTTTGAAGTCGAAGGCGATAACGCTTACAAGCATGTTTTTGGCAAGGATGAAAATGGCACGTACATTGCCGTGTTCACGAAGGGCGATGCTCCTGCATCTGTGAAGGGTGCGTTTACGGAACTCGCCATGCCTCTCAAGTCGCTCGAAGAATATCGAATGATTGAAGAGGAATCGAACACGACGATTTCTGCTGTGGACGAACGCTTTGCCCAGCTTGCTTCCGTGAAGGACGATCTTGAAGACCGCCTTTTGGAAGTGACGGACCGTTACAATCTCGTGGAAGCTTCTGCAAGCATGCTCCAGAACAAGGGACTTGCTGCACTTCAGGGATTCTGCCCGGAACCGCGCATTGCTGAAATCAGTGCGGCAGCGAAGGCAAACGGCTGGGGCATCCGCGTTGAAGATCCGACGGACGAAGATAACATCCCGACGCTTCTCGGCTACAACAAGCTTTCGCGCCCGATGCAGTGCCTCTATGACATCATTGGCATTTCGCCGGGCTACAACGAAGTTGACGTGAGCTCTGTGTTCCTCTGCTTCTTTAGCCTTTTCTTTGCGATGATTGTGGGCGATATGGCTTATGGCCTGTTGTTCCTCGGTCTTGCTATGTTTGCACGCTCGAAAATGCCGAAGGCAAGTAGTGCCGGATTCCACTTTGTGTATTTGATGAGCTGGGCGACTATCATCTGGGGCGCCATCAATGCAAACTTTCTTGGCCTTACGCCGGAACTTGCAGGGTGGAGCTACTACCTCGATATAGCTAACTACAACTTTATCCCGGAAGGCGTGCGCAACGTGCTCTACTGGATTCGCAGCTCTGCTCCGACGGATCCGACGCGCTTTGAAGCATACAAGCAGTTCTGCGAGACGTTTACGTTCTTGCCCGCTAGCTTTGTGCCGAAGGCTGCTGGAGCATCCCAGATGCAGCATATCCAGCTGTTCTGCTTCTGCATTGCCGTTGTGCATCTGAGTATTGCTCATGCGTGGAATGTCGTTGTGCGCCTCAAGCGCAAGTCTTCGACGTTCATGGCGCAGGTGGGCTGGCTCATGGGCGCTTGGGTCATGTTCTTCCTTGCATGCAACATGGTGCTTGGAATCGACATGCCGAAGTTCGTCGTCCCGATGTTTATCGTGGAAGTCGTGCTTCTCGTGCTCTTTACGGTGCCGCCTAGCCGCCTCAAACAGGACTTCATCAGCATCCCGATGCTCGTGCTCGACATCGTGAACAGCTTCACCGACGTCATCAGCTATATCCGTCTCTTTGCAGTGGGTATGTCTGGTGCCGCAATCGCCGAAGCGTTCAATGGAATGCTCTCGCCGCTGTTTGGCTCTGCCGTGGGTGTTGCCGGTGCTGCTCTAGTTCTTTTGGGCGTTCATGGCCTGAACATTGCACTTGCCGTGATGGGCGTTGCTGTGCATGCCGTACGTCTTAACACACTCGAATTTTCAAATGGACTTGGTCTTGAATGGAGCGGATTTGCATTCAGCCCCTTCGCCAAGCAAAAAAATTAAACCAAGGGTTAAATCCCGCTACTTAATGAGGATAATATAATGGAACCGAATACAATGGTGACTCTCGCTAAAATGGGTGCTGCAGCTGCGCTTGGCATTGCGGCTATGGGCTCTGCCCTTGGTTGCGGAACGGCCGGTATGTCTGCTATCACGATGTGGAAGAAGGCTTACGCTCAGGGTAAGTCCGCTCTCTTCACTCTTCTCGTGTTCGTCGGTGCTCCGATTTCCCAGACGATTTACGGCATGTTGCTCATGAACTTCATCTTGAGCAAGGCTGCTGAACAGGGCTTTACGAACTGGGGCGGCTGCCTCGGTGCTGGTATCTTCGGTGGCCTCGGCATGATGGCTTCTGCTTGGTACCAGGGCAAGTCTGCTGCAGTGGCTTGCGATGCTCTCGGTGAAACCGGCAAGGGCATGGTGAACTACTTGATGGTTCTCGGTATCGTCGAAACCGTCGCTTTGTTCGTGCTTGTGTTCTCCATGATGGTGCTTTAATCGAAAGAGGTCGCACTTATGGATCAATCACAACTTTTAACGCTCGCAAAGCTCGGTGCGGTGGCGGCCCTTGGCCTTGCCGCAGTGGGTTCTGCGCTGGGCTGCGGGACTGCCGGCATGGCGGCCATCGGTGCTTGGAAAAAGGCGTATCTCAAGGGTAAGAACGCGCTCTTTACGCTGCTCATCTTCGTGGGTGCGCCGATTGCGCAGACGATTTACGGCATGCTCCTGATGATGTACATCTTGAACAAGTCGCAGGCTGCTCCGGGCAACTGGGCTGCTTACCTTGGCGTAGGCATCTTCGGTGGCATCGGCATGATGGCTAGCGCCTGGTACGTGGGTAAGTCCGCTGCTGACGCTTGCAACGCCCTTGGCGAAACGGGCAAGGGTCTCGTGAACTACCTCATGGTGCTCGGTGTCGGCGAAACGGTCGCACTGTTCGTTATGGTGTTCTCGATGATGCTCGTGAGCTAGACGAAAGAACGCTCCGCTACAGACGACAAATGCGTAAGGCGAGCGCCGCGGTCAAGTTTGCTTGAACATGGCCGAGCCGAGCATTTGGAACTTGTACAAAGACGAAAGAAGACTGCTTAACGGCAGTCTTTTTTGTTGCTCAAAAGTCGCATATAATACGTTTGTTGTGAAAAAGTGGAATTTGCTTTTGAAAAACGCTGAAAAACTCTTGAAACGAGCTTTTCCAAGATTGTGATTTTTTCGTGGTTTGTTTATATTAGATGTGTATGGGGCAACATTTTTAGGGAATTTGATATGATGTACAATCACTGGAAAAAGCTTTTGCTGGCATTGACAACGTTCTTCTGGAATGCTTGCGATAATAGTTCTACATCTCCGACGTTTGAGGGCTCGGATTCCAGTTCAAGTGCAACTTCAAATAGCGAAAGTTCCAGTTCGTCGGCTGAAATTGCAAGCTCTACTTCTGAGGTAAATTCTTCAAGTTCTGAAGCTCAATCGTCTAGCTCAAATCCTGTTGTCCAAAGTTCTAGCAGCATGGATGTTGTTCCTCAGCCATTGTATGGTGTTTTTATGGGGGATGTCTGCACCAGAATCGAGGGCGATTCGAAACTTACTTGCTCTGATGGCGTGACCTGTGTTGAATCTATCGTTGATGAAGAACAAGTTTCTATACGTAATCGTCCTGAGGTTACTGCCAAATACGGCGTTGTTATTGTGAGAGATAAGACTTATACATGTGATGATGGCAAGGTCTATAACAAAGCGGATTTTTTGGCTCATTATAATGTTTTTACCGAAGTGAAGCCTGATGAAAAAATTCCCTGTGAACGAGTGGATGATAATTCATTTGAGTGCGAGGATGGTCAGTCCTTTGTTATAAGTACTGATGATAATGGAAATACCGTATATAGCAATGGACAAGCTAATCTGAGCGAAGATGAATTTTTTGATAAGTACATGCTTTTGGAACGAGCGATAGCTCTTTATGGTCCTCCTTGCGTGTTCAATAATTCTTGCGGCGAGGAAAAGTAATTTTGAGCGATGAACTCCGAATTGCTGGTTTCTAGAATTCATGCATCTGGGTCTTAAGAAAACCTTAGCGCTTGAGGCGCACCGTCTTTACCGCCATAGTGAAATAAAATCCCACAAGTTGACATACTTGTTCTGGGAATGTACTTTGCGTTGTAATCTGCACTGCTTGCATTGCGGTAGTGATTGCTTGGTGGAGGCGATTCCAGATATGCCGCGTGAAGATTTTTTGCGTGTTTTGGATGGGCTTGCTCCGCACATTGATCCGAATGATTTTGCGGTGGTGATTACGGGTGGCGAGCCTTTGATGCGCCCTGATCTTGAGGAATGCGGTAAGGAAATTAAGAAGCGCGGATATGCATGGGGCATGGTGACAAATGCGCTCGCTTTGACGCCTGATCGGTTCGCTCGGCTTATGAACGCTGGGCTCAAATCGCTTACGATTAGCTTGGATGGGCTTGAAGAGAATCACAATCATTTTCGTGGAAATCCACATAGCTTTGAACGTGCTGTGCGAGCCATCAACATGGCTGCGCATACGGAAGGCTTGATGTTTGACGTGATGACTTGCGTGAATCGCAAGAATCTCAAGGAATTGCCTCAGATTTTTAATTTGCTTGTAAATCTTGGCGTGAAGCGTTGGCGCGTTTCGAACGTGTTCCCGAAAGGTCGCGCGAAAGATAATCCGCTATTTCAGCTTTCGAATGAGAAATTTCGACAGGTCTTTGAATTTATTCGTGAAGCGAAAACAAAGAAAATCATCAACGTGAATTACGATTGCGAAGGATTCCTCGGAAGTTATGAAAAGGTGGTTCGAGATAATCCGTTCTTTTGCTGGGCGGGCGTGAATATTTCGTCTGTGCTTTGTGACGGAAGCATTTCGGCGTGCCCTAGCTTGCGTGGCGATTACATTCAAGGGAATATTTATAAAGATGACCTTTGGGATGTATGGCAGAACCGTTATCAGGTCATGCGTGACCGCGAATGGGCTAAAACGGGTGATTGTAAGGAATGTGAGTATTGGCGCTATTGTGAAGGCTCTAGTCTGCATTTGCGTGATGAACGGACAAAAGAACTCGCATATTGCCATGTGAAACGGCTTGAAGCGGCTGGCGTTTAAAGGTGGTTTTACTACCTTTAAATCCATGGTTACGTTAGCTCTTTCTCATTTTGAAAAAAGTTTCCCGGCAGCGCTTCGTGGTAAGCGCCTGGGTGCGGTTCTCCATCCGGCTTCGGTCTGTGCCGATTTGAGTTATACGCTTGACTTGCTCAAGGATTTGGACGGCAAGCTCTTTAAGCTTTCGGCTTTGTTTGGTCCGCAGCACGGCATCAAGGGGCACACGCAAGACAACATGATTGAATGGGAAGGCTACGAAGATCCGGAATTGCATATTCCGGTTTACAGCCTTTATGGCGAACATCGCGAACCGACCGCAGAAATGCTTTCGCATGTGGATGCGATGCTTGTCGATTTGCAGGATGTGGGCGCCCGTTACTATACGTTCATCTGGACGCTGTTCCTCTGCATGAAGGCATGCGAAAAGGCGGGAATCCCGGTGGTCGTGGTGGATCGTCCGAATCCGATCAACTGCGTGGACGAGGAAGGTCCGGTGCTTGACCTCAATTACACAAGCTTTGTGGGCTTGCATAGCATCCGCACGAGGCACGCAAAGACGATTGGCGAACTTGCTGAACAGTTCAAGGCCGAGCGTTTCCCGAAGTGCGAACTTTACGTGATGCACATGGATGGCTACGATAAGCGCATGTGGTTTGACGAAACGGGACTGCCGTGGATTTTGCCGAGCCCGAACATGCCGACGCTCGATACTGCAATTGTGTATCCGGGCATGTGTTTGTTTGAAGCAACAAATGTGAGCGAAGGCCGTGGCACGACGCGCCCGTTCGAAATTTTCGGTGCTCCGTTTATCGATGCGGTCAAGCTTTGCAAGTACATGAACGGGCTCAAGCTTCCGGGCGTGTATTTCCGCGAAAACTACTTCCAGCCGACGTTCCACAAGGGGGCGGGGCAGATTTGTGGCGGTGCGCAGATTCATGTGACGGACCGCAACAAGTTCCGCAGTTTTGAAATGGCGGTGAAGTTGTTGCAGTATATTTTCAACGAGTACCCGAAGGATTTTGCGTGGAAACAGCCTCCGTACGAGTACGAGTTCCACAAGCTGCCGATTGATATTTTGCTTGGCAACGGGACGTTCCGCAAGGAATTTATCGAGTCGAGTATTTAATGGTTGTTGGAACTGTCGCAAAAATGCGAAAATGCGCCGAGCCTTGTTTAATCTATGAAACTTAGACTTTCGACAGAAACTTTGAACCGCCTAAAGCGCTTCCGCAAGAACAAGCGCGCCTTTTGGTCGCTTGTGATTTTGGTGGTGGCGTACTTGCTTTCTCTCACAAGTCCGTGGACGGTGAACGATGAACCGTTCTATTTGCGTTATAACGGCAAGAGCTATTTCCCGGCGTTTGCGCGTTACAGCGATGCGGACTTTGGTGGCGAATACAAGACGGAACAGGATTACGCAAAGCTTTTTGCAGATGTCGAAGAATGCAAGCAGGATGAAGAAGACGGATTCCCGCGTGCTGGAGGCTGCCCTGAGATGTGGACGATCATGCCGCCAGTGCCGCACGATCCGCTGAAGGCGGATCTGAGCGAGGAGGGAACCCCTCCATTTGCGCCGAGCGCAAAGCACTGGCTCGGGACCGATAGCAATGGGCGAGACGTTCTTTCACGTTTGATTCACGGGTTCCGCATTTGCATCAGCTTTAGTTTGCTCTTGACTGTGCTCGGGACGTTCCTCGGCATTGTCATTGGCGGTATTCAGGGCTATCTCGGGAAGTTCTGGGATACGGGCATGCAGCGTATGATTGAAATCTGGTCGTCGCTCCCGATGCTTTACGTGGTGATTCTCATCGGCAGTATTTACGGCCGCAGTTTCTGGCTTTTGATTTTGATTATGGCGGCGTTCAACTGGCTTTCGCTCAGCTATTACATGCGTGCGGAATTCTTGAAGCTCCGCAGCATGACGTACGTGATGTCTGCGAAGGTGCTTGGACTTGGGCATCGCCATATCTTTTTCAAGGAAATCTTGCCGAATGCAATGACTCCCGTGGTGACGCTTTTCCCGTTCACGTTGATTGGTGGAATCGGAAGCCTCACGTCGCTTGACTTCTTGGGCTTTGGACTCCAGCCGCCGACGCCGAGCTGGGGTGAACTGATGAGCCAGGGACTCAACAACCTCTACGCTCCGTGGATTTCCGTGAGCACGGTCGCTGCGCTCTTTGTGACGCTTTTGCTCACGACTTTCGTCGGCGAAGGCGTGCGAGATGCAATGGACCCGAAGTCGGGAGATAGATATGTCTAATCGTTCTCCAGTTTTAAGCGTTAAAGATGTTTCGGTGGCGTTCGGGTTTGACAAGAACGGCAACTCGCGTGACGGCAAGCAACCGTTGCAAGTGACGGATCGCGTCTCGTTTGACATTTTCCCGGGCGAATTTTTTGCGTTGGTGGGCGAGTCCGGTTGCGGAAAGAGCGTGACTGCGATGAGCATTTTGCGCTTGTTGCCGTGGCCAAGCGCAAAGATTGTGAACGGCGAGATTTTGTTTGATGTGGGGGCTAATGATGCGCAATCTCAAGATGCCCACGACCTCGTGAAACTCCCGTTCAAGGATTTGCAATCTGTTCGTGGTTCCGAAATCGCATGCATTTTCCAGGAACCGATGCAAGCGCTGAACCCTGTCGTCACCATTAAAAAGCAGCTTCTTGAAGTCTTTAAGTTCAGCGCAATCTCGAAGGGTGCTACTTTGAAAAGCGCGCAGTCTAAACAAGATCCCGCGACATCTCGGAATGCGCAGTCTCAAAATGCGCAGAACGATCCCCTCGACCTTATTCGCGAGCAGCTTCGCTTGGCCGGTTTCACCGATCCCGATCGCGTTTTGAATTCCTATCCGCATGAACTTTCGGGTGGCATGCTCCAGCGCGTGTGCATTGTGATGGCGCTTTTGCCAAAGCCCAAATTGATCATCGCCGATGAACCGACGACCGCTTTGGATGTGACTGTTCAGGCTCAAGTTCTTGCCGTACTCAAGGAAATGGCGGAAAAAACGGGAACAGCTGTTCTCCTCATTACGCACAACATGGGTATCGTTTCGCAGTATGCCCACCGTGTTGCCGTGATGTATGCTGGTCGCATTGTTGAAGAAGGTCCTGTCCGCGAAGTCATCAATCATCCGATGCACCCGTACACGCAAGGGCTCCTTGCCGCGATTCCAGAAAGCCATAGCGACTTGCGCACGCTTGCGTCTATTCCGGGCTCTGTGCCGCATCCCAAGGACTTTGCTAAGGGCTGTCGCTTTGCTGACCGCTGCTGCAAATGTGCCAAGGCTTCCGCCGATGTTCGCGAAAAATGCCTTTCCACCGAACTCCCGACGAAAATTGCCGAAGCGGACCATTTCGCCTATTGCTTTTGCGCCAAGTAACTCTGCTTTGCAATCGTTTTTTGCATAAGTTTTACATCCCTTTCTTTCTCAATTTTTAATATTAACATTGAAAATTCGAGAATTTTTTCGGGGAGAACACTATGTTCTGTAAAGAGTGTCATAAGAATCTAAAAGATTTTGATGCTTTAATGGATAAAATGGAAAATTGCCCGTTCTGCGGCGCCAAATTGGTGCGCCCCGCAGTCAAGGTAGCGCAAAAAGATGTTAAGGCTTTATGTGAGGTTCTTGTACAAAAAGTCGGTGATTCTATTTTCGCAAACGAATCGACTTTAGAAAAAGAACTGCGCGATTTGGATGCCCCCGAATTAGCAGATGCCAAGGATCGTTTGTTCCTGCTTGTTTTAAAGAAAATCCCGTCAAGCATGTACGAGGTCAGAAGTTTTTCGGATGGCGAACAGCAGGAAGTTTTGGAAGCTTGCCAAAGACGGCTTTGCGTGGAGTTGGGACTCTCTTTTGAACCGTGCGCGCAAATGCTCGATATCATGCAGGAATACATTTGGCAAAAAAGATTCTCGCTTTCCCCGAATCTTTTTGAATCGCAGTTTGTCGACCCTCGCGATGGTCAGGTTTACAAGACCGTAAGGATTGGCGAACAAGTGTGGATGAAGGAACCCTTAAAGTACAAGTGCGTGGGCTATACGGGCGAGGGGCTGTACGAATGGAATTCCGTGAACAAGTACTGTGCCGTAAGGGGCTGGCGCGTTCCTAGCAAAAAGGATTTTGAAACCTTGATCAAGACCGCTACAAATTTAGGGCTTGGTGATCCGTCGAGCGTGCTCATGTCTCGCAAGGGTTGGGAAAAATGCAACGTGACCCCGACCGATAACCTGGGTTTTGAGGCGACTCCGGTCAAATGCAGCACTGGCATCAGCAATAATTTCTTTAGTCATTTCTGGACATCTGAGGATAAATTCTGTTTTGAAATTTTCCCCGGCCGCGTGACTTTCAGTACACATTCGCAGTCTTTTGTCCGATTGATAAAAGATGATACTGCCGAAAAGAAAATTGAAAAGTAAAGAAAAGGCTGCTCAAAACGAGCAGCCTTCCTTTTAGAGATAGGATAGTTATTACAGCATTCCTTCGAGCGTTTCGAATAACACGTCGGGTTGTACCGGCTTGCTCAAGTGAGCGTTAAGGCCTGCTTGTAAGCTGCGCTGTACGTCTTCGTCAAAGGCGTTTGCCGTGAGTGCAATAATCGGGATGACATTTGCATCGGGGCGGTCGAGCTTGCGGATGGCTGCCGTTGCTTCCAAGCCGTCCATCTCGGGCATACGCATATCCATGAGAATGGCGTCGTAGTACCCGATAGGACTCTTGCTGAACATCTCGAGAGCAATCTTTCCGTTCTCGGCGTGATCCGTCTGGATATTGCGCATCTTCAAGATTTCAATCATGATTTGGGCGTTCACTTCCATGTCTTCAGCAAGGAGCAACTGACGGCCTGAAAGTTCTGCCTTCTTTTTCATCGGCGCAATATGTTGACGTTTCTTCTTGAGAATATTCTTGAGTTCATCCAAGATGTTCTTTGTGAAGATTGGTTTTGCGATAAAGCAGTCCACACCTGCGGCAAGCGCTTCGTCCAGCACGTCGTCCCAGTTGTAGGCGGTGAGCACGATAATAGCCGTGTCATCGCCAGTAACTGCGCGGATTTGCCTTGCGGTTTCCACGCCGTCCATTTCGTGCATCTGCCAGTCCAAAACGATGAGGCTGTACGGATTGCATCTAGCGTGGCGAAGTTTCACCATTTCTACAGCTTCTTTTCCAGAATTGGCGACTTCTGTTGAAATTCCAGACTTCTCGAGAACGAGCTTGGCGTGGTTCATGGCGACTTCGTCATCGTCCACCACGAGGACGCTCATTTCGCTTGTCTGAATCTGGATATCGCTTGTATCCTTGTCGGAGCGGTCGGAGTTCAAAAGCGTTAGCGAAATGGTAAATGTCGTTCCCTTGCCTTTTTCGCTTTCGACTTCAATCTTTCCGTTCATCATGTCGACAATACCCTTGGTAATGGCAAGTCCAAGGCCGCTACTGCCGTACTTGATGGTTGTATTCGGATCTTCCTGGCTGAACGGTTCAAAGAGTTTCGGCAAGTATTCCTTGCTCATGCCGATGCCGGTATCGCTAATTTTAAAGACGAGTGTAGACTTGTTGTCGTACGTCGTTGCTTTATTGATGCTGAATGTGACAGATCCTCCTTGCGGGGTGAACTTGACGGCGTTTCCGAGAATGTTGATGAGCACCTGGCGGATTTTCATGTCGTCGCCAATGTAGTAGTCATCTATGTTGTCGGAAATATTGCAAACGTAATTCAAGCCTCTTTCACTGCACTGCCCGTTGAAAATCGTATTCACTTGTTCAAGCATCTTTGCCGACGAGAATTCTTCGCTATGGATAGTCATGCGTCCGCTTTCGATTCGGCTCATGTCCAGAATTTCGTTGATGAGGCTCAACAGGTGCTCTGCCGATGAACCGATTTTTTCAAGATATTCTTTCAGTTTCGGAGAAATTCCCGGTTCATGGAGTGCAAGACTGTCGAGACCGATAATGGCGTTCATCGGGGTGCGAATTTCATGGCTCATGTTCGAGAGGAACACTGTCTTTGCCTTGTTCGCTTCTTCGGCGGCTTTCAAAGCATCGATGAGCGTTTGGTTCTTGGCCATGGATTCGCGCATTTCTTCGTCGATGTTCGAGAAACCTACGCCCACAACGCGGATGGAACCGTCTTCATTTGTGTTGGCGGTTGCCATGCGGACCATTTCATAGGTTTCTTTTCCTTTGTGCATGGATTTGTAACGCAATGAGATGAGCGTTTCTTTCTGAAGGGCTTCGCGGATGTGTTCTGGTTTGATAAATTCAATGAATTTTTCTTGGTATTCCGGCAAAATGAACATCTTGGCGTATGTCGAGAATATTTTCCAGTACTGGATTTTTTCGCCGATATCAAACGGAATGTCTTCGTCCATGACTTTGCGGTAGCAAATGGATGTGTCATTTTCCAAGTCTACGTAGAACACGCTCTTGTATTCCGAAGAAAGCGCGTTAATCATGTAGCTTTGCTCGCTCCTCTGTCGTTCCTGTTCTACAAGCTTTTCCTGGAGCTTGAGCTGTTCTTCGAGTTTTTTCTGTTTTACGCGATTTTCGGCTTCGATGATTTCTTGCTCGATTCTGTATTTTGCATTTCGGCGTGTTTGCACGATAAAAAAGATTGAAAGCAGAACGATAGCGAAGAGGACGATGACGGAAATAATCAAGTTACGCTCAACAATGCCTTCGGAGAATGCGGTAAACTGTTCCGAGAAAACATTGTCACGAACAAGGTATGCTAACATCCAGTCGGTTGACTTTACTGGGATGTAGTGGACCGTTTCTCGTATTCCGTTGAGTGTGAATGTTGCCGTTCCTTCTTGATGTGCTGAAAAATCTGTGCGAATTGTTTCAACGGAGTAGCCTTCGTCGAATGCTGCCTTCTCCATGGCTGTAAAAAGATTCTCGTCACTTGCGAATCCGCCAAGCACCATGCTTAAAAGCGACTGACCGTCTTTTGTGTAGATGTTGCAAGATACTGCACTGTTCGTATCAAGCTGTAGAGAGACGCCTTCGAGCAAACGGCTGATATTGATTTCCATGAAGGAAACGACAAGTGTTTGGCCGTTGTAGTGAAGCTTGTTGATTGGGATGGCGACGATGATTGTCTTGTGTTCGCCTTCAACTTTCTTGAGTGAAATTTCAGGTTTGGAAAGAGTCTTATAGTCGAATTTGTAAAGGTCGATGTCGTCGCGTGTGCCATTCGAGGTGTAAATAACGCCTCTGGAATCGACAAAGGCGAATCTCTCAAGTCCATACACATGCTTTAAGCGGTATTGGTAGGACTGGAAATTTGCTTCGCTGGCGAGATCTTCTGGGGTAAGGTGATTGACGGCGAAGTTTAGACTATTTACATAGTCTGTAAGTTTGGACTCGACAAACTGTTCACGACGACCGGCAAGTTCCTCCATGAACATTGAGCTGATATTTTGTACCGCAATATAGGCTAAGGCTATGAACCCTGCGATTACGGCTAGTGCCATGGCGATGTTGCCAATGGCTGTTTCCTTGACTCCATTTCTTTTTTTCCACACCATATTATCCTCCCTGCGTTTTGCAGGTTTTTCATCCCAACACGCGGCAAATATAAATAAGGTTGTGACGAAAACTGGCGTAGTAAGAAAAAAGTCAGCAAAAGTATTAAATTGTAACAAAAAAAATATCGATGACACAATATGTCATGTGTAATAATTACAAATGTAATGAAAATAATGTATTGAATTTAGTCAACTATTGTTTAAATTTGACAATAAAAAAATGGAGTGTGGTTACAAATGAATACCATAAGAGAGGATGAAGCTATTAGACGTCGTGTACTTGTTGTAGATGACGAATTCATTAACCGAGAAATACTGGGCAATATGCTTTCAAAGGCTTATGCCGTTGATTACGCGGAAAATGCGCAGATTGCCCTAGATAAGCTGATGGAACCCGACGCGGTCTATTCGCTTGTACTTCTTGACTTGATGATGCCGGTGATGGGCGGGATTGAGTTTTTGGAACGCCGAGCTGTTAGTGACCGGTTAAAGCGAATCCCTGTTGTGGTGATGACATCGGAAAATGATTATGAAATAAGATGTCTTAAGCTAGGTGCCGCAGATTTTATTAAGAAACCTTTCAGCCTTCCCGAAGTTGTGATTGCTCGCTGCGAAAGAATTGTCGAGCTCTTCGAAGATAAAAATCTTATTCGCCATACGGAGCGCGATGGTGTCTCGGGGCTTTTTGTCAAGGACTACTTCTTTGAATACATCCGTCAAATGGAACGCTGGGGCAAGCTGATTCCTCGAGATGCCCTTGTCATTGATATAGAACAGTTCCATTTGGTAAACGAGTTCTGTGGCCGCCCCTATGGTAACTTTGTTCTTTCGAAAATTGGTAAAACTATGAAAGCGCTGCTGGCTCCGATGAATGCGATTGCTTGCCGCGCCGATGCCGATACGTTCTATGTGTTCGCCACTCACCAAGAAGATTACTCAAAATTCCGTGAAGAACTCGATGCTGTGATTTCCAAGTTCTTCCAGATGAATAATATCCGCCTCCGCTATGGAATTTGGGAAAATGTCAGCCGTGAATACGAAATTGAAGACTGGTTTGACCGTGCAAAAATAGCATGCAATACAAATCGTGGCGATTTTACAAAATCTTTTGCCCATTATAATAACGAATTGCATGCAAGGTATCTGTTCGAAGAAACTCTCATTCATGATTTAGATGATGCTATCGCCAATAAGGACTTGAAAGTTTATTACCAACCGAAGTACAATGTTGTGGGCTCGACGCCACGCCTTGCAAGTGCCGAAGCGCTTGTACGTTGGATCCACCCGAAGTTAGGTTTTATCAGTCCGGGTGATTTTATTCCTTTGTTTGAATCGAACGGTCTTATCCAGAAAGTGGATAATTACGTATGGCACGAAGCTGCCGCGCAAATCCGTCGCTGGAAAGAAGAACATGGAACATCGATTCCCGTATCTGTGAATGTTTCCCGCATCAATATTCTCGATCCGGAACTGGAAAGCAAGCTAGAAAACATTCGCGCTGAAAATGGTCTTTCGCCAGAAGAATTGATGCTCGAAGTGACGGAAAGCGCTTATTCCGAAAATACGGGAAGGCTTATTGAAGTTGTCGAAAACCTGCGTCGGAAGGGCTTCCGCATTGAAATTGATGACTTTGGTGCAGGGTATTCCTCGCTGAATATGATTACGTCGATCCCTGTGGATATCTTGAAAATCGATATGTCCTTTATCCGTAATATGGAAAAGGATGAACGTAATCTCAAGCTCGTCAAGCTCATTATTGATATTGCAAAATTCCTGAATGTGCCTTCGATTGCTGAAGGTGTTGAAACAGAATCGCAATTAGAAACTTTGAAAAAAATGGGATGTGAAATTATTCAAGGTTTTTATTTCTCAAAACCCGTTCCACCCAAAGACTTTGTCTCGTTCTTCGAAGGTGAAGCCGTAACTAGGAAGTAAATCGTGATTACTATTGAAAAACTCAATTCGTTTGGTGCAAATACCGCTGAAGGGCTTGCTCGTTGCTTTGGAAACGAAGCGCTCTTCTTGAAGCTCGTGATGACCATTCCCGATGATGCTGTGTTTGACAGACTCAAGCAGAGTCTCGATGCTAAAAATCTGGATGGTGCGTTTGATGCCGCTCATGCGCTGAAGGGCGTTCTCGGAAATCTTTCGCTGACGCCGCTTTATACGATTGCGGTCGAGATTACTGAACTTTTGCGTAATCGCACGCAAATGGATTATAGCGAACTCTTGGCGAAGCTTCTCGCCAAGAGGGATGAACTCGGCAAGCTTTGTGCTGAATAAAAATAGTCAATAGTCATTGGTCAATAGTCGATAGAATTATAATCGTGAAATTCGTCAAACTATTAACTAAAAACTAATGACTAAAAACTAATGACTACTTAAATTCTTCGCACCACTTGGGCACGACTTCGGTCGCTTTCCCTTGAATGACGACGTCTGTATACGGGTCGCCATAGGGTGCTTCAAGATTTAAGCAAGTGACTTTTGCTCCGTAGGATTTCGCAAAGCTCTTGAACCCTGCTGCCGGATACACGACGCTGCTAGTGCCGATGTAGGCGAATTCGTCGCAATTCATCAGAGCTTCCTGAATTTCGTCCATGTACAAAGGTGTTTCTCCAAAGAACACGATGTCTGGGCGCACGGGGCTTCCGCAAATCGGGCATTTTGTGTCCAATGTTTCTTCGCCCGTGAATTCGAATTCGTGCTCGTGCTTGGTGCAACGGAGTTTCATCAAGTCACCGTGCATGTGCAAAACGCGCTTGCTTCCTCCGCGTTCATGGAGGTCGTCGACGTTCTGCGTTACAAGCAAGAATGCATCGCCGAGGCGTTCTTCAAGTTTTGCAAGTGCGATGTGGGCTGCGTTTGGCTGGTGTTCGGGGAGTCCCTTTCGCAAGAAGTTGTAAAAGTCCTTGACGCGCTTCGGGTCACGACGGAGAGCGTCCGGCGTGCAGACGTCTTCTATGTTTTCGTGTTCCCACATGCCGTCGTTTCCGCGGAATGTGCGGAGACCAGATTCCGCGCTGATTCCAGCGCCTGTCAATACGACGAGTCTTTTACGTTTCATAGATCCTCCTTACGAAATGGATGCAAAGAAAAGCGCTTCTGCAACGATTCCGCTTTCGAAATCGGGCAGGTAAAGGCTTTCGTTTTCGCCATGGGCGTTGCATTCCGGGTCTTCGAGGCCCGTGAGCAAAATCGGGATGTTGCCGAGCGTGTTGCGGAAAAGTTCTGCGCCAGGGATGCTTGCTCCGCAACCGATGAATTTGGTGGGGGAGGCGTATGCGTCCGCCATGGCTTCACTCATCTTTTTGAAGAACGGGTGATTCGTGTCGGTCGTGAACGGATTGGCGCCGTCTTCCTTGTCGATGGTGATTTCCATGTTGTTCGGAACTTGTGCCTTGAGGAAGTCGGCGAGCATGTCGGTGCATTTCACGGCGTCCATGCCGGGTGCAAGGCGGATGCCGATTCGGGCATAGGCGCTATCTTGCAGCACATTGCCGGCGTTCACGCGGGAGCCGGATTCAATCGTGCTCACGATGATACTCGGGCGGCGCCACAGTGAAAGCAGAATTTCGTCTTCGGGCACGTTCAACTTTACTTGTTCCAGAACGCCGCCGTCGTTGCGGAAAATTTCTTCGGTCATGCCGAGCGACTTGTAAGATTCAAGCTCTTCCTTTGTCGGCGGGATAATGTCATCTTCGTAATGCGGGATGAGAATCTTGCCGTCCTTGTCGGTGAGGCTTGCAATCATGCGGCAAAGAGCCTGGGCGGGGTCGGGAATCGGGCCAGACCATGAGCCGGAATGGAGCGGAGCCTTTGTCGCGCGGAGCGTCACGTTGATGGCGCTCATGCCGCGGAGCGTCGTCGTGATGGACGGTGTTCCTTTGGCGAAGTTTCCGAGGTCTGCGATAATGACGGCGTCGCTCTTCAAGAGTTCTGCATGTTTCGTGAGAATCTTTTCGAAGCCTGCGCTTCCGGATTCTTCTTCACCTTCAATGATAAACTTGAGGTTCGGACCGTTGCCCTTGAGCTCGCGGCGAACCTGTTCAAGTGCGGCAAGATGCGTGATGATGCCGGCCTTGTCATCAGCGGTGCCGCGTCCAAAGAGGCGGTCGCCTTTCTGCGTGGCTGTAAACGGCGGCGTGTCCCACAAAGTTTCTCGCATGGGCGGCTGCACGTCGTGATGCGCGTACAAAAGAATGGTCGGCTTGTCTGGGCTTGTAAGGCTTTCGGCATAAACGCTCGGGCGCCCGCTCGGCGGCATCAAAAACTGGATGTTTGTGAGTCCCGCTTTTTCAAACATCGCCTTGACGGCGTTCGCGCTGTCCAAAACGTACTTCTGGTCGAAATTGTCAAAACTGATGGATGGAATGGCTACCAGGTTCGAAAGCATGTCGATATAGCGCGGCATGTTTTCGTGAATATCTTTCTTGATTTTGTTTTGCATAATTTACTCTCTTGTCTAGTAAGAATTATAAAATTTTTCGTATCATGGCAATAGGTGGTTTGTTGGCTTTCTACAGATACTGCCTTTAAATAATTTCTTGCGTTGTTTAAAAAATTTTACGAAATAAACCTGGAATAAAATTGCGAAAAAAGCGTGTTAATAAAGCGGTTTGAGATGTTCTCGACCGTAAAAAGGACATGCTATGGCATTGGAAAATGAACAGGTTAAAAATGAAATTCCAGATTCTGTGACGCGTGACATTGCCCACGAATTCAATGCAATCGTGGATTCTGTTGATGAACAGAGCGACTTTATTCATGATAGGTACTTTAGATTTGCTTTTGCGGATCCTGAGCGAATGGCTGAACTGCTGAAGCTTTTTTCGCGGCGAAACGCTTCGCTTAGAGAGTTCCTGGACACCATAGATCTCAAAACCCTTCGTGGAACTCCTGAAAACTTTTCAAGCGACAAGCATACGGGCTCTGCAGACCTAGTTTTTGAGGTCAATCTTAAGGATGGCGGTGTTACGGGACTCTATGTAGGGATTATTGCAGAGCATAAGTCTACAAGTAAGGATAAGGTGCTTCTTCAAATTTCTGAATATTATCATCATTTGTTCTTGGAACGCAAGAAGGATGTTCCTGTGGTTGCCTTCATTGTCTATAATGGTGAAGATGAATGGAATCCGTTGGCGAAAACTCATTATGCTGAATATCCCAAGTTCTATCATGATATCGGCTATCCTTTCAAGGCTGTATTTTTAGATGTTGGACATGCCATTGATGATGCTGAACTGAAGGAATTTTCACCGTTCACACTTGTCGCCCTGACTGCGATGAAGTATATTGGCGCTAAAGCGCAATATACGGCACCTCGGTCATAGCAGCAAGCAAGCTTGCGCTGCGACACTCGGTTTAGTATATTTTTGATGTAGAGAAGTTTTCCATATCTTTTCGTGAGGCGGCTGCGCACTTGCTTAGGCTGCAGAATACCGACGAAGGTAGGGATTTTATTAAACAGTCGCTTTCGTACTTTTTCTGGAAGTGGCCTTACAAAAGCGAGGTAATCAAGATGGATAGTCCAGAGGCTTTGAAAAATAAGGGCTACGAATCCTTTGGTGAACACTTTTTTAATGAGGGTGTCAAAAAGGAACGTGAAAGGATTGAGGCTCTAGATGCCAAGAGGGCGGATTATCTTCGTTCAATTGGTGTTTCTGAAGAAAATATTGCTACGATGCTTGCTCTCAAGTAGCGATGTTTAGATAGCCTTATTAAGTCTATAGCTTAAAGGCTCCTCGTCAGGGGAGTCTTTTTTTTCTATTTTACTACACATGAGTAATAATTGCATCAATCACGAATATTACATGCGTCCTAGTGACCGTGTTCTTGCGCTTATTCGCCGCATTTTCCACAATAATCCTGAATTTCGCCATGATTCCTTGAAGCATGTGGCGCGTTTTGCTCCTGTGATTCCGCTGATGGGCGCACGCCCGGACTTGAGCAAGACTCTGAATCGCGTGGTAACGTTTGCGGATGGTTCGAATCCGCTCCATTTCGGTTGCCCAATTATGCTCGCGGCTGGTGCAAACAAGACGGCGAAGCGCATTTGCGATTTTGCCAACATGGGGTTTGGCGGCATCTCAGTGGGAACTGCCACTCGCCACGTCCGCGAAGGAAACACGCACAGACCGCGTATCGGTTTTATCGAGAATGACCGTGCGATTCATAACAGCATGGGTCTTAACAACGATGGCGTTGATGCGGTGACTCGTCGCGTGGATACCCAGATTACTGCAGCTCACAGGGCAGGCATGTGCGTGGGTATCTCCGTTGCCGAAACGCCGGGCATTACGGACGAAAACGAAAAGCTTCAGGACATCGTCGAAAGTTTCTCTATCGCTTACCGCGTGGCTGATTACGTTGAAATCAACTTGAGCTGCCCGAATACGGGGGAGAACCGCCTCGATTTGGACATGACGCTTGTCAATAAGATTTTTACCGCCATCACGGATTATCGCAATAAACAGCCGGTCCGCAAGGCAATTTATGCAAAACTCAGCCCGGATATGCCTGAAAATCACACGGCGACCATCATGGATATGCTGGTGAAGGTGGGCGTGAACGGCGTTGTCATGGGCAACACGTACCCGACAAAGAAAGTTACGGATCTCCCTGTCCATGTGAAGTACGACGATTTGACGCCGCTTCGTGCAGATAACGATCGCGGTGGCATGTCTGGGCGACCGCTTTACGAAAATACGGTGCGTAATGTCAAGTTTATTCGTGAACATTACCCGCAGATGAGCGTGATTGCTTGCGGTGGCATAGACCACGGCTACAAGATTTATGACCTCATCAAGCTCGGTGTCGATGCGGTGCAGTGCTATTCTGTGGTGGCTTTCCGCTGGATGGCTGCCCATGCGATGCGCAAGGAACTTGAAGAAGCTCTCTCGAAAGACGGTTTCAAGTCTCTCGCCGATTACGACGCTAAGAACCCGAAGGGCTAACGAACATTGAAGTTCCGGAGCGTTAAAATATTCCTCGTTGCGCTTTTGCTTGTGAGTGTCCATTCTTTCGCTGGATACTTTATCGAGCAACCCTACGAAAATGCTCCGGTGTCAGATTCGCTTTCGGCGCTCTCGTTTGGGGGTGAACTGGAACTCGTTTATTACTTGGGCTCCGTGCATCCTGGCATTTTGCTGAGTGGCGAGTATCGCTTCCATAAGCACCATTCGCTCGACTTGTTTGGTGTAGCTTTGTTCTCTGGTGATTATCTTGAAGTCGGCTCGGATTGGCGATTCTTTTTCCGTGGAACTCGCGAAGATGATTTTGTGCGTTTGGGAGTTTCGTTTATTTCTTTCGAACGATATGGCAAAAGCTATTTCCCGCCGCGCTTGACACTTGGTTATGGTCGCGACATTACGTTCTTCAAGAATACGAGTTTTTTGTGCCGTATCGAGCTGGATGCAAGTTACATCTTGGGGCGTGCGCTAGTCGATAAGAATGATGAACTTTTTAGCCGTGAAACTCATTTCACTGCTGCTTTGAATATCGGTTTTTATCTCTTTTAAATAGTAATTTATAGGATGGATTAAATGTCGAAAATCATTCGTGCAATTTGTGTTCTCTTACTTTTGTCGGCTTCTGCGTTTGCGGGACCGTGGCTTGGACTCATTTACAAAAAATCCCTCTATGAAAATCACCTTGCGCTGCTTGTTTCTGGCGTGCATCCTGAATCGGGCTGCCTCTCGGCCGGTATTGTTTCGGGTGACTTGGTCATCGGTTTTGATGGCAAGGACTTGGTCAATGTGGCGCAAATACAGGACGTTCTGAAAAAGGCTAAGGTCGGTTCGAAGGTTGCGATTGAAATTTTCCGTGATGGAAAGCGCATCCCGCTGAAGGTGACGCTGACGGAACGCCCGGACGATATTTCTAGCCTTACGGGTTCTGCAATTGGAAGCAAGATGGCTGAATTCGGCAAGAACTTCTACAAGAACGGCGAAAAGAGAAAGGATGCTCCGAAGGCAACGCTTCTCGATTTCTGGGCAACTTGGTGCGGACCTTGCCGCCAGACACTCCCTGTGCTCGAAAAGATCTACAACAAGTATTCTAGCCAAGGGCTCGAAGTCATCGGCATTTCGTCTGAACAGACCAAGCCGCTCCTTGCGTTCTACAAGAAGCAGCATGCTTCGCCGTATCCGCTTTACCGCGATGCGGACCAGGGACTCTGGCGCCGTTACGGGATTCATGCGGTCCCGACGCTCATGCTCCTTGATTCAAACGGCTACATTAAACGCGTCTGGAGCGGCGCCCCGAGCTTTGAAATGCTCGAAAAGCTCGTGCTCGAGGTTCTCGAAAAATAGCTGCGGGGCTTTGTCATCCTGAGCGAAACATCGTGGAGTCGAAGGATCTCTTGATTTTTCGTTGTTTTTGACATGTGCGCGAAACCTTGTCGCGCACTTTTAAAATTTCTATCTTGCGCTGCGTGAAGCGGATTCATCGTACAATTGCGAAACTTCTTGTGGTGAACGGTTACTTGCCGAAGCTTGGGCTTGCCGCGGTAATCGGTTTTGTGACGGGGCTTGTCGCTGTCGCGTTCCATTGGGGGCTTGACCACGCTGTGGATTGGGTTCGCATGCCGTGGACGCTTGGAATTTTGCCGTGGTACGCTTTTGCGGTGGTGCCTGCGATTGGCGGACTTGTTGTCGGGCTTTTCATCCACAAGGTGGCGCATGCGCCAGAGACGGCGGGGCAGGGCACCGACAAGATGATTTATTCTTTCCATCATCAAGGTGGGAATGTTCGTGCGCGCGTGGCTCCGGTCAAGTTCTTTGCTAGTATTATCACGCTTGCGACGGGCGGCTCGGCGGGGTACGAGGGACCGATTTCGCAGATTGGCTCTGGCATTGCATCCACGATTTGCAAGTTTTTTAAGATGCCGCGCATGATGCGTGGACAGTTCTTGCTGGCGGGCACGGCGGCTGGGCTTGGTGCTATTTTCAAGGCTCCGCTCGCGGGAGCGCTCACATCGGTCGAAATGCTTTACCGCGAGGATTTTGAATCGAACGCTTTTGCAACTTCTATCGTATCCTCGGTGGTGTCGTTTGCGATTTACGTCGCGTTTGTGGGGACTGCTCCTTTGATCGGTGGCGTGCCTGCATTCCCGTTTACGGGTGGCGTCGAGCTTTTGGCATGTGCGCTTCTTGGCGTGCTCTGTTTCCCATTCTCGTATTTGTATGTGCGCTTTTACTATGAGTCGGAACGCCGTTTTAGCAAGTGGAAAATCCCCGTTTGGCTCAAGCCTGCGTTGGGTGGCGCGTTCATTTCTCTGTTGATTTTTGCGTACCCGGAAGTTTCGGGTGGCGGCTTTGATTTTATTGACAACCTAATGGCGGGGCTTGTGCCGCATTCGCTGTGGGGCGTTTTGCTCTTGCTCGGTATCGTGCTTGCAAAGATTGTGGCGACCGCTCTTACGGTCGGTTCGGGCGGTTCGGGCGGTGTCTTTGGACCATCGCTATTTATTGGTGGCGTTATTGGCGCTATGTTTGCTGGAATATGCGAACTTGCGTTTCCGGGAGTTATTCGCATGCCTGAGATGTTCATCCTTGTGGGGATGGCGTCATTTTTTGCGGGCGCTGCAAAGGCTCCGATTGCAGGCGTTGTGATGGTCTGTGAAATGACGGGTAGCTACAGCCTGTTGCCGGGACTTTTGATTGCTTCTGTGATGCACATTGCGTTCTCGCGCAACTGGACAATTTACAAGAGCCAAGTGCTTAATAAGTTTGCGTCCCCGGCGCACCGCCGTGATATGGACCGCGAGCTTATCCAGGCGTACGACAAAATCGCTAAGGAATAACACTCGGCATGCGGTTGTCCCTCGGCGGCGTTGTCTGCGCATACGTTGTCCGCGCTGTGCTTTGCTTCTCATGTAATTGAAAAAAGTCGCGCAATCCCGCGCGACCTTCCAACTAAAATTAGCTTCCTACTGTCTACTAACCACTAACCACTGTCTACTTCCTACTTCCTTATGAGCAGCGGAGCACTTGTCCCGGACGGATCTTTTCAGACTTGAGGTTATTCAAGCGCTTGATTTGTTCGACAGATGTGCCGTACTTGTGGGCAATCTTTCCGAGGCAATCGCCACGACGAACTTTATAGAACTTGCTCTTGCCGATTTCCTTCTGGTAGGCGGCTTCGATTTCCTGGAGCTTGTCTGTATCCAGCGTGACGGAAATATCTCTGAATGTGCCTTCGGCGAAATCGTAAACAGTTTCAGGATTGATGTAGATGCCGTTGTAGCGCATTTCGAAGTGCAAGTGGGCGCCGAACGAGCGGCCCGAGTTGCCTCCAACGCCAATCGTATCGCCAGCCTGGAGTTCATCGCCAACCTTGACCTTCCAGCGTTCGAGGTGAGCGTAAAGCGTGGTAAGACCATTGCCATGATCCAAAATCACGTAGCGACCATAACCCTTGCGACGGCCCTGGTTGCGAACCTTGACGACCTTGCCTGCAAATGCGGCGACGATCGTGCGGTCTTCGCCGTGGCAGAGACCGAGGTCTACACCGCGATGCATGCGGTGCTTGCGCGGACCGTAATGACCTGCAATACGGCGGCTTTCCGTCGGGATGATGGAAGTCGTCATGTCGAGGACAAAAAGTTTTTCGGGAGCGCCCGTGGAAGCGGAGTCTGTTGTTGCCTTGATATCGGCATCTGCTTCGGCATATTCGCGTACGGCTTCTTCAGTGTCGAGGCTATCGCTATTGATGCCTTCTTCGGTCCCGAGATTTGCCGTGACTGCTTCTTTGACGCTGACGACAGGGGCAGCTTTGGCTGCGGCTTTAGCCTTGCGGGACTTGGATTTTTTATGAGTAAAGTTGCTTTCGTTGATGACGAACTTTCCGACTGTTTGGGCTTCGGCTTCTGTGGCGAAGTCGTTGATACCATCGATAGTCTGGTTCAATTCTGTACTTCTGGATTCAACGAGACGAGGAACAATTTTTCCCGCCATGTCGTCATCTTTTGCGAAAAGTGCGAGTGGCAGGACTCCTGCAATGAGTATAGTTTTAATTTTCATAAAAATAGGGGGTCTATATATATGGACTCAATAATACTCAATTTTTTGCGTTTTGTCACTACATTTGGGATATTTTTTCACTAGATATTAACAAGAAAACTTTGTGTAACATTATTGTAAATTTGAGTAAACTATCGTGTGCTCAAATTGCAATAAATATGGTCAAAATGTCGGATTTTGTCTTAAAAAAATCCCGCGAATCTCGCGGGAAAGACACTAACCACTTCCTTCTGTCTACTTCCTACCGCCTACTGCGGCGAAGCCGCTAGAACTGGAAGTAAATGAACGGACAACTGTCTGCGCTCATGAACTGGTAAATCACGAAGATGATGAACGCCGTTGCCGCTACCATTCCCGGAATCGGGAGCGATGCAAACGTGATGCGGTAGCGGGACTTCACGCGCTTCGGAATCCAGTGGATAAGCATACCGGCGATGAACACGAGGATAATATTGATGTGTTCCCATGCAATCGGGAGAATTGTATCCCAGCGCCAGGCGGTACCCATCTGGTGGACCATGTTCTTAGCCGTGTTCCAGGCGACTTCGTTTGCTTCTGCCGGGTCAAGGTTTGAGCCTGCGCGGAAGAAGAGACGCGTGAACGTGATGAACACAAACGTGAGCGTCACATTCCAGGCGGTCGTAAGCCACGGCAATTGCTTTTGGCAGAACAAGTGATAGATGATGGTCGAGTAGATGCCCACGAAAAGCACGCCGAACCACACGGCAGTAATGGCGCATATAGGAATCGTGTAGTGCTTGTAGAGGATCGCACTCAGTGCAAAGAAACCAAGTGCAATCGAGGCGCGGACAGTCGCGCTGCGCTTGACCCAGAGCTTGTTGAACACCTGGCCAAAGCCGTTCAAACCGCCCCAGATGATGAAGTTCCAGCTAGCGCCATGCCACCAACCGCCGACAATCTGCGTTGCCATGGCGTTCATGTTCGTGGTAATCGTCTTGCGGGATTCCGGCTTGAAGTAGGCGAAAATCGCAATGTAGAGGAAAAACACGCCAAGAGCGATGCCGACCCACATGCTGCCAGAAAGGAGAATGGCCACAAGGCTCAAGAATCCCATCCAGAAGAACGTGCCGACGGTTGCGTTCCTGTTACCGCCAAGGGGGATGTACAAGTAATCGCGCCACCAGCTAGAAAGCGAAATGTGCCAACGGCGCCAGAATTCGGTCGGGCTCTTGGCCTTGTACGGGCTGTTGAAGTTTTGTGGCAGGCGGAAGCCCATCAAAAGTGCAACGCCAATGGCGATATCCGTGTAACCCGAGAAGTCGGCGTAAACCTGTAAAGAATAGGCGAAAAGGGCAATCAGGTTTTCAAGGCCGGTAAAGAGGAGCGGCGTATCGAAAACGCGGTCCACAAAGTTTGTGGCGAGGTAGTCGCTCAAGATGATCTTTTTGGCGAGCCCGTTCAAAATCCAGAACACTGCCATGCCAAAGGCGCGGCGGGGGAGGAAATACGGCTTGTAAAGCTGCGGCACAAACTTGTCTGCTCGCACAATCGGGCCTGCCACGAGCTGCGGGAAGAACGAGAGGTAAAAGCCAAAGTTCAAAATGTTGTCTACAGCCTTAATCTTACCGCGGTAAATGTCGATGCAGTAGCTCATCGCCTGGAACGTGAAGAACGAAATGCCCACTGGGAGGATAATCGTATCCACGAGTGAATGCGTGTTGAACATTGCGTTGCTTGCGGCGGCAAAGAAGTTGTACACGTGGAGCTCGATGCCCGTAAAGTCGTAAAGTGCGTCCAGGAAGAAGTAGGAGTATTTGTAATAGCAGAGCACCAGCAAGTCGATAATCACGACTATAATCATCAAAAGCTTCTTTTTCCACTTGACCTCGGACTTCTCGATCCACTTGCCGATGAAGAAGTTTGCTATCACGCAGAAGATGAGGATGCACACGTAGCTGCCGCTCGTCTTGTAGTAGAAGAACAAGCTCGTCGCAAACAGGAATGCGTTGCGGAGCAAAAGCTTGCTGTGGACTAACGAGAAGATGGCGAAGACGACCGCGAAGAAACCCCAGAAATAGAACTGGGTGAAGAGTAACGGGGAGTTCGGGTCAAACGCGAATGTGCGGGTCAGGTAGGGGATGATATAGTCAAGCATGATTTTTGGGCTTGTAAATTAGAAAATTATTTGGAGTCCGTCGCACTGGGAGTTGGTGTTGTCAGCGATTCCGCTGCTTGAGCTTGAGGTTTCAGCGGAATTTGAATTTTGGGTTGCGCGGGTTGTGCGGTTTGTTTTACTACTTCAGGCATCGGAACATCTTTATGAGCTGCGGCGGCTAGCTTTGGCATTTGCGGTGGAGCAACCGTTTTTTCGGCAGGCTGTTTGGCTGCTACTTCTTTTTTTGCCGGTGCTGCTGTTGGAGCGGGGGCGGCAACCTTAGCTTGAATTGCAGCGGCTGCCTTTGCATTTGCCGGGGCTGCAGCGGGAGCTGTAGCAGATGCCGTGGCTGTGCTCGAAGCTGTTTTGGCAGACGGTGTTGGCGTCTTTGGGGCTACACTCGATGCTGCCGGAATTGTCTTTGGTGCTGGGGCTGGAGTCGGGGGTGCTGCGGGTTTTGCCTGTGCAACGACCGGAGCTTCAGCAGGGAGGCTTGCTATGTGGTCAAAGTATGCCTGCATCAAAGCTTTGTAGAACATGTCGCCGAGCAACTGGTAACCGGCGGTCTTGAAGTGGACCTTGTCTTTCTTGGCAAGGTCTGCCTTTTCCCACTTGGCCATGGAACCTAAGCCACCCATGATGGAGAACTTGTCCCAGACACCTGCCTTGTGCTTGTCGGCGAGCATAAAGAATGCCTTGCGTGCGACTTCACCGTTCGGGTGCTGCACGTATTTTTTCTTGCGGATCTTGCGGTAGGAATCGTTGTTCGTCTCGAAAATGAAAGCCGTCTTGGGACTCACCTTGCGGATGCGCTTGATGAGCATGTCGTAATCTTCGCGGAACACCTTGTCATTAAAGACTTCGACGTTCGCATCGTTGATGCCGATGGCGAAAATCACGAGGTCCGGCTTGTAATAAGACATTTCCTTTTCAAAGAGCGGGCATGTTTCTTCAAAGTAGTTCGAAACCTTGGCGCCGTTGATGCCGACGTTTGTGTACGTGATGCCGGGGGCGTTGTTCTCTGCCAAGATGCCCGTGAGCGTAAAGTGCGGGCGAGGCGGAACCGTATCTGCAGCGGCAGAATCTAGTGCGGCTTGCAAGTCTTCATCGCGGTTCAGGCAGTTTGTATCGAGAACGTCTTCGCAGTCGCCCTGGAACATCGAGTCTGCGGCAACTGCCTGTGCCATTGGCTGTGCGGAACTTGCCGGAGGCGTAATGCCGAGCGAATCCATGCGCAAAGAATCGGCGACGCGGGCGAGCGAGTCTGCGCGGGCCACGGAATCCTTGTAGAGCGAGTCCGTGATGAATGCGGCGACTTCTGCCTGCTTGGTCGTATCTGCCCAGCGGAATGCAATCTGGATTGTGTCAATTGGACGCGGGCTCGTGAAAACGTAGCTCTGGCTTGAGGCGTCGAACGTTCCAAAAACGTCCATGGAATCGATGCGGAGCACCGGTTCGACGTCGTTGCTGTCGCTATAGCCGAAAACTCTAAAGCTTGTTTCGCCCCAGATGGGTTCGGTATTGTACTTGTCCAAAAGGAGCGTGATTTCGGCACGTGGGTCGCGAGTGCTGATGGCAATGCCAAGAAGTCCGAGCGGTTTAGTGATTTCGTGCTGGACGTTCTTGTTCTTGTCCCAGATGCCTTTATAATAGCTTGCGTAGCTTGCAGGGGTGTTTGTCCTTGCTGCCGAATACGGGAATACGAAACCGCGACCTGCCGAAGCACCCGGATATTCTTTTACCAAGTGTTCGCGGATGCGGCCCGAGATGACGTCTGCCTGCAAGTGCGAACCGCCAATGTGGAGGATGCGCACCTTGCCCCTGTTCTCGAAAACGAGCGTGTCGAGCTTCTTGAAGAACGGCTCGAAACTAGCGCTCCCTTGCGGGAACTGGATGGTATTCAAAGACGTATCGATAAAATCGTATTTCGTAAAGTCAACGTCATAATAGCCCGGGGTGATTTCCATGTCCTTTGCAGAAACCATGGATCCCATGCTAACGATGCCAAGTATGGCAGCAATGACGGCAAGCTTTTTCTTCACTTAACACCCCCTCCGGTATTTAAGGATTTAGCTTTTCTTTGTTCAAATCAATTACTTTGGGCGTGTCGGCATTAGCCTGTTTTTTATCCGAGAACTTTCGGATGTCCTTAAGCTTCGAATCGTTCAGCTTGTGCCTTTCGCGGAACTGGAAGTAATCGTAATACATGTGGAGCGAAGAACAGAACAGATCGCCCATGTAAGCTGCACCCTTGCGAGTGAAGTGGACATGGTCGGTAAAACCGAGTGGCGGAGATTTCTTGACCCACTTGATCATGGCGCCTTCGCCACCCATCACGCGGTGCATATCCCAGTAAGCAAGTCCGTTTTCAAGAGCCACTTCACGAAGCATCTTGATGGTAATGCCAAGTCCCGGATAAGTTTGCCATCTGCCATTAATTTGTTTTGCCATGTCGGCAGGACCAATGAACAAAATGTCTGCATCCGGGTTTGCCCTTTTGACAGCCTGAATTTGTCTGGTTATGAGCTTTTTGCTCCAGTCAAGAGTCTTGGGCGTCATGCTCGGAACCATGTTTCCGCCATATTCCATGATGATGAGCTTCGCATTCATTGCCTTGTAAGATTCGGCAAGGAGCTGGCTATCGATCTTGTGGAATACTGTACCCGAGCTACCGCGCATAGCTACGTTGTCCACAGCGACACCATAAGCACCGTCTACAGAAACGGCATAAATTTCCGTGCGACCGCTCAGGTAAAGCTTGATGTTCGATGTCGTGTCCGGGAGTTTCCACGTATAAACTCTAAGCTTCGTGTATTCGTCCAAAGTCGGATCTGCGGCGGTTTCTTTCTTGTTCTTGATTTTGAACTTGGGACTTCCGTCTGCATTTTGTCCCACGACTTCGTTTACCATGTGTTCGTAGGTAAGGCGAAGCTTCAAGTTGCCACGTTTGGCGGCGAGAACCCTAATGGTAGAATAGCTACCGACGTGCGGGAACATATCCTTTTTGTTTTCGCGTTTCTTGACACCGATGACGGCAGAACCATTGAGTTCGCCCACCTGTGCTAACGGACCATAGCGGTTGTGTGTCGCCTGTTCTTCCTTGGGGCCAAAGACAATGTAACGTTGCATGTTGCCATTGTTCCACTGCGAAGTCGATTGAGACGGAATGTGCATCACGGCAGGGAGCATGCCCGGACCATTACCGCCAAATTCCGTTTGCAAGTCTTCACGGATAGCCGAAGAAATGCGGTCTTCTTCGAGCTGCGAGTCGCCATAGTGGATTATGTGAACAACGCTAGAATCCTTTTGTGCCTTTTGAAGGTTTTCGAAGAAACGATCAAACCACGTGAGGTCGTTGTCTGGCAGGTCAAAGCGAGTACGGCCTTCTCTAAAGAAGTCTTCGTAGTACTTGAGAGAATCTGAGTATGCCGCAAATTGCTTTGCCTTGGTCTCTTCCATCATCTGGCGGATGGCTTCTTCCGGATCTACCTGTTCGACTTTGACGGTGTTTCCAGCGGAGTCCGTTGTCGTTTCTGCCTTCTCGAAAACCTGGGAAAGCTTCGGGTAGCGGAGCGTCGTATCGCCAATATGGATTCCGTCTTCAGGGTAGGCTAGAGCCATCACCCCGAGGACGAGGAACAAAGAAATAATGCTGAGTAATACTTTTACTGGTGTCATAGTTAAGCTTTCAGCTGTTCAACAATCGCGGCGACATCGCCAACGTGCATGGTGCCGTCGCGGAGGTCCTTGAATTCGAACTGACCGGCTTGGGCCTTGTCACCATCGACATAAACGACGATGCTTGCGCCCTGGTAATTTGCCTGTTCCAGCTGCTTGCCCATCTTCATGGTGGCGAGCGGGTGAGAAACAGAGTTGCCGTTTGCGCGGAACACCTGGGCCGTTTCGAAAATCTTCTTCATGTCGTTCGTGAAGCTTGCGATGTAGAAGTCCACATGCTGCTTCGGGCTCGGCAGAAGTCCACGTTCGCGGAGGAGGTCTGCGAGCACAACGTCGCCCATGCCAAAGCCAACGCCCGGGATACGGTCGCCACCGAGCTTTTCGGTGAGGCTGTCATAACGTCCGCCACCTGCGATAGCGCGCATGGATTTACCCTTGTCGAACACTTCGAACACAATGCCTGTGTAGTAGGCGAGGCCACGCACAATGGAAAGGTCGAGGTTCACGCATTCGCTAAAGCCTGCTGCGGCAAGCGTTGCGAAGAGGTCTTCGATTTCAGCGAGAGCTGCTGCTGCGTTTTCGCTCTTGACTGCTGCTTTCACTTCTTCGATGGACTTGCAGCTCATGAAATCGTCGAGTTGCTTGATCTGTGCTTCGGAGAGGCCTGCTTCGGTAAGAGCCTTGGCAAAAGCTTCCGGACCGATTTTCAAGCGACGGTCGAGCACCGGGTAAACGAGCGCCGGGTTCGGGGCGCCAATCTCTTCGAGGTAGGTGGCGAGGAGCTTGCGGCTCGAAACGCCAATCGCAAAGTCAGAGTCCTTGAGACCGAATTTGCGCAACATCGTTGCGATGGAGGCGAGCAAGTCTGCTTCGGCGTAAATGCTTTCGGTGCCGATGATGTCCATGTTCAGCTGGAAGAATTCGCGGAGGCGACCCTTCTGAGCCTTTTCGTAGCGGAACAGGCGTGGCATGGAAAACCACTTGAACGGCTTCTTGAGTTCGCGAGCCTTCTGGATCACGAGGCGGGCGAGTGTCGGCGTCATTTCGGGGCGGAGTGCAATTTCGCGGTCGCCCTTGTCCTTAAAGTTGTAGAGCTGGCTTACGATTTCTTCGCCGGACTTGCCGGTGTAAAGTTCCAGATGCTCAAACATCGGACCTTCGTATTCTTCGTAGGCGAAGCTTTCGGCGACTTTGCGCCATGTGTCAAAAATATAGTTCTGGATGCGTTCAGCTTCCGGGTAAAAATCGCGTGTGCCCTTGGGCAGTTGAGGAATAGCAATACTCATAGTGGGCTCAAATTTAGTAAAGTTACTAGTTAGTCGCTATTGGCTATTACAAAAATGACGGTTTCCAGTGCACTCATTGTCTTCTTGCCTTTAACGGGAAACTCCTTCTCGTATGACAAAGAAATAACATTGTAACGTTGCCGGTTTTACATTTCTTTTGCTATATTTGACACGTAAAATTTTTAATACCTTAAAAGGAAGGTTAATCATGGCAAGAAAGAAGATTGCACTTGTTGGTGCTGGTCAAATTGGTGGTACAATGGCTCTCGTGCTCGCACAGAAGAACCTCGGTGACGTCGTGCTTATCGACATCCCGATGACTCAGGGCATGCCGAAGGGTAAGGCTCTCGACATTATGGAAGGCCGCTCCGTCATCAATTCGTCCGTTGATCTTCAGGGTTCTACTGATTACTCCGCTATTAAGGGTGCTGACGTTGTTATCGTTACCGCTGGTTTCCCGCGTATGCCGGGCATGAGCCGTGACGACCTTCTCGACAAGAACTGCGGCGTTATCAAGACTGTTGCTGAAGCTATCAAGGAAAACGCTCCGGATGCATTCGTGATCGTTATTACGAACCCGCTCGACGCCATGGTCTACAACATGCAGAAGCAGTCTGGTCTCCCGGCTAACAAGGTTATCGGTATGGCTGGCGTGCTCGACTCTGCTCGTCTCGCTTGCTTTGTCGCTGACGAACTCGGCGTTTCCGTCGAAGACGTCAAGGCTCTCGTTATGGGCGGTCACGGTGACACGATGGTTTCCATCATGGAATGCGTCTCTGTCGGTGGCATCCCGGTTTCTCAGCTCATGAGCAAGGAAAAGTTTGCTGAACTTGCAAAGCGTACTGCTGGTGCAGGTGGCGAAATCGTGAACCTCCTCGGTCGCGGTTCTGCTTTCTACAGCCCGGCTACCTCTGCTATCCACATGGCTGAAGCTTACCTCCTCGACAAGAAGAGCGTGTTCTCCTGCGCTGCTAAGCTCAATGGCGAATACGGCGTGAACGGCCTCTACTGCGGCGTGCCGGTTGTCGTTGGTGCAAACGGTGTCGAAAAGATTCTCGAAGTCAAGATGAGCGCCGAAGAAAAGGCTGCTTTCGACAAGTCTGTCGAAGCTTGCAAGAAGAACGCTGAATGGGTTGACGCACATACCTAACCGTTCGCGTCAGAATCAAATAGAAATATGTGAGCGACGCTCACTCTCGCGAAAACGCCTGGCTAATGCCAGGCGTTTCTCGCTCACACGTAATCAGACCGCTCGGCTCTTATGCATGGCGGGGGCTCCGTCTTCGCCTCGCTCTCGCAACCACGCCTCGTTAAATAAATCCAAGCCGAATACAGCAGAAACAAGCTTGCTTGTTTCTATTGTTGAGGCGCCGGTTTATGCGATGAAATCGCAATACGAGGCGTTTGTTGTTCACGGGTTCCATTTAATGTCATTCCCGCCACCGAGTGGGAATTTCCTTCTTAACAAAACGGCCCGCGGGTACTACCCGTGGGCGTTTTTGTTTTGTGCTCAAAGCTTTCTATTAAAACAAAAAAGCCTCCGATTAATCGGAGGCTTTTGAGTTCTTTTAACTAAGATTAGTTTCTGTAGCCGAACCAGTAACCAATGTTGAAGTTGAGGCGGCTGTAAGACCAGTTTGCGTTTTTCTGTGCAATGGAGTAGCCCATGATGTTTAAATCAACAACCTTTTTTTCTTTGTAAAGATCCGTGAGACCGTGCGTGTAGGTAAGGCTGATTTCGAGACCGAAGTTGAATGTTGCACCGATGCCACCCACAATGCCCAGATTAACAGCGCTTGGTTCGTACAGGTTTTCATAAAAATCGTCTTCTGACTGGCTACCCGTATTGAACGATTCTAAAATGTTGAAGTCGAATTCCAAGCCGAGTTCAGCGAAGAAATTGTTCGTGATGTAATAACGGGCGGTCACAGGGAGCAAAACGTCCAAAGAAGAGACCGTCTTGTCGTCGTTAGAAGAAACGGACATGTTGAAGCCGCTGCCGGTATTCTTGTTTTCGGATTCGGAGCTGAGGCGGAGGCTCACGCCGAGTGCCGGGTGGACATAAAGATTGGGGATGATTCCAATCATGGCGTTGTAAGCAAGCGTAAGGTTGATTCTGTATCCCATCAAAGCGTCGAAATCAGGTGCGTCGCTGCCACGGGCGAATTCAGTTGTTTCCGAGAGAGAAATGCCTGAGGTAAACGGTTTGGAAGGTGTTGCAAAAGAACTTGCTGCAAAAGCCAACACGGTTGTTGCAATCAAGAAAATTTTTTTCATTAGATTCTCCTTGGTTTGATATGATTTGTATCAATGATAAAAAATATTAAATATTTTGTCTATTTATTTTAACAAAATTTTACGAACTAAGTTTGTTGATTTTCCAACAACATGTATCAAATAAACTCCTGCTTTGAGCGCGGCGAGGTTGAGCGTTTGGGCGCTGTTGCCTATGGCTCTTTTCATCACGACTTGCCCAAGAGAATTCAAAACCTCGACGGTGGCTGTGGACTTGATTCCCGTGAATCCAAGCGTGCGCCCGTTCAAATTAGTCTTGATTGCTGAAACACCGCGAGCAATCTTGTTTTCTTGTTCGAGCCAAGGTAAGATGCATTTTTCTGGGCATGTTCCGTCTTTCGGACCTACCGCGCAAATATTGAAATCGTAGTCCCCGGAATCCGCCTGAATTTTAAATTTGATAGAAGCCAATTGTTTTGCTGCTGTTTCTCCGTCAAATTTGACAGAACCATCGTACCCTGAAGGTTGTTTAAAGTCGGACCATGAGGCGATAATTCTATTGTCCGTTTTGGAGGCTGGGAGCTTTACTGCAGGGAGTGCGTGATTCATCGTTGAATCAATGGTGTTGCCAAGCCCAAGTTCTAGGTATATGTCCGCATCAGAGGAGTAGGTTACGCAGAGTCCACCCCAGGCAGAGGCGTCACCCGTGGCTAGAATTGGGCTATCTTTTGATACTTTGCCGACAACGTTGAATGCGACGCCCACGAACGGTTGTGCGGTAGGCGCTCCTTCTCGTAAACGGGCTGTTCCACAAATTGCGGCGCAATATTCTACGACAGGATCAAAAAAATATTCGACACAGTTGTATTCGTGATCATAACATGCTTCGGACATGGTATATAACCAGGAGCCTGGTCTAAGTTCCCCGCCTATTATTCCATAAGTTTCTATTTCGTAATAATCATTAAAGTCGTACCAAATTCCGTAGGTATTGGTTTCGTTGCCTAGTCCGGTTTCTACTCTTGTGGCGTAATCAGCTCCAATCCAGGTTTCGAATGTGCCTGCGTAAATGGCTGACGCAGCGCAAAGTGCTGCCAACATAATTTTTTTCATCATTTACCCTCCAAATGTTGTAATCCTTCGACTCCTATGTCATGCCCGCCACTGAGCTCTTTGATCACTTAGTGCTTCAGCACTTACGTGAGCATGATCCGCGTATGGGGAGGGCATCTCCGTCTTGAACAGTTTTACCTCAGTACAATCTTCTTTGCAAAATGGACGTTTTTCCCGCTCACGCGCACCATATAAATTCCCGCATTGAGCGCGGCGAGGTTAAGCGTTGCCGCGTTATTCGTGGCGTTGTTAATGGAGCCTTTCATCACGACCTGCCCAAGAGAATTTAAAACCTCGACGGTGGCGGTGGACTTGATTCCCGTGAAACCGAGCGTGCGCCCGTTCAAAATTGCGCTGACTGTGGATGTTCCGCGAACGGCCTTGATATCGTCCGGTGGGGTGGGGATGCCGCATTTCTCCGGGCATGTTCCGTCTTTTGGTCCGACTGCACAAATGTTAAAACGGTAATCGCCGTCCTCTGCTTGTATCTTGAATTTGACCGCGGTGAGTTGCTTTGCTGCAGCTTCTCCATCGATTTTAATGGATCCGTCGTACGACGAAGGCTGTTTAAAGTCGGACCAGCTGAAAATCATTCTATTGCCAGTCTTGGAGGCTGGGAGATTGACTGCCGGACTTGCATTATCTATTATGGGATCGTCGGTATCGTCAATGTCGAGTTCCAGAGATATGTCTGTATCCGATGTATAGGTCACGCAGAGTCCGCCCCAAGAAGAGGCATCGCCTGTGGCTAGAGAGAAATCGTGTTCTGAAATCGTTCCGACAACGCAGAAGGCTACATTTGCGGAAGGAACGTGGGATGAAGTTGCTTTTCTGAGATGGGCTGTTCCGCACATTCCTTTGCAATAATCGATGATTGGGTCATATTTATTGGGTATCCATTCTGGGCTTAAATCAATGTCCCAAAGTATTTTGGACTCGGCACCATCGCTATCGTCTGAATAGGCTACCCAGTATCCGCTTATATCTGTTTCGTTGCGGAGCCCAGTCTCAACTTGGCTGGTTACGTTTTCGTCTGCTCCGTTCCATGTGATAAACGGACCTGAGAAAGTTGAAGTTGCTGCGCAAAGTGCTGTCAATAAAAATTTTTTCATCGTAAACTCCCATGTCATTCCCCTAACGGGGCTTGACTGCTGCGGGTATCAAATGCGAGTTCACAAGTGACCTCTCGCTTGATACCCTTGCATGTCATTCCCGGCGCCTGTCCTCGCTTGACGGGGATGACCGGGAATCACCTTCTCGTATTTGCGTTACCTCAGTACTATTTTCTTTGCAAAATTCACGTTTTTCCCGCTCACACGCACCATGTAAATGCCTGCGTTAAGCGATGTAAGGTTAAGCGTGGCTGCGTTGTTAATGGCGCCCTTCATCACGACTTGCCCAAGAGAATTCAAAACTTCGACGGTGGCTGTGGACTTGATTCCCGTGAATCCGAGCGTGCGCCCGTTTAAAAATGCTTTGACTGCGGATGTCCCACGAGCAATTTGAATCCCTGCACTTGGCGTTCCGCATTGTTCCGGGCATGTCCCGTCTTTCGGGCCGACTGCGCAAATGTTAAAACGGTAATCGCCATCCTCTGCCTGTATCTTGAATTTGACCATGGCGAGTTGCTTTGCTGCGGCTTCACCTTCGATTTTGACGGCCCCGTCGTATGACGAAGGTTGCTTAAAGTCGGACCAACTGAAAACCATTCTATTGCTAGTCTTGGAGGCGGGGAGATTGACAGCCGGATTTGCGTAATTGATTGTGGAATCGGTTGCTTTACCAAGGCCGAGTTCAAGTTGTATGTCTGCATCGGAAGTGTAAGTTACGCAGAGTCCACCCCAAGAAGAGGCGTCGCCTGTGGCATAGGAAAAATCTTCATATGAAATTTGTCCGACAACACTGAAGCCTAAACCTATGAAAGGTGTGTAGGTTAAAATACCTTTTCTGAGTTGGGCTGTTCCGCATATTCCTTTGCACTCCAAGACGATGGGTTCGAGTACATGTGGTGGTTCAGGATCTGTATAGGTGTCCCAACGGACTGCTGACACGCCTCCATCACCATCGTCTCCGTAGGAGAACCAGAATCCGCTCGTTTCTGTTTCGTTGCCAAGTCCTGTTTGAACTTGGTCGTTAGCATATTCATCGGCTCCGTTCCATGTGATAAACGGTCCTGCGGATGTTGCTGCTGATTTTCCGCATTTTTCCGGGCATGTTCCGTCTTTCGGGCCGATGGCGCAGATGTTGAAATTGTATTCGCCTGGTTCCGCCTGAATTTTAAAGTGTACGGCGGCAAGCTGTTTTGCTGCCGTCTCGCCGTCGATTTTAACGGCTCCATCGTACCATGAAGGCTGTTTAAAGTCGGACCAGTTGACGACGACTTTGTTTCCGTATTTTCCGTTGGGCGATAGAATTTTTGGAGCTTTTGCGGCAGGGAGCGTTACCGCTGGATTCGCATAATTGATCGTTGAATCGACTGTTTCACCAAGACCGAGTTCCAAGGCTATATCTGTGTCTGACATGTAGGTCACGCAGAGCCCGCCCCAGGCTGATGCATCACCAATATCTGGCGCTGGGTTTGTTTCTGAGGTTTCGCCGACAACATTGAAGCCCACACCGACATACGGATCGTGTTCATAAGATCCTTTGTCTAGAAACGCTGTGCCAGCAAGGCCTTTGCATTCCTCGATGACGGGATCTAAAGATTGATTTGAGTAAAATAAATCTGTCGATACAGGCCAAACGATTACAGATGATCCCGAATTGTTGTTGTCATTGTAAGAATACCAGTAACCTTCTGTTTCGAGTCCATTGCCGAGACCTGTATGAATTTGATAGTTTAGATAGAAATCTTCAAAAATTTTGGCTGCATCCCAGGTTTCGAATGAGCCTGCAAAAATGGCTGACGTTGCGCAAAGTGCGACCAACAAAGATCTTTTCATAATCCACTCTCCTAAATCAAATAGATCCAACACAAAATATATGTACTTTTATGCTTATTTACCATGAATAATTTTCAAATAAATGAAATTTTTTGTCGGTTGAATCATATGATGTCTTAATGATACGTTTTGTCTGTTTTTGGTCAATTATCATTCGTTCGTCAATGGTCTTTGGTCAATAGTCATTAGACAAGAAATGTTATTTTCGAAAGAAAATGTCATTTGCGATTCTGTCCTCGCGCCTGTCCTCGCTTGACGGGGATGATTGGGAATCTCCTTTTTATCATAAACGAGAAGGTTGTGCCTAATTCTTTCGGCTATGTTCAGGACTAGCTTTGTCTGGCATGACCATTTTGTCCGCGCTTAATTTAAACTGTAGACTTTTAATTCGTGAAAATATGGGCTATTTGTGGATTATCTTCTAAATAATACTTGATGTCATAAATAAATATGTGGACTTTTTATAATTTTTGATATATATTTAAGAAGGTTGTTGGTGTGGATTTGGAGATGTTTATGGGAACGAAGAGTTCTGAATTTTTTACGACGTTGGAATGTGCCTTTTTTGGCCTCTTTTGCCTATTTGGCGCTTTTGGGGCGCAATCGGCTTTTGCCGCAAATCCGTTGACGACGGACTTTTATTCTGCGGATGCCGCAGCCCTCGTGCATAACGACTCGCTCTTTATTTTTGCGGGGCATGACGAGCAGGGGCCGCAGGGCAATAACAATAAAGCCTTCATCATGAACGACTGGCACGTGCTCGTGACCGATGATATGGAACATTATCATGATTACGGCGCTGTTTTGAGTGTCAAAACGTTCAAATGGGCGAATGCAAGCGCTTTTGCGGGCCATTGCGAATACAGAAATGGCAAGTTTTACTGGTATGTGGCCGTCCATCACGGGACTATCAAGGAAAATGGAAGTGAAGGATTTGCGATTGGCGTTGCCGTCGCAGATCATCCGTCCGGACCGTGGAAAGATGCGATTGGGCAGGCACTTATCACCGACAATACGCCGAATGACGTGAAATTGAACATTGACCCCGCCATTTTCTACGATGGCGACGATATCTGGATGTATTGGGGCTCGTGGAGTGCGGGCCGCCGCGTGAAGCTCAAAGAAAATATGATTGAGCTTGCGAGTACACCCGAAGATATCAAAATCAAGGATTTTTTTGAAGCTCCGTGGATGCATTATTTCCGTGGCAATTATTACTTCAGTTATGCTTCGGGTTACCCCTCGACGACGAATTATTCCATGGCGCCGAGCCTGAACGGACCATGGACACAAAAAGGCGTCATCAACGACAAAATGGAAAATTCCGAGACGAACCATCAGGCGATTTTCAAGTATCTCGGGCACTGGTATTTCATGTATCACGGTGCGAATTCTCCGGGTGGTTGGACGTACCGCCGTTCCGTGAACATCGACTATCTCTATTACGACCGCGATGGCTTAATCCAGAAAATCAAGCATACGGATGGCGTGGATCCGGTCAACAATGCGCTTATCGAAGAAGGCGGTTACCGCTTGACGGTTTCGCACAGCAATTTGGCTCTTGAAGATAAAGATGGTATCGTGGTGCAGCAGACTGCGGACGAAAAGAACGAAGCGCAGCTTTGGGTGCTTGCGCATGGCGATTCGGCGCGTTATTACACGCTCAAAAATTTTGCAACGGGCAGATACTATTGCCCGCCCAAGACGTTGTTGGATACGGTGAAAACTTCTGAAACATCTTGTGAAATCCGCATTGAAAATGCATCGTCAAAGAAGGGTTACTTCTTGTTCGCGGATTACGATAGCGATTACCTCGGCGATGTGCTGAACATTTCGAAGGAAGTCGGGATGCCGGTCATCACGTGGGTTCGTACGGGAACGGACAACCAGAAAGTGCAATTTGCAAAAGCTGAATTGCCGAACGTTGAACCGCCGACGGACTCCGGCAATGGTGGGACGACGGGGATTGCGCATGGCTTGCGTGGTTCTATGGATGCGTTGAATGCGCCGTCTTTGCAACAAGTTCGCTACGATGCTAGCGCTCGCGTGATTCGTTTGGGCGCTGATGCGTCTTGGGCTTTGCTTGATGTAAATGGTGTTGTTGTGCGTCGTGGTTATGGCCGTGAAATCCAAGTGCGTTCCGTTTGCTCGGGGATGTACTTTGTCCGCGCTGGGAAAAATACCGCAAAGGTTTTGGTAAGATGATTGCTTGCTTCTCCGTCATTCTGACGCCGAAGGCGGAAGGATCCAGTAAAGTTTTATTAGATTGATTTTAAGGAGTATGGAAATGAAGGTTTTGAATTTTGCGAATTTTGTGAAGAGCGCGACTCTCGCAACGATTGGCGCTTTTGGCGTCTCCGCTGTGTCGGCTGCCGATTGGTATGCCAAGGACAATTTGCAGCCGGGTCATGACCCGAGCATGGTGCGCTTTGAAGACGGTTACGCCCTCATGAGCACGAACAACAATTTGCAACTGTGGACATCCGAAGATGCCTACACGTGGCGTGACCACAAATCGACGGTGAGCAAAATCCCGCAATGGGCTTACACTTATGCGCCTACGACCGAGGGCATCTGGGCGCCTGACATTTATTACATGAACGGTGAATACCGCGTGTATTACTGCGTTTCCGTTTTCGGCAAGCGCACGTCTGCCATTGGCTATCAGTCCACAAAGTCGATTGTGCCGGGCTCAACGGATTACGGCTGGACGGACCATGGACACGTTTTCCATACGGTGGCGTCGGACAAGTACAATGCGATTGATGCCGATGTCGTTCGTGATACCGAAGGCAATTATTGGATGGCGTTTGGTTCGTTCGGTCTTGGAATCCAGTTGATTAAGTTGGATGCAAAGACGGGCTATCAGGCGAGCGACGATAAAACCGTCTATAACATTGCTCGCCGTACAAGCAAGGCAAGCGGTGGTGCCGAAGAAGGACCGAGTCTCATTGAACACGGGGGCAAGTATTTCCTCTTTACGGCTTGGGACAAGTGCTGTCAGCAAGGTCCGACCATTGAACAGACAACGTACAAGACCGCTTATGGTCGTGCTGATAAAGTAACCGGTCCGTACAAAGATCGCGCAGGTTACGATATGGCGAATGGCGGTGGCACAATCCTTATGGAACGTTATGGTCGCTACGTGGGTCCAGGCGGCGGCGAAGCCTTCCAAGACTTGAACCGCGTGCGTTTTGTGCATCACTATTACGATTTGAATGGCGATAAGTACAATCACATTCACATCCGCGATGTTGTCTTCACGGACGATAACTGGGCTGAGATGGGACAGCCCTTCCTCGGGCGTTATTTGAGCGCCGAAGTCGAACACGGCGCTTTGACGCGTGCAGTCTCGGGTGACCTCGCAATTACGCGCAGCAATACGGCTTCGAACGGCGAATATCTTGCTTACATCAACACGGCTGGCTCCAAGATTCGTTTGCCGATGAACATCATGCAGGCGGGCGAATATCTGTTGCGTTACCGCTATGCAAACGGCGGCGAAGGCGATGCTACACACAAAGTCACCGTCAATGGCAAGTCGCAAACCGTGACGCTCCCGCCGACAGGTTCTTGGGGCATGTTCCCGGAGAAGTCTATCGTGATGATTCCTGCAACGCTCAAACGCGGTGGCAACTTCATCGAAATTGAACCGCAACCGAACGGATTCTTCTCGGAACTTGACCGTATCGACTTCTTGCGCGTGATTCGCGATACGATTCCGGCGAACGGCTTTGACAACGGCATTCGCGTGCGCCTTACGGACAAGGATGAATTTGCTATTAAGGACGGTGGCTACGCGATTTTCGAAAACGTCGTGACGGATTCCATCAAGTCTACGGAAGTAGCTATCGAGGTAAAGGAACTTACAGGTGGCAAGCTCAGTATTCGTGACGGCAAGAAGGACGGAACCGTTCTTTCGGAATGCGAACTGGTGGCTGCTAACGAAAAATCTACGGCTAAAGGCTGGACGACTGTGAATTGCTCGAACCTCAAGAGCCTCGGCGGTATCAAGGACTTTTATTTGACCGCTTCGGGCGTCTCTGGCGAAGCGATTGTCGGAAACATTCTCTTCAAGAGTGCCCCCTTGCCGGAATCAAGTTCTAGCAGTGCTGTTGCGGAATCTAGCTCCAGCGAAATGATTGTGAGCAGTTCGAGCGAATCTCCTGTGGCGCTCCCGATAGTCCGTCCGTCATTGAACTACTCGATTGCCAAAATCCCTAACGGCTACCGCGTACACTTTGATAATGCCGGCGCTCATCAGGCTTACCTCTTGAATCCGATGGGACAAATTGTCTCCCACCAAAAAACTTACGGTACTGATATCGAATTTAATAACCTTCCCAAAGGCAGATTCATTGTCAAGGTGAAATAAGCTTATCGCGCTATCCTAGATTTTCTGGGATGGCGTTTTTTTTTGCAAATAAACTGTACCGAAAAATCCTTTCGGAATATAGATTAAATAGTGTATGCTGGTGTGTGGTTGAAGGAGTCTTATGATTCGTTGTTCTAAAATTTGCACCGCTGCATTCCTCTTTGCAGGCCTTTCGTTTGAGTCTGCTTTTGCTGCCGATTGGTACGCGAAGGAGCACCGTTGGGCGGGCCATGATCCAGACATTATCCGCTACGAAGATGGTTATGCGCTTGCGACAACGGACAACCACATGCTTATGCAGTTTTCCGAAGACGCTTTGAACTGGAAGAACGGCGACCCCGCCATGCCTGAATTTTCGAAGTGGCTTTATAAATACGCCCCGAACATGATTGACATCTGGGCGCCGGATATTCATTATATCGGCGGGGAATACCGCATGTACTATTGCGGTTCCGAAATGGGCATCCGCTCGTCGGGCATGGGCTTCATGTCGAGTAAGGAAATCGACCCGACAAAGCCCGGCTACGGCTGGACGGACCAGGGCGAGGTGATTCACACGGTCAAGAGTGATTCGTACAACGCGATTGACGCGGCGGTGCTCAAAGATCTTGACGGAAAAGTCTGGATGGCGTTTGGTTCGTGGGGGACGGGTATCCATATTCTCGAACTGGACGAAAAAACGGGTAAGGTGAAAGACGGCGCGAAAATGCAGAATATCGCAAACCGCGGTGGCGCAGGCGTCGAAGGCGCAAGCCTTATTGAACACAACGGCAAGTATTTCCTCTTTACCGCTTGGGACAACTGCTGCAAAAAAGGCGCGGACCTCGAAAATAATTCTTACAAGACAACTGTCGGGCGCTCCAACCGCATTGATGGCGGATATGTGGACCGCAGCGGCAAGGCTCTCTTGAATGGCGGTGGCACTATTCTATTGAGCCGTTATGGTCGTTATTACGGACCCGCTGGCGGTGAAGCTTTTGAGGACGTGAACCGTCAGCGTTTTGTGAATCACTATTACGACAAGAACGATGGCGGTAATTCTTACATACAAGTGCGCGATATCGTGTGGACCGACGACAATTGGCCGGAACTTGGTCAACCGTTTATGGGGCGTTATTTGAGCGCTGAAGCGGAACACGGCATCCTGACGCATGTCGATATTTCGAGCAGCTCCAAGGCTTCGAACGGAGAATTCTGCGCTTACATCAACTACGATGATAGCAAGATTCGCTTGCCGATGATTATCCCGCAGGCAGGTGATTACCTTATCCGTTACCGTTACGACAACAACTGGACTGAGGACGGTGCAAACGGCAGCTCGCATTTTGTGGACATCAATGGCAAGACGCAAGAAGTGCAGTTGCCGTTGACTGGTGCCTGGAGTGAGTTTCCCGAAAAGTCAGTCGTGTACATCCCGACAAAGCTTAAACGCGGATCAAACTTCATTGAAATCACGAAGGGCAAACATTACGCAGAACTCGACCGCCTCGATTTTTTGCGCATTATCCGCGATACAATCCCGGCAAATGGCTTTGACAACGGCATCCGCGTGCGTCTTACGGACAAAGATGAATTAGCAATTAAGGACGGCGGCTACGCGATTTTCGAGAACGTGGTTACCGACTCCATCGTTGGTGTAGGCGTCAGCGTTCAGGTGAAAAATAGCGCTGGCGGTACTCTCTCGCTCCGCACCGAAAGCAAAAAAGGCGACGTGATTTCTAAATGCGAATTGCCCTCCGCGGGCGATTCCAAGTGGACTGACGTGCAATGCTCAAACTTGCCGAAAATCAAGGGCGTGCAGGACTTTTACCTCACAGCTGAAGGGCTCGGTGGCGAAACTCTCGTTGGAAACATCAAGTTCGGGAAGGCGACGGACTCAAGTTCAGTCGGACTTTACGACAATCCTCGCGTAGCTTCTGCGGCGCATTCTGGACTCAACATCACTTTTGATCGCGGTTCCCAAACGATTTATCTCTCGGTGGATGCCCCTTGGTCGCTGTTTGACATGAACGGCGTTGTAATCAAGTCTGGTTTTGGTCGCGAAATTCATGCAAATGCTATGCCTCGTGGTTTGTATTTTATTCGTTCCGGCAACCAAGGTCTGCGCTTTAGGCTGTAATTTTCATAGAAAACTCTAGCTAGAATACGCTTTTTCCCAATTTTTAGTTTTATTTGGGCTTAATTATACTTTTTGTATTCTTTTTGACGTAAAAATGATATATTTGATTGTAAAAGAAAATTTTCTAGTGGAGTTTTATCATGAACATAAAATGGAAATTAAGTCTGGCGACAGCGTTTCTTTTTGCGTTGGGCGCATGCTCTAGCTCGTCTTCGTCATCTGCAGAAGACGATACTGAATATTCGTCCGCAGGAGGATCTTCCAAAGATGCAAAATCTTCCTCATCCAATTCTAAGATTTGTAAGTCTGTTTCTGAAACTTTAGCCGCACCTACAAATTTGCAGGTGGTCGAGAACGGCGAAAACAAGTGGGTCCTTATTTGGGATTATACCCCCAATGATGAACGTCTCGAGTCCGGCTTCCTTATTGAAGTTCTCAATATGTCGGATAAGCAGCCTAAGTGGAAAACTTTTGACTCAACCAATGCAGAAGTGGTCATGTATAACTTGTCTGGTGCATCTAATGCCGATAAGTACTATCGCGTATCTGCTATGGATGAATGTGGCGTTTCCAAGGCAAGCGACATGGTTGAAATTATTGGAGATAGCTCAACGGCTACGACTAACGCAAACCTTGCAGTCCCGTCGAATCTTAAGCTTGAAAACCTCGGCGACAACATGTGGCAGCTCTCCTGGAGCTATACAAATAATGAAAATCGTCCGGAACAGGGTTTTAAGCTCCAGAGCTTGAATCTCGATGACAAGAGCCCGAAGTGGTCTGACGACGGAACGACTAACAAGGGAGTTCATGTCGTAAAGATTGATGGTAATAAGAAGGGCGGCTTGCTTTACCATGTGGCTGCTAAGGATGATAAGGGTGTTTCCGAATACTCTGAAGAAATTACGATTCCTCGTGTCTCCGATAGCACAAGTACTTCGAACAGTATGGATCTGGCGGTCCCCACAAATCTGAAGCTGGACTCTATCGATGTTAGTAAGTACAAACTTTCTTGGAGCTATACGGACAATACGAATCGTCCTGAAAATGGTTTCAAGTTGCAGAGCCTTAATTTGGAAGACAAGAAACCGTCCTGGGCTGTCATGGATTCGACAAACAAGGGCGTGTACATGATTATTATCGATGCCACGAAGAAGGGTGGCTACTATGTTCGTGTTGCCGCTAAGGATTCCAAGGGCGTTTCGAAATATTCCTCTGAAATAGAAATTCCTAAGATTAGCAAGAAAACAAACGTTGCTGAACCCCCGGCTGATATTGCTCTTACTCGTATTGCGCCGAGCGTTTGGGAATTGAGCTGGAGCTACAGTGCATCCGATGAAAATCCGGATCGTAAATTCATCATCCAGAGCTCAAAGCTTAAGGATTTCAAGTGGGTGAGTGTCGCTTCTAACATCAAGGGCAATGTGCGTAACTACTATATTCAGGGACGCGACAAGATTGAAAGCTATTACCGTATGGCTGTTGTCAATGACGGTGATACGTCTGCCTATAGCGATGTTATCCAGCTGACTCCGGAAATCAAGTACCGCGATTACATGGCTCTTGAAGTTCCTGTGCCGTCTGAAAAATTTATTTTGGGCTACACCACAGCATACGAAGCGGATAAGGACACTGCAACGAAGGATGATATCACTTTTATTAATGCAAGGGCTACTTATACCATAACGGATAATTTTATCAGTAAGTATATCGTTGAATCGGAATATACGGATACGGCTTATTACGAAGCTCGTTGGTTTACTTCTCTTGAACAGTATAATTACTACAAGGGTTCTTGCGAAGGAAAGAAGAAAGGCGACAAGTGTGATAGCTGCTATTGGGTTGAACCGTTCCCGTACGAGGAACCGTCTATCACGAAGCGATTTGATGAAAACGATTATGCTGATGCTGCTAAGAAGACGACCATCTATGCTTCTTGCAAGAGCGGTTATGATTATGTAGCTAAAGATCATTCCAAATTGTATAGTGAATCCACGCCTTCTGATGAATGGGAGAAGATCATAGAAAGTGAATATGGTATGTCGATGTGCATTCCTAACTATGTTCGTGGTATTTGCGACTACTACGTACAAATCCGTATTGTCTGGAAGGACGTTAATGGAGAAACCGACTGGAGTGAATGGACGCAACCGTTTAACATTTCGGACATCTCTGGTGCGGATGATCTCTGCAACCCGAGCAAATAAATCGTAACTGATAAAAATGTAAAAGGCACCGATGAAAATCGGTGCTTTTTGTTGTTTAGATTTATTTGACTTGAAAGTTTACTTCAAGAAAGCAAAGAAAACAGCTGCAATGATGAACAAGAAAGCGACAATGTGATTCCATTGGAGTGTTTCCGTATGGAACACCGTGACTGCAATTGTCGTGAACACTGTAAGCGAAATGGCTTCCTGAATGATTTTCAACTGCATCAAGCTGAACGGACCACCGTTGATGCGGCTCCCGATGTTATTCGCGGGAATCATGAAACTGTACTCCAGAAGTGCGATGCCCCACGAAGCAAGAATCACGAGAATCAGCGGCCAATCGGTGCTGATGTGCATTTCTTTAAGTTTGAGATTGCCGTACCAAGCGAACGTCATGAAGATGTTGGAACAGCAGAGAAGGAGAATTGTAAAAATACCAGCTTTCATAGTTTATTTCTTGTTTCTTTGACTATACGGTCTTCCTGTGGTCATTTGGTAGGCGAGGCGCTTGCGCACCTCTTCGAGATACTTGATATAGTTCTCGCTTTGGTAGTCGCGATACGTCCAATCGAAAGCGTGAAAGTGCCCGTCCTGGAAATAAAGCGTCGGCTCCACGAAAATTCCGCGCTGCATGTAAACGCGTTGGCGTTGATCCTTGGTCGTTGCCAGAAAGAACTGCCCAAGCGTCATGTAGCCCGGATCGAGATTCACAGGGCGCAGTCCCGGTGTCCCGTTTGCTTTTGCAATTTCAAGTTCAATGTCATTTGTCCAAAGCTTGATGTCGACAATCGTTTCGCGGTCAACGAGGTTCTCGTAGCTAAAGAACGCGCGTACCGGCGCTTCGCCAATTTCTTCTTTGTAGTAGTTGGTGAATGTGAACGGGAACGGTTCCAAGTTCAGGTCTTCTTCGCCGAAACGCGATTTGAGCACTCCGCGGACCGCTTCTACGGATTCGGCATCTTTTGCGAGAATGCCAACGATGATTTTCACTTTGGCAGGAGTTCTTATTTCACCCATGCCCGCAAATTTAGTAATTTTACGATATGTTTAGAAGTATATCTTTTTGTGCTTTTCTCGTCTTTGCTCTCTCGTCTTTTGCAAAAGCCGAGGCTCCGCGTGTTGTGCCGACGATTCTCGATTCTGTGCCTCACGAAATGTCTCACTTTACGCAGGGGCTATCGTTTGATGGCAAGGATTTGATTGAAACTACGGGGCAGTATGGGCAATCGGGGCTGTATCGTCGTACACTCGATGGAAAAATCTTAGATTCCGCTCGCATTGAAGATCGTTATTTTGGTGAAGGTTCCGTTGTGCTTGGTGACGAGATTTACTACCTCACATGGAAATCGCACAAGGCTTTTATTTATTCTCGCAAGCCGTTCAAAAAGAAGGGGGAGTTCCGTATTCCGACCGAAGGCTGGGGACTTACGCTTTGGCGTGACCAGCTTTTGATGAGTAATGGTTCCGATGAACTTTTGCAAATTGCTCCGGGTGGCTTTGCGGTGTCGGGAATCATTAAAGTAACTGACGGTCGTTATTCAATCAAGCTCTTGAATGAACTTGAAGTCGTTGGAAATTTTTTGTACGCAAACATCTGGCAGACGGGCTTAATTGCAGAAATCGAGCTCCCTAGTGGGAATGTGCTCCGCTACATCGATTTTTCGAAAAAAGCGGGGGAGATTCGCGAAAAATTCCCTGGCGTAGATGTCTTGAACGGCATTGCCTACGACGGCAAGGATTTTTGGATTACCGGCAAGCTCTGGCCGCAGATTTATAAAGTCAAGTTTTAGTTTTTTTACTATATTAGAGCAAGCACCGGGGGTGCTCTGGTTTGCCAAAATTTCTGCTACTCGCAGCAATTTTGCCCTTCGGGTCTTTCGAACGCATGCGTTCTCAAGAGCTTAAATGCTCGCTAGCTCGCATTTAATCGACAGGCCTGTCTCAACCGAGCACCCTTGTGTAGAACACAAGGGGGTGCTCTGGTTTCGACAGGGTTACCGAAGTGTTAGTTGCAAGTCGAGGTCTCAGACGAGGGCAACTCGTTAAAAAGTCTGAAAAAAAATAAGTGCTGACGAAAACTACGCACTCGCTGCCTAATTAACGGCAACGCCGGGCCTCATTCCGCTCCCATCGGGATGTACGTCCGGACGCAATATGGGATAGGGAAGTGTCATGCCTGGGGGCATCTCCCGAGATTTACTAGGCTGGTCAAACTCCGCGCCGACCTTCTTGGGCGTGGATAAGACGAGATCTTAAATACGAAGGGAACACTTGTAGGAACGTACATGGACGTGATTTTGGACAGGGGTTCGACTCCCCTCACCTCCAGAAAAAAAGAACTCACTATGTGAGTTCTTTTTTTCTGTTTTATAAGAACCGCTCGGCTCTTGCGCAATCGGGAAAATCCATCTTCGCCTCGCTCTCACGAACACGACCCGTTGATACGGGTCGCTTATCGCTCACATTCTGCAAAATCTTTCTAAATTGAATTCAAAAGGAGGTTGTATGGATTGCAGAATATTAGTCCGTTTCATTGGAGTCCAAGAGGATCTTGATGCCTTGTGGAATGCGTTCTTGGAACATTTCCCGGAGGCTGAACTGCCTAGCATCGACTCTGGCGAATGGTATTCCGTCGAAGATTATATGACCGATGAATACGAATGCCGTTTTGAAGAACTTCCTGAATCCGAACTGTATGCGGTCGATGGAACGTTCCTTGTCGAAAACGAACCTCCAGAGGATGTCCTGACTGAAATTTTGGAACGCTTCGAGCGTGTTTACGCCGTGTTCAAGTGGTCTACGATGGACGTGGGTATCGGCTGTGGCACTAGCGAAGGCTGGGGCGAATTCAATGCCGATCGTGCCGATGATGGTTCTGACGAGGCAAATGAAATCTCCGAAGCTGTACTTGGATTCTAAGAGATCTTCTAAGTTCGCTTAGAACATCCAGCCAATGGCGAGAACGCTTTCAGCGATGGTCTTGTCCAAAAGTCGTGTGCCATATCGGCTCCTGTAAACTTGTGTGTGTTCTTGAAATTTTGGCTTTTGGATAAATGTACCAATGTTTATTTCCGTGCTGAAAATGAAATGTTCGTAGCAGTAATTGAAGCCAAATCCGAGTGTGTAATATAGGGCGTATTCTTTTTCTTTAAGGTTTAGCGCTTGTTTGTAAGAACTTGAATCTCGGTGCAAGTCTATATTGTATAGAACAGGGGCGATTTGTGCCTGGATAAAGCCTTCTAACTGACGATTTTTTTTATGGTGGTTTTCGCCATTGATGCTCACATAGCTATAACTGCCGATGTTACGTCGCCCCCAATGCCATCTCAATGCAAGCGGAACGGCAAAAGTCTGTATGGTTCCTTCGGCGTCTGTGTTTTCGCGAATGTTCTTGCTGTTGAATCCGTCATAACCGAATCTCAGTGCAAAACTCCAGAAGTCTGCGAACAGATGCTCATAACTTAAAGAAAAACTTAAACTTTGTGCGACCAAAAGAAGCGTCACTCTGTTTGAATTGTTGGGTGGGGCGCTTAATCCGAATGTGTCTGCAACTTCCTCTTGTTGCGGGAGTGCTTCTTGTTGTGTGGACGTTGCGGTATGTTCGGCGCGTTCAGAAGTTGCCTTTGCCGTGTCGATAACGTATGTTACCTTGTGCGTGTCCGTGTAGACTGTATCTACGATTCGTTCCTGTGAAAACGCGCAAACAACGCAGATGAAAATAAAAGCTAGTGTATGTCGCATATTAGAATCCTATTTTAGCATCTGTTCCAAAGAACAATCCTTTGGCGCACCATCCATTCATAAAACGGTATGTCGTCTTTTCTCGATAAGGATCATGAGTCAGGTATTTACGAGAATTATCGCCCCAGTATTGATAACCGACAATGAACCCAAATGACCAAAGCATGTTTTCGGCGTTCCAAGCCATGCCCAGTGTGGCGCTTGGGGCAATGCCGACATCGATACTTCCTTTTTTGGGGTCGGCGCTTTTATATTTCTTGTCGTAGGCTATCTTAAATGCAGGACTTGCCATGGCTTGAATGTAGAAGGAAATGCTGTTTAGTGGAGTGTTCCTGAATTTTACGGGGTGCTTTTTCGGGTTGACTTTAGTTGTTGTAAATGTGAGGTAGTATTGGCGATATCCGATACCTGGGCTAAAGATGCTTCTAAAACCTTCCCACGAACGGTCTTCTTGACCAATTGGGTGTTCATAAAATAGGATGATGCTAGATAAATTAAACATGAGCGAACCTCTGTACGAGTTTTCTATTTCGTAATCGAAGTCGAGCATGGAAACTCCAAACCATATCGAAAACAGTGTGAGACCTGTTATGGCGCCGATGTATAATTTATTTGCAGGCGGAATGGTGTCGGTACTATATTCCGTGATGAATTCGTTCTTTACAGGCTTAGTTGTACTTTTAAATGCTTCGTTGTGTTCGGCTGTTTTAGCTTGCTGATCATTATTGTTGCTTGCTTGAAAGCCCGTTTCCTGTATGTAGACGGTATCAGGCGGGGATACTACGTAAAGCGTATCTGTGATTCTTTTTTGAACATAGACCGTGTCGGTTATACCCAACGCTGGGCTAATGGCGATGGCGAAAAATACAGCGAAAATTAAACCAATACGATTGAACTTCATTAGAAAATCCCCACGCCAAAGTTTATCCTGATGTCAAGCTGAAGCCCGCCGGTAATGTAGGAATATTGCTTGTTGAGCAATTCCTTGTCTGTAAAATTATAAGCTAAACCATATTCAAAGCTGAAAACATTGCGGTCCCCTCTGAAAATATGTCCGCTGTGTATATAAGGGGAGTATAAATAAGCGGTTTCGTGCCTGCTGTGCGGTCTATCGTTGATGAGGTTTGTGTTGTCCCAGGTGTTGTCGTAATCGTGCTTGCGGATGAGCCAGTTTCCACCGATATCAATAAAGCCACTGTATTTTGATGGTCTAAAATAATGGCGGTAGCCAATGCCAATATCGTATTGCGCGATGTAACCATTATAAATATGACTGGATGTTCCCCAAGGAATTTTTTTACTGTAACGGAAATTCATCATAAAAGAATTTTTGCGGTTTCCGGCAATTTCCAAATTCCCGCCAACGGATGTGAGCGTAGAATCGCTCATGAGCCAGAGAAATGAAACAATGTCAAAGTGCAAATAAACGGAATGGTGCGTGTAGCTTGTGTCGTAACGTAAAAATTTTGTGGTGTCTTCTCCAAGCGGGTTGCGTTCTGTCGGTGTGCAACATTTCTCTTGCAATTGTTGTTTGGCTACGGCGGTGTTCTTGATGTAAATCGTATCGGTTTTTGCTTTTATCGGAATGTAAACGGTATCGCGGACAATTTGTTCCACAAAAACAGTATCGTGCAAGTTTAAATTTGCACTGAAAGCTGTGGCGCAAAACAGTAGAATTGTTAATAAAGTTTTCATCAAACGCAAATATAACAAACGGCAAAATTTAATCTAGCCAAGTAGAATGTTTTTTGATAAAGGGTAATATAAGCAGATTGTAATGTGATAAAAGTTATATGAATGGTTGCTCGGGTAAACGCTATTGTTTTTTTACTTGCATTTTGACTCTCTAATTTCTAAATATATTTCGGGTTGGAATCGGTGTGTGGAGGTTTTATGTTTTTATCCCGTATTGTGCCGTTCTGCATCGCAACGGCATTCACCACGTCACTTGCTGTTTTGGACTTGCCCAATGCGCAGCCAAAAGTCGATGAATCTTATTGGAACAAGGCTCTCGATAGTACTTGGCAAGGTTTAATCCGTCGAAATATTCAGCCGTATAGTGCTGGTGTTGGGCTGATTCACCGCCCAAAGAGTGAAGCCCCGGGCGATGCTGTGAGCGAAGGCGTGGGCTATGGAATGCTCGTTTCGCTTTATGCCAATGATCAGGCTTCGTTCAATAAAATGTGGGATGAAGCGAATTCTTCAATGTGGGGTGGCTGCTATTACAACTGGCAAATGTCCGTTGAAGGCAAAATTGTCGGTAGAGGTGCTGCTTCTGATGCCGAAGAAGATATTGCTCTTGCTTTGATTTTTGCCGATAAGCTTGTTTCTGCGGGTAAGTGGCAACCGTACACATCAACAAAGTTTGGTTACGATTACAAGTCCCATGCTCAGAAAATTCTCGATTGCATGTGGAGCACCGAACAGATTACGAGCAATGGTATTTTGGCTCCTGGTGCTGGCTGGGGTGGCTATGATTTTGTCAATCCGGGGTATTTCTCTCCGGCTTGGTATAAGGTTTTTGCCAAGTTTGATTCTAATGGCGATCGCTGGAATAAAGTGGTCGATAAGTCTTACGAAATCATTTCTAAGAGCCCGGGCTACAGCATGGGTATGGTCCCGGACTGGATGACGCCTGATGGCGGCTGGGTAGGCTCGGCAGGGCTTGGTTACAACGCCTATTTCGAAAGCAAGGCTTTCTTCAAGGATGCAATCCGCATTTTGTGGCGTGTCGCTATTGACGCTATTTGGTTTGATGAAGAACGCGCAAAGACGTTCCTCAAGAATGCTTTGACCTTTATTAATTCTAAAGGTGGCGCAAAGGCTGCAAACTTCTACCAGATCGAAAAAGCGGGTGAGCTGTTGCCTCCTGAAGACAAGTGGTACGATTTTAACAATTCTAAGGATACGACGACTTGGCGTTATCGTAGCGAACATAGCCATTTGACGATTGGCATGTGGGCGACAGCAGCAATGGCTGTGGGCGAGAAGGAAGACCGCATTGCCTTCAGTGAAGAAATGGGCAAGTTCTACGAAGGTGGCGATTACTTTGGACTTGCAAAGAACGAAACGGATGCGCTCGAAGATACGCTCCATAACGAGATGTATTTTGACCAATTCTTGGCTTGGTTCGGCACTTCCATGATGAGTGGTGCTTTTGTGAACGTTGTTGATGCCATTGACAATCCGAAGACGGCTACAGTTGGAGATTCTTCTTCGCTTACGAAACCTGTTGTTGGAATTGCTGAACATCGCATGGCTCGTGTGGTGGGCATGAAGATTAGCCATTTGGATGGCGCCGTGATGATGTCCGTTCCCGAAATGGCTCAGTGGAGAATCTTTGACTTGAACGGTCACGTTGTGGCGACTGCCTCTGGTAAAGATTTCCTCTGGAAATCCCGTGGTCAAAGCGGAATCTATGTTGTGAAGGCTGTTAGCCGTAAACAAAGTTATTCTCGCAAGATTACTGTTCGCTAAATTTCGGCGGGTAGAATATTCTACACCGCCATTTTTTCTAGCAATGTATCGCAGATTTCTGCGAGCATTCTTTCGTGCGTGCACACTTCGGGAGACACTCCTTCTATTGTCCCCGTCGTGTAATAGCTCGTGCAGGCGCACTCATGTGCACAGCAGCGGTAGCGAATATCGCACCCCTCGCATTCTTTTTTGTCGTTGTCCAAAAATTCTCGAATCTTGTCGCAAGCCGTCTCGTCAAAGCCGGTGAAAACGTTCCCCTGCACATAGTGGGTGTTTGGGTTTGAGGTGATGAACCGTGTGCAAGGGAACATATTTCCATTCGTTGCGACACCGATGGCTCCATTGTACACATGGCACGAATAAAGCCTGTATCGCGAATTGATAAGCGCTATTTTTATTTTGTCATGAATTGTGCCGAGGAAGAACTTGTCACCCTTTTCGCGACATGCCCTCCAATATTCTGCCATTTTCTGGTATTGCAAGGCGAGCTTGTCAAAATCTTCGCCGCTCCATTTGCCGTCAAAATCGACACTTGTAGTAAGGCTCTGGAATCCCTGTTCGTGCAACCACTTAACGCTCTCGAAAAGCGTGTTGACATGGGCGCGCGTAACGGTGCTTAATGCAATTGCTCCGAGTTTTACGAATCGCGGAATGTGCTTTTCGATAGCCTTGAAACTACCTGTATTGCTGACTGTGCGGCGGGCGATATCGTGATGGTATTCTGGCCCATCGAGTGAAAGGTAAATGCGGAATTTTTCACGCTCGCAAAAGTCAAAAAATTCATCATCGAACAGTGTACCGTTCGTGTTGACTGCAAATTGCAACCTGAATTTTTTAGAAATTTTGCCATTGTCCATCGCGTCATCGACAACCGCCTTTGCGAATTCGACACCTTTATAAATGGCATCTCTTCGCAAAAGCGGCTCACCCCCAAAGAACGTGATGTTCAAGTACGATTGCCTAAAGAAAATCGTGCGGTCTAGCGCAATTTTAATCGCCTGCTCGAGAGTCGCGTCGTCCATGACCGTTTTGCGGTCTGCTTGCGATTCCTTGTAATAGCAGTAGGTACAACGTAAATTACATTGTTCTGTAAGGCAAAGGACTAAATTCATGCTTGAATGTCGTCTTGCTCGAACGTGGTGACCATGCTGAATATCATACACGAGCCATCATCGCAGATGTGTATGCGAGGGTTGAGCGTATCTATGGCAGGTGTGGTTTGAGTGGCAGGGATTGCTGTTTTGCTGCTGCTGGACTGTGTGCTTGGCGTACTTTCGCTCGAGCTGCTTTCTGTAATAATGGGGTCGCCTGCGAGAGGTTCGGGCTCTTCTATGGAACTGCTTGACAGCGTTTCGCTTGAAGAGGATTCTTCGTACGGCGGGAGAATGCCTGCTTCTGGAGGCGGCTCGTAAGACGAACTGCTAGGTTTTTCGACGGAAGAACTGCTGAGACGTTCAGAAGACATGACCATCGGGGAACCCGATTCCGGCGGCGGGTACACCATGGAGCTGCTACTCAATGGCTGCATTGCAGAGGATAGTGCTTCGATGGCTTCGCTGCTGAGATGTTCTCCGCTTGAAGAAATGTCGGTATAGCTGGAACTGCCGTATTGTTCTCCGCATGCCGCCTGTCCGCATGTCGGTTCGTTCTCTGGCTGCTGCTTGGGATGGTCTCCGCTATTTGCCGATACACTGTCGTCGCAAGCTGTTGCACCGATGGATGCCGCAATTCCGAGTGCAGCTGCGACTGTAGTTTTGGTAAAATGGCTCAATTTTGAGTTTTTGACGACTTTCTTCTTCTCAATTTTCATGGTTACACCCAGCGCTTGCAAATTTTATGCGTTGTCGAACATCTCGTATGTCGAAACCATGCTCACTAGCGGAAAGTCATCGTCGTCATGGCACATAATGACGTTTACGCCCATAGAATCAATTTTGTTGCAATCTCTTGGCCATGGTGGGACGACTTCTGTGGAACTGCTAGATTCTTCCTTGACGCTCGACGAACTGCGGGGCTTTTCGACAAATGTGCTGCTAGAACTTTCGGATGAGCTGCTGACGATTTCTTCTGACGAACTGCTTTGAATTGGTGCAACAGAAGAGCTGCTTGGCGTTTGTACGGAAGAAGAAGAAAGCGCTTCGATGGCTTCGCTGCTGAGGCGTTCGTGGCTTAGCGGAATATCTGCTACAGAAGAACTTGATTGTATTTCGGGGCTTTCGGAGGCGTCGCTGCTGTTTGGATTGTTGTTGTCTGGTTCAACAGGGCCGATAACCTGACCACTTTCAGCATCGCCTGTACAACCACTCATCATAATTGCGGACATGCCAAGCATTGAGGCAACGCCTGCCTTGGATGCATTCGACAAACGTGAATTTCCGGTAACTTTCTTCTTCTCGATTTTCATAAAAATCTCCTTCAACCATAACACTCCGCTTTAATATAGTTTGTTTTGGAGTATAAAGACCACTTTTAGCTTGTTTTAATATTTTCGCCCGTACGTTTTTGTTGCATCCGTTGCATATAGAGGGGGCAAAAGAAAAACGCCCGGTTTCCCGAGCGTCTTTTGTAATTAAGTTCTCTTAACTAGTAACTATTAACTAATAACTAGTAACTGCGACGAAGTCGCGAACTACGTCTTATCTTCACCGCGGAGCATGATGACCTTGCCCGTGCGGATGTATTCCACGATTTCGAACTTCTGCAACAAGCTCTTGAGGGTATCGACCTTCTGGCTGTTGCCCGTAATCTGGATAATCATGGACGTCATCGTCATATCCACCGTGTTGGCGTGGAAATGGTCGCAAAGCTGCAAGATTTCGGTGCGCTGTTCTGCAGTGCAACGGACCTTGATAAGTGCGAGTTCCTTTTCCACGGCGTCCGTACCGGTATGGTCCTTGGCCTGTACCACGTCCACGAGCTTCTCGAGCTGCTTGATGATCTGCATCAAGATTTCGGGATTGCCGTGAGCGATGATGTTCATGCGGCTGAAGTTCGGGTCGAGCGTGGGGGAGACGACGAGAGAATCGATGTTGTAGCCACGGCGGGAGAACACGAGTGCAATACGCACGAGCACGCCCGGGCGGTTTGCCACTAACAAGCTAATAGAATGTGCAATATCTTTCATTTTCTAATTCTCCTATTACGTCGATCCGGTGGGTTTTTCGAGCTGCGTCTTCGGCTGTTCGGTGATCATGCTAGTGATTGGAGCGCCTGCCGGAATCATCGGGAACACGTTGTCTTCCTTTTCGCATTCGCAGTGGATGAGAATCGGGCCGTCGTTGTAGTCCAAAGCCTTCTGGATCACGCGTTCCGCATCGGCCGGACGCTTGATACGGAGCCCCGGGATGCCGTAAGCTTCAGCGAGCTTCACGAAGTCCGGGTTGCCTCTCATGTCAACGCTGGAGTAGCGGTGGTCGTAGAAGAGTTCCTGCCACTGGCGCACCATGCCGAGGTACTTGTTGTCCATCACGAAAATCTTGATGGGGAGCTTGTGGATGGCGGCCGTTGCAAGTTCTGCTTCGGTCATCTGGAAACCACCGTCACCGCTGAAGCTGCAAACCGGCCAACCGGTTTCGTTGCCGAATGCGGCACCGATAGCAGCCGGGAAGCCAAAGCCCATCGTGCCTGCGCCACCGCTGGAGTGGAGCTGACGCGGATAGTTGATGTGGAAGAACTGTGCCACCCACATCTGGTGCTGGCCCACGTCTGTGGTAACAATAGCCTTGCCCTGCGTAAGTTCGCTCACGGTAGCAACGATGTGCTGCATACGGAGGCCGCCCTGCTTGGCGTAGGTAAGCGGGTAGCGCTTCTTCCAAGTCTGGCAAGTCTTGATCCAGTCGGCGGTATCAAGCTTGTTCACCATCGGGAGGAGCTGTTCCAGGACGAGCTTCGCGTCACCGCACATGAACACATCCGGCTGCAACACCTTGCCTTCTTCGGCTGGGTCGATGTCAATGTGCATCTTCACGGCGTTCTTGCAGAATTCGCTGAGCTTACCGGTAATGCGGTCGTCCCAACGGCTACCGATCGAAAGGATCAAGTCGCATTCGAGGACAGCCTTGTTGGCGTAAATTGTACCGTGCATGCCGAGCATGCCGAGAGAAAGTTCGTGGTCGGTCGGGAATGCACCGAGGCCAAGCATTGTGCAGCAAACCGGAGCGCCGAGCTTTTCGGCGAGTTCCTTCACCTGGCGGTGTGCGCCGGAAATCATGGCGCCGTGGCCCACGAGCAAAAGCGGCTTCTTGGAATTCTTGAGGTATTCCGCGGCCTTTTCGACGCTTTCGGTAGAAGCGTAGGTCGGAATCTTATAACCCGGAAGATCCATCTGATCCGTGAACGGAGCGGTGCAGGGGCCTGCAGTCACGTCCTTCGGGAGGTCGATAAGCACCGGGCCCGGACGGCCTGAACGTGCAATGTGGAATGCTTCCTTCATCACGCGCGGGAGGTCGTTCGTATCCTTCACCAAGTAAGAATGCTTCACGGTTGCAAAAGTCATACCGCTAGTATCGCATTCCTGGAAAGCGTCCTTGCCCAAGTTCGGAGTCGTCGTCTGCGCCGTGAGCACGACGATAGGGCTAGAATCCATGAGAGCTGTATAAATACCTGTAAACGTGTTCGTTGCACCCGGACCGCTAGTGACAAGAGCTACACCGACCTTACCGGTCTGGCGGGCATAACCGTCAGCCATGTGGGTTGCGCCCTGTTCATGACGGCTGAGCACAACTTTGATGCTGGAGTCGAGGATGGCATCGAACATCGGAATGGCCGATCCACCGGGATAGCCGAAAATTGTATCAACGCCTTCACGCTTGAGGCATTCGATAATCACTTCGGCACCACTTAAGGTCTTATTTGCCATAATTTATCCTGTCTTTTAAAGAGTAGATGAAAATTTAGATGGGCTGAAATATAGGAGTATTTTTTGAGGGTGGCAAGAGGTAAAACCCGACTTTTGTGAAAAATTTTGAAATTTTTGGCAAAAATTTTAATTTTTGAATGCTGAAAAATGTAAAAATTGATGATTTTTGTTAAAAGTTTGAATTTGATGAATTGTGGTAAAGTAAAAATTGATGATTTTTGAATTAAAAGTTGATTGTTTTAAAATTTTACGTCCAAAATAATGCGTAAAAATGGATTAGTATGCGAAAAGTATCTCCATAAACTGATTTGCCTTCACAAATATCCGACGACAACAACTAATAACTATTGACTAATGACCAACGACCTAATCTCTCCGCATAAAATTTTCTAATTTAATTCTATGATTAAAAAGATTTTTCTCTCGCTGATTCTTGCGGCCGCCTTTGTGTTCGCCGCTGACCCGATCACCATTGAAGGGCGTTTGACCGAAATTCCGGGCAAAATGCCGAGCAATGACTTATATAGCTATGTCTATGTATTTAAGTACAAGGTCCAAAAGGTGGTCTCGGGCAAGCTCGACGCCAAGGAAGTTCTCGTGGGCGTTTATAACCCGCTCATCGCCCGTGGCAAGGTCAAGGACAAGATGGCAGACAAGTCCAAGGGCAACGTTGGCGAATTCAAGGCTAAGTCTAAGTACACGCTCAAACTCATTCCGCTTGAAGGCAACTGGGACGGTGCTGTCGAAGACGAATACTTTGACGACGAATCCCCGCGCTACTTGGCTATTGAAGTGAACGAGTAATTAATGGTTTTCTCTTCCCAGATTTTTCTTTTCTATTTCTTGCCGACATTTTTGGTTGGCTACTTTGTTCTCTTCAAGCTCGGGGCTAAGCATTCGTTCCTGAACTTGTTCATTACCATCTTCAGTTACGTTTTTTACGGCTGGCTCGAACCATGGCTCGTGTTCCTCATGTTCGGCTGTACGCTCGTGGTGTACGTGGCTGGGCGGTTCATCTCGGCTCCTGACGCAAGCAAGTTCCAGCGTAATTTTGCGCTTGGCACGGCGATTGCGGTAAACCTCGGTGCGCTTGGGTTCTTCAAGTATTACATGTTCGGCATGGGGATCGTGAACGATTTTGCGACCATGCTCGGCTGTGAGCCTTTCTCGATTATGACGGTCCTTTTGCCGGTGGGCATTTCGTTCTACTCGTTCCAGTCCATGAGTTACGCCATTGACGTGTGGCGTGGTACGGCACCTCCGGTCAAGAACTTTGCGACTTTCGCATGTTATGTGGCGCTTTTCCCGCAGCTTGTGGCGGGTCCGATAGTGCGTTACAATACGGTTGCCGAAGAACTTGAAACACGCACGCATACGCTCGAAAATTTTGTGCGTGGAATCCTGTTCTTCTGCTTTGGCTTTACCGAGAAAATCTTCCTTGCAAATCAGGTGGGTATTATCGCAGACCGCGTTTTTGCGGCCGATGCTCCGGGCGTCATCAACAGCTGGTGGGGCTCGCTTGCCTACATGTTCCAGATTTACTTTGACTTCTCGGCGTATTCTAATATGGCGATTGGTCTTGGACTTATGCTCGGGTTCCATTTCCCGCGCAACTTCAACGGCCCGTACCGCTCTGTTAGCATTACGGACTTCTGGAAGCGCTGGCACATTTCCCTCACGAGCTGGTTCCGCGATTACCTGTACATCCCGCTGGGTGGCAACCGCGTGCCGACGGGGCGCATGTACTTCAACCTTTTCCTCGTGATGTTCGTGAGTGGCGTTTGGCATGGCGCGAACTGGACGTTTGTCTGCTGGGGTCTTTACCACGCCTTCTTCATGATTGTCGAACGTGCAAACAACAAGAACGCTTGGTACTACAAGGCTCCTCGCGTGGTGCAAATCCTTCTGACCCAGGTGATAGTGCTCTTTGGCTGGGTGCTGTTCCGTGCAGATTCTATTGGCGATGCTGTCCGCATGTGGAAGAATATGATTGGGCTTGGCGCAACGGCTGCTTCCGACGTGATTTTGTCTGCTGAAATTTTCACGCCGACGTGCATTGTGTTCATGTTGCTGGCGGGTCTGCTTTCGTTCTGGAAGTTCCGCAGTTACGACTGGTGTATTGACGTTTCGTTCAAAAAGTCGCTCATTGCACTTGGTTTATTTATTTTGGCAACGCTTGCGCTCTTTACCCAGAGCTACAACCCGTTCCTTTATTTCCAATTCTAGTTATGAAAATAAAAAAAGTCTTTCTCTTGCTTTCTATGGCGGCTGGGGTTGCCTTTGCAGACCCGATTCCCGCTGAAGCGTTGACTCAGGGCGGTCTCCAGATGCGTGACCGACAGCTCCAGGATATTGGACTTGTGATGCGCGGTGGGCGTGGGGGCTATATTGATATTGGCTATACCTATACGCCTTCGTCTGAACAGTTGCAGCTCAAAAGCAAGTTCGGTGTCCACGACGGTTTTGCCTTTAGACACCATTACGGTATTTTCGGGAGCTGGGTGCTGGACTCGATTTCTCATTTGGGTTTCTTGACTTGGTATGAACGCGCCGGTTGGGATTCTCAGGACTTTTTCTTCTTCCCGCATTATGGCGATTTTGCCCATATTTCGTCGGTGCTCACGTGGGGCTTTTCTTACACGAACACGAAACTTGACGCAACCGTTGCATTGGGCTTGCAGCACCAGAATCTTGAAAAGGCGGGTTGGCGAGCTTATCCGGACGAAAGCGATTCGCTGTTGTTCTACTGGGGACACGCTCGTTATAAGAATGTGAGCTTCCAGGGAAGTTTCTATCGCAATACTTTCCAGACGCTTCGATTCTCTTTGGATTTGGAATCGCGAGAACTTTATGGTGGCGCTAAAAGCGGGTACAAGACTTATTTGCCGAATTTGAGTGCTACAGTTTATCGCCGTAAGGATAATGATGACGATAAAAACTTTGTCCGTTTGAACTGGGAACAGAATCTTTACAAACAAACTGTTTATGCCGATGTGTCTTATGACTTCCCGAAGGGTGGATTCCATTCGGCAACGTTGAAGTATTTCCCGGATCCTTCGCGTTTGATGGGCTTTGAGGCTTCTTGCTTGCGCCGTAATGAAATTGGCGGTTCCAGGGAATTGCTCTGGGGTGGAGCCATTGACTTCTTTATTCTTCGCTTGGCTTATAATTCTGCCTTTGATTACGACAACATGTTCCGTGCGAAGGGAACGTTCATTGCCGAATTCCATATTGATTTGGGCGCTTTCGAAGGCAAGTTCTTTGGTCGTGGGGCGGCGAAGGCGGCTCCGATGGAAACGTCGAATAAAACCTTTGATTTGAATAAATTTATGAAGGTTCGTGCTGAACAGCAAAATTTGGGTAATACGAAGGTTGATGCTCAGGGCAATAAGGTAATTGAGGCTAAGGGAATTCGCTACGAAAAAGTTGATGGTTCTGCAACTCAGGGAGGTAACTAATGAAATACTTGCGTTTGTTCCTTTGTCTGGTAGTGTTTTCTCTGACGGCTTGCATGAGCCACGTGTTTATTGATACGACGACGAGACTCCAGGTTGAAAACAAGACGGATGTTACGATTCTGGGACTCGATATTATTTCTGAAGATGGAACGTCTGTGCAGCCGTGGATTCGCGATGCAATTGAACCGGGCGAAAAGAGCAAGGTCGTCGAAGAAGACTGGGTTGGAACGTTTAAGGTCCGCGTGCGTTTTGACAAGTGGAATGGCGAAACTGAGAAAAGGTTTTCGTTATGTGCTGTTCTTATTACGGATCCAGATAAAAAGTCTGAAAAGGTGGCTCCTAATTTCGCGAATTTGCCAGAATCTGAAGTTATTGAAGAACTTGGTTATGATTGTGAGAAAAATGGTCGTAGCGAAGAAATTGCTACGTACGCCAAATTAACGCTCGACTTTGAAGGCGGCAGTCAGTACCTCATAGTCTCGCAAGACGAAAACGGGAATGTGGCGTTTAAGTTGAAATAAGTAATTAGTTGTTGGTCAGTAGTTTTTGGTTTAAAGTTTGGCGGCGTTGCCGCGATTATAAACAACTATTGACTAATGACTATAGACTAGAGACTGATAATAATTATTAAATTTTTGCTACAGTGCAGATAACTAAGTTAAAGATTTTTGGTTTTAAATCCTTCGCGCAGAGGACGGAAATTAACTTCCCGACGAAGGGTCTTACGGCTGTCGTTGGGCCGAACGGCTGTGGCAAGTCCAATATTACGGACGCCATCCGCTGGGTGCTCGGTGAACAGAAAGCAGCCGCACTCCGTATGGGCAAAATGCAAGACGTGATTTTTAGCGGTACCGAAGAACGTGCCGCTATGAGTCTTGCCGAAGTTTCTATTGTCATCGACAACAGCGATGGCACTCTTGCTTCTGATTATTCCGAAGTCATTGTGACGCGCCGTGTGCACCGCGATGGTTCGGGCGAATACCTCATCAATAACCAGGAATGCCGTTTGCGTGATGTTCACGCCTTGCTCTTTGACTCGGGTCTTGGTTCCAGTACGTATTCGCAGATGAACGCTGACATGATCAAGGCGGTTCTTTCGGACAAGGCGGATGATCGCCGAGTGCTCTTTGAAGAAGCCGCAGGTGTGAGCAAGTATAAACAGCAGCGCAAGGAAACGCGCCGCCAGCTCGAACGCGTGCAGATGGACATGGAACGTGTCGAAGACAACTTGCGCAGTGTACGCCGTTCTGTCCGTCTCTATGAAACTCAGGCCGAAAAGGTCAATGCTTACAAGAAATTAAATACACGCCTCCGCGAACTCGATTTGTCTGTCAGCTTAGACAAGTTTGAGGACTATAAGGAAGGTTTGGCCACGCTTGATTCTACGACCAAGCGCATGAACCACGAAGTGGAATCTTCTAAGACGCAGGCGACGGAATTGCAGGCTAAGATTGAAGAAAAGAAGCTTGCGATTAGCGAAGACGAAAATACTTACCGCGATTTGGAACGCAATGTCCAGGCGGCAACGATTGCCTTAAACGACCTGAACAACAACATCATGCGTTTGCGCGATTCCATGGCCGCTCTTGAATCTTCGAACGAAAAGGCTCAGGGCGAAATTGAACGCAGCGAACAGAAGTCGCAGGAACTCTCCGAAGAAAAAGCTCGCCTTGAAGAAGAAATTGCCGTTCTCGGTAGCGAAAACGACATGGACGAGCTGAATGCGCTTTTGGAACGTGAACGAGAAACGCTCCAGGTTATGCGCGACAAGGTCGATGACTTGCGTACGCAGTCCCGTGAACTTTCGAATGCTCGTTTGCAGGCCACAAACCGCGTGAACTCCCTCCGCGGGCGCTTTGAACGCATGGATGCTGAAGTCAACATGCTCCAGTCGAACATTGCGAAGTGGCAGACCGAAATCGAAGGCCTCGACAAGCAGAAGTCCGATGCCGAAGCGAACATCGCCGAAATCCAGGCGGGTATCGAAGACACGAATCGCGAAATTGAAAATCTCGAAGAACAGCGCGCCACGCGTGAAGAACGCTTGGAATCCGAACGTGCCGAACTCACCGAAGCGCAACAAAAATTGCAGGGCCTCAAGAACGAAGAAGCCCGCTTGCAGTCTAGAATTGACGTGCTCCAGAGCGTGATGAACGAAGGCTCGGATGCCAACCGTTACCTCAAGGAAAACAAGGCGAACCTCATTGGCGGTCTTGTTTCGGAACGTATCGAGGCTACGCCGGAATACGCATCGAGCGTCGAAGCCGCTCTCGGTGAAATTCTTGATTCTGTTGTCGTAAATGGCGACAGTGCCGTGAACGAAATTGTGGATGCGCTCAAGAGCGAAAACGTGGGCAAGGTGCTCATGTCGCTTGTTTCGAGTGCGGCTCCTGCTTACGATAAGCCGGTGAACAATCCGGGCGTTGTCGGTTCGCTTAAAGATTTTGTCAAGACGGATGATGAAGTTTCTCCGTGGCTCTCGGGAATCCTCTCGCGCTATTTTGTTGTAGATTCTTTGCAGACTGCGCTCAACTTGGCGAAGGAATACCGTGGCGAAAACTTGAATTTTGTCACCGCCGATACGATTGTGCGTACAAGCGGCCTTGTGTCGTTTGGCGTTTCGACGTCGGGGGCACTCTCCCGCAAGAACGAAATTGCAGATGCCGAAGCGCTTTTGGAAAAGGTCCTTGGCGATATTTCTGCCGGTGAAGAAAATGTGGACCGCTTGCGTGAATTGACCGAAGAAGACGCGCAAATGCTTTCGTCTTTGGTCGATGAAATCCGCGAAAAACGCGATTCTCTGCGTGGTGGCGATGCTTCTATCCGCATCCACAGAAATACGGTTGAAAACTGCACCCGTCGCTTGAACCAGTTGAATGGCGAAGTGACGAACGCGCAGAACAGAATTGATGCGGCGGCGCAGTCCAAGAACAGCGATGCGGAACTTGCCGAAGCCGAAACCGAAGTTGAAAAGGTCGAAGAACGCTACCAGACGATTTCGGACCAGCTCGGTGAAAACGAGACGATGCTTCGCGAAAAAGAAGAAGATGTCCGCGAACTCGAACGCAGTGTGCAAGACAAGACTTCTCGCTTAAAGCAGAACCAAAACCGCGTGGTCGCTATTGCCGACCAGATGGAGTTCTTGGACAATACGATTCGCAACCGCCGTGACGAAATCGAGAAGAATACAGTTTCTATTGAAAAGTTTGAGACGGATTGCAACAAGCTCTCTGACGAAGCGCAAGTGAAGGATAATGCGCTCCGTGAACTGGAACGCAACCGCGACCTTGCTCGTGAACGCTATGACCTCGTGAGCGGCGACCTTGAAGGATGGCGCGACGAAGTCAACCGCCTCCGCGATGACATGATTGAAAAGATGAAGGAACTGAATGACGTCGGCCGTCGTCAGGAATCCCTCCAGAATAATCTCGACCGCCTCCGTGAACGCATCACGAACGAATGGACTGTCGATTTGGACAATCCCGAAAACGTGGAACGCGTGGAATACACGCAGCCCGAAGCCGACCGCGAAATCCGTGAACTCCGCGGCAAAATCAAGGAACTGGGCCCGATTAACATCAACGTGATGGAAGATTACGAAGACGAAAAGAAGCGCCTCGAAGAAGTCGAAAAACAGTTCGACGACCTCGATCGCGCCCGTGCATCGCTCGACCGCACTATCACAAAGCTTGACGACATTGCCCGCCAGCGCTACCTGGATACGTTTGCACGCATCCAGAAGAACTTCCAGTTCGTGTTCAGTAAGCTGTTCCTCAATGGCGAAACGAAGATGAACCTCGTGGAACGCGTGGACGAAATGGGCAAGCCGATGGACATTCTCGATGCCGATATCGAAATCAACGTCCGCCCGACCGGCAAGAAAATGCGCGGTATCAAGGCGCTTTCCGGTGGTGAACACGCGCTTACTGCAACGGCGCTCCTGTTCGCTATTTACATGGAAAAGCCGTCTCCGTACTGCGTGCTGGACGAAGTCGACGGTCCGCTTGATGACGCTAACGTCGGTCGCTTTATGGCGCTCCTCCGTGAATTCAGTAAGCAGACCTTGTTCATCGTCGTGACGCATAACAAGCGTACCATGGCCGAAGCCGATATGCTCTACGGTGTGACGCAGGAAATCAAGGGTATTTCCCGCATCGCTAGCGTGCAGCTCGCCGACGCAACTAAGTTTGCTATATAGACCGCTCGGCTCTATCGCTGATGGAAAAATTCCTTCTTCGCCTCGCTCTCGTCACCACGGCACATTTGCTCAGTGCCGCTTGTGGCTCACGATGGCAGTGTCATCCTGAGCGAAGATGCGTAGCATCGTAGTCGAAGGATCCAGTAAAGTTTATGATTCTCTCGTCTTTCGTCTCTCGTCTGCCTTCTCTGAAAGGTTTCGCTCTCGCGGCTGCGTCCGCCATTTGCTACGGCACGAATCCGCTGGGCGCGTTGCATCTTTATGCACAAGGCTATTCGACAGAAACAGTCCTTGTTTATCGCTTTTTCACGGGGGCGATTATTCTTTTTGCAATAATGCTGTTGCAAAAAATGAGCTTTAAAATCAATGTTCGTGAATGCAAAATTCTCGTGGCATTCGGCTTCTTTTTCGCAATCAGTTCTCTGTTGTATTACGCCTCGTTCAAGTACATGGATGCAGGTCTTGCCTCAACGCTCCTTTTCTTGTATCCGCTTGAAGTGGCGGTTATCATGTCGCTATTTTTCAAAGAAAAAATGAAAAAGAGCGTGATTGCGTCTATTGCAGTTTCGATGGTGGGCGTCTCGCTTTTGTACAACGGTGATAAAGGCTTTTCTGTAAGTTCCATCGGTTGGCTGTTGGTCTTTATTTCGTCTTTTACTTACGCCATTTACATCGTCATGGCGAATCGTGTGAACCTCCAGATGGGCTCCGTGAAAATGACGTTTTACGCCATTTGCTTCTGCCTCGTGTTTTTGCTGCTTTATTCTGTGACGCTTGGCTCTGGATTTCCGCCGATTTTTACGCAGGCAAGTTCGTGGGGTTGGGGCTTTATGCTGGGCCTTGTGCCGACGGTGCTCTCGCTCATCTTCATGGTCAAGGCCGTGAAAATCATCGGCTCCACGCCCACGGCAATTCTTGGTGCTTTGGAACCCGTGACCGCTGTGACCATTGGCGTGACTGTATTCGACGAAACGCTAACGACTCGCATTATTGCGGGTATCGCCTTGATTCTCGGTTCTACCATGCTTGTGGCCGTGAAAAAGTAGAATAGTCGCACCGTAGGTGCCAAACTAAAATCTACTGACTAATGACTATTGACTAGAGTCCAATTACAAACAACTAAGTTCTATATAATACATTCTGACTTTTTTTGGTGTAGTTTTCCACGTCTATTCCCGTTTTTCTTGCATTTTTGCTCTCGTTTTTCTGTAAACAGATTTATAGTTTTATTTACATGAAAAATTTAGTCCAAACTCTTTTGCTTTCTTCGGTGGCGGCTCTGTTCGCATCATGCAATAGCTCAACATCTGGCCCGGAATCATTTCGGGAACCGATAAGTTACACTCCGGATGGCAAATGTACGATTGGATGGTCGGACACTAAAACGCAAGAACTGTTGGACTCATTGCGTGTTTTGTGCGATACCATTTTTGTCCGTAGTGTCGTGAATATTTATAAGGACACAGTTTACGATGATACCGTAATTACAGTCAATAAAAAGTACACCAGTTTTATTTACTTTGATCGTTATACGGAAAAAAACGATACGCTTGTCAGTCTCACTGCAGAAAAAAGCGGGGTATCAGGTCCTTGCGGTAGCGTGCCTATTTATTGCAATCTAGATTCTTCTGATGTAGAAAAGACGTTTAATTGCTCGCAGGCTGGCATTTGTTACATGTATAATCAGACAGATAATCTTGCAACGAGTTCTGCCGAGGTTGCTGTTGTTCGATTAATAACGAATGAGCCACTGTGCTCTGAACCGGGGTATCGCTGTGTGCGTGATACTGTTTTCCACGATGCTTTCCATACGACATATCGAACCATTGCCCGTGATACAACGTTTCTGAATTATGGTCCAACTGCATGGACGGATTATGTTCCTGCCATCAATGCGCCTGCTTTTGATACGGCTACATTCCGCAAAGCGTTGGACACTCTCGATACGCAAAAGCCAATCTTCGGAATAGATACTTTGTTCTCAGGATATACCATTACGGTGGATGGGTTGCCGGACTGGGCATCGAATAATACTAAATGTACGACGGTAGATTCTTCACGTATCTGTATTTATCAAGATATTCTTCGTCCAATATCAATGCTTACGACTTATCCCACGTCATATAACAAAAAACCGTTCTTTCTTTGGAATAGTCTTGAAGCACCTTTAGAAAAAGAAACCTTGATTACTTGGAAATTGAAATACAGGTATTATGATGGACATTATTTTAAAGGAAATAGCGACTCCTTGGAAATAACCACGCTCTTTAAGGGAATTTAGACTTTGGTCATTGGTTAATAGTCAATGGTTTTATAACCGCGCCATTGGCGCCAAACTTAAATCTACTGACTAAAGACTAATGACTAATAACTAAATTGTTATATTAGCAGCATGCTAAGTACATGTTCAATTTGCAAAAAGGAATTTAATGACAAGGTGGGGATGTCCCCGATGGAAAGTAACCTTGCCATCCGTTATCGCAATAAAATCGGCAATATTTGCCCCGATTGTCAGGCCGAAATCCGCAAGACAAAGCAGGGGCGGTGGCGGCTTTTCTTCTGGAATATGAAAGTAGCTCTTTATTGCTTGCGATTCCTCGCGCTGTTTGCGCTCCCGTTTATTGCACTAGTTGTTGTTCTTGCGCTTTACGTGCTGTAGCTTCTGCATACTTATGTAACAAAATCCCGCGGAAATCTCAATTTTTGCGGGCGTTTTTTGTATATATTATTTTAAAAGTTTTTCTACCGCAATGTATTATCCCCGCTTGACGGGCATCATGAGGTCTCATGTTCCTAGAAAAAATCAAGTCCCCTGCCGACGTGAAAGCGTTGGACATCAAGAGTCTCGAACAGCTTGCCGCCGAAATGCGCACAGCACTCCTTAAAAAGCTTTCTAAGCGTGGCGGTCACGTGGCGCCGAACCTCGGCTTTGTCGAAGGGACGATTGCGCTCCACTACGTTTTCGATTCTCCAAAGGACAAGATTGTTTACGACGTGAGCCACCAGAGCTACAGCCACAAAATGCTCACGGGCCGCGCCCAGGCGTTCTTGGAAGAATCGCATTACGGCGATGTGACGGGCTATAGCGAACCGACTGAAAGTGAACACGATTTCTTTATGGTGGGGCATACCTCTACGTCGGTGAGCCTTGCGCTTGGCCTTGCGACTGCTCGCGATGTGCTGCGTGAATCTGGCAATGTGATTGCTGTGATTGGTGACGGTTCCTTGAGCGGTGGCGAAGCTTTTGAAGGTCTTGATAACGCGGGCGAATATGCGACGAATTTTATCGTTGTGGTGAACGATAACGAAATGTCCATTGCCGAAAACCACGGCGGGCTTTACAAGTCCTTGGCGGATCTCCGCGCGACTGCGGGCAAGTCTGAAAACAATTACTTTAAGTCTCTTGGCTTTGATTACAAGTATCTTGAACAAGGTAATGATATCGCTTCGCTCATTGAAATTTTCAAGTCCGTGAAAAATTCGACGCGTCCGGTCGTAGTGCATCTGCATACGCAAAAAGGCCGTGGCTATTCCTATGCCGAACAGAACCGCGAAGGCTGGCATTGGGCGGCTCCGTTCAATATCGAAACTGGCGAAATCAACTGGGGCAGTGGCGAAAATTACGGTGAAATTCTAGGCCTTTACCTGATGGCAAAAATCAAGAGTGACCCGAAGGTTGTCGTGATTCATTCGGCTGTTCCGGCGGGAATTGGATTCCATGCGGCTCGCCGTAAGGAGGCGGGTAAGCAGTATATTGACGTGGGCATTGCCGAAGAGCATGCGGTAGCACTTGCATCCGGGCTTGCAAAGGGTGGCGCAAAGCCGATTTACAGTACCCATGGCACGTTTATCCAACGCACCTACGACCAGCTTTCGCAGGACTTGTGCGTGAACAATAATCCCGCTACGATTCTTGTGACGATGTCTGGTGCCGATGGCATGAACGATACGACGCACCTCTGCATCTTTGATATCCCGATGCTTTCGAACATCCCAAATTTGGTTTATCTTTGCCCGACATGCGTCGAAGAATTCAAGACGATGGCGGATTGGGCGATTGACCAGACGGAACATCCGGTGGCGATTCGCGTGCCGAACGCTGTACATCACCGCAGCGATATTTTCGAGAAGGATTACTCCAGACTCAACAAGTTTAAGGTCGTGCATCGTGGCGAGCGTGTGGCATTGATTGGTCTTGGCGATTTCTACCAGCGTGCCGCAGCTGTGGCGCTTGAACTGCGTCGCGAAGGCATTGATGCAACGCTTGTGAACCCGCGATATGCAAGCGGTGTGGATAAGGACTTGCTTTTGGAACTTGCAAAGACTCACGATGTGTTTGTCACGCTCGAAAATGGCGTGATCGAGGGTGGTTTTGGCCAAAAGGTCGCGACCTCTCTTGGCGATACAAGTGCGAAGGTGCTTGTGCGCGGGCTTTCTAAAGAGTTCTATGACAAGGTGAGCTTTGCGGATCTCTGTGATAAAAATCACTTGAATCCGTCGCAGGTCGCAAAAGACGTGATGCAGCTTCTATCGTAATGACCGAGCGTCGCTAATTTTAGTATTATGTAGCCATGAAAAAAGTTAAAATAATCGTCATGATTATTCCGCTGGTGCTTTTCTTTATCGCATCGGCGGTTTACGTGTATTTTGCGAATGCCGAAGCGTTGCACGATGTGATGTTGGATAGCACGTCAAAAATTGATGTGGATCCCGATATTATTGAAAAGTCCCTGTCTAAAGTGCAGGTGGACATGGAACTCGGCGAGCCTTTTAAAGTTTACCCGATTGAAACGAGCCCCGATAGCGAGGAAGTTTTCCGCTCGACGTTGATTGAGTATCCATTTGGGAGTTCTCCGCGCGCAGATTTGCAGAACAACATGAGCTTGCGTGGTATCATTTTGTACGTGCATGGCTACAACGATTACTTCTTCCAGAAGGAACTTGCTGAAAAGGCGGACTCTGCGGGCTTTGCGTTCTTTGCGATTGATTTGCACTATTGCGGACGCTCGTATGTGGATGGCGAACCGCGTGGTGACATGCGTAATATCAAGGAATTTTATGCCGAGCTTGATGTCGCTGTAGAACTCAGCAAAAAAATTGCCGTGGATGATTACGAGGAAGCGGAACGCGTTCCGTTTGTGATTGTGGCGCATTCCCAAGGTGGCTTGATTTCGTCACTTTACGTGAATGACCGTAGTGATGAACATTTTGCGGCACTTGTGCTCAACAGCCCGTTCTTGGATATGAACTTTAATTGGTTCCTGCGTAAAATTGGGCTTCCCATTATTGCGGACTTGTCCATCTTCTTGCCGGATTTTTCTGTCGGTTCTACGGGGAATCCCAACTATGCCTACTCCCTTTTGAAACATGAAAAAGGCGAATGGGAATACAACGAAAATTTGAAGAGTGAATCTCGTCCGGAACAATTTTTGGGTTGGCTTCGTGCGATTATGAATGGTCAAAAGCGAGTTCATTCCAAGCTTGATATTAAGTCTCCGGTGCTTGTGATGCATGGCGATTGCTCTGAAGATGGCGATGAATGGACGGACGATTACATGCATTGTGATGGGGTGCTGAATGTGGATCACATCCAGGAATGGGCTCCGAATTTGGGCGAAAAGGTGACGACGCGTACAATTCCCGATGGCTTGCACGACTTGTTCCTCTCTCGCAAGGATGTTCGCGACAAGGCATATCAAGAAGCATTTAGCTTTATTGATTCCCATGTAAAGAAGGATTAAATATTACGTCATTCTGAACCCCAAATGGGTGAAGAATCAAGCGCATATTTTATTTGATCTTAAAAAAACAGTTATCTTTTACTTTGTATTTTCAAGGAGTACGTAAATGAATAAATTATTGGCTATTTCTTTCTGTGCCATGTTGCTCACGACGGCTTGCAATTCTTCTGAAGAACCGAAGCCGCAGGCTGTTGCTAAAAAGGTCGAGGCTGTTCAGCCCGCCGCAGCTGTTGTTGAACAGAAAGTAGCTCCGATTACAACGGTGGATTGGCAGAAGGCTTTTGAAATGCATAAGACTGGTGCTGTCCTTATTGACGTGCGTACTCCGGCTGAAGTGGCTAAGGGCATGGCTGCTGCAACAGCTATCAACATTCCGCTTCAGGAAATGCCGCAGCGCTTGAGCGAATTCCCGAAGGATAAGGACTTGTTGATTTACTGCCGCAGTGGCAAGCGCAGCATGGCCGCTTCCAAGTTCCTCGTTGAAAACGGTTACACCCGTGTGTTCAACGTCGAAGGTGGCATCCTCGCTCTCCCGCCGCAGAACTAATTTTTTTGAATGACTCCAGAAATCACAAACTTCATGCAGTTTGCCTTAGAGCAAGCTTTCTTTGCGATTGGTGAGAGCCGCCCGAATCCGGCGGTGGGTGCCGTTATCGTCAAAGATGGAATTGTCGTGGGGAAGGGGCGCACGCAGCGTCCTGGGAGCGCTCATGCCGAAGTCATGGCATTACGTGATGCGGGTGAACTCGCTCGCGGAGCCTCTATTTTTGTGACTCTGGAACCTTGTTGCCATTACGGTCGTACGCCGCCTTGCACCAAGGCGATTATTGAAGCGGGGATCCAGAAAGTCTATTTCGCTCATTGCGATCCGAATCCCGTTGTGCATGGGAAATCTCGCAAGATTCTCGAAGAGGCGGGTATTGAAGTCCATGAAGGCGTGGACGCTTGCATTCTCGCTTGCGTCGAGGATTGCTCGAACGGTGAATCTTGTACGGAATGCCGCGTCTTTGAGTTTACGAGCTCGTTGCCGTTGGATAAAGTTTCTCGTGAAGCCGAAGGTCGTGCGGTCTTTGCCGAAGTGGAACGCTATTTTGAAGCGTATGATTATTTTGTACGCACCAAGCGCACCTTTGTGGAAGTCAAGTCTGCTGTTTCTCAGGATGGCTTTATGGGCTGCGTGGATAAGGCGGGGAACCATTTGCCGCTAGCAATTACAAAGCAAGGCGCGAACTGCTGGAATCACGAACTCCGTGCGATGAGTGATGCGATTCTCGTTGGCGCAGGGACGCTCCTTGCCGATAACCCGAGCCTTGACGTGCGTTATGCCGCAGGCAACAATCCTGTGAAAATTGTCTGGGCGGGACATCACGAATTTAGCGCCGATGAAATTTCACGTTTGAAAATTTTCAGTGAGAGCGATGCAAAGCCTATCGTATTTTCGTGCGTGGCACAACCGAAATTGCTGAACGTTGCGGAGTGCGTTATACTCTTAAACGATTCGTTTGCTGAAAATTGGTGCGCGATGGTTGATGACTTGTCTGCTCGTGGAATGCACCGCTTGATGGTGGAACCCGGCGCAGCTCTCGCTCGCGAACTTTTTAAAGACGAATCTCGCAATCTCTCGCAAACGCAAAATACGCAGCCTTTATGGAACCGCCTCGATCTTTGGCGTTCCACTGATTCTTCCGTTGATATCGCCCTTGAAAAACTCATCGAGTCTGGCGCCGTCAAGGCTGGTCTCGAATATCCCGAATTGCCGGCCAACATCGTCGCCAAGGAATCCGCTGTCATCGGCCCCGATGTACTGACCGTGTATTATCCGGGGTAGGCGAAAACTAATCCGCCTTTTCCCCTAGTAACTAGTAACTAATAACTAATAACTAACGCCATTTTTTCTACATTTGTGCTCGTATGTTTACGGGTATAATTCAAGCAACCGGCGAAATCATTTCCCTCGAAAATAGGGGAGACGCGCTTACCATGCGCATGAAGTCGCCGGGATTCTTCAAAAACAGCAAACTGGGCGACAGCATTGCCAATAACGGCGTGTGCCTCTCCGTTGAAAACTGTACCGATGACGAAGCAACGTTCTGTCTCATGCACCAGACCGTCGTGAATACGTCCTTCCTGCAGGCAAAAGTCGGGGATCTCGTGAATCTCGAGTATCCTTGTCGCGCCGATAGCTTTATGGGCGGTCACTTTGTGATGGGGCATGTGGACTGCACCACCGAAGTCTTGCGCGTCACTCCGCGTGAAACGGGCGTGGAAGTCGATTTGGCTCTGCCAGCTGACTTGCGCCGCTATGTCATCCGTCGTGGATCCATCACTTTGAACGGCATTAGCCTTACGGTGGCCGAAAAAGGGGAGGATTACATCCGCGTCTGCATTATCCCCGAGACCTTAGCCCGCACGAATCTCAGGAACTGGGTGCCAGGCACCGTGGTGAATGTGGAAGTCGATATGCTCGGCAAATATATTGAAAACTATCTAAAGGAACGTGACCTTGCTTAATACGATTGAAGAGGCCATTGAAGATTTCAAGAACGGTAAGTTCTTGGTCGTGGTTGATGACGAAGACCGTGAAAATGAGGGCGATTTCATTATCGCCGCCGAAAAGATTACTCCCGAAAAGGTGAACTTCATGCTCCACGAGGGGCGTGGCGTGCTTTGCTGCCCGCTTCCGATTTCTCGCTGCCGCGAATTGAATCTTACGCGTCAGACTGCCGAAAACACCTCCATGCTCGGCACTCCGTTCACCGTCATGGTCGATAAGCTCGAAGGCTGCACTACGGGTGTTTCTGCCCACGACCGTGCCGCAACGATTCAGGCTCTCGCCGATCCGAATTCCAAACCGAGTGACTTCGGTCGTCCGGGTCACATTTCTCCGCTTTACGCCCAGGAAGAAGGCGTTTTGCGCCGTGCAGGCCACACCGAAGCCGCAGTGGACCTCGCCAAGCTCGCCGGTCTCCGCCCGGCTGCCGCTCTCATCGAAATCATGAACGAAGACGGCACGATGGCTCGTATGCCGCAGCTCCAGGAAGTCGCCAAGAAGTTCGACCTCAAGATTATCTCCATCCGCGACTTGATTGACTATCGCCTGAAAACGGAAAAGCTTGTGCAGCGCGTGGCCGCTCCGCACGTTTCGACCAAGTACGGCGACTTCACGGCTTATGCCTACCGCAGCAAGACCGATGGCGTCGAACATGTGGCCTGGGTTGCCGGTAATCCAGACTTCAGTAAGCCGGTTTATGTGCGCGTTCACAGCGAATGCCTCACGGGCGATATCTTTGGTAGCCTCCGTTGCGATTGCGGTGACCAGCTTGCCGCAGCCATGAAGTTCATTGGTGAACATGGCGGCGTGTTCCTCTATATGCGCGGTCAGGAAGGCCGTGGCATTGGTCTTTGCAACAAGCTCCGCGCTTATGAATTGCAAGAAAAGGGTATGGACACGGTCGAGGCGAACCTCCACCTTGGGTTCAAGTCCGACTTGCGCCAGTACGGTACGGGCGCCCAGATTTTGGCAGACCTCGGCGTGAAGGAAATGCGACTCCTCACGAACAATCCGAGCAAGATTTCTGGCATTTCCGCTTACGGTCTCAAGATCGTGGAGCGCGTGCCTATCGAAATCAAGCCCAACAACATCAACCGTTTTTATCTGCGCACCAAGAAAGAAAAGATGGGCCACGAGCTCCATCTCGACAATGCAGATCATGGCGCTGCCGAAGTTTTAGATGAAGGAAAATAAGATGAAAGAATTCAAAAATTCCCTCAATGGTTCTGGTTTGAAGGTCGCGATTGCCGTCGCCCGCTTCAATGAAGTGGTGACCGACCGCCTCCTCGAAGGCGCAGTCCGCGAACTCGAAACGCTCGGCGTCGATAGCGATGATATCGCTGTGGCTCATGTGCCGGGCGCTTTTGAACTGCCGGGCCTCTGCCGCAGATTTGTGGATTCTGGCAAGTACGATGCCGTGATTGCTCTCGGTGCCGTTATCCGTGGCGAAACAGGGCATTACGACGTTGTCGTGAACAATTCTACGGGCGGAATCGCATCGCTCGCTGCCGAAGGCAAGGTCCCGGTGATTCTCGGAATCTTAACGACCGACACGGTTGACCAGGCGATGAACCGCGCAGGTCTCAAGGCTGGTAACCTCGGTTGCAACTGGGCAAGAACTGCCGTTGAAATGGTAAATCTTTACAAGCAGATTGGAAAATAATTATGGCACAAGTAAGTTTTAGACCTGCTCGCGTCTTTGCGATGCAGTTGCTTTACGCAATGGAAATTTCTGGCGGTACGGTTGCTGATGCTCTCCCGGGCGTTTTGGAAGCCCAGCCGCTCCAGGACAACATGAAAAAGTACGGCATGAAGCTTGTCGACTTGGTCCTTGCTCACAAGGCCGAACTCGATTCCGAAATCGAAGCCTGCTCCGCTCATTGGGGAATTGAGCGCATGGCGACTCTCGATAGGATTGTGCTGCGCATCGCGATGGTTGAACTTTTGTATGTTCCTGAAATCCCGATGAAGGTGGTCATCTCTGAAGCCGTTCAGGTTGCCGCCAAGTTCAGCACGGATTCTTCGGGCACGTTCGTGAACGGACTCCTCGCCGGATTCTTGCAGAAGCGTGGCATGGTTGCAAACAATACTAAGAAGGATGCTTAATTTTTATGAAGATTAACGAGAAGTGGCATAAGCACATCTTTGCCGGTATCGCTGGCTTTATTGCTTTGATCGTTTACATGATGACGATGGCTCCGACGGTCTCTTTCTGGGACTGCGGTGAATTCGTCGCTTGCGCCAACACGCTTGGCATTCCTCATCCTCCTGGAACGCCGTTCTTCGTGTTCTTTGCCCGTGCGGTCATTCTCCTTTTGCCGTTCGTGGGTGAAATCGCAAAGCGTGTGAACTACATCTCCGTGGTGAGTTCTGCCGCAACGGTCTATGTGACAGCCCTCTTTGCCTGGGAACTTTTGGCAACAGTCCTCAAAACGGACGCCCTTGCCGAAAAGATTTCTGAAAAGATGCGCACGTTTGTGCTTGGCACTGCCGCTCTCGTCGCTGGCTTCCTCCTCACGTTCTCCGATACGTTCTGGTTCAACGCGGTTGAAGCCGAAGTCTATGGCGTCGCCATGCTCATCTTGATGCTTGTCTCTTACCTCGGTCTCGTGTGGTACAACAAGCGTGATGAAGCGGGTAGCGATCGCATCCTCATCTTCATTTGCTATATCGCATTCCTCGGTGTGGGCGCTCACCTTTACACGATGCTCACGGTCCCGGCTGTGTTTGCCTTGCTTCTCGTGGCTCAGCCGAAAAAGATTGTCGAACGCATTCCTATCTGGATTACGGGTACGCTCCTTTGCTCCGTGATTTACATGGTCTCTGCGTTTATTGAAATTTCCCTGGTTAGCCTTGTCGTCCTTTCTGTTATTGTCTTTGTTCCTGCGATCAGAGCTGCTTTCCCGGCTCGCGTGAACCATGCGTTCAAGCTTTCTCTCGCCTTTGCATTCTTTGCTTTGGTCGGTTACAGCACGCACCTTTACATCCCGATTCGTTCGGAACTTAACCCGACGATTGACGAAAACGACCCGGAACTCAACATCCGCGACGAACAGGGCAACCTCCAGCTCGGCAACCTCTTTGAAGCTAAGAACTGGGATGCCTTCAATGCGTTCATTGAACGTAAGCAGTATGGTTCCGAAAGCATGATTTCCCGTGCTTTCTACCGTCGTTCCCAGATTGCTCATCAGGTGCTCTCTTTCCCGAGCATGAGCTATGGTGGTTACCAGATGGCCCAGTACCTCCCGTATAAGGTGGGTGGGGTGAACTATGCTAACGGTGTCTATACGTTTGACGCTTCTGAAAATGAACCTGTCGAACGTCTTGGTATCAAGTTCCCGACGCAGATGTCGTTCATGGGCGACAACACCTTCTTGCAGTTCCTTTTCTTCTTGCTGTTTAACGGCCTCCTTATTGCTACTTGTGTGTATGTCTACAAGCGCAATAAGCATGTCGGTATTTTCGTCTCGACGCTTTATGCCCTTTGCTCTCTTGGCCTCCTGTTCTACATCAATTTTGCCGATGGCACTCGCATGGAACAGCGTGACCGTGACTACTGGGTAAATGCCATGACTCGCAATGTTGCTGATTTGAACAATGCTGGTGCAGGCATTACGTCTCTCCCGGATCCGAACGAACTTATCGATCTCCGCCAGACGATTGACTACTCCAAGCTCGCTATCGAACGCCTTCGCATGAACAATGCTCCGGCTTCTCGAATTGCTGAATTCGAAAAGAAGATTAGCGATGCCGAAAATACGTCTGCTTGGAGAAATTGGCAGAAGATTGAAGAAAGCTTTGCCCGTTTTGGTCAGCGCGCCCCGTTCCCGGAAGCGGTCCACATGGAAGTCCGTGAACGTGACTACTTCTATACGCCGGCATTCATTTTCATGAGCATGATTTACGGTATTGGTGCGGGTATTCTCGTGCTGCTCGCTGCAACGACTGCATCGACAATGGCTTTTGCATCCCCGATTGCCGCCGCACTCGTGCTTGTGTCGTTCCTGGTTCCGTGCATTTCGAACTACAAGGAACATGACCGTTCTGGTCTTTGGGTTCCTTGGGATTATGCCTACAACCTCCTCAACAGCTGCCGTCCGAATGCTATTCTCTTTACGAATGGCGATAACGACACGTTCCCGCTGTGGTTTGCTCAGGAAGTTGCCGGTGTCCGTAAGGACGTTCGCGTGGTGAACCTTTCCTTGGGCAACACGGATTGGTACATCAAGCAGATGCTCACGAACGAACCGATTCTCAAGCTTTCTTACAACAAGGAATCGATCGACAACGATATGGTCCTTGACAATAGCAGCGCTAACAATCCGAATCACCTCGTTTCTACTTGGGTTCGCCGTGCCGAAACGCTCAAGCCGAAGCTCAAGGAACGTATCGACCAGATGGAAGCTGCAGGTTTCCTCTCCGATGCTGATTCTGCAAAGCTTCTCCAGTTCAAGGTGAACTACCAGGTTTGGGATGCATTCCTGGATTGGGCCAAGAGAAACCGTTCTAGCATGATGCTCACGCAGTATAAGCTCGTGATTGATCTTGCTCTCCAGAACATGGATCGCCCGATTGAAATCTCGACGACGGTCGGTACGTCTAACTTCATGGGTCTTGAAAAGTACATGGTCCAGGAAGGTATGGTCTATAACCTTGTAAAGGGCGACCTCACTCCGCGTCAGAATTCCTTTGATGCCAAGGCTACAGCAGCCATGATCGATACCGTTTACAAGTTCCGCGGTCTCGGTGACGGTTCTGCTTACATCAATTCAGAAACCGAACGCTTGCTCAGCAGCTATGTCTCGCTCTACTTGCAGATTTCGTTTGACGCTCGTGAAAAGATTGCTGCCCTTGTCTCCAAGAAGCCGTTTACCTACGCCGACAAGGCTGAAGTCGAAAGCATTGCCACGAACGCTGCTAAGTATCTCGAACTCGGCATGTACCAGTTCCCGAGAGAATGGCGCAACTACTGGGCTGCTTCTTACGTTTATGCCTCTGCAGGCATGAAGGCTAAGGCTCTTGAAGTCGTAAATCGTGGTCTCGAAAACATCCCGACTTACGATGGTCCGGGCCGTAGCCGCTTGAAGATGAGCCTCCAGCAGATTGAAGCGATTACCGATGATGTGCTTAAAGTAGATGAAGAACCGGTGACAACGCCGGCTACTGATGCTGCTCCTGCTGTAAATTAGTTCTCGAGGTATTGTCATGGATTTGAGCTTGGTTATCCCTGTTAAGGAAGAAAGTGAAAATCTTCCTGAGTTGATGAAGGAAATTTGGGCAGCCATTCAACCGACCGGTATGGAATTCGAGGTTATCGTTATTGATGACGGTAGCCGAGACAATACCTGGGAAGTGGTGGAGGACTTGGCGAAGGAATACAACGCAAAGCCGGGTTCTTCGGTAAGCGCATTCCGTTTCCAGTTCAACTGCGGCAAGGCTGCCGCTCTTGCCCTTGGTTTTTCCAAGGCTCGCGGCAAGTACGTCGCAACGCTCGATGGCGACTTGCAGGATGACCCGCTCGAAATCCCGAAGATGATCAAAATTCTCGAATCCGGTTACGACCTCGTCTCTGGCTGGAAAATCCGCCGCCTTGATCCGTGGCACAAGACGATGCCTTCCAAGCTCTTCAACTTGACCGTGTCGATAGTCTGTGGCAAGCGCTTGCACGATTTCAACTGTGGCATCAAGGCTTACCGCAGTTCCGTGGTTCGCTTTATCCAGCTTTACGGCGATTACCACCGCTTTATCCCGGTCATGGCAAAGTGGCAGGGCTTTCGCATTACCGAGATGCCGGTGGCTCACCGCGCTCGCGTTCACGGCGTCTCGAAGTACGGTGTTTCCCGCTTGGTGAGCGGGTTCCTGGACTTGGTTTCCCTCATGTTCATGCGTAGCTTCTCTTCGAAGCCGCTCCATTTCTTTGGTCTGATTGGGCTTATATTGATGCTTTTTGGCCTTGGCACTTGCGGCTATTTTGGCTATGAATGGATCCAGACGGGAGCAATGCATGTTCGTCCGCTCTTGTTGGCTGGCGCATTTTCGCTTGTCATGAGCATCCAGTTCTTCTCGCTTGGTCTTTTGGGCGAGATGATGAATGGCAATAAAAAGAGGACTTATCCTGTTTCTGATGTCATTGGCGAACTGTAATTTTGTATAGATTTGTGTTTAGAGAGGTATTTAATGGCGTTTCCTAAGAGTTTGGTAATTGTTCCGACATACAATGAAAAGGAGAATATTCTCCTTATCATGTCGGCGATTTTGGAACAGAATGAATGTCTGGAAATTTTGGTAGTGGACGATGGCTCCCCGGATGGTACGGGCGACCTCGTTCAAGCCGAAGCCGACAAGAATCCGCGAATCCACTTGATCCGCCGTAAGGGTAAGATGGGCCTTGGCTCTGCTTACGTGATGGGTTTCAAGTGGGCGCTCGAACGCGATTACGAACGCGTGTTCGAAATGGATGCCGACTTTAGCCATTCTCCGACCGACCTGAACCGCTTTTTGGAAACTGCAGAAGATGCTGACCTCGTGCTGGGTAGCCGCTATCAGGATCACCGCATTAGCGTGGTGAACTGGGACTTGCGTCGATTGATTTTGAGCTACGGTGCAAACGTCTACACGCGCATTGTGACGGGTCTCCCGATTAGCGATGCAACGGGTGGCTTCAAGTGCTTCCGTCGTGAAGCTTTGCAGGCTTTGAACCTCGACAAGATGAAGAGTGACGGATACTGCTTCCAGATTGAAACGACTTTCAAGATTTGGAAGAAGGGGCTCCGCGTCAAGGAAATCCCCATCATCTTTACGGACCGCACCCGCGGCACTTCCAAGATGAGCGGCGGAATCATCTCCGAAGCGTTCTTCCTTGTGCTCAAGCTTCGTCTCGGACTCGCTTAGGTCTGCGCATCTCGTCATCCTGAACGCGCAGCGTGAAGGATCCAGTTAATTTTGGAATTGTCAACTTGCCTATGCTTTCTTGTTCAGTCATTATCATTGCTTATAACTCTTGCGACTTCATTCCGGCATGCCTCAAGTCTGTGCGCGATGCTTGTGAAGGAATCGATTCGCAGATTATCGTTCTGGATAACGGTTCCACCGAACCGATTATTCCCGAAATCAAGAACTTCTTCCCGGAAGTGGAATGGATTGACTCCAAGGAAAACCTGGGCTTTGGTAAGGGCTGTAACCTTGCTGAAAAGCATGCGACCAAGCCATATCTGTTCTTTATCAACCCGGATACGATTATCTCGAAGAACGCCTTCCGCGAAATGCTCAAGTTCATGGAAGAGCATCCGGAAGCGGGTACGGTCGGCTGCCGCATCTTGAACGAAGACGGTACGCTCCAGTGGGCCTGCCGCCGTTCTTTCCCGACGATTGTGTCTGCGGTCTCAAAGACGATTGGTCTTGCGGCGATGTTCCCGAAGAGCAAGACGCTTGCCAGCTACAACATGACGTACGCTGACCCGGACGAGATGATTGAAGTCGATGCCATTAGCGGCTCGTTCTTCTGCATCCGTCGAGATGTCTATGAAAAGCTGAACGGCTTTGACGAAGACTACTTCATGTACGGCGAAGACTTGGACCTCTGCTTCCGTACAAAGCAGATGGGCCTCAAGAACTATTACACGCCGGTCACGAACATCTTGCATTTCAAGGGCCAGAGCTGCCGCACGCGCCGTTGGGGTTCCTACGTGGACTTCTACAAGGCTATGCTTATCTTCGTGAAAAAGCACAAGGACCTTTATTTTGTCCCAAATTTCCTCGTGTCTTTCGGTATTTTATTTGCTGCGTTCGTGGGCATGTTCTCGCGCCTGATTCCGAAATTCTGGAAGATGTTCCTCGATTTGGGCGTTGTGGCGATTTGGGCGTTTTTCATTCTCTGCTATGAAACAGGCGTGTTCTCGACATGCCTTGATTGTGCAGGCAAAAGCGATGTCATCATCCATTCTGGTTCTGAAGACTGGATCCTTGCTATTTTAGCTGTTGTTTTGAACATCGTGTTCCTCATGTTCCGTGGGGAATATACGGTATCCAGTCTCGCGGGCGAAAAGTTCTTGCGTTACTTGATTCCGTTGAACCTGCTTATTGTCGGTGGGTATTCGGCATTCCGCTACTTTACCCAAACGCCCGTTGTCGATGGTGCTACAACTTATTTGCCATACGATTCTCATTGGATTACCTTGGCAGTCTGCTCCAGCCTCTTTATCCCGCTTGCGCTCCTCGCTTGGCGTCGCATTGCGTTTTGGATAAACTATTTCTACCGTATTTTTGCGAAAAAACGCCACCGTTCCATCTTGCTGGGTGGTCGCGAAGATTCCCTCAACAACTGGTTCGACAGCTACAACGTGATTCCGGGTATCGAAATTCTCGGCTGCGTGAGTTCTGAACCCGAAAAGTTGAGCGAAGAAAACCGCAAGCACCTCCTTGGTCCTCTTTCGGACATGGAGTCCATCTGCAACCGCACGGGCTGCCGCGAGCTTTTGGTGGTCTCGAATTTTTCGGGTTACCGTGAAGAATTCAACATGAATTGGCTCGATAAACTGGGGATGTGCGTCTATTTGCTCATTGGAAATGGCAAAAACGGCAATTTTGCCCTTGTAAACCTCAAATATCTTCGTTAAATCGCTCTTTTTTGTAAAAATTGTGTTATTTTTTTGATGAAATAACAAATTTGAAAGGTCTTATGCTCGATTCTAAATTGTTAAGTATTCTTTGCTGTCCGGAAACTCGCGAGCCTCTTTCGCAGGCGGGCGAGGATTGCATCGCTCTTTTGAACAATGCTATTAAGGCTGGTACGCTCAAGAACGTTGCTGGCGAAGCTATTACTGAACCCCTGACCGAAGCGCTTACGACTCCTGATGGATCTCGAGTCTATCCAGTTCGTGAAGGCATACCTGTACTTTTAGCGGACGAAGCTGTTCTTCTTCCATTGGAGTAATGATGGCTGTAACGTTGGATTCTCTTAGAAAGGCAGTAAAAAAGAATAAGGGGCGTTCTCAGGCTTTGGCCTGGCTTGCCGATATGGAACGTGCTTCGGGTGATTACGAAGCTGCCCTCAAGACTGTGGATGCCGCACTTGCCGCATCGCCGTCCGATGTTCCTGCTATGTTGGTTCGTGCTAGAATATTAGCAGGTCAGCAGGATTTTGCCGGTAGTATTACAGAATACAAGAAGGTGCTTGCAAAGGACCCGTTCTGCCTTTCTGCCCATAAGCGGATGGGTGAATCCTACGATAAGCTAGGCAAGGAAGTTGAGCGTAATGCTTGTTTCCGTCGTGTCCATGATATGGACCCGCTCGATCCGTTCTGGAAAGATGAATACGACGTTCTGCCTGAAGAGGATCAGACGCTTGTTGCTCCGCCGATGGACGATAGCTCGTTCACGATGGATGTTTCCGATGATGCTGAAAATGCAGAGGGTGGTGAAGACAACATCTTTGCAAACCTCGCTGCGTCTCTCCCGAATACAGACGAAGAAGACAATGCCTCGATGGATGACTTGCGCAATTCTCTGAACTTTGCTTCGGATGAAATTGCAAGGAATCCCGATGGTACTGAAATTCCGGACTTTAGCGGTCATGTGCTGAATTCGTCCGAAGTTTCTTCTGCTATTTCTGGAATCTTGGGCGGTGATGACGATCTTGATGTGGCGGAGTCTGGTGAAAAAACTGAATCTGCGACATCGTCTCTGTTCTCGCATTTCTCGGATGAAGAAGAAAAACTCGATGTGGTGGAAGAACCGAAGTCCGAAGATGTTGCTGAAGAAAAGTCTGATGATGAATTCAGTCTTGACAGTTTGGACGAACCGCAAGAGTCGGATGAAAAATCGACGAACATCGATGACGCATTCTCTTCGCTCCTTGGTGATGATGAACTGCCGGAAGAAGCTCCTGCTGCGGAACAACCTGTGGAGCAATCCGCAGAAGAACAGCCTGCAGAACAGGTTGCTGAATCCGTTGCCGAAGATCTCGGTGCACCTGATGAAGAACCGACAGATGAAGAAAACCTAATTGGTTCTTCTGATAGTGGTATTCCTTCGACGCATATGGACTTCTCGGATGAAGAAGATGCTGGCGAAGCCAATCTTCTTGATTTAGATGAAACTCCGAAGTCTGAAGATGTTAAGTCTGAAGAATCTACGACGAATGTAGACGATGCATTCTCTTCACTTCTTGGTGAAGATGAACTTCCCGAAGAAAATGCTACTGCGGAATCTTCTGACAACTCTGATTCTGAAGCTGAAATCGCTCTGGAAGAAGTCGTTGAACCGGCTGCAGAAACAACGGAATCTACCGAGGAAACTGAAGAAAAGCCTCTTGAAGAATCCGTTGAAGATTCCTTCGATAACTTGTTTGAAAAGTCTGCTGAAACAGAAGATAACTCTGAATTGACTTTGGATGAACCGGCTGCTGAAAAAAAATCTGATGAAGATTCTTTTGGAAGCTTGTTCGAAAAATCCGCAGATGCTGATTTTAGCCTGAATGATGAGACTCCGGCAGAAGCAGAAAATACTGCTGAGCCCGTTGCAGAAACTCTGGCTGCCGAAGAAAAATCTGATGAAGATTCTTTGGGTAGCTTGTTCGAAAAGTCCGCTGATGCAGACTTTAGCTTGGACGATGAAACTCCGGCAGAAGCTGAAAATAGCGCTGAGGCTGTTGCAGAAACTCCGGCAGAAACCGAAGCTGCTCTTGAAAAGGCTCCGGAATTTGTTCCGTCTGAATCTGCTGAAAATATTGCTTCGGCAGAAGGTCTTGTTCCGACATCCCATATGGATTTCTCGGATGAAGAAGACTTGCTGAAAGAAGGCGATGAATTTGTCCTGAACTTGGATGAGGAAACTCCGGCTGCTAAAGAATCTACTGAAGCTCCTGTTTCTGAATCGCTTGAAGAACCCACCGCCGAAGAAATTTTGGAAGAACCCGTTGCTGCAGAAGAGCCTGTTGCAGAAAAGCTTGAAGAACCGGTAAATGAGGCTGCTGCTCCTGCTACGGAAACTGCTGAAGAAGATACTGCAGCAGAAGAAGTGGATGGTGCTTTTGATGCCCTCTTTGGTGATGAAAGCCAGGAAGCTACGGGTGCTGAAATTGAAGAAGCCTCTGTAAAGGATAGCGTTGGCGACTCTTTCGATAGCATTTTCGGTAAAGACGAAGATTTGGATTTGCCGGAAGAAAAGTCCGAAAAATCCGTTGCTGCAGAAGAACCCGTTGCAGAAAAACTTGAAGAACCGGTAGCAGAACCTGAATCTGCTGAACCAGTCGCTGAAGAACCGGCTCCGTCTGCCGAACTTGATTCCATTGACACTGAAGTTTCCAATGCCTTCAAGGGGCTCTTTGACGAAGACGACTCTTTGCCAGAATCGGATGAACCGAACAATAATGGTGTCGATTACCTGATGTCCGGCGATTCCGATGATGAAGTGGCAGCAAGTCTTGTTGAAAATGCCGAAGCTCCGCTTTCTCGTGGCGCTGTTGATTTGGACGATAGTCTGAATACGCGTACGCTTGCTGACATTTATATGGAACAGGGCGTTTACAATAAAGCTCTTGAAATTTATTCGGACCTCGCCAAGAAAAATCCGGATGATGCCGAAATAAAGGCTCGCCTGGAAGAAGTCGAAAAGCTTTGCCGCGAAAAGTTTGGAGAAGGCTGATATGGCTGAACTTCGCATAGAACAGCTCTTGCGCGAGATGGTAAACCGCAAGGCGTCTGACTTGCATTTACGAGTTGGCGTTCCGCCGGTTTACCGTATCAATGGGGCATTGCAAAGACTTTTTGATGTGCGCATCGATAGCGCTATGATGGATTCCTTCTTGGATGATATCATGAATCGCGATCAGAAGCAGCGTTTTGAGGCTAATAAGGAATGCGACTTCGCTGTGGGCGCTCGTGATATGGGACGCTTCCGTGTGAACGTGTTCCGTCAGCGTGGTACAATTGCTGTTGTGATTCGTCATATCAAGGCTGTGATTCCGGCTTTTGAAGACCTTCATTTGCCCGAAGTGATTCGTGACTTGGCTTTGACTAAGCGCGGTCTTGTGCTTGTGACGGGTACGACGGGTTCTGGTAAGTCTACGACGCTTGCTTCAATGATTGACTATATCAATCAGAAAGAATCTGTGAACGTCATTACGGTTGAAGACCCGATCGAATATCTTTATAAAGATAATGTCGCGATTATCTCGCAGCGTGAAATTGGCGTGGATACGCTTTCTTATGCGAATGCGCTCCGTGCAGCGCTCCGTCAGGACCCGGATGTGCTCCTCGTGGGCGAAATTCGTGACCTTGAAACGATGCAGATTGCGCTTACCGCAGCTGATACGGGTCACATGGTCTTTGCGACCATCCATACGACGAATGCTGTGGAAACGATTCACCGTGTGCTTTCGATGTATCCGCCGCACCAGCATGATGAAGTGCGTCTTTTGCTTGCGGAAGTCTTGGCAGGCATTATTTCGCTCCGTCTTTTGCCGACTAAGGATGGCAAGGGGCGAGTCCCGGCTGCCGAAATTCTCGTAAATACGGGCGCTATCAAGGAATACATCCAGGACAAAAACAAGATTGACATGGTGGAACAGGCTGTTGCCGAAGGCCACATTCAATACCATAGCCAAACGTTCGACCAGGCACTTTTGGAACTTTACCAAAACGAGCAGATTTCGCTTGAAACGGCAATGAACGCTGCCACGAACCGCGATGACTTTGATCTTAAGATTCGTGGTATTTCTGGTACATCTGACCGCGGCTGGATGTAATTAGTAGACAGTAGGCGGTAGGCAGTAAACAGAATGCTCCTGCAATAAATTTACGATTTCTGAATTTGAAAAAGGCGAGCATAATTGCTCGCCTTTCTAGTAACTAATGACTATTGACTAGTAACTGCGGCTATGCCGCACTACTTCGTATAAACGCAGCGATCGGTGCTGTTGCCGAAGCAAGTCTTGGTCATGCCGCTCACGCTGCTCACGACGCCCGGCTTACCTACGCTAGAAACCATCTTGCTACCCGAGAAGCTTGGCTTGAACGCGATATCCGATGTGCCATAATAGCTATTGGTGTCGAAATTAACGCTGTATTGTGTACCTTCTTCGGAATTGTTTGTGCCGAATCCAAGGAGCTTGGCGTTGCCGGAGATGGATGTTGTTCCGTCGGAATCGACCATGCCGCCCATACCGCCGTTCATACGGCATTCCACGATGATGACGCCTTCGGTGATGCTGATGCCACCATTGCTGTCGATGCCGTCCGTGTCGCCTGTGCCGACGTAGATGTAGTGGTAACCGCCAGAGACCTTGAGATTCCCGGTGCTACCGCCCATGCCACCGCCTGGGAATCCACCGCCGCCAAATCCGCCGCGACCCGTATTGCCACCGGTTGTAGTGCTTGTGCCGCCAGCTGCGTTCCAGCCATCGTCCGTGGTAATCACGCTCGTGATGCCGCCTTCGAAGTTCATGTCTGGAGATTCCATGCCTTCATAAGCGATGGTCACGCTCACGTTGGCGTTGTCCTTGACGTAGAGTGCTTTTTCGGCGTGAACACCGTCGTCGTCTGTAGCGATGGTCATTGTGCCGCCGCTGAGAGTAATTGTGCCACTGCTGTGGAGACCGTCGTCACGGCTGTTGATGTCGATAACGCCACCGCTAATAGTGATGCTCGAATCGCCCTTGATGCCCTTCATGCTTTCGGTGGTGGAGCAGGAACTGCCGCCCATCCCGCCAAAACCGCCCATTCCGCCGCGTCCGCCGGTCGTGCTGGTGTTCAAGCTGAGGCAGGATTGTCCGCCGCCAGATGTAATCTTGATTGCCGGTGCTGTGGATTCTCCATTGGCGACGACAACGGCGTTAGCTGCCGTGATGCCGTCAAAAGCGGATGTGACGGTGATTGTACCACCCGTGATTTCAATGGAACCCTTGCCGTTTGCCAAATCAGTTGCGTCTTCGGTATCGCTCTTGATGCCGTCGCCTTCGGTCGTAGTAATGTTGATGGTTCCGCCGCTGATTTCGACAGAGCCTTTACCCTTGAGACCGTTGTTCTTGGCGTTCACGGTGATGAGACCGTTTTTCACCTTCAAGTCATTGCTGGTATGGATACCGTTGTTGTAATTTGCCTTGACGATAAGTGTACCTTCACCTTTGATGGTAAGGTCATCCTTGGCGTAAATGCAAGCGCCCGTCGTATCGGTCTTGGCTTCGCCGGAGTCATTGGTGTAGTTGTAAGTCTTGGTGCGCGAAGAACCGTCCGTGAATGTGTTGGTTGTGCCGTTTTTGGCAACGACAAAAGCCTTGCTTGCTTTTTGCACGTAAATCGGAGCGTCCGCGGTGTTTGTGAGCGTGAGGCCCTTCATGTTCAGGTAGACGGAACTATCCGTCTTGGCGGTGTTCACGAGAATCTGGGCGTCGCTACCGCTGTAAGAACCGCTAAAGTCGTATTCACCACCGCATTTGATAGTCACTGTACCGCCTGTAACGGAGACGCAGTTGCCAGCGTTTGTAGCTGTGGCGCCACTTGCGGCGTAAGTGATTACAGGGCGTTCCCCGGTGTTGCCACTAACTTGTTCAGGCTGAGTGCTGGAGGAACTTTGCGTAACAGGAGCGCTCGAAGAGCTTTGTGCTACAGAAATGCTTGAGGAACTCTGTACGCTCGGTATCGTCGAGCTGCTAGAATTGACGGCCGGGGCAATGCTGCTCGAAGAAGCGGTTACGGCGCTGCTTGTGCCGTTGCTTGCACTACTTGCGTTGATGGCGCTACTTGTCGGAACAATTTCAGAACTGCTAGAAACTGTAACGTTGCCCGAATTTGTGGCGCTACTAGTTGCACTGCTGATTTCGTTGCTAGCGCTACTTGTTGGATCTTCCAGAGAACCCGTTTCCTGGCTATCGCTGGAGGCGATTTCTTCGGTGACGTTGTAAAAATCTACAGCCGAAGTCGAGTCCGAGCAGCCGGAGTACATTGCTAATGAAAGGCTCGAAATACAGCCCATGGTCAGAAACTTTTTATTCATAGAATATCTCCCATTCAACATTTTCTTAAAACTTATATTAGATGAAATCGCTTTTAAATGTGTGTATTGTTCTTTTTTACGGACATTGAAATTTTAAGCGGAACAAAAAGTTCCGTACGGAACGAAAGGGCTCAAATTTTCCATTTTTGGCGAATCCGGCGAGTGAAAATGCTAAATTTGGAAAATGCTTTTAAAGAAAATATTCCCCTTTTTGTCTTGTTTTTTACTGGTTGCAGGTGTAAGCGAATCGAAGGCGGCTTCGCCGGTTATTGAACCGGAACATTCTCGTAACTTGCGTAATCTGGAAACCGCTCCGATGTTGTTCGAATACCATCGACAGACGACAGGAAATAACCTCCAGTATTTTACTTATCCGCGCAGGGATACGACATTCCGCAAGAATTTCACGAAAACGGAAAGCAACGCTCTTCTCTATTTTGATAATGTTCATGGAGCGGGGATTTTAGGGAATGGGCTTTCTGTTAAAGATTCGATTCCGAGAATTGCTATTGCGGCTAGTATTATTGGCGGCATTGATTATCGTAGTGGAGAATCACTCGGCGACCAGGTTTGGACAGGGCGTGATTATCGTGTTTCTAATAAATCCGTTGGTGATACGATTTGGCCGGGCGTTGATGGCGGTATTTACTTGCGCGGCTTTGTGGATTCTGTGGACTTCGTCTTGGATGCCCGAATTTATAGCGAAGGGCATTCCGCCAAGTCTCCGAAATCTTTTGATGGTGAATTTTTGGAAGTTCAGCACGAAGAAAATAATTCCGGTGTGGAATACACAAGCTATGCCCGTTACCGTACACATTTTGCTTTTAACTATGACTGGTTGCGTTTGGACTTTGGTCGAGACGTGATGCACTGGGGCCCGGGCTACTACAATAACTTGTCCTTGAACCAGTTTGCGCTTCCGTATAATATGTTGAGCCTCGACATGATGATTGGCCCTCTCCGCGTGATGAGTTTTTATGCGGACTTGCGCATTTACAATAACAGCATGAGCATGTCGAACAAGACTACGCGAAATCTTTTTGGTCATCGCTATGAACTAGCTGTAGGGAATGCAACGTTTGGTATCAGCGAACTCCAGGTGCTTTACGATAATATGAAGCCATGGCTTTTTATTCCGACCGCACCGCTGTTTATGGAAAAGGGGAATTATTCTGAAAACAGCAATAACGGATCCATTTCTTTTGACTTCAACTATCGCTTGTTTAATGCGGTGCGCCTTTATACGGAATTTTTCCTGGATGATATGGAATCCCCGATTAGCTTGATCCGTAATGACAACATTGAAGCGAAATGGGCTTGGATGGCGGGGTTCCAGGCGGGTCATGATTTTTATTACAAAGGACACAAGATTGAAGCGGGTACGATTTTTGAATACGCCCGTGTAGAACCTTATGTGTACACGCACTTTGAAAAGAATACCGCTCAAGTGGCGCATCTCGGATTCCCGTTGGGCAATCAGGGTGGTCCGAACAGCCGAACGATTGACTGGAATGTCTTTGCCCGTCTGGATGGTCATATCTTTGCTTCTGTTCGCCAGACGTGGTTTTGGAAGGGAACGGATTATGGTAGCGCTGTGAACGATACGACACCAAAGAATCATTTAAAAATTCCCAAGAAGTTCCTCGATGGTGCCAAACTTCAGTATATGCTGTCTCCTGCGATTTGCTATGAAGGTGGTCGTTTCTCTTTCTTGGGCGAGCTGACGTTGATTGATGATAAAAAAGCGTATATCCGCGCTGGATTCAAGTGGTAGAGTGTATGAAAAAGCCAGAACTTTTAGCACCTGCGGGTGACCTTGTACGAATGAAGTATGCATTTGCCTATGGTGCAGATGCGGTTTATGCTGGGCAGCCGGCGTTCTCGCTGCGTGCTCGCGAAAACGGTTTCAAAAATCTCGATGACCTTGCCGAAGGCATTGCCTATGCGCATGAACATGGCAAGAAGTTCTACCTCACGAGTAACGTGATTCCGCGAAACGTGAAGGTGGAATCGTTCCAGAGAGCTTTGAATGCTGCTTTGGAACTTAAACCGGATGCCTTGATTGTGGCTGACCCTGGCTTTGTGGGCTGGCTTTTGAAAGAACATCCTGAAACCGAAGTTCACTTGTCTGTGCAGGCGAATACGACAAACTATCTTGCAGCTTCGTTCTGGAAAAACTTAGGCGTTCGCCGTATCATCTTGAGCCGTGAACTTCGCCTGTCTGAAATTTTGGAGATAAAGAAACAAGTTCCAGACCTTGAACTTGAAGTGTTCGTTCATGGTGCCGTTTGTATGGCTATGTCTGGCCGTTGCATGCTTTCGAACTGGGTAACGCATCGCGATGCCAACCAGGGCGCTTGCGATAACAGTTGCCGCATGCCTTATCGCTTGTATGCGAACTCCGGTCCTCAGGTCGAGGACTATCGCGAACATGAGGGTTCGTTTGCACTCCAGCGTACCGATCGCCCGGAACTTGACCCGATTGCGCTCGACGAAGATACGTGGGGCACCTACTTTATGAGTAGCCGCGACCTTTGCGCTCTGGATGTGATTCCGGAACTCGTGGCGGGTGGGCTTGATTCGTTCAAGATTGAAGGCCGTACGCGTTCTGTGTATTACTTGAGCCAGGTCGTGCGCGCTTATCGCATGGCTATTGATGCCGTAGCAGAAGGGAAGCCTGTGCCCGAAGAAAGCCGTCGTGCGATTAGCTTTGTCGATGGGCGAGGCTTTATGCCTGGATTCTTGCGTGGACCGTTGCCGCAGAACTACGAAGCGACGCATGTGGATGCTGCTGGTGGCTGCGTTGCTGCCCAGATTAAGGACTATGATGAGGCTACGGGCGCTTGCCTTGTGAACGTGAAAAATCCTTTCTCCATGGACGATACGTTGGAACTTATGACTCCTGATGGCATGCAGAAGTGCGAAGTCGAGGAAATGCTGGATTTCCGCGGCGCTGCCGCAGATCGGTTAAATCCGGGAACGGAAGGACGCGTTTTCCTAGGAAAAAACACCTTAAATAGCGAAAAAAACTCCAAATTTGGCTTTCTTGTGAAACGTGCAAATTCATAATATACCATAAAAAAATAGATTTGGAACATGGCAGTCGATAAAGCGACAAAAGAACAGGATGAACTTGAACTTTATCAGATTGATGATAAAGCGATTGTGCCTTTCTTCCAGAAACATCTGGAAGAGTTACGGCAGTTCATTCACGATCATCAATGCAATGATCATCTTTGCTTGTTGGTGTTGTTGAAGCAGTTTATTCGAACCTACCGCATGCCGTTCAATATGCAGCGCTATATGGAAGTTCAGAGAACTTTCATCCAGCGTTCTTTGCATGACAAAATCCAGGACCGCCAGCAGGCCGTGAGCCACTGGATTCAGGAATTTGCCGGTCGCCATCGCAATCGCATGATTCAGTTGCAGTGCCTTTACCTGGATAGGGTTAAGGATCGCCTGCTCCCTGAAATCGAAAAATTGCTTGAAAACCGCATCGACCATCTGCAAGAAAAGCTCGGTGAAAATAAGACCGAGCCTCAGTCCACTCCAAGCAACGAGTCGCAAAACGTCTAGAATTAATTAGGTCATTAGTAAAAAAACTACTGACTAATGACTATTGACTAATAACCAAAATTCAATAACTAATTACTGCATGTAACTTGTTGATTTTCACCAAGTTACATTTTTTTATAATGTTGAAAATTGGCGTTTTTGAGCAAATTTCGCCAATTGTATAAGAATTTGTATGTTTTAAGTAAGGAAAATCTTGTCAAGGGATGTTGAAAAAAATACCTGTTGATAAGTTGTGCTGATAGTAAGTGATAATTTTGTCACTCATACGTTCGTAAGGGTGGTGTAAATTGGAAAAAGGGTGATAAAAAATGTTTCTAAAAATTTTTTGCCTTTTTTGAACCAAAAACACGCTTTTCAAATTTTTTTCGTTCGGGGTGCTTTTCCTTTAAAATTCCTTTCTTATTTTTTGCTTGCTCTTTTATACTTTGGATTGGTTTTTTAGATCGTGGATAATACTGTTTCTTTGTTGGATATTGCAGAGTCGCCCTGGCAACAGGTGCTCGACCGCGTGCGTTCGGAATGCAAGGACTTTTTTGGTGCCGTAATTCTCGACGCTCTTGGTTATGAGGGAATGTGCAATGGTTATGCCTTGCTCACTGTTCCTGACGAGCTTCGCGAGAACTGGGTGAATTCCCACTATGGCGATTTGTTGCGCAAGTCCTTTACAGCTGTATTTGGTAGTGAATTTGTTGATTATCGCATTCGTCAGATTGCTCCTTCGGATCCGATTCCCGAAATCAAGCTCACGATGCCCGTTATTCCGCGTCCAGAGAAAAAGAAGGCTGAAGTTAAGCGCCCGAAGCAGCCTTTGGCGCTTTATGCCCGTTATACTTTTGAAAATTTTGTCGAAGGACAGTGCAATTCTACGGCTTTCCGCGCTTGCCAGGCGGTTGCCGAAAATCCGGGTGACCCGGCTTTGAATCCGCTTTTTGTCTATGGCGAAAGCGGTCTTGGCAAAACGCATTTGTTGCAGTCCATTGCTGCTAAAATCCAGAAGAACCGACCCGAAGCATCTATTGTCTATTGCCACGCTTATGATTTTTTGCGTGATGCAACAGCTATGGCATCTGCACTCCATAACAAGACGGGCAATGTGCGCGAACTTACACAGAAGTTCCGCGAACGCTATGAACTTTGCGATGTGCTTTTGCTCGATGATGTTCAGCTTTTGGAAAAGGGCCTCTGGACGCAGGACCGCCTTGCGGTCTTGATTAAGCATTTGCGAGCCGAAGGTAAGCAGGTCGTGATTTCTTGCGATCGTCATCCGAGCTTGTTTAAAGTTGTTGATACGGATAACGAATCCCGCGGTTCTTCGAGGTCTTCGATTCCGAGCATTTCCAAGAAGCTCCTTGCTCCGCTTGCCTCCTGTGTGGCTGTGGGCATTGACGAACCGGACCTTGCAACCCGCATGAACTTGATTAGCAAGAAGTCCGAGGACTTGCCGTTTGCAAAGGCTGACCGCGAAGAAATTTGCCGTTACCTCTCGATGCCGCCGCGCAAGAACGTGCGCCTGATTGAAGGTCTCTTGAACTTCCTCGGTGCGATGAACATGTTCTGCAAGGCCGATTTGAATTTGAATGGCGTGAAGCGCCTCGTGGCTCCGTCGGAACATAGCGGCCATGTGGAACTCACTGCCAAGAACATTATTGAAGCGGTAGCTATGGATTACCGTGTCGAGGTCTGTGAACTCTCGTCCAAGCGCCAGTCTGCCGCGATTTCTATGCCCCGCAAGGTGGCGATGTTCCTTTGCCGCGAACTTACGACCGATTCGCTCCAGAATATCGGTGCGATGTTCTGCAGGGACTATGCCACTGTAATCGCCGCCATTAATTCCCTGAAAAAGCAGATGGAAACGGATGCGTCCCTCGCAAGGCGCGTTCAAGATATCCGTTATATGCTGGAAGCCTAGCATGATTGCTCTTTTAACGGGTGGCGCCGGCGTCGTAGGGAAGGCGTTGTGCCGGGAACTAATAGCACGGGGAGTGTGTGTCCGCGTCTTGACGCTTCCGGGCGATTCTTTGGCGAAGTCCTTACCGAGCGAGGTGGACGTCCGTTACGGCGATGTGACCGATTTTAATTCTATTCGAGGGGCGTTTGAAAACGTCGATGTCGTCTATCACTTGGCGGCAATTCTTTTATCTACAAAACGCGGTGCTTTTGAACACGTAAATACGGATGGCACGCGGAATGTGCTCGAAGCTAGCAAGCTTGCAGGCGTCCGCCGTTTCCTCTATGTTTCAAGTATTTCGGTGACATACCCGATACTCACGCCGTATGGCGAAAGCAAAAAGAAGGGCGAGGCTTTGGTGCAGGCTTCTGGACTCGACTGGACGATTGTGCGTCCGACGCTTGTGATTGGCGATGGGGGCGGTGTGGAGTTCAACATGTTCCGCGATTACGTAAAGCGTTTCCCAGTCTATTTTATGCCGGGTGGCGGCAAGTGCTTAAAACGCCCGGTCCGCAGCGTGGACTTGGTCAAGGGAATTGCCGTGGCGGGACTTATGAAAAGTGCGGTGGGGAAGACCTACGCCCTTGCTGGTTCAACGGTAATGACGATGGCGGAAATGGCTAAGCATGTGCTGACCGACGCCGGGATGCACCACCTGATGGTTCCGCTCCCGTGGTGGATATCGAAGCACCTTGCGGTGTTGAAAAACTGGATTGGTGGCAAGCGCGTGTCTGCCGAGCAGGCTTTGGCGGGATTTCTGTACGATGCAGCCCCGTCCATTGATGAGGCTGAACGAGATCTCGACTACCATCCGGGCTGCCCTTTCTAGTAATTCGGGCTTTTCCATATAATACGTTTTCTTCTAAAACAGGGCGCTTTGGGGCGTTTTCTGCCCTTTTTCTGTATAAATTGTAAACATTTATTGGTCTAAATTGGACTAAATAATTTATATTACATAACATGAATAAGAAAAAATTACTTGCCCTTTTGGTTTCTTCTGCATTCCTTTTTGCGGCTTGCGGTGAAGATGAAGCCCCTTTGTCTCCGGTAAATGACAAGGATGAAATTTCCTCTTCTTCTGAAGAGGATGATTGCGATTCTGATGAATGCGATGAAAAGTCTTCTTCGTCGAAATCCGATGATAAGAAATCTTCTGATTCTAAGGATGATGATAAGTCCTCCTCTTCTAAGAAGGGTAATGACAAGTCCTCTGATTCCAAGGACGAAAAGAGCTCTTCAAGTACGGCAAAAGATGAAAAGTCTTCTTCTTCTCAAAAGAACGACAAGAATTCATCATCAAGCAAGGGCAAGGATGCAAAAAGCTCTTCGAGTAGTGTAGTTCCGGAGTCTTCGTCTTCTTCTGTTGATGTTCCGGAAGGCGCTCGTACAGCAAAGCTTGAAGACCTCGAAAAGAACTATGAATTCAAGATTTTTGATCAGACGGTTTACCTTTCTACCGGTAGCAAAAAAGGCGTTGTGGCACTCCGCATTCCTGATGAATTGTGGGTAGTAACTTATACGGATTTTGCAAATGGCGTGGTGACGTTTACCGATGAAAATACCGGTATGCAGTATGCCGATACGGACGGTGCTAAAAAGATCAAGGAAGAAGTTGAAAAGGGACTAAAGCTTTCATTCATTGTTGATAAGGATGAAAAGGTCAAGTATGCACTCAATGATTCTGAAGAATATAGCGAAGCTGTAAAGGCTAGTGTCGCGGTTCAGAAGGGTAAAGTCTCCAAGGCTGCCGACATTCAGAACAAAATTTACGAATGCACTGATGGCGATACGACGAGAACATTTACGTTCTTCGACAATTCGTATATTGTTGACGTTTCTGCAGGTGAAAAACTCGCTTACTGGGTTGGTGGTCACTATGATATCCAGCGCAGTACGTTGTTGATGCGTCCTGCTTACTTTAGCAAAACAGCTCATACCATGTATGCTTATTCTGTTGGAACGGATAACACTATTGCTCTCTCGGATGGTAAGGCAATGAACTGCAAGGTTGAAGCTACCGAATATGAATACGAAAAGGCTAGCGATTTTGTCGGTGAATGGCAGGCGACAAAAGATGGAATCGAATGGGAATTCTCGCTAAAAGAGGATGGTACATTTGAAATTGCCGCTTTTGAAGGCAACAAAAATGTAGAACTCAAGTCTGGTTTCTGGGACATTTATGGTTACCAAATGATACTGCGTAACAGAAGCTGCTTGAATCTGGATAGGTGTACAAATATTCATGGACAGCTCCAGACGGGACCGATCGATAAAGCAACCAACAAGATTAGCGGATTCTCGTTCATCCATAATGGCACGGATACGCCTAAGATTCCGACCTCTTTCGATGCTCCGCAGTACGAATAGGTTTTAGGACGCGTCTTTCAAAAAATGCATCGCTCATGGGCGGTGCATTTTTTTATTTTCTTTGTCAAAGGAATTAAATCATGAAACTCTATATAGCGCAGATGAAGATTTTGCCGGGCAATGTGCAGGCAAATATGCAAACAATGAAATCCGCACTGGACCGTGCTCGTGCAGCAGATGCCGATTGCATTGTCTTCCCGCGTTATGCTTTGACTGGACCGACGAATAGGGCTCTCCCTGTGGATTGGGCTGAAATCCGCAAGTATGCAGGAACGATGCCGTTCTTTTTAAGTGGGGACGCTCTTGATGATTCTCCGCTTCATGGTATTGCCCATGTGACTCATGGTAGAGACTTTTATACGGTCGGTCGCCGTGAAGAAGAAAATAGGGAATTTTCTCATTTGGCAAAAGACAGTGCAATGCCGATCGTTTGTGTGAACGGCGTTGGAACTGACAATACCGGTAAGAACATTTACGCTCTTGCTGGCGGTAGCCGCGTGTTTGACTGCGATGGCAAAATCGTTTTTGAAATGCCACTCTTTAGCGAAGCGGATGCTGTTGTCGAATTTAACGATGGACTGGTGCAAGCTGATGTAGAATCGGCGAAACCTTATCCGAGTGAAATTGCAGAGATTCACGATGCGCTTGTGTTCATGATTCGCGAAAACTTGAAGATGTTCCATATCTCGCGTATGGTCATTGGCGCAAGTGGCGGTATCGATAGCGCGGTTTCGGCAGCTCTTTATGCTGAAGCGATTGGACCTGAGCATGTTTACCTCGTGAACATGCCCACACGCTTCAATTCCGATACGACAAAGAATGCCGCTCGTGACTTGGCAGAAAATCTCGGAACGCCGTACATGGTTGCTCCGATTTCGGACATTATCGAATCTGTTTGCCATACGCTGGAACGTTGCTCTTTTGTGCGTAACGATACTGTGATGAAAGTCGCTGGAATCAACCACGAGAACTTGCAGGCGAGGACGCGTTCCGCATCGATTCTTTCAACGGTTGCATCTGTGGTCGGCGCAGGCGTGACTTGCAATGGCAACAAGAGTGAAGCGATGGTCGGCTACTGCACGCTGTATGGCGATACTTGCGGTGTAATGTGCGCTCTTGGTGACTTGTGGAAAACTCAGGTCTATGCTTTGGCTCGCTACATCAACCGTGACAAGGAAATTATCCCGACGGCGTCAATTGATATTCCGGCGAGCGCAGAACTTTCCGAAGCGATGAACGTCGATGAAGGCAAGGGTGACCCGATTCTTTACCCGTACCACGACAAGCTCTTTGCGATGTGGGTGGAAAAGGGTGTGAGCCTTGAATTTACCGAAAAGCTTGCGATGGAAGGAATGATTTGCGAATCGCTCGGTGTGGATGCCGCTTACTTCAAGGCTCATTTGCCGACGGTCGAAGCGGTTATTGAAGACATGCGTCTTTGGTATCGCAGGTTTAAGGGACTTGCTTTGGCAAAGCGCATCCAGTTCCCGCCGATCCTCTCCGTGAGCGGTCATGCTTTCGGTGGCGAATACCGCGAAAGCCAGGTGAGTGCTTAGCCTCTTTTTTCTACATTTGGGCATCAAGATTCAACCGCGGGTTCGCTCGCGATTCTAAAGGATATTTATGAAAATTGCAGAAAAAACAGTCGTCCAGATGCACTACACCCTGAAGTCCGATGAAGGTGCGGTTATCGATTCCTCTGAAGGTCGCGAACCGCTCCAGTACATCCAGGGCATGCGCATGATCGTCCCGGGTCTCGAAAAGGCTATGGTCGGTCACGATGTGGGCGACAAGTTTGACGTTGTCGTCATTCCGGCAGAAGGCTACGGCGAATACGACGAACGCATGACTCAGGAAGTTCCGCTGAACGTGTTCCAGGGAGTCGACAAGGTCGAAGCAGGCATGGCTTTCTATGCCCAGACTCCGGGTGGTCCGATGCCGATCCGTATCAAGTCCGTTGGCGAAAAGACGGCTATCATCGATGCCAACCACGAACTTGCTGGCAAGAACCTCAACTTTGCCATTGAAGTTGTCTCCGTGCGTGAAGCTACCGAAGAAGACCTCAAGCCGTTTGACCACCACTGCTGCTGCGGTGGCCACGATGGCGATCACGAATGCGAATGCGGTGGTCATGGCAATAAGGAAAACTGCGATGGCAATGGTGGCTGCGGCTGCGAACACCACGCTGAACATCACGGCAAGTAAGGCTTATTGCTGAGATTTCGAAAATCTCGCGAAATATGAAAAAAAGACTAGACCAGGACGTACGTTCTGGTCTTTTTTTATTTAATTTAAGCTGAGGAGTCGTGGAATCTTCACAAGAGGTTGGATATGCGTTTTGCAAAAATTTTGTCAGTGGCTACTTTGCCCATGTTTCTGTTTGCTTGCAGCGATGATGCTGCATCGGTAAGACCGTCTTCACATAGTGAGACTCCGCAGGATACCTCTAAAACAGAACCCCCTCCTAATATTCTCGATGATGATTTGAAACCGATTGAAAGGGATTATTCCCTGATTTGGCCACAAGGTGATGGATCTGCTGAAAACCCGTATCAGATTTCGAATGAACAGGAACTGAAAGCGCTTGCTTTTTATGTGAACGATTCCTCAATGACTTTCAAGGATAAGTATTTCAAGCAAACGGCTGATATTGCTCTTACGGAAGCGTGGGAGCCGATCGGTCTTTTTGGAAAGAATGCTTATGGTTTAGGCAACCGCCCCTTTAGCGGAACCTTTGATGGCGATTCCAAGACCATCTCGGGGATGACGATTAACGATACGGCTAGTTATAAGGGCTTGTTTGGTCTTGCGCGCGGTGCCGTGGTTAAGAATGTTGTTCTGAAGAGTGCTAAAATGGTGGTGGGTACTTATGCAGGTGCCCTTGCTGGCAAGATGGATTCTTCTGTTGTCGATAATTGCGTTCTCGAAGATATCAATGTTAGCGGTATGGACCGCGTTGGCGGTTTGATTGGCGAAGCCTCTCATGTTTCGGTGGCTAACGTCGTGGTCTCGGGTGTCGTGAAAGGTGAAAATTCCGTTGGTGGTGTCGTCGGTCGTTTGCAAGATGGTGCTTTTGACCATTTGACGAATAAGGCTGAAGTCTCTGGTAAGTCCACGGTCGGTGGTGTTGCTGGCGCTTTTGCAACGACTGTCAATAGCGATGGTTCTGTGACGGAAGGTGAAGGCTTTGTCCGTGATTTGTTTAACTATGGCAAGGTTTCGGGAACAAAGGATGTCGGCGGTGTTATGGCAACGCTTTCAGCTACAAAGCTGGATCATGCTGGCAACTATGGTGCTGTGAATGCTGATGAAAGTGCCATGAGCAATGTCGGTGGTGTCATTGCTGTAGCATCGAGCAAGTCTGCCTTAAACGAAGTCTTTAATGCTGGTGCTGTTACCGTGAAGAAAGTTTTGTCTGCAGGCGGTGTCTTTGGTAGCGTGAAAGGCGCTACGGTCACGAATGTTTTCAACATCGCTGAAGTCTCAGGTACCGCCACGAATATGGGTGGAATTATGGGTATTGTCGATGGCGAATCTAATGTCGATATTGGTTACAATGCCGGTAAGGTCCCTGATAACAACGTCTCTGGCACTGTTGCCGGAAAGGTCTCTTCGACGGTGACCGTGTCTAATGTCTATTATGACAAGACTGTGGGTGGTACGTGCCTTGTGGTGGCAAACCAGATGAACATGGAACTCCCGACAGGTCTTTCTACCGAAGAAGTAAAGGCTGCAACGTTTATTGCAACTCTTAATGGAACTGGTCGCGTCTGGAAAGCGGGTTCGGCTACGTTTGGTGGCTATCCGGCTTTTACTTGGGCTGAGTAATTTCTACATTTAGAACATGGCTAAAAAGAAAAAATTTTGGAAGTCGCCTTCTGCTGAGGCGGCTTTTCGTGGTAAAGAAGACCGTCTTCGCAAGACTCTTTGCGAAATTGTGAACGGACAAAGCCGTTTGTTGCACCGCCCGGACGAACTGTACGAGGCGATTGCGAACGGTCTTGATGATATTGAAAAAATCAAGGATGTGAAGCTCCAGCTTGAACTTTTGGCTTGGACGCTTCGCTGCGATTTCTTGGCTTTCAAGGCAGACGATGAAGAAATGGATACGTGGAACGACTTGTTCTACGATGCCGGAACGTTCTTTATCGAAGTCGCCAAGACTTATGACGACAAGGATTACATTGCGGACCTGATTCACGATTTGGCGGTGCGTCACGTGGGTGGGGAAGGTCGCGAAGTCGTGTTCCTCTCGATTGAAGATGTAATGTCGGTGGAACGTGCAAAGGCTTTGATTGAAGAGCTCCTGAGCGTGATTGATGCGACGGAACTTGAAAATCGCGAAGACGTTCTCGATGCGATTTGCGACATGGCGGATGCCATCAAGGATACCGAAAACTTTGCGAAGGCTTCGCTTTACAAGGATCCGGACAAGAGCAATGCAACGCTCATCGACATTGCAAACTCTTACTTTGTCGCAGGCAACATTTCCATGGCAAAGCAGTGGCTTGGCGATGTGAAAGATCCGGGTGCCGAAGACGAAGAAGCGTTCCTCGATTTGCAGGCCGCCATTGCTGACCGCGAAGGCCGCAAGACGGATTGCCTCAAGTACGCCACGCGTTTGTACGAATGCTACCCGAAGGTCATGAATCTTTCAAGACTCTGCATGCTTAAGGACGACGCTGGCGTCGACAAGCTTTTGTTCGATCACATCAAGTACCGCGATAGCGGCAAGTGCGATACGAGCTTGATGATGCTCCTTGCAAATCTCAAAAAGTTCGAATTGCTCGAAAGCTACGTTAATCATTACGAACGCGATTTGCCGGGCCTCGATGCATCCGAGCTGAATGCGATTTCGGATGAGGTGGAACGCGCTGGAGCAACTGAACTTGCTAAGCACATCCGCGAATGGACTGTTGAGGAACCCGAAGACGCCGAACCCCTCGACGATCGCGAGTAACGACTACTTGTCGCTTTTCGCGTATTAAGCTGTCATGCCGGATCTGTTCTGACATAGCTCATTATGCTGTCATGCCGGATTTATTCCGGCATCGCCATTTTATAAATTTCTATTTTTACCCACATGAAAGTCCTTTTATACGATACAACGCTCCGTGACGGTAACCAAGACCGTAAAATAAGTCTCTCCTTAGCTGATAAAGTCCAGATCGCTCGAATTTTGGACCACTTTGGATTTGACTATATTGAAGGCGGTTGGCCGAACCCCAGCAATCCGACCGATGAGGAATTTTTCAAGCTCATCAAGGACGTAAAGCTCAAGCATGCAAAGATTGCCGCATTTGGCTCTACGCGCCGTCCGGGGATTTTGCCCGAGAACGACCCGCTTTTGCAGGCGCTCATCAAGTCCGAAGCTCCGGTCAAGACGATTTTCGGCAAGAGCTGGGATTTGCATGTGACGGACGTTATCCGCACGACTCTCGAAGAAAACCTCGACATGATCGAGTCTTCGGTCGCATACCTCAAGGAACATTCCGAAGAGGTGATTTACGATGCGGAACATTTCTTTGATGGCTATAAGGCTAATCCGGAATACGCGCTCGAAACGCTCAAGGCGGCTGAACTTGGCCATGCCGATTGCATTGTGCTTTGCGATACGAACGGCGGAACGATGCCGTGGGAAATCGAAGAAATCGTAAAGAAGGTTCAGGAAAAGATTTCTACTCCGCTTGGCATCCACGTGCATAACGACAGTGGACTTGCCGTGGCAAACTCGATTTACGCTGTGAAAGCGGGCTGCGTGATGGTGCAGGGCGTGGTGAATGGCTACGGCGAACGCTGTGGTAACGCAAACCTCACGACAATTGCTGCCGATTTGAAGTTCAAGATGGACTGCGATTTTACGGCTGCAAAGAAGCTCTCGCACTTGCGTCAGCTGAGCAGCAATATCGACCAAATTGTGAACTTGCCGAGCGACGTGCATGCCCCGTACGTGGGCGATGCCGCATTTGCTCATAAGGGTGGTGCGCACATCGATGGCGTCATGAAGGTCAGCCGCAGTTTTGAACATATCGACCCGCATACGGTGGGTAACGACCGCGTGTTCGTGACAAGCGACCAGGCCGGTGGTTCTCTCGTTGTCGAAAAGCTCAAGGCGATTAAGCCGGGCATCGACAAGAAGGATCCGGTGGTGGCAAGCCTCCTCAAGGAAATCAAGGAACGCGAAAACGCTGGCTGGCATTTTGACAGTGCAGAAGCGAGTTTTAAGTTGCTCGTGTACCGCCACTTGGGAATGGTCAAGGAACCGTTCAAAGTGCTCAACTACCGCGTGATTGAAGACAAGACGCCGCAGGGTGTTTCTGTGTCGCAGGCGACGGTCAAACTCCAGGTGGGCGACAAGATTAGTCATCAGGTGAGCGAAGGTGATGGCCCGGTGAACGCTCTCGATGCCGCTCTTCGTAAGGCTCTATTGCCGTTCTTCCCGTGCATGGAAAGTGTGCGCTTGGACGACTTCAAGGTGCGCGTGCTCGGTTCCAATGTGGCATCCGATGCTACGGTTCGCGTGTGGACGACGTTTGGCGATGAACACGGCTACTGGAACATGGTCGGCGTTTCGAGCAACATCATTGAAGCCTGCTGGACGGCTTTTGTCGATGGTCTTACGTACAAGATTTTGCTTGAAGACAACGTTATCCCGAATGCCTACAAGCATCTCGATGTGGCGTCTGTATAAATTCACCGAACTGCGACAATTTGCCGAACCGCGCCGGTTTTAGAGTTTAAAAAATAGAAGGTCTGTTAAAATGAAAATCGTAAAAGTCACTCCGAAGTCTCAAGAGATTGACAGAATTTGTGGTCGTGAAGTTGCTCCGAGCAAGGAAATTCACGACAAGGTCATGGACATTCTCGCCGACATCAAGAACGGCGGTTATGCCAAGGCTGTGGAATACGCTCAGAAGTTCGATGGCCTCAAGGGCAAGAACCTCCGCGTGTCCGAAGCCGAAATCAAGAAGTCTGCCGCCAAGTGCCCGCCCGAAATGCAGCGCGCTCTCAAGCAGGCTATCAAGAACGTTCGTGATTTCCACGTGAACCAGATGGAAGATTCTTGGCTCATGGAAGGCAAGGACGGCGTGGTTCTCGGCCAGCGTATCCGCCCGATGAAGCGCGTGGGTCTTTATGTTCCAGGTGGTGCTGGCATTTACCCGAGCACGGTCATTATGAATGCGGTTCCGGCCATTGTTGCTGGCGTCAAGGACATCGTTGTCGTGACTCCGATCAAGGGCGAAATCAACCGCGCTGTGGCTTTTGTGCTTTGCGAACTCGGCATTACCGAAGTTTACCACATCGGTGGCGCTCAGGCTATCGGTATGCTCGCTTACGGTGCCAAGGATGGCAAGGGCAAGGTCGTCGTGGAACGTGTCGACAAGATTGTGGGCCCGGGTAACGTCTTTGCCGCAGTCGCTAAGAAGGAAGTTTTTGGCATTGTGGATATCGACATGGTGGCTGGGCCTTCCGAAGTGCTCGTGCTTGCAGACAATACCTGCGATCCGGACTTTGTCGCTGCTGACCTTTTGAGCCAGGCGGAACACGGTTCCGGTTTCGAAGCCGCCATCTGCATTACGGACAACATGGAAACTGCACAGATGATTAGCGAATGTGTGGACATTCAGGTGGAAAATTCCCCGAAGAAGGAACTCCTCACGAAGGTGCTCGACAACTTCGGCCGCATCCTCGTGGTGAAGGACTGGTTCGACGGTGTGGCAATTGCAAATGCCATTGCTCCGGAACACATGGAAATCATGACGGACGAAGCCGAATCGATGGCCGCTCAGATTGAAAATGCGGGTGCCGTGTTTATCGGTCCGTGGTCTTCTGAACCGGTGGGTGACTACTTTGCTGGCCCGAATCACGTTCTCCCCACGAACGGCACGGGGCGCTTCTTTAGCCCGCTCGGCGTCTATGACTTCCTCAAGCGCATGAGCATCATCAAGTATAGCGAAAAGGCTATCAAGAAGAACGCAAAGGCAATCGCTGTCGTGGCTAATGAAGAAGGCTTCATCCACCACGCCGCCGCAGTTCTCAAGAGACTGTAATTGTGAAATGTCACCCCGCACTTGTTGCGGGGGCGCCTTACACAGTTCTATTTACATTTTATGAAACGGCTCCGCATTTTGCGGAGCTTTTTTTTGCTGAAAAAGCGTTTTTCGCTCGCTGAAAGTGGACAAAATGCGAAAATGTGCTACTAAATGCTTAAAAATCCGAATTTAGTTGCATAATTTTTGAATAAATTAACCAATCTGGGCGCTTTTTTTCATAATTAACGCTGTAATTATGCTACTAAAATTGTTGAAATGCTGATTTAATAGCATATGACACTCTTTCATTATCAAAAATCTATTGAACAAAGTAAAAAACGTGCTACTAAATTGCTGAAAATGAATGTTTAGTAGCATAAAAACGCAAAAAAAAGTCTGTTCGATTGCCTCAAACCTCTTTTTTAGCCACCTTCATTGCATTCTTGTCTTCGTCTTTCTAGTCTTTAATCTTTCCCCTAAATTGCTATATTTGGGGCGGTAAATATTTAGGCTAAAAGAGGTCAAAATGCTCATTCTTCGTGGTACTCCGGCTCTGTCGGATTTCCGTCTGCAAAAGCTTTCATCTGATTTTAAGGCCGCTGGGATTCCGGTTGCATCTGTGTATGCCGAATTCCTCCATGTGGTGGATTTGTCCGCCGACCTGACCGCTTCCGAAAAGGAAACGCTCGAAAAGGTCCTTCATTACGGCCCGATGCGCGAAGTCAAGGCGCTCGAAGGTGAACTCTTTGTGGTCTGCCCGCGTCCGGGTACGATCAGCCCGTGGAGCTCGAAGGCTACCGATATCGCTCACATTTGCGGCCTCCCGGTAATCAAGCGCATCGAACGCGCCATTGCTTACTACGTGAAGTTTGAAGGTGCTGCTCCAGCTGGCGCTCGCGAAAAGATTTCTGCCAAGATTCACGACCGCATGACGCAGGCCGTGTTTGCTGATACTGCCGCTCTCGAAGTTCTCTTCAGCAAGGAAGAACCGCGTCCGCTCAATGTGATTCCGGTGCTTACCGAAGGCCGCAACGCTCTCGTGAAGGCTGACAAGGAAATGGGTCTTGCCCTCTCCGCCGACGAAATCGATTATCTTGTCAAGAACTTCACTGAACTCAAGCGCAACCCGACCGACGTTGAACTTTACATGTTCGCCCAGGCCAACTCGGAACACTGCCGCCACAAGGTGTTCGGTGCCGAATGGACCATCGACGGCGTGAAGCAGGACAAGTCCTTGTTCCAGATGATCAAGAACACTTACCAGCTCCACAATTCCAACATCTTCAGCGCTTACAAGGATAACGCCGCTGTGATGAAGGGGGCTACGGCTGGCCGCTTCTACGCTGACCCGCGCAACAACAAGTACGACTTCCACAACGAAGAAGTCGATATCCTCATGAAGGTGGAAACCCACAATCACCCGACTGCAATTTCTCCGTTCCCGGGAGCCGCTACGGGTAGTGGTGGTGAAATCCGCGACGAAGGTGCAACGGGTAAGGGTTCCAAGCCGAAGGCTGGCCTTACGGGCTTCAGCGTTTCGAACCTCAAGCTTCCGGGTGCAGTTCAGCCGTGGGAAAAGGACTTTGGTAGCCCGTCCCGCATCGCCTCTGCTCTCGACATTATGATTGACGGTCCGCTCGGTGGTGCCGCATTCAACAACGAATATGGCCGTCCGAACATCCTCGGTTACTTCCGTACGTTCGAACAGGAAGTTTCTTCTGAAAAGGGTACCGAAGTTCGCGGTTACCACAAGCCGATTATGCTTGCTGGCGGTCTTGGCAACATCAAGCACCAGCACATCGAAAAGGGTCACATCGACCCGGGTGACCACTTGATCGTTCTCGGTGGTCCGGCTATGCTCATTGGTCTTGGTGGCGGTGCAGCGAGCTCTGTTGCTAACGGTGCCGGTAACGAATCTCTCGACTTTGCTTCTGTGCAGCGTGAAAACCCGGAAATGGAACGCCGCTGCCAGGAAGTCATCGACCGCTGCTGGGCGATGAACGAAGAAAACCCGATTACGTTTATTCATGACGTGGGTGCAGGTGGACTTTCGAACGCCTTCCCGGAACTCGTGAACGATGGCGGCCTCGGCGGTAAGTTTGAACTCCGCAATGTGCCGAACGACGAACCGGGCATGAGCCCGTTCGAAATCTGGAGTAACGAATCCCAGGAACGTTATGTTATCGCCATTGCTGGTGACAAGCTCGATGTGTTCGACGCTATCTGTAAGCGTGAACGCTGCCCGTACGCAGTTGTGGGCGAGGCAATCCCTGAAAAGCACTTGACCCTTACGGACAAGCACTTTGGTACGACTCCGATTGACATGCCGCTCGGCGTGCTCCTCGGCAAGCCGCCTCGCATGATCCGCAATGAAAAGTCTCAGAAGCGCCCGCTCTCTTCTCAGGTGGTGCCGGCTGGTGTGACGGTGAAGGACCTTGCACATCGCGTGCTTGCTAACCCGACCGTTGCAGATAAGACGTTCTTGATTTCCATTGGTGACCGTTCCGTGACGGGTATGATTTGCCGTGACCAGATGGTTGGTCCGTGGCAGGTGCCGGTTGCTGACTGCGCCGTGACCAGTGCAACGCTCGACACGTACGAAGGCGAAGTCATGAGTATGGGCGAACGCGCTCCGATTGCTCTCATTTCTCCGGCAGCTGCAGCTCGCATGACGGTGGCTGAATCCCTCACGAACATGGCTGCCGCTTGCGTCCCGGATATGGGTCGCGTAAACTTGTCCGCAAACTGGATGGCTACGCCGAACTACGAAGGCGATGGCGCTGACCTTTACGAAGCCGTGAAGTCCATTGGTATGGAACTCTGCCCGGAACTTGGCATTACGATTCCGGTCGGTAAGGACTCCATGAGCATGAGCACCGTGTGGCAGGACGAAAAGGGTAGCCACCGCGTGACTGCTCCGATTTCTCTTGTAATTAGTGCCTTTGCTCCGTGCGCTGACGTTCGCAAGACGCTCACGCCGCAGCTCTTGCAGAAGAAGGACACGACGCTTGTGCTCGTGGACCTCGCTCGTGGCAAGAACCGCATGGGTGCATCCATTGCCGCTCAGGTTTACAACCTCCTCGGCGACAAGGCTCCGGATGTCGATTCCGCTAAGGAACTCCGCGCCTTCTTCGAAACGATCCAGAAGCTCAACGCTGATGGCAAGATTATGGCTTACCACGACAAGAGCGATGGCGGCCTCTTCACGACGGTTGTCGAAATGGCTTTCGCAGGCCACGTGGGTGTGACGCTCGATGCTACAGCACTCAAGGGCAATGTGATTGACGCTTTGTTCAACGAAGAACTCGGTGCCGTTCTCCAGGTCGCAAACGCAGACCTCGCTGCTGTGAAGGCTGCTTTCGAAGCTGTCGGTCTCGGCGATACCGTTTCTGAAATCGGTAAGCTCAACGATACGTACAACATTGTGATTGGCGACTACGCCGAAGGCCTCTCTGACCTCCGCGCAATCTGGAGCGATACGACTCGCCGCATTGCCGCCCTCCGCGACAATCCGGAATGTGCCGAAAGTGAATACAAACTCAAGCTCGAACAGGACGATCCGGGTATTACGCCGAAGGTCACCTTCGATCTCGCTGCTAGCGCCAAGGTCATCAAGGATTACGCAAGCCGCCCGAAGATGGCTATTCTCCGTGAACAGGGCGTCAACGGCGAACTCGAAATGGCTGCTGCATTTGCAAAGGCCGGCTTCGAATCCATCGACGTTCACATGACGGACATTCTCTCCGGTCGCGTAAGCCTCAAGGACTTCAACGGTCTCGTCGCTTGCGGTGGCTTTAGCTACGGTGACGTTCTCGGTGCAGGCGAAGGCTGGGCCAAGAGCATCTTGTTCAACCCGAAGGCTCGCGCTGAATTCGAAGCTTACTTCAACCGCAAGGATACCTTCACGCTCGGCGTTTGCAACGGCTGCCAGATGGTCTCGAACCTCAAGGATTTGATTCCGGGCGCTAAGCACTGGCCGCGCTTTGTGCAGAACATCTCCGAACGCTTCGAAGCTCGCTACTGCTCTTTGAAGGTCGAAGATACGCCGGCTGTGCTTCTCAAGGGCATGGCAGGTTCTGTCCTCCCGATCGCTGTTGCTCACGGCGAAGGTCGTGCCGAATTCGCAAGCCGCGAAGCTGCCGAAGCCTGCCTCAAGACGGGTCTCGTGGCTCTCCGCTATGTCGACGGCAAGCACGAATACACCGAACGCTATCCGCTCAACCCGAACGGTTCTCCGTTTGGCATCAACGGCCTCTGCTCTGAAGATGGCCGCGCTCTCGTGATGATGCCGCACCCGGAACGCGTGTTCCGCACTTGCCAATACTCTTGGCACCCGGCAGAATGGGGCGAAGATGGCCCGTGGATGCAGCTGTTCCGTAACGGTCGTATCTTCGTAGGGTAAGGTCCCTGAGCCTGCCGAAGGGCCTGCGTTATGTCATCCCGGCTTTATGCCGGGATCGCCATTCTCGTGCAAATAAATCCGCTTCCTGCTTTACCGCAGGGGCGGATTTTTTATGAATCCCTATCTCTAGCCGATTGGTGTAGATTTTTGTATTTTCTAGGCGAAAAAAAGCGAAAGGACAATGAAATCTCTCGTTATTTATATTCACGGGAAAGGCGGCAACGCCGACGAGGCCAATCATTACAAGCCCCTTTTCCCGGATTTTGATGTCATCGGTTTTGATTTCAGGTCGGAAACCCCGTGGGATGCCAAACAGGAATTCTCGGCGTATTTTGACTCGATTGTTGCAAACTACGACGAAGTCGTACTTATCGCGAATAGCATCGGCGCGTTTTTCTCAATGAACGCTTTGGGCGAAAAACACATCAAGCAGGCGCTCTTTATTTCGCCGATGGTCAACTTGGAAAAGCTCATTTGCAATATGATGCAATGGGCTAACGTCTCCGAAGATGAACTCCGCGAAAAAGGTAAAATTGCGACGAATTTCGGCGAGACGCTTTCTTGGAAATACCTTTGCTACGTGCGAGAAAATCCCATCAAGTGGAACATCCCGACGCACATTTTGTACGGCTCCAATGACAATTTGACCGACCACGAAACGATGCAAGACTTTGCTCAAAAAGTGGGCGCGTCGCTCACGGTTATGCAAGGCGGCGAACATTGGTTCCATACTGACGAACAGATGGATTTTTTAGACAGGTGGATTGAAAAATGTCAGAACAAACATTAACTCGCGAAAACTTAATTGAATTTTTCGGTGAACAAGAATTTGAAAAACTTTGCCGCCACGAGGCGGGCCACGCTCTAATCGCATTCCTGTTCAAACGCCAGATTGACTACGTCAGAATCAACAATTCCAAGGAAAAGCCGAGCGCCACGCGAATGCCCGGGAGTTCGCTCGATGGTGCCGCCCACATTGCTATTGCGGGCCACATGTCGGACTTTTTAATCCGCAAAAATTTCGCTTGCGACCTCGACACAGTCATGAAAGAACTCCCGATGGAACTTTACAGGAGCGATCCTGATTACCAGAGTTTCCAAGCGGCCTGCTATTATTATCAGCTTGCTGAAACAAACGTTGTTGAACAAGTTTACAACCTCATGAAGGCTTGCCAAAAGTCGCTTACCGCAATCGTTGCCGCCCTCAACGAAAAGACGAACTTGAGTGGCGCGGACCTTGCCGCCATTATGAGCGGTAATAAGTAACGTTATATCTATATTATTAGCATGAAATGTTGCTATAAATTTTTCTTTTTGATCCTTGCTGCATGCGTTCTGCTTTCTTGTGAAGACGAAAAAGTCATCAAATTGTCTTCGAACGTGAAGCAAAGTTTTGAAGGCTTTGTCCGCGATACGAGCGCGTATGTCATGATTGTTGATTCTAGCATTCAAAGCAAACCTTTTAAAGAAAAGCTTGTTCCTGTTGAAAAGGGTGGTTTTGCAGAACATTTTTCTAAAAATAAACGTGAAATAGAGGGACGCAAAATTTTTTATGCGTATTCCGATTCGATAAGTCCTTTTGTCAGAGGTACGTCTGATAAATCATCTTTCTTTGATGTCGTTACACTTGCGTTTGCCAATCATTATTCCTTGGAAATAAATCCGGATGATATTTGGCTTATGATTTTGGATGGTTTCCGCCTTCATGTCAAAAGTAATCGCGAAGCTTTGAAAGATAAATTTGTCGCTCCAGGCACGGATACTGTAGTTGTTTTTGAGGATAATTCGCTGACCACCGAATCAACACACCGCGAATGGTTCTGGACGCTTGCGAATTTATTTGAAGTCTTACAGTCTAAGTTGCCTGAAGAGACTGGTTTGCCGCTAAAAACAAAGTTCTCGACAACAAGCCCGGTGGATTATAACATTTCTAGTGCGATGGTCATGGCTGTGGCTTCGGAATATTACGTTTATTCGGTTACTACTCTTTGCGGAATCCCCAAGATCAAGATAAATGGTAAAAAAGAAGACTGGATTTTGCTCAAGGATTCCTTTAACAGGCTTGCTTCGCGTCTGGATATGGACTGGTGGGCTGTTGGGCTTAATCCTGTTCTTGATGAATTTATCAATGTTTTTGATGGCAAAATTAATATGGAACATTGGAGGGGAATATACAAGTATTTCGAACCGGAAGGGTGCGGCAATGTGACCTTTAACGGTTGGATTTCTAGATTTTTCCCCTATACGGGAATAGGTGAGAGTCTTGATGTTTATAGAAGACATTCTCCGGATTGGAATGAACAACTGGATGCTCAGAATGTTCCTAGAGGTGTGACCTCGATATGTGTTGAATGGAATTATTTAGGTGAAGTGAATCCTTTGAAGCTTTATACTGGTTTTATTGGTATTCAAGTTGATACCACCACGAATATGTTGAAAGCGGCCCGAGGATACGCTCTTTTCGAAAGCTTTAAGTTTTGATTTGACAAATCGTCAACACTTTTAACGGCTGAACTTGGGCTTTTGCCGTGCTTTGAGCGTATATTTAAATTCGGTGTTATGGTCTTTCGTTGTTTGGGGATAAAACGCGAATGGCATAGAACCAAAGGATTAACTATGTTGAAACAGCACATTCGCGTTGCTGCTCTTTGCAGCGCGTTCTCTTTTGCATTGGCGTCAAATTCCTTCGCGGCTGATTTGCCGACGGCAAACGAAATGTTTGCCAAGATGGGCTTTGGCATAAACATCGGGAACACGATGGAAGTTCCCCAGAATCCGACGTGGTGGGGCAATAAGTTCCCGACCGAGGCGTACATTGATTCGGTCAAGGCGGCGGGCTTCAGCACGATCCGTATTCCGTGTGCGTGGTACAGCCATTCGAATGCCTTGTCGCGCGATTCTAGCAGGGCAGACATTGTTCCGGGCGGTGGCCCGAACGAAATTGCTTCTAGCTGGATGGATTCCGTGCAGACGGTCGTGGATTATTGCATGCGTGCAGGGCTTGTGACGATTTTGAACATCCATTGGGATAATGGCTGGCTCGAAGGCAACCTGAACGATCAGGAAAAGGACAAGGTGAACGCCCGCCAGAAGGATTTCTGGACGCAGATTGCAAATCGCTTCAAGAACTACAATGAAAATTTGCTTTTCGCCAGTGCGAATGAACCCGCGACAACGGATGACAATTACAAGCACGAAACAGAAATCCTGATGACGTACCACCAGTCGTTTGTGGATGCCGTGCGTGCGACGGGTGGTAATAACGCAAGCCGTACGCTCGTGATTCAGGGCCCTTCGACAAGCATCGACCGCAGTTGCGAAGTGATGCCTGTGAGCAAGCTCCCGAAGGATGTGATTGCAAACCGCCTGATGGTCGAAGTGCATTTCTATGACCCTTATACCTACACGCTGTTGAATGACGTTGTTGATTGGGGCGCTCAAGTCTATCCGCAGTACTACTGGGGCGATGACCTCGCGACTGGTGCGGATATTGTGCATAACTGCGGCTACAACGCTTGGGCAGGTGCCATGGGCGACAAGTGCACGAGTGCTCAGATTCAGGACCAGTTCGGCAAGATGAAAACGAACTTTGTCGATAAGGGCGTGCCTGTGATTATCGGCGAGTTCGGTGCGAATGACCGCGTGGGGGTGTTGACCGGCGACAATTATGCGAAACACCGCAAGGGCCGCCTCGCTTATTACGATGCCGTGATGAAACTTGCAAAACAAAACAAGGTGGTGCCTATCGCTTGGGATACGGGCCACGAAGGCGAAAACAACATGACGATTATCCGTCGCCAGACAGAACCGGACGGTTCCGTGTTCGATATGGAAGTATTGAACATCATGCGTCATGCTTACGGCCTTGACGATTACGTGAATAACGGCATTACGCACATAGAAAACTTCAAGACCGACGATGGAACGATTTCCATTTTCAAGCGCAATCGCCCGGCGCAATCCCGCAGCTTGCGCACCTCCCGCACTTATGACCTGCTCGGCAAGCAGAACCCGCAGGCAAGAGTCGTGAAAGTCAAGAAATAATAGACCCCGGAACGGCGTCCGGGGTGACAAGTGTATAAGTCATCCCTAACCTCACACATCAAAGGCGGAGCAAAACTCCGCCTTTTCTCGTCATTAAAAAAGCCGCGCTTTTCAAATGCGCGACCTTTGTCTAACTTAGAATCCTATGCTAGCCTGGACCATGTAAATTCGGTTTTCGTCCTGGCCGGTGTAGTAGCCGCGTTCTTCGCCCCAGGTGGCGGCTTCGATCGAGAAGAATCTCAGCACTTCAAGCCCGATACCCGCTGACGGGTAACCGCCTCTGAAACCGCCTGCAAGTCGCAGAACAAGGAAGCGGAACTCGTTGTTTAGGCCAGGAATTGCCACCAACGTCTGCTCCAGTTCAAAACCGAAGTTCAAGTGCGTAAAGAACTTGTAGTTCCTTTCTGCATTGAACATATCGGCAAAGTCCATTGCGAAATTAAATTTGCGCCCGAATCCCGTATTGCTGTTCATAAATCTTGGACTGTAGTTTGCACCTATGGTAAAGTTCGGGACTAGAGTTTCACCAGCGAGCTGCTTGAAGTAAATATCGCGCAATGATGCACCGAAACGCACTTCACGGTTGAACTGGTAAAGCACGCCCATATCAATGCCGATAGAGAACGTCTTGGAATCAAAGAAGTTGTCTGTCGCATCGCCTGCTTGATCTTTGAGGGTGTCGACAATCGAACTGTAATTGGCAAGACCTACTGTCACCATGTTGGTCTTGTGACGTTTAGCGATTTTACCGCCCAAGCCCACAGAAAGCTGATTCGGGATGATTTCGTAGGCTCCACCCATCTGAGCGACGGCGTCGATGATGAATGTGTCGACAACGACATAGGGGAGAACAAGACCTGCATCAACGTAAGGGGCAACGCTTCCGTTCATCCAGAAGGCTGCACCAAAGTTGTGGAAAGCCATTTCCGCATCAAACTTGACTCTTGCTTCCATTGCCTTGTGGTCGTAAGAGTTGACGATCTTGCCGTATTTCGGATTCAGAAGGAGTGAATCGAGGATGGCTCCTGTCTGGCTCGTGACTTGCGGATGGTCTTTTGTGATACTGTTCGCGTCTTTTTGTGCGGCTCGGAACAAATCTTGAACATCTTTCACATCGCTATATGTCGAAAGGAACTTGAAAATGTCGCCAGCGCCACCAAAGGTAATGCGCATGTCGCCAATCCAGTTACGTGGGTAGTAACCTTGTTCTGGGCGATGTTCGTAATTGCCAAGTCTGTTGATCTGGGTCAAGCCTGCATAGTTGTAATGGATAGCTTCTTTATCGTCAACGACAGCGACGTGGGCGCCACCCATGGATTCTGCACGGAGTGAAAAATGTGTAGGAGCTTTTGCCGAGGCTATGCCAAATGCGCAAGCGAGTGCTGCGAGTAGTGTTAATTTATTCATTTTTCATTCCTCCCTTCAAACCACTTGAGGAATTCTTCTTCATCGTAGTTGACCCAGCAACCTCCGACCATTTTCTTTCTCTTTTCAAGCGAGTACTTTATGTTGTTTACGTCCGTGTCATGGCGGATGAGTTCTTTGTTCTTAATCTTCTCGTCGAGATCTTTTCCTGGGAAGCTCAAATCAATAGCGAACTTGAGGAGGTGGTTGTCCTTTTCGTCTCGTTCGTTCGGGTTGCGGTAGACAAACTGCCATTCATCCAGGTCTTCCTGAGTCGTCTTCCCGTCCATGTCAATATCAATGATGTTGTACTTTTCAAGAACGCTAAGCGAGTCAATCTGAGACTTGGTCAAATCGTATGTTTCCGTGTCCTGGCTCAATTTAGCAACGTCTTCGACATTTTGAGGTCTTTTCTTTACCAGGACAATAGAACGGCTGTCGCGAACGTCTTCGTCAATTTCTCCGTCACCGTCGTTGTCGTAATTATCAAGAGCTTCTTCGTCTACGCAACCATCGCCGTCGTCGTCACGACCGTTTCCAAACTTGAAGAACACGTCGTTACGGTCTTCTTCGACGGTTTGTGCCCTGTCGTTTATCTGGATAATTGTATTGGCAAGGCCAACGGATACATCTGCGTAATCTTCATCGTCAAAGTACTGGCGAGTGGAGTCCGGGAGGTAAGCCTTCACGATTTCTGCGGCGGCGTCAGGAGATGCCTTGATGGCTTCTGCTGCGGCTGCCATGTCGCTCAGGAATGGCTTGAGGCTATCGCCCATGTCGTTGAGTGCGTTGAGGTCCATCATCATACCTGAGCTGCCTGCGGACACCACTGATGAAATCTGGGAGTTCACAGCTCTGATGCGGAGGGCGGCCTTGGTTAGCTGGAGAATGGTGTAGCTATCGGCGATGGTACTGAACCGAACCTTCTTGTCGGTCCTGTCGGTTGTATCGCGAGCGACAAACTGGTTCAGGTAGAACATGACGGAATCGATTCCTCTTGAAATTGTGTCTGCCTTTTCGTCGCTCATGACGAGGAAACCGCTGGTCATCTTTCCGTCAGGACCTTCGTATCGTTGTGCTAAGGAGGCGAGCTCAAAGACATTTATGCCTTCCTGGGCTTTGATAACTGTCTTGCAGAGACCAATCCACGCTTCGGAGTACGAAGAGTCGGCTCGGATGGCTTTGTTGAAAAATTTGCGCGCAGCATCGTAGTTTGAATTTTGGTATTCCAAGTAGCCTTCTAGGGTAAGGGCTGCTGCGTCATCGTTATCGGCGTCGCGACTGTCTGTTGGGTGGAACAGGTTGCAGCCTGCGAAGCCTAAGGACAATGCGGTTGCAAGAGACCACATCCATTTGCTGTGCGTATTTTTTCTCATATAGCCAGTCCTGAAAAAGTATTTCATTACTTCGTATAATAAAATAACTTCATTCTAACTAAAATGAAATCTTTGCTTTTTTTTAAAGCCCGTTTTTACGGTATTCTCGTAAAAAAATATATTTGCGCTCAATGAATGCTTATAAAGAGTATTTTCCGACGAAAGCTTACCGCATTGCCGAAATGCGGCTTTCAACCTTGCTTAGGGTTGAAAGGGATCGCCTAGACGGAATCGCCGCCGCCTTGGGTCGCGAATCGGCCATTGGTCCCGACAATTTGCGGGAGCAGTTGCCCGAGATACTCAAGTTCACCGAAGCTTATCATGCCGCTTACGACCAGTATTTGAAAGCTGTGCTCGTGCAACAGCCGCGCCCCATTCAGTGCAGGCCGGCATGCGGAAACTGCTGCCACCACTACCCAATGTCGGTGGAGCCGTTTGAGCTGATTTTCATGTACAATGAACTCCGTAAGAGGGATGACCTCTTGATGCTGATGGAAGCCTGCCAAATGCGTTCGGATAAGTTTGAAACTTTATTCGAAACCCGTAAAGGTGAAGGACTTTCTGAAGACGATGCTGAGGACAAGGCGCTTCACGATTACTTTGCATGGTGGCGTTCGTGCCCGTTTTCGAATGGCGTGGGGGACTGCACGGTCTACCCGCTCAGGACGGTCTCTTGTCGCATGTACTTTAGCGAGACAGATCCGAAATACTGCACGCCTGACATGCTTCAGACCGAAAAGAACGATAGCTATATAGTTTATATGCCAGATGTTGTCGAAGATGCTGTGTATGGAATCTCGGAACATTATGCAGAGCTGGATTTGCCGGAAAGTTTTTTTGGCGGGCTCCTTGCTCTGAACGGCTATGAAGGAGTGTTGGGCGCGTGAACGACGGGCAGCTGGACTTGTTTGGCTTTGTCGCCAGTGACAATGCACCTGTAGCCAAGGATTCTTCGCCAGAATGCTCCGCTAATGGTCTTGTGCATTTCAAGTACAGTCCGCTCATGAAAAAGAGCATCCGCTGCAAGGGTGGGTTCTTGTTCGGACACCCGGAAGTGCTTTTGCCCGCATACATGAAAGCTCCAGAATTTGCCGATGCGCGTGAACTAGCCGCAGAATGGGCAGAGCATGCGGTGCGTCGCAAAACGCAAAAGAACAAAGCAATTATCAAGGACTTGGTCAATCGCTTTTGGCAGACTGTCGACCAAATATTTTCTGATAAAGGTGAAGCTCCGCTAGCGAGCAAAGGTCGCTTGCCGCCCATACGTCCGCAGGGCGTTCATCACAACTTAACGGATGTGCTTGCCGCTATTAACGATACGTATTTCGATGGGACGCTGACATGCCGAATCACGTGGAGCAATCGCGTGGGTGGGCTTAGTTTCCATTCCGTGCGCAAGGATCCGGTGACGGGCGAGAGTTTCCATCTCATCAGCATTAGCCGTGGGTACGATGCCGCTAATTGTCCTTTGTATGCAATTGCTGGTGTTGTCTATCACGAGTGCCTGCATATCGTGATTCCTGTCGAAGAACGTGGCGGGCGTCGTGTTGTGCATGGGCGAGAATTCCGCCAGCGCGAAAAACGCTACATCTATTACGATGAATGGATCAAGTGGCACAAGGAAGTCTTGCCGCGAAATATCCGCGCCATGAGACACCACAAAGCGCTTTAATTAAAACCAGTCCTGTATCTTTTGGAATATGTGGCTTAAAACGCCGGTAGAGTCTCCGACAACTTCGAGAGAGTGTTTAGGAGTGTGTACCACAATAACAGATTCGTTCTTGTCGTAAGGAATCGAAAAGTCGATTAGACTGCTGCGTTCTTCGGTAATGCTCATGGCGGCGATGCAGAGGTCCGTTTTTTCGTTTACTAGGGATGGAATCAGCACATCGAAGTTCATGTCCGCAAACTTGATGTTCTTGTTCAGCATTTTGCCGATGGTGTACATGATATCGATATCGATGCCGGAGATTTCGCCCCACTGGTAGAATTCGTAAGGAGCGTAAAGAGCTTCGGTGCCAACGATAAGCGTATCGCTACCAATCCAGTCTTGCTTGATGGATCTGACTGCGGACTTGTTCCTAGACCATTTGTCCTTGATTTTCTGGATTTCGCCTTTTTTCTGGAGCACGCTGATGCACGAATCGATGCTAGCTTTCAGAGGACTATTTTTGCTCATGGCAATGCCAAATTCGTCCTTGTTCAGCCTATCCTTTAAAATGGAAAATTCAGAATGATGCTTGAGAATGGATTCTGCAACAGAATAATCTACTGCAATTCCGTCCAGGCTCCTTTCTTCCAAAGCCTTGGTCATTTCGGGAATGTTTGCAAAGTACTGGATACGGGGGAGCTTGATTAGCTGCTGTACTTGTTCATCGAGCGTTGTTCCTGTCTGGACTCCGACGAATTTCCCGGACAAGTCGGCGAGCTTGTAAATTTCGTCGGGCTTCTTGGGTTCGAGGTAAGTCATCTTGGGAACTTTGCTGAGTGTCGCTTCTTTGCCAAAGTCATTGCGAATGGCGAAAGCGGTTTTCCCGATGTAGTAGGGCTTTGAATTGTCAATTTCGTGCTGTAAGCATTCGCAGACGGTGAATGCCGAAATGATGAGGTCTGCGTCGTTGTTCTTGAGTGCAGAGACGAGCTTGTTGCGGTCCGTCTTGATAATCTTGGTCTTGACGTTCAGTTTTTCTTCGAGGAGCTTCGCTAAATCGATATCAAACCCGACAATCTGGTTCCCGCTGGTAAATGAAAACGGGGGAACGTCGGCTGATGTGGCGATTCTCAGGACTTGCTCGGATTCGCTTTCCTTGGTGCTGATTAGCGGATTTGTTTTTGAGTTCTTGTTCCAGTGCTCGTTGAGTTCGGTGAGCGTGCCTGCCGCGTTCAAGCTGTCGATAAGGCGGTTGATGATTCCTTTTAAGTCGGGAATGGAACTGTGCTTGTTCATGGCGATAACGAATTCGTTCGGAACGCCAACATCGTTTTCGATGAACGTAATGCCGCTCATGCTATCGTTGAATGTGTGCGTAAGGACGTTCTCGTCATAAGCCAATATGTCGATATCACCAACCTGGAGCGCAAAATAAGCCGTTATTAAGTCGGGGTATTGCTTGATTTGTGTTTTAGGAAGCTGACCGGCAACCCCTTCGGATATGCTTGATTTTTCTTCGACACCGATTTTATACTTGGACGAATTAGCATTGGAGACTTTGGAGGGAGGCTCTTCGGAAAATCCATTACAACCGGTGCTAATAGCGAAAAATACACCGAAAACAACGAAAAGTAAAGCAACTCGTTTTCTCATATATGCTAAATGTAAGAAAATAAAATGAAAAAGCAACAGGAAAGTGCTAAAATTCCGGATAGCCGTCTTTTAGAGCTTCGTTGTAGTGTGCACGTTCACCACCGATGAACTTGGGGCGGGTACGTGCGGCAATGATGATGGCTTTACCGATATGGTTCTGCTTTAAGCGGACGGGAACGGCGACTTCACGGAGGTGCATGCCGATAAGGGTCCCGCCGATGTCGATCCCTGCATTTGCCTTGATATGCTCGAGAGCCACAGGAGCCTTGAAGCTTTCGTAACAAGCAGTAGCGAAGGAGCCCCCAGCCTTTGGCTGTGGCACGACGTTCACGATTTCGGCATTCGGGACTGCCTCGTGTTCGATGATAATGGCTCGGTTCAGGTGCTCGCAGCACTGGGCGGCAATGTAGATGCCCTTAGCGCCAAAAACGCTTTGAAGCCCGTTGTAAATAGCTTTGCCGACTTCCGGGACGGAATGACTGCCGACCTGGTTACCCAAAGTTTCGCTAGTGCTGCAACCGACGACAACGATATCGCCCTTTTTGAGCTTTGCCACTTCGACGAGTTCTGCTGCGACGCTTATGGCATCAGACTTGATTTGTTCAACAATGTTCTTGTCGTCAATTTCGTAAGTAATTCCTGCCATTTTAAAACTCCTGCTAAAAGCATGTAAAAGATAGTCTTTTTTGTGGAATTAGGCAAAAAAGGGCAATTTGGAGTATTATTTTGGAGATGGCTTTGCCAAAATCCTCTTACAGCAATGTATATTAATAGTAAGAAATATATTGGGTTTTTATGAGTGCTGAAACTGACAATTCTTCGAGCGTCATTGGGCTCGACCGGAAGAAGATCAAGGATTTCTTTCTGCGCAAGCTTCCTGAGATGAAGGAAGCGGTTATTGATGCTATTATCGAAATTTTGCCGAGTGTTCCGCACTATCAAGAAGAAAACGACCACTTTACGTTCCGAATCATCATGGGAAACGGGAACCCGCCGATGGGCTGGAACCGTCGTATCTATGAGTTTGCGGGAGATGCACTCGAGAACCTGTTCAAGGAACGTGTAAAAGCTTGTTTGAAGGATGTCATCCACTTCTGCAAAAGCGGATGCGATTTGATTATTCTGCAGATGCCGGCACGAGAAAAGACCGAACCCTCTATCCAGGTGGGGGTGTTCCAGTCGGATATCGGGAATGCGGGCGAGACGGAACGTGCGCTTCTCGAAAAGGGATTTTTGCTGATTGAATGCGTGAACCGTTCTAAAATTTGCATAAATTCTCATACCTCTTCTGGTGTCAGTGACCACTTGCTCATCCGCTTTGATTTGGATGAAAATGAATTCTCTGATAATCTGGAAGACAATAATCTGGAGTCATACCCGAAGGGCTTCTGGGCTGGGCTTTTCTCGCAAATCAAAAGGGAAGTTCATGGCACCATCTGTCTGTTTGTCGATCCGTCCTGGAATGGCAATGCGGATGACAATTTCGATAGCGGCAAGATTGTCTTTGACGACTACAAGGAAATGCAGATCAAGCCGGACTCCATGCTGGACTCGCAGTCGTACCGCGATTTGTACGAGCAGAATTTTATTCGTAAGATGTTCATCTCGATGTTGAACTACGACGGCATTACGGTTATCGATACGAACGGTTGCGTGCGTGCATTCCATTGCTTTGTGTCCATCCACCGTGGTAAGTTTACGTCTGGCGGTGCAAGACACCGCGCCTATAGAGCTCTTGCGAATTTGTTTAAAGATAACGAAAAGTACAAGGCGCTTTACTTCCAATCGCAAGAAGGAAACATCAGGTTTTACCATAAGTTCCGCGTATCTTCATCGTTCGATTCTACAGTCATGGATCGTTGTGATGGTTCTGCTGAAGTCGAAAATACAAAGGTCAAGAATGCAGAACATGTTGATGGCAAGGCTGCCTCTCTTGCTTCTGCAGTCAATGCGGGAATGGTTGAAAACTCGATTGCCGATAGCAATTCTCCGTTGTCTGATTTCTTGAACCGCTTGCGCGACGCCCATTTGGGAATTGACAACTTCTACAACGAACCGAAGCCTGCCGAAGATTTAAGCAATGCCGCTTTTGAACTGACGGAAGAATCCTGGAGTGGTGTGAACGAGGGACGTGTGATCAATGTGCCTCTTATATGCCTGATTGGTAACTCTTACGGTTATTCTACAAATGCAGAACCGTTCCTCAAGAATTTCCTGGAGAAGATTCCTCAGTCCGTTTGGGAAAAGTATATGAAAAACAAGTGCTACGAAGATACGTCGCTATCTTCGACGCTTGGTAGCAAAAATCAGGAAAGCCAGTGGATGAAGCTTATGAATGAAGCTGGTGCTGATGATGGTAAGGCAGAGAAATATGTTACCGATGAATTGGCGGTACATATCAAGGCTGTCTACAAACAAGTGAGCAAACTTTTTGCTCAAAAGTTCGAAGAAGAACGTAACCTTTGGGAAAACTTGTTTAAGGGTTATTAGCTTTCTTCTCTTTGTAGAAGAGGTAAATCATCCACACGAGGCCGGCAATAATCATTGCCGAGCAGAGCGTCTGACCTCGGCTCATGCCAAAGAGGTCCACGCGTCCAAGGTGTGCATCCGGTTTGCGGAAAAATTCAATGAAGAAGCGGAAGAGCCCGTAACCCATCAAATAGAGGCAAGGAACCTTGTCGTGGAGCTTTGGAATCTTGCGCAGGTTGTACAAGACGATAAAGAGCACGATGCCTTCGAAGACCATTTCATAAAGCTGGCTCGGGTGGTGGAGAATCGGGTTTGCAAGCGTGCTGTCATGGGCAAGCGGGAACCACATGCCGATGGCGCTTGTAGTAGCTTCTCCAAAAAGTTCACCGTTGATGAAGTTGCCCCAACGTCCCCAAGTATAGGCAAGAGGCGTTACCAAGAAGGCGAGGTTGAAAGTCTTCCATACATCGAGCTTGTTGCGCTTTGCACCGATATACATGAACAGAAGACCAACCACGAGACCGCCATGGTATGACATTCCAGAAATTCCGACAAAGTGGTAACCGAGGTCATCGTGAACCATCGGGAATAAAATTTCGGACGGATTGGAAAGATAATAGCTTGCCTTGTAGAAGAAAACGTAACCAAGGCGGGCGCCGAGCAGAATGCCTGCGATAATCCATGTGAAGAAGTTGTCGAGCTGATCTTTGGTGTAGCCGAGTTTTTCTTTCTGGCTGATTTTCCACATGGTGATATAGGCGGTCACGAATGCAAAAATGTACATGATGCCATACCAGCGCACCGGAAAACTTCCGAGTTGGAATGCCGTTCCATCAAAATAAGTCGGTATTAAGTTCCACCAAGATAATTCCATGATAAGCCTTCTTCTTTTGTGTTTAAATCTAAATTATTTTTTCAAGTCCAGGTTTTGGTGTGCCCAATAATTGATGACGGTTGCTGCCACCTGCGTTGCTGGTTGCGAACGAATTTCTTTGTGCATCTGCATCACAATCACGACAATTGATTTGCTCGGATCGTTTTTCGCTTCGGCAAATCCCATGAACCAATCGTAACGGCCGGCGGGATCTGTACCATCAAGAGAACCGGTTTTCCCGCCAAGGCGGAGCGCTTCGAAATTCTTGCGAGCCATGTTCTTTGTGGACATGTGCTTGCGTGCGGTGCCCTGTGTTACGGAGCGGAGCATCGATTCGCGGAGACCGTAGTATGTGTTTTCTGTGAATTTGCCAAGGTTGAGGGCGAGTGGCTTTTGCGGGGCGAATGGAGCCATGTCGCGAGCCCATGGAATTTCAAGAGGCTTCTTGGTAAGGATAGCACGGACTTGCGCTGCGGCGAGGAGCGGTGTAAGGGTTGTGGAGGTTGTAAAGCCGCAGGAAACTTCGGCAAGGCCGTAACCCGTGTCCGGGGCTGTGTAACTTGAAGCGTTTGGGGCATTCCCGGGGAATCGCTTGTTGTAGCCGAACTTTGCGGCGGCTGCATTGAGACGCTTTCCTCCGACATTTTTACCAACGATTGCCATTGGCGGATTTGCAGAGCGGGCAAACGCTTCGGAAAGTTCCATCGTGGGACCGTTGTACTTTTCGGGGACGCGGAGCTGGTTCAGGTAAAGCGTGTGGTGGCGCCCAATCATTGGGATGGGTGTGTTGAGCGAGTAGCGGTTGCTTTCCATGGCGGCAGCGATCGTCACGAGCTTTGCAAGCGATGCGGCAGGGAAGGTGGCGCGTCCAATCCAGTCCGGCTTGTTTTGTACCTTACCATCGCGGCGTTCGCCCCAGGCGATGATTTCGTTTGTCTTGGTGTCCACGACAAGGATGACGCCCAGGTCTGGGTGATAACGGCGTAAAAGAATGTCGATTCTGTCAGCGAGTACGGGGTCTTTTTGCGACTTGATGTGAATGGTGTCGCGGACGTTATCCGTGCTTTCGCTTGTTGCGTTGGAAGCGCTTGCGTCATTCCCTGCGGCGGTGTTGCCCAAGTTTTCGAAGTCTTCATCTTCGATGCCTTTCAGGGCGGCTAGTCCGTTCGAGTTTTCTTTTGCTGCAGTTTCTGCAGTGAATGATTCATCAAAAGGATTTGTGTCGTTCGTGGCAATTGCTTGCGCGACCGTATCTGCAGCTAGCTGCTCGGTGGTTGCTTTTGCGGATTCCGCCGGGTCGTCTTTTGTGGAACAGTGAACAATACCAACAATAATCGTAACGAGGACGGTAATCGCAATGCAGCGGTTGCGCATTCTCTGGGCGTAGGGGAGTCTTTCCATAAAATTACTTGAAGATGGTCTTTCGGTAGTAGGCGAGTTCAGCGATGCTTTCGCGGATGTCGTTTAAGGCTTCGTGGCGTTTTTCTTTTTGGAAATCTTCGAGGTTCGGGTACCAACGATAGCTGAGTTCCTTGATGGAGCTCACGTCAATATTCCTGTAGCAGAGCCATTCCGAAATTTCGGGCATGTACTTGTACAAAAAGCGCCTGTCCTGCGTGATGGAGTTTCCACAGAGGAGGTTCTTTGTTTTTTCGGTAAACGGCTTGATGAACTTGAGCGTTTCTTGTTCGGCATCCTTGAGGGAGTACTGCGAACGGCGGCAACGGTCCACGAGACCGCTTTGGTTGTGGTGTCGCGTGTTCCATTCGTCCATGCTTTCGAAAACGTTTTCGGGCTGGTGGATAGCGATAACAGGGCCTTCGGCGAGGATGTTCAAGTTGGCGTCAGTAACAATGGTCGCAATTTCGAGAATGACATCTTTTTCAGGATAGAGACCGGACATTTCCAGGTCCATCCAAACTAAATTTCGAGAACTCTTTGGCATACGCGCGAATAATAGCATTTTTTTTGATTCGTCGTTCCCGCCGGAACCTGTCCCGACCTATGACTATTGTCCAATGACCAATAACTGGTTGTAAGTATTACGTAATGAAAATGAAAGGAAATGCTATATATATGGATAAATTCTTGCAAAGTTATAAAAATATTTTCCAAAATGTAATTTTTTGTTACAAATTGTCTTTTTCTTACAACACTTACGAAAATGTTACCTTTTTTTTTATTATATTTGGCGCATTATGGAAAATGTTGTTATTACAGGTATGGGCTGCGTTTCCTCTCTCGGAAACTCCCCCGAATTATTGTGGCAGAACTTGCTCCAGGGCAAATCTGGCATTGCTCCCATTCAGCGTTTCGACGCTTCCGCTTACACTTCTCGCATGGCTAGCGAAATCCGTGAGTTCGACGCTTCGGAAATTTACAGCACCAGAGACCAGTCCAGGTTCTCCCGCTGCATCCAGTATGCTGTTTACTCGGCTTTCCAGGCATTGAAGATGGCTGGAATCGCTCCGGAAAACGAAAATCCGGAACGTTGCGGCGCTATCATTGGTAGCAGTATCGGTGGTTTGCAGTATTGCTATGACGCCGCTGTGGCTCTCAGCAATCGTGGTCCGTCCCGCGTTTCTCCGTTCTATATTCCGATGGCTATCGTGAATATGCCGGCCGGTGAAGTTTGCAACAAGACTGGCTGGATGGGTCCGTCCTACACGGTCACTTCCGCTTGCGCAACTTCCAACCACTCCATCGCCAATGCCTATGACATGATTCGTCTCGGCCGCTGCGATGTGATGCTCGCTGGTGGTGCCGACGAAACGGTGAACCCGCTCAGCCTCGCTGGCTTTACCAGCATGAAGGCTGTCAGCAAGCGCAATGACGCTCCGGAACAGGCTTCCCGCCCGTTCGATAAGGATCGCGATGGTTTCGTGATCGGTGAAGGCGCTGCAGTCCTCGTGCTCGAAAGCGAATCTCACGCTAAGGCTCGCGGTGCAAAGATTCTTGCCCGTATCGCCGGTGTCGGTGCTAGCTCTGACGCTCACCACATCTCCGCTCCGCGTCCGGATGGCAAGGGCGTGATGCTCGCAATGGCTAATGCAATCAAGGAAGCTGGCATCGAAGCTAAGGATATTAGCTATATTAACACGCACGGAACATCCACACCGCTCGGTGACATTGCAGAATGCTCTGCCATCGAAACGCTCTTCAAGCAGTCCTCTGCATCTGCTCTCGACAACCTCAAGGTCAATTCGTCGAAGTCCATGCTCGGTCACTGCCTGGGTGCCGCTGGTGCACTCGAATCCGTCGTGACTATCATGTCTGTTATGGAACAGAAGATTCATGGTACTCTCAATGTGTTCGAGCAGGATCCTGCAATTCACCTTGATGTCTGCGCAAATGGTGCCGTCAACCAGAAGATTGACTACGCTATGAGCAACGGCTTTGGCTTCGGAGGCCAAAATGGAGTTATCATTTTTGCGAGGAATTAATGCGTAAGGCCAACAGTTCTGCTATTGGCTCTTCCGCTTCTCGTAAATTAAACGCTAAAATTTGTGCGTTTTTGCTTATGCTGTCGCTGGTGTTCCCGGCGGCAGCTTTGTCGTCTCCAGGGGATCCGCTCACGTGGCGTGATTCCACCTGGGATTACCGGAGTGAAGATCCGACTGATATCGATCCCGAAATTAAGCCTTTGCGACTTGCTGGGGTGGCGTCATTGACGTTGATTGCCTATGGGGCTGCTTACGGGTTTGTCTTTAAAAAGGGCTGGTGGGACGACAATGGTGGCCGAGGCTTCCATTTTGAAAATGATTTCGACTATGCTTTGAACTTGGATAAGCTTGGGCATTTTGCTTCGGGCGTAGTCATTGGCGAGGCTTTCTACGAAGGCTATCGTTGGGCTGGGGCTAGTGAATTCCAGTCCTATTTGTTTGCTGGGTTAACAGCGCTTGCAACACACATTGCGATTGATATCAAGGATGGCTTTGCTCCCAAATGGGGCTTTAGCATTTTTGATGTGCTTTCGGGTGGCATTGGCGGGTTCTTGCCGATGGCAGAGCGTTATGTGCCGTTGTTCAAGTATATAGACCTCAAGTGGAGCTACTGGATTAATTCCAATGCGTATTACGATAGCGAACATAATGCGTCTGGAGGCGTGTTTACGGATGACTACGTGAACCAGACTTTCTGGCTTTCGCTGAAGCCTTACAGGATGTTGCCGGAAGCGGCTCGTAAGTATTACCCAAGCTGGCTTGCCATTGCTGTGGGTCTCAGCATTGATGAAAAGGTGTTTACCAAGGAACCGCACCCGCGTCGTGAAGTTTATGTCGCTTTGGATTATGACCTGGAAGCATTCCGCCCGCAAAGCCGTTTTGCACGTTTTGCCATCAAGATGCTGAACTACTTTAAGCTCCCGGCGCCTACGATTCAGGTGTATCCGGAGTTCCACTGGTACTTGCTGTACCCGATCAAGTTCTAGATTTGTGCGTGAGGTAAATGATGACAGAAAGAGAAAACTTTAAGTCCCGTTTAGGATTTATTTTGATTGCCGCTGGTTGCGCCATCGGTCTTGGCAACGTTTGGCGTTTCCCGTTTATCACGGGGCAGTATGGCGGTGCCGCCTTCGTGCTGATTTACCTCTTCTTCCTTCTGATATTCGGTTTCCCGATTCTCGTGATGGAATTTGCGGTTGGCCGCTCGTCTAAGCGTGGCGTGGGCCGTTCGTTTGCCATTCTTGAAAAGCCTGGGCAAAAGTGGCATTATGCGGGTATCCCGATGATTGCGGGAAACTACATCTTGATGATGTTTTATACGACGGTGACAGGGTGGATGCTCTATTACTTCTACCGTATGGTGACGATGGGCGACCTCATGCATTTGTCGCCTGCAGAAGTCGGGGAGGAGTTCGGCAAGATGCTCGGAAACGGTCCGCTTCTTTCGTTCTGGATGGTGGTGGCTACGTTTGCGGGGCTTTCCATTGTGGCGCTTGGGCTCCAGCGCGGTGTGGAACGCATTACGAAGACGATGATGTCTGCGCTCCTTGTCATTATGCTTATCTTGATGATTCGCGTGCTCACGCTCCCGGGTGCGGGCGAAGGCCTCAGGTTCTATTTGCTGCCGGATTTCGCAAAACTCAAGGAAGCGGGAATCGGTGAGGTTGTGTTTGCGGCGCTTGGTCAGTCGTTCTTTACGCTGAGTATCGGCATTGGCTCCATGAGCATTTTCGGTAGCTACATCAAGAAGAAACATTCGCTCTTGACGGAAGCCGCCCACATTTGCGTGCTCGATACGGGCGTTGCCTTGATTGCTGGTCTTATCATTATTCCTGCTTGCTTTGCTTTTGGACTCAAGCCGGATGCTGGTCCGGGGCTTATTTTTGCAACGCTCCCGAACGTGTTTGCACAGATGCCTGCAGGCCGTATTTGCGGTGCGGCGTTCTTCCTCTTTATGTCTTTTGCGGCTCTTTCGACGCTTGTGGCCGTGTTCGAAAACATTGTTGCTTACTGGATGGACGTGCGCAATGTAGAACGCAAGAAGGCGGTGAAGTGGAACTTTGTCGCAATTACGATTTTGTCGCTCCCGTGTGCGCTCGGCTTTAACGTGCTTTCGGGCTTTGAACCGTTTGGTCCTGGTAGCTGCGTTTTGGACTTGGAGGACTTCCTTGTTTCGAATACGCTGTTGCCGCTAGGTTCGCTTATCTTTGTGTTGTTCTGCAATTCCCGCTATGGCTGGGGACAGTTCAAGTTCATTGGCGAAGCAAATCTGGGTGTAGGTATGAAGTTCCCGAAGTTGAAGATTTTGCACCTTTACTTCAAGTGGGGCTTGCCGATTATCATTTCTGTGATTTTCGTGCTCGGCTACTTGCAAAAATTTGCACCGAGCGTTTATGAAAAAATATTCGGATAATCACAAAATTTCCTAGAATCGCAAAAATTGATGTTTTTTACGTAAAAAACGAAGCAAATGTCTTGTTTCTTACGTAAAATTATGCATAAAGTAATCTGTTTCGGCGCTGAAAGATGAGTTTGGAGTGCTTTAATGGCTGTTTTGGATTGCTAAATTGCGTTTTTCCTTGATTTTGGGGTGCTGTTTTTGTCAAAAAACTCGAAATTGTACAGTTTTTTACATACAACATTGAAAATTTACGTAAGAGAATAATGAAAACTAAATTTTCTTACGTAATTTTTTGCGTTTTTTGAGTTTTGCCTTTAAAAAGTTCGAAAAATATTTTTGCACAAGACTATGGATAAATGAATGTTGCCTGAAAAATCATAAGTTTTTATATTATTTATGAATAACATTTTTTTTGAAAATTTATGCTTCGCGTACTGTTTCTTGTTCTGTTGCTTGCAGCTTTTACTTTCGCTCAAGACGAAAGCGTTAGCGATTATGACCGGTGGATGCAGGCGAAGGCGCACCGCGATAGCGTCAGGAACGCGGAACGGATTCAGAAGAATTCAGTCCCGTTCGATTTTTTAGTCGGGATGACTCTGAATGTGGGCTTTAAAGTTATCAATAACGAAACTCAGTTGAGCCGTTACGAAAAGGAAGACAGGATTGTCTTTTTTGAAGGAGCTTTTTTCCAAGTGGGAGCGTCTGTTCAATTGCCCCTGCTGAAATATCATTTGACGGTAAGGCTTGGCGTGCTATTTGAATACGCTCCGCTGTTTTTGTCAGAGCCGCTATATGTTGAAGATGGTAAAGGGGGATGCAAGCGTGTTACTGATGGAGGCTTGTCGCAGGGGCGGATTGCATTCCCGATTCTTTTTGCGGTGAAGCCTCGGTTTAGCTTTGTATCGTTCGAGTTTGGCCCTCAAATTTCCATACCGCTTTTCGATAATCTGGAGTTAGATGACGCACGTGATAGGGAACTAGACTCGTCCTTGGAATTTAGCATGCTTTTGGGCGTGGGTTTCCGCGTTAATGAACGAATCTATTTAGACCTGCTTTTGGACGCCAAGTTCTATCACAAGTTCAACGAACGCTTTGCTGATGGTTTGGCCGATTGGTCTTCGGTTGCAGTCAAGGCGGGCGTGACGTTTAATCTGTTTTAATTATGTATCGCCCAAATGTTAAATCAGTGGCGGAGCAGCTTGAGTATGTTTTGTGTAAATGTTATTTACATCTAGATGGATCGATGGCATCATAGCAGGCCCTATTGCGAAAACTAGAATATTTTTTGTTTAAAGAATCGGAGTCATCGTATTCAAATTTAGTGGTTATGTCCAAAGTATCCGCACGGTGGTATTGGTCTGTGTACACCAACTTCCAAGAAATAGTCGTATCTTGGTATGTTTTAAGAGTGCCATTGAAAAATTGGAAAGTCTTGTCGTCAAGTTCTTCAGGAAGAGATCTTCTATAGACAATAGAATAATGAGAACTCTCGGTGTACAGAACACGCGCACTTTGAACAGAGCACTTCTTTTGACCGGAATCATCCCTATCAATGTATGCTTCATACCCAAACATCACAGATTCTCGATTTTCCCATGAAAAACCCGGAAGTCCAATAACCTCAAGATTGTAATTGGATCTTAATTCAAAAATTTGAGCGCATGCTTCACCGGAGAGTTTAGAAAGTGCTTTTGCCACGGCTTTTCTATCGAGTTTAGGGATTTCAGTAACAGGAGTGTAGTGGACTAGCGCATTTTTTCCAAAGTTTATATCTATATAAGTTGTATCGTAAATGATTTTTTTGTGACTGGAACCCCAAAACATTTCATAATAATCGTCATAAAATTCTTCCAATGCCCCATATGCGTAGTCATACCGATCGGCATGATTGCAGGAAAAAGCCGAATCACCAATCTTACAGTCTGACGTATCCCAAACTGTCGTATCTTTATTAAAATTAAGGGCTCGATATAGGGTTAATGGTATGTGCTTTTGTGTTAAAGGTGTGGGCTTTGGTGGGTCGAGAAATGTATTATTTAGAGAACTGTTAATGAGTTCGAGTTCACTTGCCGAGCTGCCGGTTTGAATAACCGAATCCTCATTTGTTGTGTCAGTAACGTTTGTTTGGCTGATGATGTTGTTCTTCTCATCGTTCGGTGTATTGACTTTGGGGTTTGCGCATGAAAACAAGAACGCAATGCAAACTAGCCCGAAACACAACAATTTTATTTTCATTCCAATACTCTGCGAATAAAGTGATGATCCTCAGCCTCAAAATACAAAAATGGATATAAGAAAATCGGTCAAGGCTGGAGTGACATTTAATCCGCTGTGATAAATCGTCTTACATCAAAAATACGGCGGGGGCAACCAGGCCTATGACGAGCACAAGCCCGGCATAAATTCCGCCGAGCAAATCGTCTGCCATGACTCCCCATGCACCGGGGAGTTTTTCCATTTTATGGATGCCGAGCGGTTTGAGAATGTCGAAGAATCGGAAGAGTCCGAACGCGACTGCCAAAATCCAAGGATGTGCGACAATGAATTCTGACGGGATAAAGGCGAGTGCCATGAAAATGCCGCAGACTTCGTCGATGACAATCCAGCCGGGGTCTTCGGTGCCGGTGTCTTTCATTGCTTTTTTCACAAATGGGATGGCTGCGAAAAAGACGATGAGGGCTGCGGTTATGAAGAAAAGGTTTATAAAAATTCCCCAATGAAAGCTATGACTGGGAAATAAAAAATCGGTTTGCCCGAACGGTTCGCTTTTGGCCAAAATGGCCAATGGGTAGGCGGCAATCGCTGCGGCGAGGCTTCCCATGGTGCCGGGCGCTTTCGGGCTCATTCCCGAGCCGAAAAACGTCACGACGAGGATGGTGAACCAGTCTGTTTTGCGCCATTCGTGCGGAATGCGCTTCTTGCCATACTTTTCTTTAAGTTCTTCTCGATTCATCTTTCGTCTCTCGTCTGTAGGCGCTTTGCGCCGTTCTTTAGTCTAATTCCGGCGGCCATGGGGCTTCTGCAATTTCCTTTTCTTTAGCTTCTGCAACGGCGCGTTTCTCGTGCCAGCGTTCGAGCTGTTCCTTGAAGGCGGCGCGGAGGCGTTCCATGCCGATGTTCTCCTTCGCGCTGATTTGAATGGCTTCGGGATAGTTCTGCAAAAGCTCTGTGCGGCGCGCTTCGCTTGCGACTTCGACTTTGTTGAAAACGCGGAGTCTCGGAGTGCCTTTGTCGATAATGCTTTCGAGTGTCTTGTGCGTGACTTCCAAATGATCGCGGTAGTCCGGAGCGCTTCCGTCAACGACTTCCAAGATGCAGTCCGCATGTGCGGCCACGCCGAGCGTGCTCTTGAACGTTTCTATCAAGTTGTGGGGGAGCTTGCGGATGAATCCGACCGTATCGGAGAGGATGATGTTCTCGCCATCGAGAAATAGCTTTCGCGTTGTGCTGTCGAGTGTTGCGAATAGTTTGTCTTCAACGTACACATCAGCGCCTGTTAAGCGGTTCGTGAGTGTAGACTTGCCTGCGTTTGTGTAACCGACGATGCCGACTTGGAAAATGTCGTTTCGCTTGTCTGCTTGCTGCTCGCGCGCATCTTCGATTTTCTCCAGCTTTTTCTTGAGTTCCTGGATGCGCTTGCGAATCATGCGGCGGTCCGTTTCGAGCTGCGTCTCACCCGGCCCTTTAGTGCCGATGCCGCCATTGTGCTGGCGGCAAAGGTGCGTCCACGCACCGGTGAGTCGCGGCATCATGTATTGCAATTGCGCTACTTCGACCATCAGGCGACTTTCTGCGGTGACGGCGTGCTTGGCAAAAATGTCGAGGATAAGTCCCGTGCGGTCAAGAACCTTGATACCGGGCATGCGTTCTTCAAGATTGCGGACTTGAGAACCTGAGAGGTCGTCGTCAAAGACGACCATTTTTGCGTTGTCTTCTTCGAGGGCGCGCTTGACTTCGCCCACCTTGCCTTCGCCAATGAGCGTTGCCGGGCTGAAGTTTTGAACGCGCTGCAAGAAACTACGTGTAACATATGCGCCAGCAGTTTCTGCGAGACGGCCGAGTTCTGCGAGTTGCTCGCCTGCAAGCCACGGACGAATTTTGGGCGTGGCGATGCCCACTAGAATGCATCGTTCCTGTTCTTTCTTATGTTCGACGGGCTTGGCGCCTTTTTTCTTCGGTTCTTCCATATATTCTATTGGCTTAAATTCGGTAGAAATATATCAAAAAATAAAAGCGTTTTTTTACGGACTAAAATGGAATATGGTGAATCTATTAAAAAGACTGTAATGGTTTGTTTACCTAATTTGTGGTGTTCTGAATTTCTCAATATTTCAGAAATGTGTTTTTTGAAATTTTTTCAATGTTTATTTGCATATAAATTCCTTATTTGTAATATTTCGTTAATTGTGATATATTGCACATGAAAAAACTTATACTAAATTTGAAAATACAAAAGTTAGGGATTTGTATGAGGAAAAAAATCTGCCTTGGAATGGGGGCGACGCTTGCGTTCGCCATGAGCGCTTATGCTCAAAATTATAAAATCAACAAAGTCGGAAACGATGAAGAAAAATCGTTTAACGTCATGCTAAACCAAGCTGTTGTTGGTGAAGCACCTGCGGGATCCTGGCTTGATGTAGCTCCAATCATTCCTGATGGAAAAGTTTTTGTGGGCTTTACTGTTTACGATGAATACGGTGATGCTTACAATCAACGAAAAGTTTCTACTGCTGAAAAAAGCGAATCAAAATTTTTAATGCCGGATCATGATGTTTTTGTTTCGGCTTCGTTTGAATCCTTACGCTATTACCTTACTGTAAAAAATACAGAAAACGGAAATGTGACGCTTTCGTTTAGTGACCGTTATCGTGATCGTACCAAACCGGGTGTAAAGGTGACTGTGAACCCGAATCCGGCAAGTGGTTACAAAGTGGCCTCGGTTAGCGTGAACCGTTCCCTAGATTCTAAAACAATTGTGCCTTGCACGACGGTTGAACCTGGTAATGTAACGAATCCAGGAATGTGGGGAATGGGTAGCACAGCTGTCGAAGGAAGTTGTGCTTTCGATATGCCGAATTTTGATGTCGAAGTGAGCGCTTCGTTTGTTGCAGAGTCCGCCGATCTGTCCTCCTCAAGTGTGGAAGTAGTTTCGTCAAGCAGTGAAACGCTTGCCTCGAGTTCTAGCGTTGCGCTGTCTAGCTCTAGCGAAATTCTTTCAAGTTCTAGCGAAGTTCAGTCCTCTAGCAGTTCTGTAGTTGCATCGAGCTCAAGCGTTGCTCCTTCTAGTTCTTCTGAGGCACCTTCTTCGTCTAGCGTAACTCCGTCTAGTTCGAGTGCTGTGCCTTCCAGCTCATCTGTGACGCCATCGTCATCTAGCGCAACTCCCTCTAGCTCTAGTGTGGCTCCTGCATCTTCTAGCAGTGTCAAGTCTGAACCTTCGAGCAGCTCGAAACCAGCTTCTAGTTCTTCTGTCAAGCCGGCTTCTAGCTCTAGCGCAAAGGCTGTATCGTCTAGCAGCGTTAAGGTATCTTCGAGCAGTGCGAAAGCCGCTTCTAGCTCTTCTGCAAAATCAGCGTCGTCTAGTAGCACAAAGCAATCTTCAAGTTCTTCTGCCAAGGCATCTTCTTCGTCTAGCAGCAAAAAAGCCTCGAGTTCTAGTGCTAAACCCGCTTCTTCGAGTAGCAAGAAATCCGCTTCGTCAAGTTCGAAGGCTGTGTCTAGCTCCAGCGTTATCCCGGATATCGTTGTCGAAGCCGTGGGAACAGAAGAAGATATGCCGAGCTGCACCGTCAAACGCGAAAACATGACATACTACGTAACTGAACTCAAAACTGTATTTGTTTGCAAGAATAGAGTTTGGGAAAAGTTTAATCCGGGTACAAAACTCGCTCTGGTTGCAAATGTCGCGAAATTCTCCGCACTTGTGAACGGTCGCAATCTCCAGATTTCGGGCGCTAAAGTCGGAAGTGATATTAATTTGCTCGACATGCAGGGTCGCGTGATTTACAATGGTCGTGTTGGTACAACAAACTTCTCGATGCAAGCTCCGGGCAGCGGTTCTTACCTCCTCCGCATTGGAATGCAGCAGAAGGTTGTAAACATCCGATAGTGTAAAACGGAAAACATCTTTCAACCCAATCTAAACGAGACCCTGCGCAAGTGGGGTCTTTTTTGCATTTAAATTTTTCTATTTCTCGTCTCTCGTCTCTCGTCTTTTTTCTAAATTTGCACCCGTCAGGGCCTATCATCCAGGTAGGTTCCTAGTCCGGCCAATACATGCCTCATGGGCACGGCCGATAAAGGATATATAATGGCAAAGAAAGTTCAGGATGCCCTCAAGGACATCATCTCCCTCTGCAAACGCCGCGGCTTCATTTTCCCCGGCTCCGAAATTTACGATGGCCTCGCCAATACTTGGGACTACGGTCCGTATGGCGTGGAACTCAAGCGCAACATCAAGAATCTCTGGTGGAAGAAGTTCGTCACCAGCCGCCACGATGTGCTTGGTCTCGATAGCTCTATTCTTTTGAACCCCCGCGTTTGGAAGGCTTCTGGCCACGTGGGTAACTTCTCTGACCCGCTCGTGGACTGCCTCGCTTGCCACGAACGTTTCCGCGCTGACCAGCTCCTCGAAGAAAAGCTCGGTGAAGGCTGCTGCGCTGGCAAGAATTTTGACGAAGTTCACCAGATGATGGTGGACAACAAGATCGAATGCCCGACTTGCGGCAAGACCGATTGGACAAAACCGCGTGCTTTCAACCTCATGTTCCAGACTGAAATTGGCGTGATCGAAGGCGAAGGCAACAAGGTTTATCTCCGTCCGGAAACCGCTCAGGGGATCTTCGTGGACTTCCGCAACATCGTTGACAACGTCCGTCCGCGCATCCCGTTCGGTGTCGGTCAGATCGGTAAGTCTTTCCGTAACGAAATTACTCCGGGTAACTTCATCTTCCGTACTCGCGAATTCGAACAGATGGAACTTGAATTCTTCTGCGAACCGGGTACTGAACTCGATTGGTACAACTTCTGGCGTAAGTACTGCTTCGAATGGCTCGTGAACGATCTCGGCGTGAAGCGTGAAAAGCTCCGCCTCCGCGAACATGCCAAGGAAGAACTTTCTCACTACAGTAACGGCACCACCGACGTCGAATACGAATTCCCGTTCGGCTGGGGCGAACTCTGGGGTATCGCATCTCGTACAAACTACGACCTCACGCAGCACCAGAACGAATCCAAGGTCAAACAGGAATACATCGACCCGGTCCAGAACAAGCGCTACATCCCGTACGTTGTCGAACCGTCTCTCGGTGTGGAACGTTTGCTCCTCGTGCTTCTCTGCAACGCTTACGAAGTCGAAAAGCTCGAAAACGACGAACGTACCGTGCTCCACTTCGATCCGAAGGTTGCTCCGGTGAAGGTTGCCGTGCTCCCGCTCGTGAAGAAGGGCAAGGTCAAGGAAAAGGCCGAAGAACTTTATCAGAAGCTCCTTAACCGCTGGAACGTCGAATACGACGAAACGCAGTCCATCGGTAAGCGCTACCGCCGTCAGGACGAACTCGGCACGCCGTTCTGCGTAACCGTTGACTTCGACACTGTTGGCGAGGGTGAATCCGATCCGGCAAAGCTCGGCTACGTGACTGTTCGCGAACGCGACTCCATGAAGCAGGAACTCGTCGCAATCGACAAGCTCGAAGCTTACCTCTTCGAAAAGCTCGGCTGCTAATTAGTAGGCTGTAGGCAATGGTGGAGCTTTGCTCCACAATTGTCATTCCCGCTGAAAGTCCATTTGTAAAAAGAGAACTCGGAAACGGGTTCTTTTTTTTGTACAAATTTTTATTATTTTGTAATAGATGGAGGTGCAAAATTGTATTACTTAATGCTTTTGCTTGCGATTGTCTGTGAAACAGCGGGGACAACGCTTTTGAAATTCTCTGAACAGTTTACGCGTGTTGTGCCGACAGTTGCATCACTCATTTGCTACGTGGCTGCGCTGTATTTCTTGAGCGTTTGCCTAAAAGCAATCCCGATTGCGGTTGCTTATGCAATTTGGTCCGCGCTTGGGGTCGCGTTTATTACTATAATCGGAATTGTAGCCTTTAAACAGGTGCCCGATATTGGGGCCTACATAGGTTTGCTCCTGATTGTTTCGGGTGTCGTTGTGTTGAATCTTTTTTCTAAAATGGATGTGCATTGATGAAATTTTTGAAGTTGTTTGCGATAGTTGCTTTTGCGTGCGGATTTGTCGCCTGTAGTGATGAAAATGCTCCTGTAGTGTGGAACTCCGCGGAATTGTCATCCAGCACTGTCATCCACGGACTCCGTTCCGGGAACGCCATCTAGTAGTAGCACGGAAAATGTCGCACAGTCTTCATCAAGTGAAACAGTCGCGGATACCGTTTGGCATCAAGCAAATCTCACATGGTACACCTCCTGGCCGGAACCCGACAGCGAAGAATGCGTTGAGTACAACGGCTGTACGTGGGCTGGCTACTTTGCTGGTGTTGAAGGGCAAATGACCGAAGAATGGGTGAGCCAGCACAACATCATTGCTGTCCACGAAAAGGACTGGAAGCAATATAAGCTTAAAACCTTTAGACTCCGCATGAACGGCTCCACTATTGATGCCGTGGTTTACGACATGTGCTCCGACAGCGATTGCGATGGTTGCTGCACCGAAAATGCCGGTGAAATCGGATTCCTCATCGATATTGAAAAATACACCCGCGAACGATTTGATGGCAATGGCGACGGTGTTGTGGAGTGGACTTGCCTCGATTGTGAGTAAGATTTCTAGACAAAAAAATTCCGAATAAGATAAATTTACTCGGATTTTTTTAATTTGTTCGTGTTAATCGACTTTGTGAACCAGTTCTCGACTAGCCGCAAGTTCGGTTATCCAGCCGTAGTCGGCGAAATTGGCACAAATAAGCCATATATGGGCCGTCTCCGCTGGAGACTCGGCCTCACGTCGGTACATAAAAAAGCCGTCTGGAACGAGTCCTTACGGCTTCAAAATGCTGACTATGTTGTTTGTGCTACGGCGGGCGGCGGGACACTGGCAGAACTGGTTGTTACAGTTGCGGAACCGACGCTTACCTTGTTACACTTATTCCCACTCGATGGTTCCGGGCGGCTTGTGCGTGACGTCGTACCACAGGCTGCCAGCGCCTTCGGCTTCGAACTTGCGCCAGAGACCGGCGAGCAATCCCTGGTCGATTTCGGCAAAGTTTGCTGTCATGGCTTCGGTGGAGTTCACCGGGCGCATCACGATGCAGGGCTTGTTAGCCGTGCGGAGCGGAACGAGCACGACTGGCATCTGCCAGATTTTTTCGTACAGGTCGTTTGCCTGCAGGAATTCGGTGCAGATGTTGTCGAACTTGCGGAGCGTATCGAAGTTTTCGCGGGTGGCGTACTGTTCGACAAGCTTCGGATCTTCATCAGCAACGCTACCGATCTGGTAAATCACGCGGTTGATGGCCTTGAAGCGGTTGGCAAGTTCGGTAGAGAACTTTTCGCAATCCTTCCAGCTTAAGCCCGGAGTCGTGATGAGGAACGGCTGTGCGTAAGTACGGCCATCGCCCTGCACGCCCACACTCTTGATGGGGAGCAGGCGGCCAGCAATGTTGTTTGCCTTGAGGTAATCGGCGAGGGACTGACCAGCGGTGTCCTTCACGTCTTCGAACTTTACCATGTCGCTTGTGAGCTTGCCTTCGCTGCAGAGTAAACGAACGCCGAGACCCGGACCCGGGAACGGGTGACGCCACACGAGGTTGTGCGGAATGCCGAGTTCTTCGCCGAGCGCACGGACTTCGTCCTTGTACAAGTCAGCGAGCGGTTCGAGCACAAGGCCCTTTTCCATGAGGTCCAAAACTTCTTGCACGCGGTTGTGGTGCGTCTTGATCTTGTCGGCGTTCTTGGTGCCGCCGCTTTCGATGGTGTCGGGGTAGATGGTACCCTGAGCCATCATCCATTCGTTCGGATCGAGGTTGAGCTTAGCCATTTCCTCGTCCTTCACCGTCAAGAATTCCTTACCGATGATGCCGCGCTTGGTTTCGGGAGCGGTTACGCCCTTGAGCTTTGCAAGGAAGTGTTCGCTGGCGTCGCGGATCTTGAGGTTGTTCATACCTTCCTTCGTGAGGAAGTCCATAATCTTTTGGGATTCGCCGAGGCGCATCATGCCGTTATCCACATGCAAGCCGAGAACTTTTTCCGGTCCGAGCACGCGGTTCAAGAGCACGAATGCAACGGTGGAGTCCACACCGCCAGACACGAGCAAGAACACCTTGCGGTCCTTGACCTGGTCCTTGATGCGCTGCGTGATGAGCGGCAGGTAGCTCTTCATATTCCAGGTTTTCTTTGCGCCCGTGAAGTCGACGAAGTTTTCGAGCAACTTCATGCCGAACTTGCTATGCGTGACTTCGGGGTGGAACTGGATGCCGAAAATCTGGCGTCCAGGCTTGTCGCTATCGAATGCGACGGCGGCGATTTCGCAGTCCTTGGTGCTGGCCACGATCTTGTAGCCTTCGGGGAGCTTGGTAACCTGGTCGCCGTGGCTCATCCACATGGGGGATGCCTTCGGGAGACCCTTCAAAAGCGGGCACTTTTCGTCGCCCACGATAAGGTCTGCAATGCCGTATTCCTTGACCTTGCCCGGTTCCACGTGACCGCCCAACTGTTGGGCGATGAGCTGGTGACCGTAGCAGATGCCGAGCTTCGGCACCGGGAGGTTCAAAATTTCAGGATTGTATTCCGGAGCGTCAGCCGCATAAACGCTAGACGGACCGCCACTGTAAATGATTCCCTTCACGCCTTCGAGTTCAGAAACCGGGGCGGCGGGGGAGTGGATTTCGGTAAACACGCCAAGACGGCGTACACGGTTGGCAATCAAGTGAGCGTACTGCCCACCAAAGTCCAAAACGGCAATAGTATCAACGTTTTTCATACATCGCAAAGATAGAAAAATATCGTTCCTTTTTATGATCAAAGACGTATGCTATAGCCATTTTTGCCCCTAATCGATAAAAAGTATGAAATTTAACAACTGTGACAAAAATGACAACTTTCAAACGATTATCAAAGTTATCTTTAGATACGTGAAATACTTTTTAGGATAAAATACAAAATTACTACAAAATAAATATTAATCTGTTGATAAGATTTGATTTAGTTTACTTTAAATATCTTTTGTGTGAATAAGTTTAATTGTAATTTATTTAACAGAAAAATTTTTTAATTATGTATTTGTTTGAAATTACGAATATAAAGTAAACTAATTATATTTGACTCAACCTTTAACAAAGGAAGTTGAAATGAGAAAAGAATACTTAGTATTGTTGGCTGCAGGATGCGTATTTGCAAATGCCGCCAATGTTAATTATGACCTTTTGGGCCGTAAGGGTAGTAAAATGAATTCTCCGATGGTCTATAAGAATGTAGACTATTCTAAGATCAAGAAGAATGAACTGCAGAAAAATTCTTCTTTGGAAAGCCGTAGTTTGGCGAAAGTCGGCTTGGGATCTTACGTCCTTGGCATTGAAGGTATATATAATTCTAGATCAACCAGCAATAACAAGTTTGGATTCAAGTCATTTTCGAATAGTGAACAGAAAGGATGTACTTCTAACGAAATTTGTTATGATTGGAATGAATATAAAAAGAAGGTAAACGCATCCGTCCTTGGAAAATTAAAAATTATTGAACATCAAGTTAGGAAGCCTTCAAGTGAAGTGGATTTTCCCCATGCGGAAGCTTATGTAGGCAAACCATTTTATTGGGCTCATACGGATCCGTATGCGGACGCCGATGCTACTTTTGAGGATGGTAATTCTTGTACTGGGTACACTAATTTTGAAAAAAGAGATCATAGCAGGTATTCGTATTACCATAGTGAAACGCATTCTTCAGGTTCAGATTCGTGGCCTGCATTTAACACTATAAAGAATACTTACTCGCAAGGTAGTGGTATATCTAGTTCAGCTTGGAATACCTACGATAATACATCTTCCGAAGTAGGCGTTTTTATGTCAATTGACGCACTTCCGGTTCATCTAGGTTGGGCTAACAAAGGTAAATTTGCCGATTATGTAAGATATGATGAAGGCGGTGATGTATATGAAAACGCGGATCCGCAAAAGGAAATTAGAGAGTCTCGAACTCTTGGCCTTATCAAAGCTGGTGCGACTCATGGTTCTAATAACATGAATCGTTCTGTTGTTTTTATAGGCAAAACTAATGTGCGAAATACTACTCCTGATGGAATAAACTGCACTGCAAATAATTGTCTCCCGCAAGTTTATATTGGTGTTCGTAATAATAATAATGGCAATCATTATACTAGATACAATACGGACGCTCAATCGCTTGATGATTATATCTATGAAAATCGTACTATTGAATTTGTACCTTCTGGTGATTATTCATCAGGTCAAATGTTTGCACGCGGCTTTGCGGCAAATGCTATTACTGTGGGATCTCTCGAACTGGTTACGGAAGGCTCTAAAAAGTTGAGTAAAGTTGCTAGTTATGCATCTACTGTGTCTAATGACGAATATAATACTAATCCCAATCCTTATTATCATGGTACAAATAAGCCCGAAGTATTCAATTATACGCACTTTAAAGATGTAAATGATTTAGCAAAGTCGTATTATGATCATAATATAACCCAAAGGATGCCGAATGCTACTTGGGGCGATTTATATTTAGTGTTCTCGCCTTTATATGATTACTCTGAAACTTCTGCCGCGTATACTGCAGGAATGGTGTCAAATCTTTTGGCTACAAACCCGTTCTATCGTTGGCATCCTGAAGTTGTTAAGGCTATTTTGTTGACTTCTAATGGAACAAAAATTGATCCTCCATATGTAGATTATCAGGTAACTACTAAAGTACCTTCTTACAAGTATTTGGCATTCAATGATCAAAAGGCAAGTAATCTTGGAATATATTCGCGTTATTGGAATGGTAACATTCAAAAATTCCAGGCAAATGGTCATCAAAATGAAATATTCTTTGTTATTGATAATACAAGCCATAAAGGAGAAGCCTTTAGTGCTGCTATTTCCTGGCTTAACAAGGGTAGCGATATTACTGCTAATGGAGGTACCGTTCCTCAAGATTTTGACATGTATGTTTACGGAAAAAATAGCTTACCGTCTATAGACTCTAAGGGTACTCAAATAGGCTCCTCAGAGAGTGCGTATAATTCTTTTGAAAAGGTTGATGTTTCCGCATCTAAAGCAAACTATAATTATTTAGCAATTCATATTAAATTGGTCAATGATAAGTCAAGCTCTGAAAATAAGGGTCAAATACTTTTGGGCTTCAATCTAGCTTCTTCTAAGTAATTGTAATTTTTAAATCGATATAAACTAAAAACACGGCTGGACATTTATTGTCTCAGTCGTGTTTTTTTTATTTGAGGAAATTAACAATTTATTTAACGATTCGCTTACACTTCCACAGCGGCGTATTCTCCGTCATCATCTTTTTCGCTTTCGTCGCCAGCCACACTAGACATCCTTCTAGCAAGCTCGATGAGCGTCTGCACACCAAAGCCGGTGGCACCGTATTCAGTGTACTTCCAAGCCTTGTTCACAAAAGCCGTGCCTGCGATATCCCAGTGCGTCCAGGCGGTGTCTTCGGGCACGAATTCCTGCAAGAAGAGGGCGGCGGCAATGGCGCCAGCATCACTTCCGGTGTTCTTTAGGTCAGCGAAATGATCCTTCAAGGCGTCGGCGTATTCTTCTTCGAGCGGCATGCTCCAGAACTTTTCGCAGCAGGCTTCACCGCAGTTGATGACGTTCAAGGCGAGGGCGTCGTCATTGCTGAAGAATCCGGCAACAGCGTAACCAAGAGCGCGAACCATGGCTCCCGTAAGTGTGGCGAGATCAACAATGTGCGTTGCTCCGATAAGGCCTGCTTCGGCAAGACCGTCGCTGAGCACGAGGCGTCCTTCAGCATCGGTATTGTCGACCATGACCGTCTTGCCGTTCTTGGCAGTAAAGATATCGCCCGGCAGCACAGACTTGTTGCCAATCGCATTTTCGGCGAGGCAGCACACAGCGCTCACCTTAATCGGGAGTTCTAGTGTAGCAATTGCCTGGATGGCGGCAAGTACCGTTGCGGCACCGCTCATGTCGCTAATCATTTCAGGCATGGATTTAGGCGGCTTGAGGCAGAGACCGCCCGTATCAAACGTGAGGCCCTTACCGACAAATACCAAGTGATCGGCGGAAGTGCGCGCATTTTTCGCGGCTTTCCCAGCGCTCTTGCTTCCGTCGTAACTGAGCGTAATCATGTACGGCTCGTGCGAGCTGCCCTTGCCGACAGTCACATGTCCCATGAAGCCTTCTTTTTCGAGCTGCTTCATGTTGCGCACCTTGATCGAAAGCCCCGGCGTGTACTTTGCAATAGTATTTGCATTTTCAACAAATTCAGCAGGTGTGAGGTCGCTAGAGCTTGTGTTGATCAAATTCTTGGCGAGCACAATTGCTTTGTTTTCAACAGCGACTTCTTCTGCAATCTTCTTGAATTCTGCGGTATGTTCGCCTGCGACGAGTTCGAACGTGACCTGGAAGGCCTCTTTCTGTTTGCTCTTGTAGGCATCGAACTTGTAGTCTGCATAGTGAAGCCCAAGCAAAATGCTCTTGAACTGTTCCGGGGCGGCGTCGGCAAGCATAATCGAAACAACAGGAATTTGGCGCTTGCAAGCTTTCTTGGCGAGGCGGAATGCAGCCATGCGCAAGTGGTCGAGGCTCGAAAGTCCGCGTTCCTTGGCGGCGTTCACGAAAAGGGTGGACTGACCATCAATTTCCAGAAGTTCCAAGTCTTCGAACGGTCCGTCTTCCATGCCGTTCAAAACAGATTCAACCTGTTTTTCGGCGTTTTCCGATAAGACATTGGAAAACTGGACGGACTTTTTAACAAAAAAGAGGGCGCTTACATTAGCTTTGCCCGTAGCGGTTGATACAATATTCGTTTTCATATAGCGTAATCTAGCATTTTATAAATGAGGCGCTTGTTTTTTATATTGGTTTTTCGATTATAAAAATACTATAATATTACATGATTATCATTGGAGGATTATATGAATCTGAAATGTACTGGATTTTTAACCGCTATTGCCGTTTCTGCCGTGATGGCTCAAAACGAAACTCCTGCCGCTGAAGTTGCCGCTCCGGCTGCAACACCGGCTCCGGTAGAACAGGCTGCCCCTGCTCCAGCAGCTCCTATCGCTGAACAGGCTACACATACCGAAGACAAGTTCTCCCAAGTCGAAAAAGAACTGGCTCCGGAGAACCTATTCTCTGAACCGACTGCCGTCCGTGGCGAAGATGCCGCTAAGCCGGTAGTCAAAGAAACGACAAAAAAGTTTGTTTACCGCCCTGTCTATTCGCCTTCCGAAGTTGAAACAAGCGGAGCTCCCGTAAAGACAATCTACGTTACCGAAAAGCCTTCTCCAGAAACTATTGATACAGATGAACTTCGTGGGCTTATTCCGTTGAAGTTTACATTTGGTCTCCAGGGCTTTATTGGTAACGAATTCCTGTCGGGGGATAATGGTCGTTATGAATACGACAGCTATTCTGGCTTGACTTGGAATGTCGGTGCATTCGCCCTTATCCCGCTCGATGAATACAACATGGCTATCAAGACGGGAGTGATGTTTGAACACGATAAAGTGTCCAACAGTTTCGGTTATAACGTTGATGGAAAGTATGGTGAATACCGCGCCACGTTCAACCAGTATCGCATCTCTATCCCGCTCCTCCTCTCATTGAAGGGAGCGAAGTCCAATCTCCATTTCGACGTGGGTCTCCAGCCGTCCTTTGCCGTTTCGGATAACTTTAAGTTAAAGTCTTCTGAAAGAACAAGTAAGTTCGATATGATGGACAAGGATTATCGTTCTGCGATTGACTGGTCGATTGTCGTTGGCTTTGGCATCCGTGCTAATCGTTACATTGGTTTCGACGCCCGCTTCTGCTGGGGACTCAACAACCAGTATGACGACTTCCCGTCATCAGTTTGGGGCGGTGTCAACAACCTGTCCTCGAAGGCTGTTTCTGTTGGTGCAACATTCTACGCATTATAGTATAACATGATTCTTGCTATTGTGGCCATTGTCGTAGGCCTTGTTCTTCTGGTCTGGAGTGCAGACCGGTTTGTGGATGGGGCCGTCGGCGTGGCCCAATTTTTTGGTATGAGCACGTTCCTAATCGGCATGATTATTGTCGGTTTTGGAACGTCTGCGCCAGAAATGGTCGTCTCAGTTTTGTCTGCAATGAACAATTCTCCACAGCTTGCGTTGGGGAACGCTTATGGTTCCAACATTGCAAACATAGCACTGATTCTTGGTACAACGGCTCTTATCGCTCCGGTTGTCGTCAAGAAGCAGGCGATGAAGCGCGATATCCCGATTCTCATTTCGCTGATGGCATTGACGTTTTTCCTGGTGAAAGACGGGAATGTATCTCTTATTGATGGCGTAATCTTGTTGCTTGCATTTGTGGTGATTACGGCATTCAACATTTCAATGGAGCTTCACGAAAAACGCAAACGTAAAAAAGCAAAACAGGCGGACAATGAAGAAGAAAATGCGCCTGCCGAAAAAGTTTCGATTGTCAAGTCTTTCGCATGGTTGCTTGTGGGGCTTGTGCTTTTGATTGTAAGCTCGAGAATGCTGGTCTGGGGCGCTGTCTACACGGCACAGGCACTTGGTGTGAGCGACTTGCTGATTGGGCTTACGATTGTCGCAATTGGAACGTCTCTTCCGGAACTTGCAAGCTCTATTGCAGCCGCTCGTCGCGGCGAAAATGATTTAGCCGTCGGAAACGTAATTGGTTCGAATATTTTTAACACGCTTGTCGTAGTCGGGCTTGCATCTGTTATTGCACCGATAAAAGCTGCAGATCCAGAAGTCATGAGTCGTGACGTGCCAATTATGATTGCTCTCACGCTTTTGCTTTTCTTTATCTGTATCCCTTTCAAGAAAAAGAATGGCAAGCGTGTGAGTGGTTTTGGACGAATTGGTGGAGCGCTCTTCTTGAGCCTTTACATCGCATATTTAGTACTGCTCGGAATCCAGGCAGTTTAAACGATTAATTTCCAAAAGTCCAGACGATGCCGTAAGCGAAACGGAGTCCTTCAGGCGTATAGCCGGATTCCGGGGCGTAAATGCTGTGGTTGAAATTCTCGATGCGGTTGTAAAGTTCAAACGTGAGAATCTGCATACGCGCTTCGAAATCCATCGCTAAGTACTTGTTGAGCTGTACTAGCTTGGGCTTGCCATTTTCATCAATGGTGCAGTCGTAGCGGTTGTTGAACCACTGGAAGTCCACGCGAACGCTCACACCGAGCCTATCTTTCACAAATCGATTTTGCCAATGGATACTGCCTTTGTAATAAAGCGAAGGCGTGTCGATAAGCTTTGTGCGAGTGATTTTTTCGCCACGTTCGAAGTAGAATTTCCAGTTTCCAAGACGGAAGCCGATTTGCATCAACCAGTCGAGCGTATGGGCATGATCGAGATTTTCGTAGCGGAAGGCGTTTTCCAGGGAATCGGTAACTTCGGTAATCGTCACATCGTTAATATCATCGTATGAACTCGTTGAATCGATTTTCCCAGCGATAGCCCAGTGGGGCTTGATCAAGTTGTTAGCGTGTTCATAGCGCAGTCCAAGACCATAAAAGACATCGCGTTTTTGCCACACGAGATTGGCTGTCGTACGGTCGCGCACTTCGTGCTTGAGGTCTTCGTTCGGGAATGCAATTCGTCCTGTTTCGATGAGCTTGATTTGATTCACGTCCGGGAACTTGTTGTCGTGGCGGTACGAGGCGCTTGCCATCAAATGATATGGAAGCAAGTATGTTCCATCAATTGAAAACGCGGGTGCAAATTTGACCTCGTTAAGGAGCGAACTGTTGCGCTGCATGCCTGCTTGCACACGGAAAAGAGCCTTCCCGAAAAGCGTATCGGAAACTTCGGCATAACCAATTTCGCGGTCTTGGTAATGCGTTTTCTTTTTCGTGTCGCTGCCCGATTCTTCGGTGTTTAGAAATTCATATTCAAAATGGAGTTTCGGGTTCAAGAAGGCGTTGTAGCGAACATCGAAGTTTCCGAGAATCGTTTCGTAATTGCGGACTTTGCTCGTGTCGTAATAACTGATGTTGATGCTGCGTAGCCCGTTTTCATTGTAAGTCGTGTCCGAACTTTTGATAATCCTTGAGAGCTTACGCAATTCTATTTCGTGATTGCCGTAATGGATTTCTGTGCCGAGCGTCAAATCCTTGATGGGGTAGAATTCAACGCCTCCGCCATACGTGCGAGATTCGATGATAATCCTGTACGGGTCTGTCTGAAAATTGCGAGCTGTCGGATCAAGTGTATCGAGCAAAACTTCGTGCGTTGTATTGTCGGCATTGTCGAGACTTAAATAGTTTATCTTCACAAAAGCCTTGCCGTAGCCAAATCGCCAAGTGACAATGGGCTGGAGGTGCATGCTGTTCATGGCGATGTTACGGCCGCCAAACGGGATTTGCGTAGAGTCACGACCCAATGCAAAATACGGCGAATGCGTCACAGGCTGGTATTCATACGGTTTTGAAAGCATGTCGGAATGGCTTGCCACACCGAGGTCTAGCGTCACCGAGTCTGTAATGAGGCGGCGAAATTCCAGTCGCAAAGCGTTGCCTTCAAATGCACCGCGTTCCCAGTTCACATCTGTAATCGGCGTATCGACCGGGATTCCATGACGCTCTTCAAAGAGAATGCCGTTTTCGCCATTGAGGGCGAGCGTCGAACCGTCATAGCTTAAACGCGTGGTGTAAATGCCTGCGAGCTTGCTCGGGTAGCGCTTGCTTAAGCTGCCAATGCCAAGAGCTTTGGCGGGGAGTTCCGGACTACCGAGGATGGACGTGCCGAGCACCCATTCTGATTTTTGACCAGAAAGGTCGTACGTGCGCTGCATGACTTCACGCAGCGGAATGATCCAACGACCAGCATCCGTTTCTCGAGGTGCTGGGTCGGGGGAGTTCGGCGTTTCAAAAACAGAGTCCTGCGGAGCGGGGCGTTTGCTCTGCTTGGCGTGGATGACATCCGCAAAAACGCTTGATACAAGCGTCGACAATACAGCAATTAGAAGAATTCCACGATTCATTAGAACCATTCTGCACGAGACTTTTCGCGTCTTTCTCGAAGTGCCTGGACAACTGTGTAGGGCATTTTCATGCAACCTGGGGGGTAAGTCCCGTTTTCGGTGTGGAAGTCGGAACCGCCTGTACCCACAAGACCAAACCTTTGAGCCATTTCCTTGTACTTGCGTCCAACAGCACCCTTTTGCGCAGGGCTGTAGACTTCCATGCCCTGAATGCCCCATTCCACCATATTTTCGATGAACTTGTCGCTGAGCCCGGATTTGTACGGGTGGGCAAGTACGGCAATGCCGCCGGCGTTTTCTATCAGTCGGATGGTTTCTTGCGGGTTGAGACCTTTCTTTTCGACGAACGCGATACAACCGTCACCGAGGTATTTCGTGAACGCTTCGGAGAAGTTCGAAATGTATTCTTCATCGACGAGCGACATCGCAATGTGCGGGCGTCCGATGATTTTCCCCTTGCAGTACGAATGCACTTTTTCGAATGTAATGCCTATGCCGAGCGCATTCAGCTTCTTGATAATCGCTTTCACGCGGGCGATGCGCTGCTTGGCAAAATCTTCGAGTTCCATGTTCAAGGCGAGGTTCGTCGGGTCGCAGAAGTAACCTAGAATGTGGATGTCCTTGCCTTGCCACACGGCAGAAATTTCAATTCCAGGGATGATTTCGAGACCGATTTCCTTGGCGGGTTCTTCGGCGAGCTTGTAGCTGTCGAGATTGTCGTGATCCGTGATGGAAATGCAACGAAGACCTTTGCGCTTGCAGAGCATGAGCAATTCATCAACGGAAAGTGTACCGTCAGAGAGCTTGGTATGCATGTGCAAGTCTGCATAGCCGCCATTTTCGGTGATGATTGTCGAAAACATCTTTTGCATGGCTAGCCTTTTTTACCCTTTGTAAAATAGCGTGCCATCATCCTAGCGGGCGAAATAGTCTTGAGCGGGTGGAGACTTAAGTTTAAGAACGGGTACTCCTTGGCGCAATCAAAACCGACTCGGCACGCGGCACCACTAACGAGGGCGAGGTATAAAAATTGTGGTTTGTACGGACCTGGATAAACACAGGCTGTAGGGGCAAAAGTTTTTACTTGATATTCAAGTTTATCGAAAAGGGTCTCTCCATAGCGGCAGCCTTTATCGGTGTAGTAAGAAACTTGAGCCTTTGTCTTTGAAAAGAGAATTTCTAGATCGCCGTGGGCAACAAACAAGATTTTTTTGAGATTTTCGTCGGGGATTTCGCTTAGGATGACTTTAGCGACTTCCTTTTCCTCGGGCATGAAGATCACGACTTTTTCGCCGTTCTGCAAGCATTCGGGGAACGAAAATGTCATGGAGTTCTTTATGTCTCCTGCTTTTTTGGCAAACCAACGATATAATAATGGCTTGCAAAGAAAGCGCATTGCAAAATAATTTTTGCCGTCGGCAAAGTACCGTGAAGAAAACAAAAGGTCTCCTAATTCTAAATTCGCTAAAAATATATTAAATTTGCGCCATGCCTAAACAGAAGTTCTATGCCGTAAAAAGCGAAAATGAAAAGAAAATTGTAACCACGTGGGACGAGTGCCAAAAACTCACGCATGGGGTTAAAGGTGTTTTGTTCAAATCCTTCGGTTCCCGCGAGGAGGCTCAGGCTTGGCTCGACGGAATGGAGGCTCCTGCGCCCGATGGGATCCGTGTATTTGTCGATGGTTCGTTTTCGCCTGGATTTGGCCCAGCCGGCTGGGCGTTTGTTGTAACTGAAGACGACAACGAACTTGCCCGTGGTTCGGGAATTACGGCATTCGATGCTGAAAGTAGGAATATCGATGGGGAAGTGATGGCTTCGTTCCAGGCGATGAGATGGCTAGATGCGCACGATATGAAGGGCGTTATTTGCCACGACTACGAAGGCATTGCGCGCTGGGCTAAGGGTGAATGGCAAGCCAAGAGCGATATCGCCAAGATGTATGTGGCGGCTGCAAAACCTTATCTGCATCGAGTGCAATTTGAAAAGGTCGCCGCCCATACTGGCGTCAAGTGGAACGAACTTGTAGATAAACTAGCAAAAGAAGCAATCGCAAAAGCGAGAAAGAAATAACTACTCGCTTTCGTGCTTGCTCATGCAGTGGAGGCTGCCGCCTTCTTCAATCACAGTGCGGCAATCAATACCAATTACCTTGCGATCCGGATACACGCTCTCGAAATACTTCTTTGCCTTCGCATCGTTCGGGCACTTGTATTTCGGGAAGATGAGTCCACCGTTCACGTAGATGTAGTTCATGTACGATGCTGGGAGAATTTGTCCGTCATCGAGCACGCGCTGCGGCGGGAGCGGGAGCGTATCGACCTTGGCGGTTTCGTAATGTTCCTTAAGCCAGCTTTCGATGAACTGCTTGGCTTCGGTCAAAATCGCGTAGTTGGGGGAGCGCTTGTTGTCCGTCATGCACATGACGACTCTGTCTTTAGCGACAAAGCGTGCAACGTTATCGATGTGGCCGTCCGTGTGGTCGCCGTGCAATCCGTGCGGGAGCACGAGCATTTCCTTGAGACCGAATGCCTTGCAGAGAGCTTTGACGACTTTCTTCAAGTCTTTTTCATCGTTGCGGTTCTTGCCGACGAGGCAATCTTCGGTCGTAATGCCGAGACCGTCTCCGTTGACTTCAATAGCGCCGCCTTCGAAGATGAACGGGACGCTTTCGTTGAGCGGGAGTCCCTGATTTTCGGCAATCTTCTGCGGAATGGCGTTGTCGAGTCCCCATGGCGGGAACTTGGCTCCCCAAGCGTTGAACTGCGTTTCGGTAACGACCTTCTTGTCGCCTTTTTTCATAAAGAACGGACCGTAGTCGCGAATCCAGATGTCGTTTGTCTTGATGACAATGAAGTTCACCGGGAACGGGCGATTGGCGAGAGATGCCTTTTCTTCGTCAGTTAAAAAGTTCTTGGCGGGGAGCAACAGATTCACCGGCTGGAATTCCGTGATGTTACGGATAAGTTCTATATAGAACTTGCGGATGTTGATGCCGCGTTCTCCATACCAGTTCGTCTTGTTGTGCGGGAATGCAAGCCACGTGGCACTCTGCTTTTCCCATTCCGCCGGATAACGAATTGAATTTTTCGTCATGGAAAAAATCCTTTATATTAAATCTTTGGTCAATAGTCATTAGTCAATGGTCCTTAGTCTTATAATTGCAGCTTTGCTGCCTTTTTTACTAATAGCTAATGACTAACGGCTAACAACTAATCAGCCCAAATCTTCAAAATGTCCTTGTACAAGTCCACGCGTCTGTCGCGGAAATGCGGCCACCAACGGCGATTTTCTTCGGTTTCGGCAAGGTCGAGCTCGACATAGCTTGCACCCAAGAATTCCGGATCGCACTTTTGCAAAATGTATCCGTCCGGAGCAGCGACAAAGCTTGTGCCCCAGAACGTGAGGTGTCCTTCGACGCCCGAGCGGTTAGCAGCAATCACGAATGTGCGGTTTGCAATCGCATGTCCGCGCATGACAGTCATCCAACTATCTTGCTGTCGCGGGTAAATTTCCTTGGGTTCAGAATCCATCCAACCAATAGCAGTCGGGTAGATGAGCACGTCGGCCCCCTTGAGGCTCATGATGCGGGCTGCTTCAGGGAACCACTGGTCCCAGCAAATAAGCACGCCAAGCGTACCTGCGCTCGTCTTGATCGGTTCGAAACCGGTGTCACCCGGAATAAAGTAATACTTTTCGTAGAAGGCGGGGTCGTCGGGAATGTGGCTCTTGCGGTAAAGCCCAGCGATGCTTCCGTCACGTTCAAACACGAAAGCCGAGTTGTGGTAGATGCCACGAGCGCGCTTTTCAAAGAACGGGAACACGACAACGGCGTTCAGTTCCTTTGCAATTTCTTGCCATTCGGCGACAATCGGGTGATCCTTTTCAATCGCTAAATCGAAAAAGTCTGCGTTTTCTTCGAACGGGAAGTACGGAGTGTGGAAAAGTTCGGGGAGGACGAGCAAATCGATGTCTTTGCCCTTGAGCTTGAGCGCTTCGTCCTTGTACCACTTGTTGTTGGAATCGAAATCCCCGGTCCATTTGCCTTGCAACGTATATACTTTAATCTTGTTCATGTGCAATAATTTAGCAAAAACGAGTCATAACTTCAATTTTTTGTAAGAACAATGTTTTGTTTGCGTAAAATCACGATTATGATACGCGTGTGAGTTGTAAGTTTTCTATATTAACCCTTGAATTTTAAAAACCTTGATATTTTTAATAAAAGGATAAATAATGTCTCTTAAACTCATTTCTCGTGGTGTTGCTGCCGTGCTCGTTACTGCCGGTATTGCTTCTGCTCAGTTGATGAATACGAAAAGCATCGATGTCATCCGTGTCGAAAAGACCGGTATTTCTGCTGGTAAAATCGATAGCCTTGCAACCATGCTCGGTCAGCAGCAGGCTCCGGGCCAGAAGTTGACTGAAGAAATGATGACTCAACTTCGCTATGCCGTTGTTGACAATCTCGTGGGTCAGGAACTCATCAAGCTCGAAGCCAAGAAGATGGGCATCAAGGTTTCCGCATCCAAGGTGGACAGCTTGACCGCACTCTTCAAGAAGCAGTTCCCGAGCGAAGAAGCTTTCCAGAAGGAACTCAAGAAGTCTAACACGACGATGGCTCAGTTCAAGTCCAAGATTGAAGACCAGCTCAAGAGCGAACAGATTCTCGAAAAGAAGGTTCCGTATCCCGAAGCTCCGACCGAAAAGCAGCTCCAGGCTTTCTGGGAACTCAACAAGACTAAGGTCGCTATCAACGATACGATTAGCGGTGCCCGCATCTTTATCTCTACCAAGGGTAAGAGCGCTCAGGAAATCAACGATGCTAAGGATATGTTGAAGGGTCTTGCAGCCCAGGTTCGCTCCAAGAAGGCTACGTTTGCTCAGCTTGCAGCCATGTACAGCGACGACAAGGAAGCTAAGAAGACTGGCGGTATCATGAACAAGTTCCTCGCCAAGTCCAAGGGCGCCGCTTTCGCCAAGGCTGTTGGCAAGATCAAGGTCGGTGAAATTTCCGAAGTCATTACGGAAAATGACGGCGTGTCTATCTTCATGCTTACCGAAAAGAACGATGGCAAGTTTGAAAGCTACAAGCACCAGATCGATTACATCTTGCGCGTGCAGGCTGAACAGGAACGCCAGGCTAAGCTCAAGGCTTACCTCGACGACCTCGGCAAGACCTACAAGGTCCAGTACCTCGACAAGAAGTACGAACCGCCTCAGGCAATCGGCTCTGCTAAGTAATAGCACGAACTGTTTGTACGTGTCATTCTGAGCGAAGCGTAGCGAAGTCGAAGAATCCAGAGATCCTTTTGGGTCCTTCGATTTTGAATCTACGGTTCTGCACTCAGGATGGCACTTCTTTTTTTAACTAGCTGATATTAGAGGTTTGATATGGCATTCAACACTACACATACCGGGCTTATCGAGTTGCGCAGCCGCATCGATAAACTCTGGGGGTATCTTTGACTTAGAGGCAAAGACCGAAGAACTCTACGTCCTTGAAAAGGATTCCGGCGACCCGAACCTGTGGAACGATCAGGAAAAGGCGCAGGCAATGATGAAAAAGATTGGGAACCTCAAGGGACTCATTGATTCCTGGAAAGAAGTTTCCCAGACATGCGACGACCTTGCCGAGCTTTATGAAATGAGCAAGGACGAAGAATCTGCCGACCTTACGGCGACGCTTGAATCCGACATTGCAGACCTAAAGTCCAGAGTCGAAGCAATGGAATTCAAGAAAATGCTGAACGGTCCGGACGATGCCTGTGCATGCCTCATGTCCATCCATCCGGGTGCAGGTGGTACAGAGTCCCAGGACTGGGCGCTCATGCTTTTCCGCATGTACACGCATTTCTTTGAACGCGAAAAGATGGATTTCAAGGTTGTGGACTTCCAGGAAGCAGAAGATGCGGGTCTCAAGAGTGCTACGATTGAAGTCACTTGCGAAAACGCTTACGGCTTGCTCCGTTCGGAAATCGGCGTTCATCGCTTGGTGCGCATCAGCCCGTTCGATGCCAATGCCCGTCGCCATACGAGCTTTACCGCCGTTTATCTGTATCCTGAACACGAAGATGTCGAATTCGATCTCGACATGTCCGAAGTGCGTGTGGACACGTACCGCAGTAGTGGTGCCGGTGGTCAGTACATCAACAAGACGGATTCCGCAGTGCGTATGACCCACTTGCCGACAGGCATCATGGCGAGCTGCCAGACGGAACGTTCCCAGATCCAAAACCGTGAAACCTGCTACAAGATGCTCAAGACCATGGTCGCAGAACACTACCGCTTGGAAGAAGAAGCGAAGCGCGATGCCCGCATGGCAGAGAAGAAGAAGGTCGAATGGGGTAGCCAGATCCGCAGCTACGTGTTGCAACCGTACCAGCTTGTGAAGGACCTCCGCACAGGCGTTGAAACGTCTGACACGGCAGGCGTGCTCGACGGAAAGATCAAGCCGTTCATCGACGCTTATCTGCTGAGCACAAGCGAAGTGAATAAGCAGTAACGCGCCTTGCTTTCGTGATTCGTCATCCTGAGCGAAGCGAAGACAACTCAGAAGGCGAGTGTTGCAAAAAAGAGCGTGCTCTTTTTTATAACCGAGCCAAAGAGTTGGGGCTTTAGCCCCATCCAGTTAAATTAATAAATGTGGCGGGTTTTGCCCGCCATTTTTCTTTTATTTTAAGTTGTACTTTTCCTTGACTGCAATGCGCTCTTCTTCGGAAAGGCTCTTGATATAGCTTTTCCAGCCTGGGCAAAAGTTTATATGGAATCGCCAAATGCGTCCGATCAGCGACTTGGGGTTTTTGTCGTATTGTGCGCGGAGTTTGCAATTTGCACAAGCCATTTTTTGACACCTTTTGTTGATTGTGATTTTTTTTAATATACAATAAAAATGCTCCCGGTGGAAGCCAGGAGCATCTTATTTTTTAATGCTGTTTTGAAGTAAAAATTACTTCATTGCACCGCGTTCGAGCTTGATCGTGAAGTTCGTGATATCGCAAACTTCGCTCGGACCCCAGTACTGGATCGGACCCGGGTAGGTGTAGGATTCAGTCTTAGCCCATTCGTCACGGCGAGCGGCGAAGTACTTGAACGGAGCGCTCATCGGGCCATCGAGTTCAACGAGAGCCTTGCGGATAACCGGCTTGTCGGCACCGTGACGGCGTTCGATGTTCATCATCATGGTGATCGGAAGGCCGCCAGCGACCCAGTTTTCGATACCCTTGGTGACGTTGCGAACAGAGCTCATGTAGCCGTTCATGTTATTGAGAGCGAGAACGGATGCAGCAAAGCCGAGGCTGTAGCAGTAGTCAGCGTCGAAGTTGGACGGAGCTGCGCAACGGCCTTCGTAACCGAAGAAGTGGTTGAGAGCAGAGAACTTGCCCTTGAAGTCACCACGGTTCTTGAGTTCCTTCTTGACCATTTCGATGATGAGCTTTTCTGTTTCGATGAGAGAAACCTGAACGTTGCCATGGCTGTCGCGTTCGAGCATGAGCTGAGCCTGGATGCCAGCCGGGAGGCTCTTGAGGACTTCAGCGGATTCAGCGCTGACCCATGCGCAGAGCTTTTCGACCTTAGCAGCCGTGTCGAGACCTTCGACTTCAGCTTCGTGGTGGGCGAGGGCTTCAGAAAGTTCAGAGATAAGGACGCCAACGTCCGGGATGAATTCGAGGAGGCCTTCCGGAATGAGGGCGACACCGAAGTTCTTGCCCTGAGCTGCACGAGCATAGACAACGTCAGCAACCTGCTTGATCACGTCCTTGAGCTTCATCTGCTTTGCCTTGACTTCTTCAGAGATAAGGCAGATGTTCGGGTGGGTCTGGAGAGCGGCTTCGAGAGCGATATGGGAAGCAGAGCGGCCCATGAGCTTGATGAAGTGCCAGTACTTCTGAGCGGAGTTAGCATCGCGCATGATGTTGCCGATGAGTTCAGAGTAGGTCTTCACAGCGGTGTCGAAACCGAAAGAGGTTTCGATGTATTCGTTCTTCAAGTCACCGTCGATGGTCTTCGGGCAACCGCAAACGCAGGTCTTAACACCCTTGGACTGGAAGTATTCACCGAGAACAGCAGCGTTCGTGTTGGAGTCGTCACCACCGATGATAACGATAGCGTCGAGGTCGAGCTTGTTAGCAACAGCGATGCACTTGTTGAACTGTTCTTCAGTTTCGAGCTTGGTACGGCCAGACTGGATCATGTCGAAGCCACCGGCGTTGCGGTAGGCGTCCATCTTGGCGTCGTCAATTTCAATGTACTTGCCGTTTTCGAGACCGCTCGGACCGCCGAGGAAACCGAAAAGGACGGAATCCTTGGAAACGGACTTGATGCCGTCGTAGATACCAGCGATAACGTTATGTCCACCCGGAGCCTGGCCACCAGAGAGAACCACGCCCATGCGGAGAGCCTTACCAGCCTTGGCTTCGGCAGCTTCGAACTGAACAACCGGAAGACCGTAGGTGTGCGGGAAGAGTTCCTTGATTTTTGCCTGGTCGCTAACGGATTCCGTAGCTGCACCCTTGTTAATCTTCACGCTTAGGGCACCATTCTTGAGGGAGACCGGGAGCTTCGGCTGATAGGCCTGACGGGCCTTGGTCAGTACAGAGAGATTTTCGGACATTGTTTATTCCTTTTTAATTTGCCCCGCATTCGCGGGTTTTGGTTAAAATCCGGCGTAAATATAGTAATTATTCTTTTCAAGAACCAAAAAGTACGTCATGCGGGCGGGGCCCCAGCTCGGAAAAACTTAAACCCATCCTGGCGCAAGCGCCAACCTTACGGCTCGACCATGACCATACAAGTATGGTCGCGGCACTCGCCTTTTAATTTATTTACGAAATGTGATAAAAATCAAATTTTTGTATGATTTTTTTAACTTTTTATTCCAAATTAGAGTAAATTTTACTATATATGCGGCGCGTAAGAAAAAAGTAACGAATGTCATCCGGCAAACATTGCTTGATTCTCAAAAAAGAAGGTGGATGTATGAATGTTTTGATCTGGGGATCCGATACGATTCTGGGTCATGGGCTCCTGTCCATGCTCAAGGACATTAAGGATGGTGTGTTCAACGCTATCGGTAATATCGAAATTGGGGAAATCTTTGCCTGTGACGCAGACTCCGACAAGGATGTTATCGATGAAGCATGTGCCAACGCCGACTTCGTGTTCAATTTGTCCTATGGATTTAAATCCGACAAGCTCATCGAAGGCTTGAACATTCATAACAATACTTGCCCAGTGCTGTTGGGGCATTCCGTTGGCGATAAAAGCCTTTTCCGCGAATATGCCCAAAGCAACAACGTGCCGATTCTCGAATGGGCTCCGAACTACGACATGGAACTCCTTAGTGTCGAAGCTCAGGTTTACGACATGCTTGGCGCACTACAGTGTGCATAAAATTATTCCAACATTAATTCATTCGGAATGGCTCCCTCCATGCAGAGGAGCCTTCTTTTTAATCCGACGCCAAGCGCATAACCGCTCAGTCGACCGCGACTGTCAATCACGCGGTGGCAGGGGATGACGACCTGAATCGGATTGTTGTGCAGAACATTCCCAACGGCGCGGACTGCCTGCGGATGTCCGACAGCTTCGGCAACTTGTTTGTACGTACAAGTTTTACCGTATGGAATTTGGCGTGTGACTTCGAGAACTTTTTTCTGAAAGTCGGTGCCGTAGATTTTTATGGGTATAGAAAACTCGCAGATCTTGCCTGCGAGGTACAAATTAAGTTCGTTCACCGCCTTGCGGTAGGCGCTGCGAACGCGGCTATTTAATTGCGTTTCCATGTCGGGGCTTGCATAGGCGCAAGCCTGCACGTTGCTCGGAGTCGCTTTTATTTCGTCTGAAGTTTCCCGAAATTTTAGGCCACAAAGTTTGGATCCTTCGAAGATAAAGGTCCATTCGCCCCAGACATTCCGGTGGCTTATCTTTGTGAATTTCGGGTCATTAAACTTCATACCATGCGGTGCTTCTCCTAGCGCAATGGATATTCCTTGAATTCCTTGACGCCGAATTCTTCCTTGAGGTAATCCCAGCGCACGAGGCGGTTCTTCCAGTAGTACTTGCGGTACAGGCGGCGAGCCACGCGGCTTGTAATTTCGTACGGAATTGTGTGGTGTTCTTCAGCAACGCTTTCCATCGAAATGCGGAAGTCGAGTTCACCGTTCACGACGTCAACAGTTTCACCAACTTGCACATCCGGGATATGGCTTACGTCGACCATCGTCGCATCCATGCAGACGCGTCCGAGAATCGGGCAAAGCTGTCCGCGAATGAAGACAAAGCCCTTGTTGTATTCGCCGCGGAGGTAACCGTCGCCGTAACCGATTGCGATGGTTGCGATGCGCGTGAGCTGCTGGGCTGCCCAGTAACCGCCGTAGCTAACTGTTTCGCCAGGCTTCACGTCGTGCACGTGGCGGATGGTGGACTTGATTTTCATGACCGGCTTGATCGGCAATGTGGTCGGGACTGCACCCATGCAATTGTAGCCGTAAAGCGTGAGACCGGGACGCACCATGTCGAAATGGCTTTCGGGGTGCGTGAGCGTGCCTGCGGAACTGGAGCAATGGCAGATGGGCGGACGGAGTCCGTCGGCATCGAGCACATCGACGAGTCTTGTAAAGCGTTGGATCTGAATTTCTGTTTTCGGGTTGCCCGGCATGTCGGCAGTAGCGAGATGCGTGAACATGCCTTCGAACTTGAGATGCTTGAGGCTGAGGGCTGCGCGAATGTTGTTGAAGTCTTCGGCATCAAAACCATAGCGGTTCATGCCCGTGTCAATAGCGAGGTGAGCCTTGCATTCGGTGCCTGTTTCACCAAGGAACTGGTCGAAAGCCATTGCGGTGCGGATGTCGGTAATGGCAGCCGTGAGCTGGTATTCGACAAAGTATGCAAAGTCAGACGGTGTGCAAGGACCAAGCACAAGAATCGGCAAGTCCATGCCGTACTGGCGAAGCAGCATGCCTTCGCTGATGTGGGCGACACCGAGGTAATCGGCACCACCGAACTTAGCAGCGAAAGAGCAGGCGAGGCTTCCGTGACCGTAAGAGTCGGCCTTGACAGGGAGCAAAATCTTTGTGGAAGCCGGAATCTGGCTTCTGATAAATTGAATGTTGTTGCAGAGGGCGTCTAGGTTGATTTCAATCCAGTTCGGGCGAGCAATCTTATTTAAATCGGGAGGAGTAGCTAAAAGTTTCATGATAATGGAAATATAGGTAAGTCTTTTAAAAATGGGTTTTTGATTGGTAAAAAAGCGCAAATATAGGGGGTATTTTGTGAATTCTATTCTAATATGGAATAAATTATACTGGTCTAAGTTTTGTAAAAATCTAGGGCTGAGAAAAAATCGATAATCGCGAGCAAGCCCAATAACTACGCGCCAAGCCTTATTTTATCTGAGTTTACAAACTTTCGTATGAAATTTTCTTTACTGTTTTGGAGTGGTTTTTGCGATTTTTTTATTGGTACTTTATGGGTGTGGTAAGGATGTGGGTTGTTTAAGTAAATACCTTACTTTGTAATTAAACTTTTTCTGACATTATATGTAATCGCGTGAAACTTCGCAATAAAGGCTTGTTCGGGTAGCCTTATTCCGAAGTGTTGCCATTCGGCAAATTGATACTCCGCTCACGGGGTAGTTGGTTTGCTGATACCCAAAAAACAAAAACATCCAATTTCCTGAAAAGGGAGGATAAAATCATGAAAACAACAAAGCAAAAACAAGATGCTTTCATCGCATCCTTGATGCCAGATTCCGACAAGAAGATGGTGCGCATTTCTGGTGCATCGCTTATTGTTGCGTTGATGCTTGGCTTCTGGGCATCTACGTATGAAGCGTTGATTGGTGAGGTCATGTTTGAACCAGCACCTGAAAGTCCAACAATCACAACAACAATGAAAATTGACGAACCTTTAAAGGAGGAACCGAAAGTCAAAAAAAATGTAAAGAAAAATGATGAAAAAATCAATCGTAAGCATAAAGGAGGTGCAGCAAAGCCTAAAGGAGAAGGTAACCCGAGGGCTCCTGTCAACCGCGGTGTCCTTAAGGAACTTGCCATACGAACAAGTAAAGCAGGCTTGTCTCCTTACGATTTGATGGGTACGAAGTTTGCTAAAGATATCCATGAAGTTCTCACTCATGTCAATGGCGTAATGAAATCTGGAAAGACAAAAATTGGTGAGCGTCGTGGCAAAAGAGGAGGTAAATTCAATCCTGGAAGCATTGCGGGAGGTTCTGGTGGAATTGGCGACATGCTTGACGGCTTGCTCGGCGGTTCTGCAGGAGCCATCTCGACACAGGCTATGGGTACTATGAAGGAACCGAAGATGAATGAAATCGATATGGGATCTCCGAGTGCATCCCGTTCGGCTTCTGAAATCATGAAGGTCGTTAAGCAGCGTACACCGGGACTTCGCCACATTTACAACAAATACTTGAAGAAGAAACCTGGATTCCAAGGCAAGGTGACAATGAAGTTCACTATTGCGCCGGGAGGCGAAATCATCAGCATCGCTGTGGTGGGTTCTACGACGGGATATGCCGAATTCGATAGCGAAGTCAAGAAGTCTGTGAGTGGATGGAAATTCAGCAAGATCAAATCTGGAAATACGACAGTGACGATTCCGTTTACCTTTACGGAGTAATGGAATGGAAATTGGAGTAGAATAAAGACAAATAGATTTTTAAATTTAAGTCGGCGATTTTTGTCGCCGACTTTCGGTGATTTTAATTTATGGGGTAAAGAATGAAAGATCCTCGCATTACGCAACTTGCAGAAAATTTGATAAACAACGCCATTGCACTCAAGGCGGGCGAAAACATTTTAATCGAAACGACCGATACGCCGGACGAGCTCTCGACTGAGCTCATCAAGGCTGTTGCCAAAGTTGGCGGTAACGCATTTGTCCACAATTACAATAGCCGTGTGCGCCGCGAAGTTATCCGTAGCGCCTCCGAAGAACAGATGAAGCTCTCTGCGGACCTTGCGATGAACGAGATGAAGCAGATGCAGGCTTACCTTTCTATCCGCGCAATGAACAACGCGATGGAAAACTGCGACATCGATGACAAGAAGATGCTTGCCTACAGGACCATCACTCAGGATGTGCTCAACTACCGCGTGAACAACACGCGCTGGTGCGTGCTCCGCTGGCCGAACCCGTCCATGGCACAGGGCGCAAAGATGAGCACAGAAGCATTCGAAGACTTCTACTTCAAGGCATGCCTTGCCGATTACCCGAAGATGCAGCGCGCCGCCCAGGCTTTGGTCGACCTCATGAACAAGACGGACAAGGTGCGTCTCGTGGCGCAGGACACGGACATCACATTCAGTATCAAGGACATTCCGGCGGTGCCGTGCTGCGGCAACATGAACATTCCCGATGGCGAAGTCTATACGGCGCCGGTGCAGGGGAGTATCGAAGGCGTCATCCATTACAACACGCCGACACTTTACGAAGGCAAGCAGTTTAGCAATATCCGCCTCGTCTTCAAGCAAGGCAAAATTGTCGAAGCGACTTGCGAAACGGGCGACAACAAGAGCCTGAACGCCATCTTTGATACGGACGAAGGCGCTCGCTACGTGGGCGAATTCGCGATTGGTTTCAACCCGTTTGTGCTCTCTCCGATGTGCGACATTCTGTTCGACGAAAAGATTGCTGGTTCCATCCACTTTACGCCGGGCATGTGCTACGAAGATGCCCCGAACGGGAACAAGTCAGCCATCCACTGGGACTTGGTCTTGATCATGCGCCCGGAATACGGTGGCGGCGAAATTTGGTTCGACGACAAGCTCATCCGCAAGGATGGTCTTTTTGTGGTCGAAGAGCTCAAGTGCTTGAATCCGGAGAACCTTGTTTAATTATATTTTTCTCACACAATTCAAAAAATCTTATTACAAGGAAAGACTATGAATTTGAAAACGATGTTTGGCATTGGCCTCGTTAGCTTCGGTGTCGCTTTTGCACAGGAAGCTTCTGAATCCGCTACGACCGCTCCGTCCTATAGCGAACAGCAGCTCCAGCAGCAGGAAGAACAGGCTGCTTCTTCTGAAAGCCTCACAGCTCCGGTTCCTTTCGTTGCTCCGGAAATTCCGAAGGAATCCAGAAGAACTCCGTTCAATGCCATCTTGCACGGCAAGTCCTACAACAGAAACCGCAACATGGCCGCAGCAAACAATACGGACCTCTTGCTCGATTTCCCGAACTTGTTTGCAAACCGCAAGTTCTTCTACATTGAACCGACCAACAAGCTTGGCATTGTTTCTCTCGGTTCTTTCTTCACCGCATTTGACATTAGCAAGGCTCCGTATGATGACAGCCAGCTCGGTCGTCTCACTCTCGGTTACGCCGCTCCGGGCTTTGGCTTCTATGTCAGAGCAGGTCTTGGTCGTGACCGCGTCAGCAACGACGGTACTGTAACACAGAACGTTGAAGGTGATGAAGTTGCACCTGGCGTTAAATCGAAGACCTTTGGTGGTGATGACTGGGCAGCAGCTATCGCCAAGAGCTTCTTGGGCATGAACATTGCTGCAAATGTGGACTGGCTCACTACGAAGACTCAGACCCACACTGATCCGGATCTTGGTGCAGAAACCGAAGACCGCTTTGACAGCCTCACGGTCGGCCTCAGCTTGACCAACGCTCCGACTGCCAAGAACTTTACCTGGACTCTCGGTGCACGATTCGTCAGCTTCAATAATGAAACGGAAATCGATGGCGATGTAAAGCAACCGGGCACCCCGATTCCTTCTTACTGGGATCTCGCTCCGTACATCCGTGGCGGTCTCTCCGTTCTTGAAAACGAAAATGCTCGCATTCTTCTCGGTGCCGCAGCAATCTTCTCTTACAGAAACTTTGATGATCCGGTTGACATGTACGCCCTTACCGCCGTTCTCCAGCCGAGCATGATGGGTGAAGTTTTCGTTGGCGAAAGCAAGAACTTAATGTTCTACGGTGAAGTCGGTTATGACTGGGTTGCATTCCGTTATGTGAAGAATAAGAATGCCGATTATTCCAAGATGATGGACAAGATGGATGCCGTCAATGCTTCTATCGGTTTCCGTTACCAGTACAAGGACTTCCTCGCTGTTGAACTTGGTCTCGGCGAAAAGCTCTTCACGGGTCTTGGCAACTACTTCCAGGCTGATGGAACGTTCATCGACTTCAGTGCGATGGTCCGCTTCTAATTGCTAGGATTGTCATTCCCGCCTTGAGTGGGAATCTCCACAAAATAAACAACAGCGCCTCCCGAATGGGAGGCGCTGTTGTATAATGGCGATCCCGGCACTGGGGCCGGGATGACATGCAAAAAAAGAGCCTAGCAAAAGCTAGACTCTTTTTTAAAAGCATTCCCCAGCCTTTGGCTGGAGTGCAATCGCGATTAGAGGCGTTCTGCAATCTGGACAGCGTTGAGTGCAGCACCCTTGCGGATCTGGTCGCCAACAATCCAGATGTTCATGCCGTTATCGCAAGCGAGGTCCTTGCGGATACGGCCAACGTAAACGTCGTCAGTGCCCATGAGGTTGAGCGGCATCGGATAAACGTTGTTTGCCGGATCGTCGCAGAGCTGGAGGCCTTCGCCGTTCTTGATAGCGTTGCGGACTTCTTCAACAGAGAGTGCGCGTTCCGTTTCGAAGCTGATAGCTTCGGAATGGCAGCGGAGAGCAGAAACGCGGACGCAGGTAGCAGCGCAGCGGACGTCGCTGTGCATGATCTTCTGCGTTTCGTTGAACATCTTCATTTCTTCCTTCGTGTAGCCGTTGTCGGTGAACACGTCGATGTGCGGAATGAGGTTGTATGCGAGCTGGTGTGCGAACTTCTTCACGGTGACCGGCTTGCCTTCAACGATTTCCTGGTACTGCTGCTTGAGTTCAGCCATGCCCGTTGCACCGGCACCGCTTGCGCTCTGGTAAGAGGAAACGTGGATAGTCTTGATTTTGCTCAAGTCATTGATCGGCTTGAGAGCGACAACCATCATGATGGTCGTGCAGTTCGGGTTAGCGATGATGCCCTTGTGGAGCTTGATGTCTTCCGGGTTCACTTCCGGGACAACGAGCGGAACGTTCGGGTCCATGCGGAAGAAGCTCGTGTTGTCGACGACGACTGCGCCTGCGTCAACAGCAATCGGAGCGAATTCCTTGGAAACGCTTGCGCCTGCAGAAGAGAGCACGAGGTCAACGTTCTTGAAAGCGTCCTTGCAAGTCAGTTCAACTTTGAGCTTTTCGCCCTTGAATTCATATTCACGGCCGACACTGCGTTCGGAGGCGAGGAGCTTCAAGTTCTGAAGCGGGAAGTTACGTTGTTCAAGAATCTTGAGGAGTTCTTGACCTACTGCGCCAGTGGCGCCCATGATCGCTACGTTACGAATCATAGATTTAACCTTTGTTTTCTTATTGTTGAGGTTGAGTGTTCGTTAAATTTTGAATGATCTTGTTGAATTTTTCAATATGCCTTTTGGCTATCACAATCAAGTCGCGCGCTTGTGTGTATTTCTTCATCGCTTCTTGCGGGTCTTCCAGAAGGCAGTATGAATACAAAGTGTGTGAAGCACTACGGATTGTTTCAGACGCTTGTACCAGTTCTGAATGAGCTTCGCGTGCCGCCATCGGGTGGAAAATTCCAATGGCTTTACGGTTCAGCAATGTCGCCTTGTTGTTGATGGCGAGGGCTTGCTGGCTTCTCTTTTCGCGCTCCATTTCGCTTGCGTTTTGTTCCAGCGGTTCGAAGGAATCTATAGAACGCATGATATCGAACATCTTGTCGATGACCGATTCCGCCTTGTCTGCATAAGTGTCAAGACGATCCATGACTTCAGGAGCGAGTTCAACATCCTCATCAATATCATCGCTAGCAGACTTGTTGCTGTTCTTTGCAGCGACGCTTACCGCTTCCGGTTCCTTGCTTCCGCTGTTCGCATTATCAAAAGACGAAATGTAGTCTTCGTACTTTTTGTTGTGCGTTACCAAGTCAGTCGGCGAATAGGAAGACGTCAGCACCAGGGTCGGACGTTCGTAACATGCCGTACCAATGCAGCCAATGAGCATGCACATGGAGAACAGCAAGAACGAAGCACGAGTGGACCATTCTTCGCTTTGTACGATGCAAAAGATGCTGAACAAGAAAAGCAAAAAGAACGACAGCAGAATACCACCTTCGACATTTTGAAGGATGATGGTATTCTTTACGAAATAGAACAAGCAGTCTATAACGATCGTGAGAGTCGATAGAATGGCTCCGATGACCTTCGTATGACGCCCAGGACTAGTTGCCGTGGCGAATAGCGTTACAAACGATATTCCAAGCGGCAGCCCGTAGATAAGCGTTATTTCTGCAATTCCTTGATTCATTCAGATAGTCTTGATTAGAACGGAAGATCGACGTCGTCTTCTGCCATGCCTGCATCGTATGCCGGAGCGCTATTCTGCTGCATGCCGTTAAAGCTGTTGGGCTGGTAGCTGTTTGCCTGGCTGAAACCACCTGCACCCGGAGCGCCACCCTGGCCGCGCGGAGTGAGGAGCTGGAACGTGTCCATGTTGATTTCTGTGACATAGCGCTTCTGACCGCTTGTCTGGTCGGTCCAGCTGCGGTTGGTGAGGGAACCTTCAACATAGAGGCTCATGCCCTTGCGAATACCAAGCTGTTCAACGATATCTGCGATTTTGCCCCAGCCAATGATGTTATGCCAGTCGGTCTGTTCCTTCTGTTCGCCGTTGTTGTCACGATAGCGACGAGAAGTGGCGAGTGAGAAAGAAACGCGCTTGCGACCGCCGTTGGGATTGACGCGAACTTCCGGATCCTTACCGATATTACCGATGAGCATAACCTTATTCAAATAAGCCATATAATTATCCTATTTTAATTTTTAAAAATTTCGAAATCAAAAATACAAAATCTAGTTTGACATTTTAGTGTCAAAATTCAAAAAAATTGGCGAAATTCCCCTAATTTTAGTGGACTTAACAAAAAACCATGTGGAGTAAACCACATGGCTTTTACGATAAGGAGAATTATAAAGAGAAACTGACACGATTAGAATTCAAAGTTCACGCGATAGCGCTTGTGACCGTTCGGATTCACCCTGGCGCCCTTGGCGTTCACAAGACCGCGACGATCCTTTGCAACTGCCGGAGTCGTACGCATTCCGTGGATGGCGTTTGTGGCGCTCGAGGAGCTCGGCGGAATGATTTCGCTGCTCGAAGAGACCGGGACGCTAGAGGAGGAGCTTGCCGGAACACTGCTCGAAGATACCGGAGTGCTGCTAGAAGATTGCGGAGCCGGTTCGTCATCTTTCGGAACCTGACCGTTGAAGCTTTCCTGACCTTTGCGGGTGAGGGCGAGGATCAACATGCCGTCTCTTGAGTAGATGTTCTTATCGGTGAGGTCGACGCGGTTGCCATCGAATGTCCAGTCACCCTTGCCCCAGCGGGAGCCATCGAACGTGTCGAAATTGTCGGTCCAGTCGAGCGTAAAGTCGCTGCCGCCTTCGCCCTGGCCCGGCGTGTACTTATAAACCTTGACCCAGTTGATGAACTGGAAAAGCGGAAGCTTCGATTCATCGAACTGGCCAACCCAAGCCGCACTCTCAGACGACCAAAGGTTAAAACGGAGTCCCTGTGTACCTGTCAAGTTGGAAACCTGGCCACCTTCCGTCTTGCGGACTTCCTGACCGTCAACAGTCCAGCGGACGTAATTCGGAGTCCATTCGAGACCGTAGGTGTGGAAAGCCTGATCGGCGGCGGGGCTAACGGCATGGTGCTTTTCGCTAGTCTTCTGTGCGCCGGCCTTACCGGTAATGATGTTGGACTGGAAACTGCCCGGATTCTTGCCGAGAACTTCGATATCCACTTCTACCCAGGGCCTTCCATCAGCGATTTCGGAGCCATTCTGGTAGAGGAACATGGAACTGACCGTTCCCGATGCGGCTGCCATCTTCATACGGGCTTCAAACTTACCGTACTGAACTTCTTCTAACGTGTAGAGTTCGGCACCGCTAAAATCCTTTGCGCTAACATTGGTGGTGAGGGCTGCTGCGGCGGCTGCTACGGCGAGAGCGCTCTTGACTGCAGTTTTCTTGATGTTCATATTTTATCTCCATGAAGTTTCTGTACAAAACAGAATCCCATTTAACCGAAGATAAAGATAAGTTAGCGAAATTGAATAACCAATAAAATAGAATGTATTAAAAAATTAACTGTATCGAGTGTGCGAGTGTGCTGTGCTGAAAAAGTGCGGATTTGGGTGAAATTTGCCGTAAATTCATTTTTTAACGGGAAAGTAATTTAATTTTTATACTAATTTGGTAGGAAAAGAGGCGATAATGAATTACTTGATTGTTCCTGGATTGAATAATTCCGGACCGAAACACTGGCAGAGCTTCTGGGAAAAGAGCTTGCCGAATGCAACGCGCGTCATCCAGCGCTGTTGGGACCATCCCGAGAAAGCGGACTGGGTCGAGACTTTGGACAAGTGCATCCAGCAGTTGAATGCGGATACGATTCTTGTGGCGCATAGCTTGGGCGTCTGTACGACGGTCAACTATCTTTTGAAGGCGAAATCGCAAGGTGGCGTTCCGCCGTACATCAAGGGGGCATTCCTCGTTTCGCCAAGTGATGTGGATAACGTAGAACTTATTGGGAACTTTGCGCCGATGCCGCTTGAAAAACTGCCGATTCCGGCGTGTGTCGTGGCAAGTGAAAACGACCCGTTTGTCTCGATGGAACGTTCTGAATTTTTTGCCAACGCTTGGGGCGTAAAGCTGTTTAACGCAGGTGCTCTTGGACATATCAATTCGGATTCCGATCTCGGTGAATGGGAACAGGGGCGTAAATTCCTTGCAGAATTTGAATCAACGGAGGTTCTAAAATGAAGGTCATCTTGTTTAACGGTAGCCGTCGCGAAAATGGCTGCACTTATACGGCTCTGAACATCGTCGCAAACCAGCTCAAGGCTGCAGGGATCGAGACGAAAATCGTGTTTGTCGGTGGGCGAGTGCTCAAGGGCGAGGTGAACGAAGTTGTCCACGAAGCCAAGGAACTCTTGGAAACGGCGGACGGCGTTGTTTACGGTTCTCCGGTTTATTACGCCTCTCCGAGTGGTGAAATGTTGATGTTCCTCGACCGTCTTTACGGTATCGCAGAAGCAAATCTGCTGTTCAAGCCGGCGGCAAACGTGGTTTCTGCACGTCGTGCAGGGACGACCGCAACTCTCGATGTGCTCAACAAGTACCCGACTTATGCGCAACAACCGCTCGTGACTTCGCGCTATTGGAACATGGTTCATGGATCAAATCCGGAAGATGTGCTGAAAGACGAAGAAGGCGTGCAGATTATGAAGGAACTGGGCCGCAATATGGCATGGCTCCTCAAGAGCATTGATGCGGGCAAGCAGGCGGGCGTGACGCAGCCTGACGCCAAGCAGAAAGTCTACACCAATTTCATTCGATAGAAACTTCGCGAGACTCTGCGCTGTTTCGAGATGCCGCCGGGAAGTGCCGCGCGGCACTTTTAATTACGAGAAGTCGCGTGGGAATGCCCGCGCAATTTTCTATATTGCGCCGCAAATGAATACGCTATTGAATTTCGACAGCGAGCATTTGTGGCACCCGTATGCTGCGCTGAAAAATATTCCCGCAAGATTCCTTGCAAAGTCGGCTCACGGAACGACGATTGAAACCGCCGACGGATTGAAACTGATTGATGCCGTATCGAGCTGGTGGTGCATGGCTCACGGGCATAACGCTCCTGAAATTGTTGAAGCGATTCGCAAGCAAAGCGAAAAGATGTGCCACGTGATGTTCGGCGGTTTTACGCACGAGCCTGCAATTGAACTTGGCGAAAAGTTGGTGAACTTTTTGCCCGAAGGCTTGAACAAGATTTTCTTTGCTGATTCGGGAAGCATCGCCGTGGAATGCGCCGCCAAGATGGCGGTGCAGTACCAGCATTCGCTGGGTCGCCCGGAGCGCTGTAAGTTGGTTGCCTTGAAGGGCGGCTACCACGGCGATACAGCAGGGGCAATGGCTTTGAGCGATCCTGACGGCATGCATGTGCTTTTCCGCGGAATCATGCCGCACCATTACTTTGCGGAACGTCCGAATTGCCGTTTTGATAGCGATTGGGACGATAGCGATTTTGCATCGATGGAACGCGTTGTCGAAGAGCATAAAGATGAAATTGCGGCAGTCATTTGCGAGCCTGTTTTCCAGGGCGGAAACGGCATGTGGCTTTACAATGCGGGTTACCTCAGGCGTCTCCGCGAGCTTTGTGACCGCTATGGCATCTTGCTTATTTTGGATGAAATTGCGTCTGGATTTTATCGCACGGGCCCGCGATTTGCAATGATGCATACCGCTACACAGGATTGCGCCAACTTTATAAAGCCGGACATTATGTGCATCGGCAAGGCGCTTACGGGCGGTAGCATTACGATGGCCGCTTGTGTCGCATCCGAGAAGGTCGCTGACACGATTACGAATAGCAAGATTCCGGCATTTATGCATGGCCCGACATACATGGCAAACCCGCTCGCGTGCGCGGCTGGGATTGCTTCGCTTTCGCTGTTTGAAAGTCGCGATTATGCATCAAGCGTGGCGCGTATTGAAAAGCGCTTAAAGGCGAATTTGGAACCGCTCCGTTCGCTTGAAAATGCGGCGGACGTGCGTGTGCTCGGTGCAATTGGCGTTTTGGAACTCAAGGCAAAGCCAAGTGCAGAAGATATTTTGAAAGTCATCAAAGAAACTGGCGTGTGGTTACGTCCGTTCTGCAATTACGTCTATACGATGCCGCCGTTCATCACGAGCGATGCTGAAGTGGACCGCATTTGCGAAGCAATTAAGATAATTGGAAAATGCGAACCCGCACCGATTGTAGATGGCGAAGACGGATTCCACGAGTAAATACAACTTAAATTTTTTCTTCAAACGGAACTAAGGTCACACAGTTCCGTTTTTTCTTTGATACGTAGAGCGCCTTGTCGGCAAAGGAGAGCATGTCTGAAACAATTCCGTCTCCGAATGTTCCGCCAAAGCTCATTGTTAACTTTACATCAGGGTAATCTTGCAGTTTAATTTTTTCTGCCCGAGCGCGCATCTGTTCAAGTCTGTTTCTCAGTACTTCATGAGTAATACCCTTGAACGAGATTAAAAATTCGTCGCCACCATAACGTACTACACGGTCCAAATTACGAACAGATGAATTCAGTATCGATGCAACGGCAGCAAGGGCGGCATCACCACACTGGTGGCCGTAATTGTCATTAACATCTTTGAAAAAGTCAATATCAGCCATTACGACGGCTTGACTATTACGCGATGATAGTTTATCATCAAAATACTTGCGGTTCATCACTTGAGTCAACGAATCCCTGTAGATTTTATCGTTTATTTCCGTGATTTCGTTATTTTTGTCGGTGAAACCGAACACAGTTGTTTCTTCGCCGGTTCGCACAATTTTCATTTCAACATAATGGCCGACTTCGTTGTGAAATATTTTTGACAAACTATTGCCAACTGGCAAGTATTCCTTAATATAGGACTCATCAGCCACTTCTCGGATACTTTTTCGATCCTCTTCGTGTACAGCCGTATTGATAAGTTTTTCAACAAGGATCTTGAACGGAGGCGGTTCTTTCATGAAACCAAGAGCACTTTTGATTCGATCGCTTGTGCGGAAAAATTCCACCTTTTCTGTGACAAAATCAACTCCGACTACAGAGGCGTATCCGTTCATGAGCGCATTGATCATATTTTGTTGTTTGCGGTTCTGCTCCAAGAGCTCTTTCTCTTGTTCCAGCTTTGTCATTTGCGCATTCACGTTTTCGACAACGTACAGGACTCGACGTAGTGGCTTGTCATCACCAACGCGTACAAACATAGCCTTACTCCAACCGTGAATTTTTCCGTGAAAAATTTCGGAAATAACATTTGCATTCTTCATGCGTTCCGACAATGTTGAAAGGATCGTAAAATTCCTGATGGTTGAAACGCTTTCTGGGCATGCAAGGTTCACCATGATATTGGTAATACTATCCTGTAGGGTGCTGCCGCATTTCATGAACTTATCGATGAATTCGTTGGTCTTGATAGGAAACGCTGTATTATTCTCAAGATCAAGTACATGCATTGAAATGTACAGTTCAGATGTGGCGTAAGTTATAGCTGTGAAAAACTCCGCAGAGTCCACAGGAAAGTCCGCGATAAACTTTTTGCAATCACCCATATCAGTTACCAAGAAAAGTCATTACTCCCGTTACTAGCAAAAATATATTCATTTCAATGAAAAAATAAAGACCTTTTTTCTAAATTGTGGCGCGTAAAAGAAGGCTCTTATGGATTACTACAGTTTAAAAATGCGAGCCTCGCAGCATGTTGGCGAAGGCGAAAACTCCCATGAACAGCATATTTCCGGTGCTGAACGTATTGTTGGTCGTGATTCCGTGGAAGCTGTGTGTGCGGCGATGGTGCGCCGTGCGATGAATCATTCCAAAGGCGACCCGGATTTTATCAATGTGAAAATTGAAAAGGTTCACGAAAGCGATATTCAGGTCTTGAAATCGCTCCCTGTAACGCGCGTGGATGTGGAAACGTGGCAGGAAGGGTTGGAAAAGGCGTTTGAGTTGGTTGGTGAAGCCGCCGCCGGCATTCGCGAAAAACTTCCTGAACTCTTGCGCGAGACGTTCCCGATGCGTGGGGCGATGCTTTATGACATTGCAACGGGAAACCGCTTGGAACCTGATAAAGAACGCGGTGTCCGTGCGACGTATATGGATGCGCTTCATTCGAGCGAAGTCGATGGCTGCAAGAACCATTTTAACGAAGCGATCGTCCTTGCGACCAAGGTGGCGAATGCACCGGGTATGGTGGCGGAATTCTGCGTGAGCGATGACCCAAATTATGTGACGGGCTATGTTGCGAGCAAGGAACTCGGTTACGTTCGCATTATGAAGATGAAGGAAATGGGCGACGAAAACGGAGGCCGCATTTTCTTGTTTGATTCTCGAAAAGCCTCCGCCGAAGAATGCATCGAGTACTTGCAGAAAAAGAAAGTACTCGTGGAAATTCAGAAGTAAAAAATGAACGAACGAATTTTAGACTTTTTCACGAAAGATGCGCTTGAAGCGGCGCGTGCGAACAATACGTACCGCACGTTGCGTCACATTTCGTCGCCAGAAGCATCACATGTGACGATTGCGGGTAAGGATACGGTTTTGCTCGCTTCGAATTCTTACTTGGATTTGGCGAACGTTCCTGAACTCAAGCAGGCGATGGCGGATGCGGTCCTTGAATGGGGAACGGGGAGCGGTGGCGCTCGCCTCACGACCGGCAACAAGACTCCGCACGATGAACTCGAAGAGTTTATTGCAAAGTTCAAAGGCGAAGAGGCGGCTATCGCGTTCAATACGGGCTACATGGCGAACGTGGGAACGATTTCTGCGTTGTGTGGCAAGAACGATTTTATTTTCAGCGACGAACTGAACCACGCAAGCATCATTGATGGCATTCGCCTGTCGCGCGCAAAATGCTTTGTGTATAAGCACAATGACATGGCGGATTTGGAACGCGCGATTGAGGCAGCCAAGGCTGAATTCTTTGCACAAAGCGCATCGGCAAGCGCCGCTTTAAATGATGCGGGAAATGCGAAACAAGTTGCGCGGCCTTTCCGCGGGCTCATTGTGACGGATGCTGTTTTCAGCATGGATGGCGATTTGGCGAATTTGCCGGAACTCTTGCGGATTGCGAAAGCGCATGGCGTGTTGCTCATGATTGATGAGGCGCATGCCACGGGCGTCCTTGGGCGCACGGGGCGTGGACTTGCGGAACATTACAATTGTGAACATGCCGATGTGACCGTCGGAACTTTGAGCAAGGCCGTGGCCGCCGAAGGCGGCTTTGTCGCCGGTTCCAAGCAGTTGATTGAATTCTTGAAAAACAAGTCTCGCAGTTTCATTTTCACGACAGCGATGGCCCCTGCGGTAGCGGCGGCTGCACTCCGCAATTTGCAGTTCATTGATGCGCATCCGGAACGTGTTCAGCAATTGCGTGACAACGTGAAATTCTTTTGCGATGCTTTGCGCTTGCATGGGTTGCAAGTTCCGCAGACGGAATCGGCGATTATCCCGATTATCATTGGGGATGAGGCAAAGGCTTTGCGGATTTCGGAAACACTCCAGAATGAGGGCGTCTTGATTCCTGCAATCCGTTATCCGACGGTTGCAAAAGGGCAGGCACGTTTACGCGCAAGCCTCATGGCAACGCATACAAAAGAAGAACTTCAAACTGCCGCGACAGCAATTGCTCAAATCATAAAATCAACGAACTAGTATCTCATTTGAAACTTTAATCGTCATTCTCGACCCTGGAGTGCGTAGCACGATAGGGGAGGGAATCCAGTGAAAATCCCGTCGCAAATGTAGAACGAGAAATAATGGTTCCCCTACGCTTTCGCTTCGAGGATGACAGCTCAGGATGACAAAGTAAGGTAAATATGTGTCAAAAAAATCTCTCGTCTCTAATCTCTCGTCTAAACACAAAGGTTATTTCGTTACGGCGACGGGTACGGATGTCGGTAAAACTTTTATCACGGCTCTTTTGGTAAAAAAATGGCGTGACTCCGGCATTGACGCGGGCTATTACAAGGCGGCTCTTAGTGGTGCTGAACTCCGTGATGGCAAGTGGATTGCGGGCGACGCTGATTACGTCAAGCGCATTGCAAATCTCCCGGACTCGCAAGAACAGCTCGTCAGTTACGTTTACAAAGAGGCTGTTTCGCCGCATCTGGCCGCACAAAAAGAAGGCAATCCCGTTGAACTTTCGAAAGTTCAGGCGGACTTTAACGCAGCCTGCTCCCGCCACGAATTCATCTTTGCCGAAGGTAGCGGGGGAATCATTTGCCCCATCCGCTATGATGACCAGAAAATTTTCCTCGAAGATATCATCAAGACGCTCAAGCTTCCGCTGCTTATCGTAACGAAGGCTGCGCTCGGCTCCATCAACGCTTGCGTGCTCACTATAGAATACGCTCGTAGTCGCGGCCTAGATATCCGTGGAATTATCGTGAACCGTTACGGCTGTAGCGGCAATTTTGAAATGGAAGATGACAATATCCGCATGATGCAGGACTTGACGGGGCTTAAAATTCTTGCAAAAGTCAAGGACGGCGACACCGATTTAGGCGTCGATACGTTTTAACAAAAAATTCCGACACAAAGCCGGAATGACAAGCAAGGAAATCAAGCGAGAGACAGCTTGCAGACTCGCATTTGATTTTCGCAGCTGTCAAGCCTCGAAGAAGAATAACGCAAGGAAGGCGGATGCATAATCCGCCTTAATATTTTATAAGGGAAATTATTCGAGTTTTACACAACGGACGGACAGGCCGTATGTTTTTTCATCGCCATTATCAGCGCCTACTCCGTAAGCACCCGACATAGCAATATATGCAAAATGAGCATATATCGAACGATCATAGTCATCTTCTAACGGATAAAACCAATAAGCAACTTCTTCCAGTCTACTAAACTTGCCATTTTTTTCTCTTTTTCCCGCACCAACAAGGGAAAAACCTGTAGTATTGTAGCCACTAAAGCGGTATCCAGAACGCAGTCCTGCAATACCATGTTCTTCATTGCCATCTGCATTTTCTATAATTTTGTAATCATCATAAGTCATTAACCGCCAACCTTCCGGGCAAATTCCTCGATGATTCTCTTGTATTAATTCGGCGCAACTTTCAGTATTGCAACGGCTCGGCAGTTGCATCATTTCCGCCCACTGGTAAAGGCCCCCGAATTCATCACAATACGTTGTATCATTATTATAGCAATAGCGTTCTATTTCGCCATCATCATTCTGATCATTTTCGCCAAGAACCATCTTACCAATATTCAAATTTTCAGCCATGACGGTAACAGTATCCTCAGTCCAAATGGCTTTACCATTAGCACCCATTTCTTTAAAGACACGCCCTGGAATAGTGATATAATAATAGCTTCGCCCATTACGAGGATCAACAAAAGTCTTATAGCGATTTTCACCGATTTCCCAATCTGCAGCATGCGTCTTTGAATGATCAAACGGAACATATTCGCTGCTGGAGGACTCAACTTTTTTACTTGAGCTAGATGCAGGAGCGACAGAAGATGACGAGACAATCTTTTGGCTAGAACTGGATGGATCCCCTTCGCTACGCTTCGAGGATGACGAGACGATCTTTGCAGATGACGAAGAGGACGTTGCCTTCGCCGATGAAGAGGAAACCTTCGAGGAACTGCTACTTGACCGTTTACTGTTACTGGATCCTTCGTGGCTATCGCCGCTCTGGATGACGGAACTGCTGCTCCGGATGACACTAGACGATGACGACTTCTTAACGCTGGAACTAGATGGCGATCCCGGAACGGAATCCTGGATGACATCAGAAGGGGAAGTACCGCTGTCGCCGCCACAAGCAGCAAGAGCTACGGAAAGGATTATGGACGCAATAATGCTATACTTGAAATTTCTCATTCTAAACCTCGTCCATATACCCAATTGCGCTGCAATATAGATAAATAAAGATGCTTTATCACCTGTCATGCGTAAAATAGGAATCTTCCCTTGCTTTTTTGCTAAAAATAATGTATAATAATTACCAAATCGTGATTTACTAAATCGTGATTTGGTAAATTGCAAAACGAAGGGTAGAATATGTTCATTGGCAGAAAACAGGAATTGCAATTTCTTGAAGACCGATACGCAAGCAAAGGCGGACAATTGGTCGTGCTTTACGGACGCCGGCGCGTAGGTAAAACGGAAACACTTCATGAATTTTGCAAAGATAAGCCGCACGTGTTCTACTCATGCCGAGAAGTGTCCGACAAATTGCAGTTACGCAGCTTTTCTTCGAAGATGTTGCAAGAAAAAATTCCTGCGGCGAAATATATCTCCGAATTTGACGACTGGGAAGCGGCTATTGGCGCGGTCTCGGAGTTGCCCTACGGCAAACGTAAAAAACTGCTGATTATCGATGAATTCCCTTACATGTGCAAGTTCAACAGCAGCGTTCCATCTGTTTTACAAAACCTTTGGGATGAACGCCTGAAAGACGAGAACATCATGATAGTCCTGTGCGGCAGCGCAATGAGTTTTATCGAAAAGGAATTGCTAGCCGAGAAAAATCCGCTTTATGGAAGGGCTACGGGAATATTCAAGATGGAACCTATGGGATTTTACGATGCAACGCAGTTTTTCCCAAAATATTCCGCCCGTGACAAGATTATCGCCTACTCTATTCTTGGCGGAATTCCGCATTATTTGCGACAATTCGATTCGGACTTGTCTCTTGAAGAAAACATCAAGCGAAATATTCTTACTAAGGGATGCGCACTTTATAGCGAGGTAGAATTTTTGCTTCGACAGGAATTACGAGAAACAATTCTCTACAATTCCATCATTGAATCCATTGCACTTGGGGCAACCAAGTTGAATGACATCAGCAAGAAATCGCTTATAGATGACACCTCAAAAACAAGCGTTTATCTAAAAAACTTGATAGAACTTTCTATCGTAAAACGTGAATTTTCTGTCGATGACGGCATAAAGGAAGTCGGAAATCGGAATCGCGGACTTTACCGCTTGACGGACAATTTTTTCCGTTTCTGGTACGCTTTTGTATTTACCAACTATTCCGATTTGGAAAGCGGAGATGTCGACGGCGTTTTTGAACATGTCGTTAAGCCATCTCTGCACGAGTTTGCATCTTTATCTTTTGAAGATGTTTGTCGTGAATTCATCCAAGAAAAGCAGAAATCAGGACTGTTGCCGTTCCGTTATAAGCGGATGGGACGCTGGTGGGGCAAAACTACTGTACGCCGTGGCGATGATACAGAAGTTCAAGAAACGGAAATGGACCTGCTTGCGATATCTGCAGATAAGGATAAGTATCTTGTAGGTGAATGCAAGTTCAAGGGCAAGCCGTTTACCTACGGTGATTTTCTCGATACGATGGTAAAGCTTTCTTCGCAAAAGGAAAAAGCAGAATTTTACTATTACCTTTTTTCAGAATCAGGCTTTGTGGAAAAACTTAGCGACGAGGCTCGCAAGAATCACAATATCCATCTTGTAAATCTTGATGATATCGTAAAGCTAAAGTAAGGAAGGCGACAGCGATTTAGGCGTAGCGGTATTTTAGAGTAACGAAAAAGAACTCCCACCCATGGGAGTTCTTTATTTTTCTAAACTCATTAATGAGTTTTATTCAATTTTTGTACATCTAACCGAGAAGCCGTTAGCCTTCAATTCTCGATGATTTTTAGAAACAGGATTTTCATTTAAAGCAGAGATTAAACCATGATGAGCACGGATTTCCTTATCTTCTTCATATTCTTCTGGGCGGAACCACGCAGCAAATCCATCTATTTTTTCAAATTCGCCATCTACGTTTCTCAGACCAGCACCAATTAAGGAGAATCCACTTGTATTTTTTCCTTGAAAACACTGCGAACGAAGGCCTTTTACTCCATCGCCGTATTGATCGTTATAATCTCTAATTATCTCGTAATCATTCCAAGTAAACAAGCGCCAACCATCCGGACAAATACCTTGATGTTTACGCCTTATATAATCAGAACAACTTTCTGTATTGCAACGGCTAGGCAACTGCATCATTTCGGCCCACTGGTACAAGCCACCATACTTGTCACAATTCGTGGTATCGTTATTGTAGCAATAGCGTTCAATCTTCGTATCGTCATTTTGTTCATTTTCACCAAGAACCATTTCACCGATATTCAGATTTTCAGCCATAACGGTCACCTTTTCCCCAGTCTTTGAAGAAACTGCGGTATAGTAGTAGTAACTACGGCCATTACGCGGGTCGGTAAACTGTTTGTAAACGTCCTTCTCTATATTCCAGTTCCACGCCAAGCAAGTACTATGGTCATAAGGAACATACTCGCTACTGGAGGATACATTTTTACTTGAGCTCGACGCTGGAGATACAGAAGACGACGAGGCTATCTTTTGGCTAGAACTAGATTCTACTTTTTTGCTAGAAGATGAAGGGAGATTCCCGCTCGAGGCGGGAATGACAGAGGAAGAAGAGGACACGGCTTTAACAGACGAAGAGGACGTTGCCTTCGCCGATGAAGAGGACACTTTCGAGGAACTGCTACTTGTCATGCCGGACGGAGCCTGTCCTGAGCTTGACGAATGGGTTCCGGCATCGCCTTTTTTACTGCTACTTGAAGGGCGATTCCCGCTTGAAGCGGGAATGACAGAAGAAGAGGAGACCTTTTCAGAAGACGATGATGACTTTTCCACATCATCATTTGCGGAAGTACCGCTGTCGCCGCCACAAGCGGCAAGAGCTATGGATAGGATTATGGACGCAATAATGCTATACTTGAAATTTCTCATTCTAAACCTCGTCCATATACCCAACTTTTTTATTGAAACAATTTAGCAAAATTTCTATCTTTGCGATAGTCAGTTCGAGACCCATCCTGACTCTAAACAAAACTAGGAGACTTTATGAAAGACGCTTTGCTGGTCTTGTCCGGTGGAATGGACAGTGTGACCTTGCTCTACGACCGCGCCGCGGATATTGCGCTTGCCGTTTCGTTTGATTACGGCAGCAACCATAACGACAAAGAAATTCCTTTTGCGCGCATGCATTGCGAAAAGCTCGGGATTCCGCACATTACGATTCCGCTCAAGTTCATGCACGATTACTTTACGTCGTCGCTCCTTTCGGGTGCAGATGCTATCCCAGAAGGGACTTACGCCGACGAAAACATGAAATCGACGGTGGTGCCGTTCCGCAATGGCATTATGCTTTCTGTGGCGGCAGGGCTTGCCGAAAGCCGTGACCTCAAGCGCGTCATGATGGCGAACCACTTTGGCGACCATGCGATTTACCCGGACTGCCGCGAAGAATTCGTGAAGAATATGTCGGCAGCGATTTCTGCAGGCACGTACGCAAACATCACGATTGACGCTCCGTACACGAACATTTCCAAGGCGGATATCGCACGCAAGGGTAAGGCGATTGGCTTGGACTACAGCGAAACTTGGTCTTGTTACAAGGGCGGCAAAATCCATTGCGGCAAGTGCGCAACCTGCCTGGAACGCAAGGCTGCTCTCGCCGAAGCGGGCATCAACGACACAACGGAATACGAGGCTTAATATGTACAGAGTTATCAAGCGTATTGAAATTTCTGGGGCTCACAAGCTCTCGCTCCCGTACGAAAGCAAGTGCCGCGGCCTGCATGGCCATAACTGGATTATCACGGTGTTCTGCCAGTCCGAAACGCTCGACGAGAACGGCATGGTGGTCGATTTCTCGCACATCAAGGAAATTGTGAAGGGTAAGCTCGATCACCAGTTCTTGAACGATGTGGTGGACTTTAATCCGACGGCGGAGAACATGGCTCGCTGGATTTGCGAACAGGTGCCGTATTGCTACAAGGTGCAGGTTCAGGAAAGCGAAGGCAATACCGTCGAGTACGAAGTGTAAGGGCGCGGGCTCTTATGAAAGTTTGCGAAATATTTAAGAGTATCGAGGGCGAAGGGATTCGCATGGGGCAGTCGGCGGTGTTCGTACGTCTGCACGGTTGCAATTTGCGCTGTAGCTACTGCGATTCAATGTATGCGGTCGAAGGTCCCGACTTTAAGCTGATGAGCGTGGGGGAGGTCCTTGCGGCGGTTGAAGCGTATCGCAACGAATCCGGTGTCAAGTGCGTCACGCTCACGGGTGGCGAACCGCTGATTCACGAAAACGTGGGCGAGCTGCTTACCGCATTCTGTGAAGCAGGCTTTGAAGTCAACATCGAAACAAACGGCACGGTCCCTTGCAAATGGCAGTTACCAGGGCTCTTCTACACGATGGACTGGAAATGCAAAAGCAGCGGCATGTCGGCCCGAATGAAGATGGAAAATATCATTTCACTCGGCAAAAATGACGTGCTCAAGTTCGTTGTCGGGAGTGTAGAAGATTTGCTGGAAGCGGAAGGCGTTGTCGCGCGACTCTCGCTAACATCTCCAGATAATATGCCGCACATCTTTATTTCGCCGGTATGGGGCGAACTCACCAACGAGCAAATTGTCAATTGGATGGTGGGTTGCAAGGTGATGACGCAAAACAACGCTCGCTTCCAAGTGCAACTGCACAAAATTGTGTGGGATCCCGACATGCGCGGGGTATAGCGCGGGCGCTTCTTGCAAAGCGATTGCTAATCGAGATAAATAACTTCGCCGATAAGCGGCATGAGCAAAGGCTTGCCAGATTCCTTGGCGGCCTTTTTCGCATTTTCGAGAGGCTCGTAATACGGATGCTTGCTCAGGCAGAACTTGGAATGGTGAACTGTCAAATAACGCTTCGCGCCTAGCTCAAGCATTTCGCGCCCCAAGAATTCCGGCATCGTATGGACTTGCGCCCAATCCGGATTGTATTGCCCGTTTTCAAGAATCCCTAAATCAATGTTCGGGAAGTTTGCCTTGATTTTCGAGTAGTGCGAACCGTATCCGCCATCTCCGCCTATCCAAATTGTACGTTTGGGCGATTCATAGACGAACGAAGCCCAGAACGTCTTGTTCTTGTGCAAATCTCGGCCCGAGAAATGCCTTGCAGGCGTTGCCGTAATGCGGGTGCTGTCGCCAAGTTGCGCTTTTTCCCACCAGTCGAGTTCGATAAGCTTACTCACGGGATAGTGCCAGTATTCCAGATGCGAGCCTACGCCAAGTGCGGTCACGACCTTCTTGACGCGCGGTTCCAACTCCGTGACAGTCTCGTAATCCAAGTGATCCCAATGGTCGTGAGTAATAACCAGGTAATCGATATCCGGCATGTCGGCGGGCTTGTAAATATCCGTACCCTTGAACATCTTATTGGCAAACTTGACGGGGGAGCCCTTGTAAAACACCGGGTCCACCAATATTTTCTTGCCTGAAAGGTTTACGAGGTACGATGAATGCCCGAACCAAACAATCCAATCCTTGTCATTCGGGAGCTTTCTTAAATCCGTCTTGATGGCATGCAAAGCCGTGTCGGGGACGGTGTTCTTCTTTTTGTTGAACATGAATTCACGCCAGACAGTGAGCGTACTCTTGTTGCCTGTCATGAATTCTGTTTCTTCGTCGTTCACGAACTGCTTGCCATCGTAGTGCGGGGACTTTTTGACGCGCTCAAGGCGCTTACCCTGCGGGAGCTTGCCAAAGCTCTCCTGGCTTAAAAACAGGACGCCTGCATCGCCCAAAATGAAAAGGACTGTTAAAATGATTGTTGTGATCATATTATCTCATATTGATACGCTTGCATTCGTGTCCGACTTTGACGATGTAAGAGCCCGATGTAGGGACTTTTACACGCGTGTTGCCGCTGCTCAAGCTACCGATAGAAAGAACTTGCCCCTTCATGTCCATAATGGCATATTGCTTTGTTGCGTTTGAGTTGTTCTCCAAAGAAATTTCGATTTCATGCGGTGCAACGGCGTTTACTCGGAAAGCCTTGCTTGCAACAATTCGCTTTGTAGAAATTTTAGTGCTTGACGGAATTGTGAGCTGTATGGTTCTGCTTTCTGAACCTATTTTTACAATGAGGTAGTATTTGCCAGCAGGGAAGACTTCGGCGAGCTTGTTCTCGTTGGTGATTGGCCTGGACGAGTTGGTCACATCGATGCCGCCATTTGCCTGTACCGGATTGGCCTCAAAATCAGCTTCGCTGATGAGTGTCTTGGTCGGGTCTTTTCCGGTTGAATCCGTCGTGAACAAGTAGGAAATCTTTACGTCGTCGGTAGAGTCGTTGCAGCAAGGAATGGGGTATGTATCGATCAACTTTTGCCCTAGGAACATGTTAGTCTTGATGGTGAAGTTACTCATGGTCGTTCTGCGGTCACAGAAGTAAATGTCTAGGTCGTATACTTTTCCGACGATTCCGTTCGGCATAAATTTATCCACATCGACATATCCCGGAGCCGGCAAGTGCATACCTCCGATGTCAACGGCGAGCTTGTTGTCGATGAAAGCCCAAATGTCGTCGTCTCCGCTCAAGCTGAACTTTAAACCGTGTCTAAAGCTGAATCTTGTGTGGATTTCGGCGCAGAAATGTTGGTTGCGTCCGGCACCGGTGAGGATTCTGCTGTCGTCGTCGGTTTTGCCGTCAGTGGAAATCCAGCGGTGAGAGCCGCCTTGGGTACTGTTAAGCAGTGTTTCTGTATGTTCTTTATACTTGGGCCATCCTCTAGGTGTGCCGAACGTTTCGCAAGACCAGCCCCAGCCTGTTTCGTACCAGGTGATGCCGAGGGCTTCGGAAACTTGGATGCCTACGTCGGTCATTCCTGCTCCAGCCCATAACTCGCTTCCACTGAGGAAGAGACCTTCGCAATCGATGCCACCGCTCCAGCCAGGACCATTGCAAATCAAATCGCTTTTCATGAATCCTTCTTTTTCATCAACGGTGCGGAAACCGAGCGGTGATTTCGAAGCGCTATTGCTGGGATTGTCGGGGCAGAAGAATGTCGGTCCTTCTGCTAAGCGCTTGCTCTCGGCGGCGGGCAATCGTTCGGAGAGCATTGCTGAAGCTTCGGGGGCGTTTTCTGCGGGATAGAACCCACCCCTGACGGGAGCGCCCGGGCTTTGGTAAGAATCGGAACTGAAATTCCACATGCCGTTAAGGTTGCGCATGAAGGGGATTTTAACAATGTATTTTTCGTTGATTCCCTTTGTGGCGGTAAACATGGATTTGAATGCTTCATCGGCTTGAGCGCCAAAGCAGCTTTTGCCTTTTTTCGTAAGCTTCATATTCTTGGAGCCGGTCGCGGAGTCAATCGAAAGCATCGATTCTACCATGCCCGTTGTTATGCCGAGGCAGGGGACGGGGTCGGTCGCACCTGCGGTTATGGGGTACTTGGCAGCGGCATCGAAGCAAACATTGGCTTTGCCAAGGTCGGTGCCTTCGGTGGCCATGGACCAGTTAGGGTTGCAAGTGAATGCTCCGTGCAATGTCGCGTCGGTGTCATAAATCCATGCGGCGAGCTCAAATTCGCACTTGCCGCTGATGTTGGGTCGGAGGGATGACCAGCCCTTTGTGTCGCTGGGAATTCCCGAAGCCATCTCTTCGTCGGCGATGAAATAGAGAGTGTCGCTTTCGAAAAAAGAGTACATTCCGTCCATCATAATTGGAGTCGGTGCGGATGGGTTCGTTTCCCAGGCACCGTTTATACCGATGGCGTTGGCGAGCTGTTCGTCGTCGTCGCGGTGGACAACTGCTGATTTTGGCAAAGGCTCGTCGATGTATATCCTGTAAAACCATCCGCAAGCGTCATCGCTGGGGTATAACTTGTGATCTTTGCCGTCTTCATTGATGAGCGGAGTGGATTGCAGCCAGGCTTCATTTTGCGGCGGAAGCACAAAGAACTTTTTAATACTAGGCTTTGCGTTGGTGATGTAAAGCTGGTCTGCTTTCATGGGATCCGGATGTTCCTGGATCCAGACTTCAGCATTGTTCTTGTCGCTAAAGGATTCGCAGGTAAACCCTTCGCTTCTTGGGGCGTATGTGGACCTGTTGGCTCCTTTAGCCGTTATACATTGATACGATGAGTAGCAAGGGACATTTTTAGAACTGCTGAAGTAAAATGTGCTATCGTCATTAATGCTTAAGTCGGCGAAGGCAATTGTAGTCCATCTTTCTTTGTCAGCCTTGGGAGTTTCTATTATAGTGTCGCCCATGTCAATGTAAGCGCGTTCCCAGTAGTCTGGCAGCTTGAAGTGGACTGTCGGTGAACATGGGGTCTTGTCGGATTTACGAATCAAGTTCGCCCAAGCAGTAGATGATGTTAGTGCGATAACGGTCGTTAAAGTAAATTTTAACGATTTCAAAATTCCTCCTTATTGATAAACTGCTATTAATGCAACTTTACTAATAAAGTTATATAAAATATTTGATATTTTCAACAAAAAAGATCGTTTGGTGATTTTTATAAAAATTCTATCCAGATGTGCAGGTCTGTTATATATTACAAGGTGAAGCCGTTCTTGAAAGGGTGGTGCTCTCCCGGAACGGGGTCTGGGATGAAAAGAGGCGGGCATGACTGGTTTAAAACATCCTACGCTCTAAAACCTACCTCCTATCACCTAAAAACATTGACCAATAACCATATTTTTTGCTATCTTGTAGCGCGTTCGAAATATCTCGAAATCTAACACGTTAAACCAATAGGAGCTCATAATGAGTCTTACTCTTAACGATATCAAGCACCCGAAAATCAGTACTTGGGTGAATGAAATGATTGCCATGTGCGAACCGGACAACGTCGTCGTCGTTGATGGTTCTCAGGAAGAATATGATGCCCTCATGCAGAAGTGCGTCAAGGCCGGCCTCGCAACGAAGCTTGCCAAGAAGGAAAACTGCTACTTGTTCCGTTCTCTTCCGTCTGACGTGGCTCGCGTCGAATCCCGTACGTTCATCTCCTCCGTCAAGGAAGAAGATGCAGGTCCGACCAACCACTGGATCGACCCGTCTGAACTCAAGCAGACGATGCGTAAGCTCTACAAGGGTTGTATGCACGGCCGTACCATGTACGTGATTCCGTTCTGCATGGGCCCGCTCGGCTCCCCGATTTCCAAGAACGGTATCGAAGTCACTGACTCCGAATACGTCGTTCTCAACATGGACATCATGACTCGCGCTGGCAAGAAGGTTCTCGATATCTTCAACGCTGACGTGAACGCTGAATTCGTTCCGTGCCTCCACTCCGTTGGTAAGCCGCTCCGCGAATGCGAAAGCGACAACGGCATCTGGCCGTGCGCTGACGTTGAATACAAGTACATCACGCAGTTCCCGGAAGAACGCCTCATTTGGTCCTACGGTTCCGGTTACGGTGGAAACGCCCTCCTCGGCAAGAAGTGCTTTGCTCTCCGCATTGCTACCGTTCTCGCTCGCGACGAAGGCTGGCTCGCTGAACACATGCTCATCCTCAAGCTCACCAACCCGAAGGGCGAAGTCAAGTACGTGACTGGCGCATTCCCGTCTGCTTGCGGTAAGACGAACCTCGCCATGCTCATCCCGACTATCCCGGGCTGGAAGGTCGAAACCATCGGTGACGACATTGCATGGATGAAGTTTGGCAAGGATGGCCGTCTTTATGCTATCAACCCGGAAGCTGGCTTCTTCGGCGTTGCCCCGGGTACTTCTGCAGAATCCAACAAGAACGCTCTTGTTTCTGCTGAAAAGAACACGATCTACACGAACTGCGCTCTCACTGAAGACGGCGACGTGTGGTGGGAAGGCATCGGCTACCCGGCTAAGGGCAAGCTCGTTGACTGGAAGGGCAAGACCCGTGACGCTCTCCCGAAGGACAAGGCTCCGAAGGGCGAAGAAATGGCTCACCCGAACGCTCGCTTCACCGCTCCGGCTAAGCAGTGCCCGTGCATTGCTAAGGAATGGGAAGATCCGGCAGGCGTTCCTATCTCTGCAATCCTCTTCGGTGGCCGTCGTCCGTCCACCATTCCTCTGGTCCACCAGTCCCTCAGCTGGAACCACGGCGTGTTCCTCGGCTCCATCGTGGGTTCCGAAATCACGGCTGCCTCTACGATTGACGCCTCTCAGGTCGGTAAGATCCGTCGCGACCCGTTCGCAATCCTCCCGTTCTGCGGCTACAACATGGGTGACTACTTCAAGCACTGGATCGAAATCGGTCAGAAGTCCACTGAAGACAAGCTTCCGAAGATCTTCTACGTGAACTGGTTCCGCAAGGATGCCAACAACGAAAAGCTTCCGGGTGGCTTCATGTGGCCGGGTTACGGCGACAACAGCCGCGTGCTCGCTTGGATCTTCGACCGCTGCAACGGTGTTGACAACGCTGTCGAAACTCCGATCGGTTACATGCCGAAGGAAGGCGCCATCAATACTGATGGTCTCGCTGACTACTATAAGGAAACTCTCCCGCAGATCACGAAGGTTGACGTGGAAGGCTGGAAGAAGGAACTCGCTGACGTTAAGGAAAATCACTATCCGAAGTTCGGCAAGCACCTCCCGAAGGAACTCTCTGAAATCATCGACATGATCCAGGATCGCCTCAATAAGGCTTAATTGTTCCCTTTAGGAACTTTAAAATCCTCGTTACCCCAAAGGTAGCGGGGATTTTTATTTTGTGTTTATTTTTTTTAACAAGTTGGCTATGAAATAAACTATATTTACGTTATGGTAAATAAAATATTCTTCTTTATCTTAATTGCAATTTCAGTCTCATTGGCAGATTTCTACTACAACTTCACACCAACCGAGACGGGGAATCAACAAGCAGCATCAACGCAAATAGCCAAATGTTCGGATAACTTAGCGCAACTTTCACTACAAAAGAGAAATCTGGCAAAGAAATTTGGCGAATGCACTGAAAAATATTCGCATTATTCAATCTCCATCCTCTTTTTCACGGTGGCAGAAGGCGAATCGGGTCAGATTGAAGAACAAAGGTGCTTTAGAGAGTACATGGACACATTGAAGACCCTTGTGACATGCCTCAAGACAAACCATCCGAATACATCTTTTTACTCTACAGACGAGAAAAACTCTTACCTGTTTTACTGGGCTGCAAAAGAAGACGACCTGAAAGCATTAGCCTTCAATGAACTGCTATCGTACATAACTCATTATAAAGAAGTTCAGGAATCTGAAGCCGGGTTTAACGTTCTTGACCAGTTCAACACATATGACGAAGAACTCGCTTTGCGCCATGTTTCAGCAGAATACATCGAAAGAAAACTAGCCGAATTGAACGGCTCTCGCGAAGATAAAGATGTGCTGAGACTTTTTTTCAAGTACCTTAAAGCTAAATATGATTACCATTACCGCTGCAGCATCAAGCCTGCTATAAGGTGCGATACAAGCTGGCTTGGCGAAGACAAGAATGCATTCTTGAAGAAATATCCGGAATCGGAATATCGTGGCTTTGTCGAAACACAGATGCCAGGCTTTGCTGATAGAACCGCCGAAGAAAAGAGACAAGCAAAAGAAGAAAACAAGCTCATCAAGCAACAAATCCGAGAACAGGAAATTGCCAAGAAAATCGCAGAACGCGATGTCTGGGTAGCATTGACGGGTATTGCGATGTTCGGTATACCTTCGACATCCACTTCAGGCTTTGACGACAACTTTGATGTTTCGAACGCTTTTGGAATTGCGCTACGAGCAAGCTACCGTAGGGCATTTTTCCAATACCAGTATAACTTTTCTATCGGCGATAACAACAAGGGTGGCTCCATTTCGGAAAAGTCTTACTCTCTGATGGCAGGAGCCGCAATAGGCCCTAAAAAGAAGTTTACCGTCGATATTCTGTTCGGTATCATGTATGTCGATGTCTACCCAAAAAGCAATGACATGCCTGCCGCTATTCTCGATGATGAATCCTGGACATTTGCCGTACAAGGGAACTACTATTTTCCGATTTCGGATTCCTGGGACATTACCGCATTTGCCCAAGCCCGCATGAATTTTGTCGAAAACTATTGCAGGGATAGCTATTGGAATTACGATCCTCGTGGTTACGGTTATTATTGCAATGACCCAAACAGGAACGACGATAAAGCAGAAACCGAAAGATTCTGGGACGGAATTCAATGGACATTAAGCATTGGTGTTGGCATTCGATTCTGGAAACCGAAGCCGGCATCTTGGTACTAAGGAGGTTGTATGAAGTTTAGAGCATGTTTAGTTGCAGTATTCTCGCTTTTGCTAGTCAGCTGTGGCGGCAAGCGTTTGGCGGTAGATCCGCAATGGAAAACCCCGCCCAAGAATTTTACGATTCTTGTTTCAGAACCTTACGTTGCAAATTCCGACGATGTCACGGATGACTTTGGCGATGAGGACTCATTTAAGCAATGGTTGCTTGCATATATGGATAGCGCATTTTCTTCGTACACAGAAGTGCCTCATACGGTAATGCAAGCCAAAGACGAAACCTTTATCATGAGCCAAGCCCCTCTTGAAGATGGCTATATCGCTATCCCGTTGCCAGAGAAAGAAAAGATCGAGGAAATAAGCGGTATTGTCGTTTCCATCCATCCAATCCGCTTTTGGAGAGACACCGACATTTGCCATAACCGAAACGGCTGCATAGGCAACAACAACCTTAATCTACAAGTGATGTACAGTATCGTTTCTGTGGATGATACAAAAGTGTTAGCTTATGGCGGAGCTTACGACAAGAGCTCTTTCACTTTTGCCATGACAAAGGGCGACTGGGAAAGTGTCGTAAAGGGGGTTGCTAAAAAAGTCATTAAAGAAACGCCTCTTGAAAAATAATCCAAAAAGGAATTAAAAAAGTGCCGCTGCTTAACGTCGCGGCACTTTGAGTATGTTATTGGTTACGATTTATTCTATATATTTCTTGATGAGGCGGACCATCAAATCGGCGAGTTTTTCCACTTCGTAATCGCCGACGGAAGCCTCGATGTGCTTGTTTCCGATGCCGCTATCGTTAGTGAGGAATACGTATGTGCCGCCCGTCGCAAGCTCAAAGAATCTCAGCATAAATTCAGTGTCCTTATCCACGCCGCTTGCAGCCACCGGGATAATCTTGATGCCGTTCTGGGCAAAGAGTGCAATGGATTTTTGCAGGCTTTCGATGACGTTGTCCTTATGGTGCGCAGGGGCGTCAAGAATTAAGAAAGCAATACGTGCACGAGCCGATTCGTTCCAGGAAAGTTTTTGCAAGGCTGCTTCAAGTGCATAGTCAACAGCTTCGGGATAGTCGCCACCACCGCCTGCTTTCTGTTTAGCGACAAATTCCTGAGTCGTAGAAACGTTATCTGAAAAATCATCGTATCGGGTGATGTATTCGTCTTGGAGATCGCGGTAGAACAATGCTGCAGTGCGCAAAGCGATGTTGTTGCCCGAACTAGCGTGGTCGATAATGTAATTGAGGTCCGAAATGAGGAAGCGGATTTCATCGGTCATGGAGCCCGTAGCATCCACGATGAACGCGATATCGGCTTTTGCCGCGGCCTGTTGGGCGTCGGCACTTACGACAACGTTAAGATTAACTTGTTCATCGCCCTGCAAGGTGAACTTGAGCGGTTCGATATAGCTTGCTCCATTGACGTTGAGCGAATAATCTTCAGCAACAATTTCGCCATTATCATTGGCAAAGAGGCTTTGCCAGCAGTAAGCGAACCCGGCATTATCCGTCTTTGTGGTAAATAGCACGGTGCCACCCTTAAGGAGTTCCACGGGGACGTTTGCAATAGCAGAGTTATTGCCATCGACAACTTGTACCGCCACAAGATTCTTGGGGTAGAATTTCCAGTAACTCGTTTTTTCGTAATACTTGTTTTCGTTGAGGAGCCCGCTCCAGAACTTCCAATTGTCGAGATCGTTCCATTCACCAGCCGTGAGCAAACCCGATGTTCTGTTGTTTGTGCCACCAAGGCCTCCCGCACCGCTCGTTCCGCCGACACCACCAGCGCCCCCTGGAGATCCGCCTGTTACGCTAACGCCTCCGGCACCACCTGTTACGCCACCGGCACCGCCGCCTTTCGTAGAAGTGGTTGCATCAGAGAATCCACCGCCAAAGCCACCAGGAGCGCCCGCACCGCCTTCGTAGCTATCAGTAAGGGCAAATTCATAGTCACCAAAAGGCGTATCTGTGGTATTTGCCGCGCTGCTTTTGGGCGTAACACTTGAGGAACTTTCTGTTCCCGAGCTACTTTCAGCGGAGCTTTCTGTAGAACTTTCTGCAGAGCTTTCAATGCTAGAAGACATTGCAGAACTGCTTTCGGCTTTGGGACTATCGGCAGAGCTTTCGATACTTGAGCTTTCTGCACCGGAGCTTTCGATTCCCGCACTTACGGGAGTTTCGTCGATGCCCGCGGTACTCGCAAAATTAGCGCCATTATCGTCGCTACAAGCGGTACTCAATAGCGAAAACGCTATAACCGCCAACCATTTCTTTTTCATGTTAACACCTCCTTCTTGTTTTACACAACTTAAAATATAATTCAGCAACACAACAAAAATGTGTAAATTTTTGAAATATCGCTATTTCTGTTGAGAAAATTGTCAAAACATTTTCTATATGCAACAAAGCGTTTTATATAGGGGAGGAGAGCACCGCAAAAAAGAGAATTCCCATTAATATATATTTCATCACGAGGTTTACATGGGCAAGTTAATTAAAGTCAAGTGTGATTTTTCGAAAGTCTTAAACTTTGCAATGCAGCAGAATCGTGTTCCTGTCATCCGTTCATTGCAGATTGCCAACATATCAGAAAAACGTTTGGAAAAGATAACGGTTGAAATTTTTGCAAAACCGGAATTTTCAGCTCCAGCGAAATACACCTTTGAAAATCTCGACCCACAGGAATTGGCGGATATTACATCACCAGATGACCGGCAGACATTTTCGGAAGTGGTCGACTTGCATCTGGATCCCAATTTTTTCATGGGTATTACAGAACGCTTTGCAGGGCTCCTTGAAATTGTGGTATCCGTGAACTCGGTCGAAGTAGAACGGCTGACGCAAGAAATTAGTTTACTTGCCTATAATGAATGGGGTGGCGATTATGTCTTGCCCGAATTGCTTGCCGCCTACATTACACCGAATCATCCGCTTGTAGCACAGGTACTGCGCCGAGCATCGGAAAAGCTGAAATCGTGGACGGGTGATGGGGCATTATGTGGTTACCAGAGGAAAAGTGAAAATCATGTGCTAAAGCAGATGGCAGCCATTTTTGCAGCTCTAGAAGAGTTGGATATCCATTACTCCATGCCTCCGCAAGGCTTTGAAATTTCAGGACAGAAAATCAGAACTTGTGATGAAATTGCAACGCAAAAATTGGGAACTTGCCTAGACCTCTCGATTCTTTACGCCTCATGTTTGGAACAAGCGTGGCTCCACCCGATTATCGTTCTGACAAAGGACCACGCATTTGCAGGCTGTTGGCTTGTTGAAGAGACGTTTGCCAGTGCAGTCCAGGATGACCTAAGCCTTCTTTCAAAACGCGTCAGCAACGATGTCGGTGAAATTTGTCTTGTTGAATGTACTCTTTTTGCACAAGGAACACAGATTGATTTTGACAAAGCAGTCAACGAAGCGAAAAATCATCTTTTGAAAGAAAACTATTTTCAGTTTTTTATCGATGTAAAACAAGCCAGATTTGGCAATTCAATTCGCCCGATTCCGCAGAGAAAATATGATGCAGAAGGCAATTTGGAAAAACTGCCTGAAAATCAAGAAGAAAAGCTAGATGAAACGACGTGGAGCGCTCCCGAAGAAATCGAAATTGCAGAAAAAGACGAAAGCGAAGGTCCCGTAAAACACAGCAAGCAGAGAATTTGGCAAAACAAGCTCCTGAACATGACGCTCCGAAATTCACTTTTGAATTTCAAACCGACAGGCAAGTCCATTCAGCTGATTTGCAATGATTTGGGAATTTTGGAAGACGCCCTTACAGCAAAAGAGGAATTCAAGATTGTTGAATTTTTTGACGGACGGAAAAAGGAATTTGAAAACAACTTCATTTCCATCGCCAAAGACGATGATATCGATGAACTTCTGGATCATGAATTCCAGAACAAACGCCTTCGCACTTTCATGGGGAAGACGGAAACAGAAAATAAAATTCGTGCACTGTACCGCGCCGCAAGAGCCTGCCTAGAAGAAAACGGCTCCAACACGCTATACCTCGCACTTGGATTCCTAAAATGGTACGAAACGAAGGTCAGCGAAAAAGCTCTTTATGCTCCTCTTGTTTTGTTGCCTCTTGAAATTGTCCATAAATCGGCTGGACAAAACTTTATCATTCGCGAACGCGATGAAGAACCGCAATTCAACATTACGTTACTTGAGAAACTGCGTGGGGAATTCAATCTTGTCATAAACGGTCTTGATCCGTTGCCAATTGACGGGAGCGGTTTAGATATAAAGAAAATTTTCGCGACAGTCCGCCAAGCTATCAAAAACAAGAAGCGCTGGGATGTTGTAGATTACGCATTTATTGGACAGTTCTCGTTCTCGCAATATATCATGTGGAACGATATCAGACAACGTAGTGAAGAACTTTCCAAGAATAAGATTGTCAAGGGACTTATTGACGGAGTACTTCCAGAAACTCTGCCGGAACTTGTTGCATCAGAAACATTGGATGCATCGTTCAAGCCTTCGGACATGGCAATTCCGCTAAGCGCCGATTCTTCACAGATGGCGGCAATCTGTTCTGCTGCGAAAGGGTGTAGCTTTGTGCTGCATGGTCCTCCGGGAACCGGAAAATCGCAGACCATTACAAACATGATTGCAAATGCTTTGTTCAACGGAAAATCCGTGCTGTTTATTGCCGAGAAAATGGCGGCCCTTTCTGTTGTTCAAAACCGTCTTGAGAAGCAAGGACTTGGTGCTTTTTGTCTTGAGCTCCATTCCAATAAGGCAAACAAGTCTTCGGTCATGAAGCAACTGAATTCAGCATTGGAATTTGGGAAACGCCAAGCACCGAGCGAATACAAATCTGAAGCCGAAAATCTCCACAAGATGCGCGTCCATTTGAATAGCCTTATGGATAAAATCCACAAGGTTCGCGCTTCAGGATATTCCCTTTACGACGTCATTGGATTCTTCGAGGAACATCCGGAATTTGTCGGAGCAATTCCTGTCAAGAGCAATCTTGTAAAGAGCGCAGATTCCGCAAAATTGAAAGAATGGTTGGACGCTAGTGATCGTTTCAAAATCATGGGCGAACTTTGTGGAAATGTGTCTAGTCATCCGCTTTCAGATTGGAACTGTTGCCAATATTCCGAGACGGAGCGAGAAAACATTTCAAACTTCTTAGATCAACTTGAACATTGCGTCATCCACATTTCGGAAATCCTTTCGGAACTCAAACAAAAATTTACAACGCTGAATATTGATTCGCAAGATAAAGCCGAAGCGTTATCATCTTTATGTGATAATCTCGGAACAATCGATGCATTGCCATTGGGCGTTTTATTTAAGGGAAATTCTGACTTTGAAAATGCTTTGGCGGATGCCTGTAAAAATGGACGCCTGAGAAATGAAATTCAGGATAAAATAGATAACATATTTGAACCTGAAATCTATGACATCGATGCCGTCGCTTTACGCGGAGAATGGAAGGACGCATCTGCCAAATGGTTCATTCCGAAATTTTTCGGTCAGAGAAAAACAATTTCGGCACTTAGGCGTCTGGCGAAAAACCCGAAAATTGATAAAGACCACGTCGCCGAAATACTGGACAAATTGGTTGAATTCAAACGGCACTCAAAATCGATTGACGAATCCGCAGCAGTTCTTTCGAATGCCTATGGCAATTTCTGGAAATCGTACAAAAGCGACTGGAATCTTCTTGAACAACAATACGCTCTAGGCACGAAACAGTACGGAATAATAAGCCGCCTATACAATGATCCAAACGACATTAGCGCTGCATGCAAAGATATAGCAGACTTAGGAACATTCCGCGAAAGAAACAACAAAGTTCTTGCTGATTTTAAGCGAACCTATGAGGAAACGCAAAATCTATGGAGGTTCATTCGCACCTTAACAAACATGGAACGAGAAATTCCATTTGGCGATAATTGGACAACAGGGCTCCTAGAAAAAATCCGTTCATGGAAAGCCAACCTCCACGGATTGCGTGACTGGTGTAATTACAATGCCTGCAAAAAGACTCTCGCTGATTTAGGCATAAAATGCGTTTCTCGTGCGATTGAATCAGGACGAGTTGCAATTTCTGATGTGACGACTGCGTTTAGAACAAACGTTGCTTATCGACTGATAATCCTTTACATCGAAGAAGATTCTGAATTAGGCAACATCAACGCTAGCTTGATTGAACACGAAATCAAGCATTACAAGCAGTCCATCGAAAAATTTGCCGAGCTTACCCGTAAAGAACTTATTGCAAAACTTTCGGCGAATATTCCATCTTCTACAATGGTCGCGTCGTCATCTGAAATCGGCATTTTGAAGAGGAGCATCGCAAGCAAATGCAAGGGAAAATCCATACGCCAGTTGTTCGATTCAATCCCTACTTTACTACGCAAGCTGACCCCGTGCATGTTGATGAGCCCGATTTCTGTGGCGCAATATATCGGTCCGACATTCCCAAAATTTGACCTTGTCATTTTTGACGAAGCGTCCCAGCTACCGACTTGCGAAGCGGTTGGTGCGATTGCACGCGGAGAAAATCTCATCGTTGTCGGCGACCCCAAACAAATGCCCCCGACAAGCTTCTTCAAAAAGGGATATACTGACGAAGACAATCTAGACAAGGAAGACTTGGAAAGCATTTTGGACGATTGCTTGGCAATCTCTATGCCCGAAATGCACTTGCTTTGGCATTACCGTTCGAAAGACGAAAGCCTCATTGCTTTTAGTAACTACAAATACTATGACCATAAGTTATTTACGTTCCCGTCGCCAAGCGATATAAAAGGTTGCGTGAAGTTCATTCCGGTCAAGGGTACATACGATCGAAGCAAGACCCGCCAAAACCTCGCCGAAGCGAAACTAATAGTGGAAGAAATAATCAGACGCTTAAAAGACAAGTCCGAACGCAAAAAAAGCATCGGGGTCGTCACGTTTAGCGTTGTTCAGCAGAATCTCATTGATGACTTGCTCGATGATGAATTCTCCAAAAATCCGAAATTGGAAGAATGGTCGAAAACGTCTGGCGAGGAGATTTTCATCAAGAATCTGGAAAGCGTACAGGGTGATGAACGCGACGTGATTATTTTCTCTATTGGGTACGGACCGGACCATAATGGAAACGTGTCGCTCAATTTCGGACCGATCAACAATGCCGGCGGATGGCGTCGCTTGAACGTGGCGGTTTCCCGTTCGCGTTATGAAATGCTTGTGTATTCGACATTGCAGCCGGAACAGATTGACTTGAATAGGTCTTCGTCCGAAGGTGTCGCTGGACTCAAAGCGTTCTTGACTTATGCAAAATACGGCAAGAGGGCGCTCCCGGTATCGCATGTTGCAGGGGCAACGTCTGCGAAAGATTCCTTCAAAATTTCAATTGCAAATGAACTGAAAAAAATAGGCTATAACGTTGAACTGGATGTCGGTTGTTCGAAGTTTAAAATGGACTTGGCAATTGTACATCCCGAAAACGAAAAGAAGTTCATTTTGGGAATTCTTTGCGACGGGAAAAACTATAAGAAAGCCCGCACAGCAAAAGACAGAAACGTTTTACAACAAAGTATCCTAGAAACACTCGGATGGAACATTGTCCGCTTGTGGTCATTTGAATGGTTCTTGAACAGGGAACACCGCGACCGCATTGTGCAGGGAATAAAGCAAAAGATCGACCAAATCATCGAAAAGGAAAAGCAGCCCGTTTTAATTGATGATGTCGAAACAAGCCCAGTCGAAGAAACGGCGCTTCCGGCGGAAAACGCAAGTGGTGATATGGGGACTAATGTCTCCGATGAAACCACCGGGCTAAAAACATTCCAGTCGATATTCAAAACGTATCAGCTCGCAAATGTGGAGCACCCGCCCAAAGGTCGCGACATATATGATATGTCTTCTACAGAACTTCTGAAAAGTCAGATCGAGAAAATCGTAAGAGCGGAATCTCCAATCTCGTCTGCCGTACTCGACGCTCGTCTCTCGGATTTGTGGAATGCCAAGCGCACGCAAAAATTCATAAATCGCATACACGGTTTTTGTAAGTATCTCCATTTTGCCGAAAAGCAAGAAAATGGCAAGACTTTCTATTGGAACCCGGATAGCAAGGGACTCGTTGAATTTAGGAGACCTTCAGACGGATTCAAGCGCAATGTGGACGACATCCCCATGCAGGAGATTGCATTTGCAGTCAAGGCGATTGTCGATAGTCAAATAAGCATCGAGCTCGAAGAAATGGAACGATTGATTGCGAAAGTTTCAGGATTTACGAAATGCACTTCGCAAATGAAGGATGTCATCGACAGAGCCATCGAATGGGCTGCCATGATGAAATTTATTGCAAAGGACGGAAATCGCATTGCAATGATAAAGCAATAAAGTCATTATCATTGTCATTTTATCAAGACAAATTCGATTTTAGCCTTATATAAAGTGAACTTTTCAACTTACTTTAAAGTAAGTAAGGTTCAAAGGAGGCTATATGACGGTTTCAATTAAGGGATTTTCTCTTTTTGCGGGTTCCATCGCATTTTTGAGCACTCTTGCCTGTGCTGCAACGATAAACGTTGACATGGGCAAGGAATACCAGCGCATCAGCGGCTTTGGTGCAGCATCGGCATGGGCGGGTTCCATTACCGACAAAAACGCAGCCTTCCTTTGGGACTCCACTAGCGGCGCGGGGCTTACGCTGCATCGCATCCGCATTGCTCCGGACGGCTCCACCTCCGAAACAAGTATCGCAAAAAAGGCGAGTGAATACGGCGTCAAAGTCTGGGCCGCTCCATGGACATCCAAATACACCGTAAATTACGATGGCGACAAAAAGCATCTGGATTTCAATCATGCTCAAGACTGGGCGAACACTATCTTGAAGTTTACGCAAGACATGCGTAAAGCTGGAGTCAACCTGTACGCGATTTCGTCGCAAAATGAGCCTGACGGCACCGGCGATAACCACTACGAACCCGATGAATTGGCTCGTTGGGTAGGCGACTATCTTGGTCCCACCCTCGATACCACGGGCATCAAAATCATAGGCACCGAAGCCATCAACTGGTACGGATTCCCCAATTACAAAAAAGCATTCTTCAACAATCCGGCGGCCCTGAAATACACGGACATTTTTGGAACGCACGAATATGGCGGAGATCCCGCCGCTTATCCCGAAATCCATGAAGCCGGCAAGGAATTCTGGGAAACCGAAGTCTACGATCTCGGAAGCAATAAGGAAGACGTTGGCATGGGAAGCGCTCTCCGCGTTGCAAACATGATCCACGACGCCCTTACTATTTCGAACATGAACGCTTGGCATTTCTGGTGGATTTATTCCTGCAGCGAACCCAGCTGCGGTAATGGAGCCCTTTGGCCGCAAGGACAAGGCAACCCCGATAACGTGGAGCCTACCAAGCGACTCTGGGTCATGGGAAACTACAGCCGCTTTGCACGCCCCGGCGCGAGGAGAATCGATGCTACCAAGAATCCCGAAAGAGATGTAAAGGTCACCGCCTACCGCGACTCCCTCAAGACGAAAATCGCAGTCGTCATTCTCAATTCCAAGAACGAGGAATTCAAGGCTGACTTTGACTTCGGAAACACAAAGATTGGAAGCTTCAAGCCCTACGTCACCGACAACAATAACAACCTCAAGGAAGGAAGCGAAGTCAAGGTCGATGGCACAAAATGCAGCTACAGCGCCCCAGCCCGCAGCGCAACGACAGTCGAATTCATTCTATGGCAAGAGCCAAAGGTGGAACCGCCCAAAGATTCTACAGACGCCATAGCCTTCAGGATACGTTCTGTACAAAAAAATCAAAGTTCATATAAAGTATTTAGCCCGATTGGTACGTTTATCGGCGAATTCCAAGCGGAACACATCGGTGAACTCCGCAACGCCATGACAAGCGCAGGCTTAAGCCGCGGCATTTACATGGTCAAATGCGGCAATGCCCAAACGCAACGAATGGTGTTGAGATAAGCAAATGGTCGCCCCGCAAGGGACGACGTTTCAATTTCGCTGAGATGGATGAAAAAATGGTGCGATGAAAAGAATTATATTTACTTTGCAACTAGTGGCTCATTACTATTTAAAGGAATAGACTATGCTCAAACCCGCAAATAAGGAAGAACTGAAGAAAATCATCGAGAACCGCATTCAGACTGAGGGGCCCGAGTGCAACTTGAACGACATTGATGTTTCGGGCATCACCGACATGAGCGAATTGTTCAAAGAAAGCAAATTCAATGGAGACATCAGCAAGTGGAACGTGTCCAATGTGACCGATATGAGTAGGATGTTTCGTGAAAACAACTTCAAAGGCGACATCAGTCAGTGGAACGTTTCCAATGTGACCGATATGGGCGGAATGTTCCTTGACAGCCAATTCAACGGCGACATCAGCAAGTGGAATGTATCCAATGTGACCGACATGACCGGGATGTTCTCCGGTAGCCAGTTCAATGGTGATATCAGCAAGTGGAACGTGTCCAATGTGACTAAAATGAGCGGGATTTTCTTCGGTAGCCCGTTCAATGGTGATATCAGCAAGTGGAACGTGTCCAATGTGACCGATATGAGTTGTATGTTCTGGGATTGCAAATTCGACGGTGACATCAGTAGGTGGGATGTATCTAATGTGACCGACATGAGTAGTATGTTCTCCAAAAGCGCATTTAACGGCGACATAAGTAGGTGGAATGTGTCCAAAGTAACCAAAATGAGCTGCATGTTTTGGAATAGCTATTTCAATGGAGACTTAAGCAGGTGGAATGTGTCCAAAGCAATCGGAATGAGCGGGATGTTCCTCGGTACCCCGTTCAATGGTGATATCAGCAAGTGGGATGTGTCCAATGTGACCGATATGAGCGGAATGTTCGAAGGAAGTGCGTTCAATAGTGATATCAGCAAGTGGAATGTGTCCAATGTGACCGATATGAGCGAGATGTTTTTCCGTAGTGATTTCAATGGAGACATCATCAGCAATTGGAAAATACGCCTTGACTGCGACACCTCGAACATGTTCGGTTAAAAAATTCATAAATAAAAACGCCCAGCTTTTGCAGGGCACCCCTTCTTAACTTTCAAAGCCTTGATGCGGATCTGCACAAGGCTTTTTTTGCAATTTTTTCACAAAAGCCCTTAAATGTCATAATATGACATTCTGTGAAATTATATTTGAATTAACGGAATTTCCGCAGGAGACCAGGTCGTGAAAAAAATAATTACGTCTATTGTAATAGTGCTGATTACATGCATATATGCATTTTGGCTGTTTAATTTAATCAAGCATGACCAGGAAGAGACAAAAAGCAACCTACGGAAGACGAGGGAACTGCTGTTCAAAACGCAGGAGCAGAAGAGCGCCCTGCATGACCAGAAGCTTATCCTGCAGGAACAATTAGAATTGTCACAGGAACGGTCAAAAAATTTGGACTCCATGCTTCGACAGTTCTTACTTGAGGATTCGCTGAGAGACGAATTCCAAAACAGCCTATACGCACACGAGGCTCTCGCGGAAAACAACGACATTGAACACTTCACAGTCTCCATAGACACGGTGCAAAGGCCTTTCAGTGAAGTTTACGCTCATTGGACGCTCCCCGCCAAGGGTATAAGCAAAACAGCCCGAAACAGGATAATCCGCACGCTTCTAGGTGACAAGGTTCAAAAGACCGATTTGACATTAGATAAGTCGCACATGCAGGCGATTTTAAAAAGATTCGCCGATGACGTGCGCAAAGACCAAATCCATAGATGTATGTATCCTTCAGATACCACCACAAATATTCAAGTTTTAGAACAACGCTATAGCTATGACACCATACCTATGAAATTGGTTGACAGCATTGCCCCCATATACGAAACGAAATCCTGGGCGACCTACCTGCAATACGAAAGGGAAGACAAAGACTGTGAAGCCGTCCATTGGAGCAGAAACAGCTACATGACATTCTCCAAGCAAGACGGTTCCGTAGTAGACAGTTCCATTTTCTTGCCAGGGTCGCAAAACCTCCTGGTCGCCCTTATCCGAAAAAATGCGGCCGATCACGCCATTATAGACGAAATCAACCAAGAAATCCAGCCAAGGCTCGCCTTATTCTTGAAAGACGGTATCGGATTCAAATACTTCTATATCGGCATTACTGATTTCGACACGAAAGACGGCTTGGTTGTGGTGCCTTACAGCCAGATTCTTCCGCTAATCCGTAAGGATGTGCTGAAAAAATTCGGCTTCGAAAAATATTAAAGCGTCATAATGTTTTCAAATAAAGAGAGCGGACTTGCTTTACATTGGCGCGACAGCCTACGATAATTATACAGAGAATACAACCAACTGAGGCAACCAATGTTTGACTTCATCAGTAACATCCTAGAACGCATATCGTATTTCTTCACGCAGGTGGTCTTGCTCATCATCATCGTTCTTGCTGTCGTCTTGCTTGTCCTCGCAACTAACAGGCACAACAAGAACCCTTATGTGGATCACTCTCAAGAAATCCAGAAACAGAAAATCGAGGCTGAACGAGACGCACAATACAAGGAAGCTTTGCAACGCCTCTATGACGAACAATACGGAAAGTGAACAATCAACAACGGAGCCGTCACCATGGGATGTCTTGTCAACCTTATCAAAATCATTCTCGGCTTAATCATGATTGCCATCATGCTCATCGTTGGTTATAAGCTCATCTTTGACCCGTATAGACCCGAATCACCTAACAGCAGCTGGTCCCATAGACCTGTAGCAGAACAGACATATTCGAATCCCGAGCGTAGGGAACCCAAGACCCAGGAAGAAAACTATGACTTCCGAACCAATGTCCCTGTCCAAGTGGGTGAAAACCATGACTACATCATGGAGAACACCATCCAGAAGAGCTATGTCGTCATGGAGCTTACACCCGCCCTTGAACGTGGTCTCGTGTATGTCATCAAAGTGTTCAAAAGCCAGTTCGGAGAGGACTTCGCCCCGACCATTATATCCGCCCATGACTCCTTCGATAGACATGACAAGTGGTCCCATCATAAAACAGGTCGAGCTGTCGATATCAGCCTCGTGGACCTACCATACTACAAGAGAAGACGAGTCGTGAAAATCCTCGAAGGAACCCTACCCAAAGGCTACAAGGTAAGGTGGGAAAGCCAGTATACATCCCGAGAATATCTCCACTTCCAATCTCGACATTAATCCAAACATCTTATAGGGGCTTTTATTAGCCGAAGGAAAAATATGGCAGTTTTTGAAACTCTTTTTATCATGGCAGGGATTCTCGTGGGCCTTACGTCGCGGGGAGGAATGTACCTATTCCTGCTTCCGCTTGCCGTAGTGGCGTTCGTGCTCGCTATTATGAACAGGCCGAGTCCAACGGGTTCCAAGGCAAAAAAAATCGCAAGCTCGTTTTTATCGGCAGCATACCTTATCGCGGTAATTGTCTGCCCACTTATTTTTTTCAAAAGCAGTTCCAAAGAATCGGAAGAAGCCCCCAAAACGGAACCGACCATTGCATTGCAGGCTCCGGATGATCTGGAGCGGATCAAAGCGGAGATTGCCTTACATGACGACGAATTGATTGAGTGCGCCCCCACAAAAATGAAGGGCTGTTTGCAATTTACCAATTATGGAACGGAACGCGACAGCAACAGGTTTTACACGGTTTCCTTGCATTGGGTGCTGCCGAGGTTCCAGGTTTATCCTAAACGAGTCCACCGGAAAATCATCAAGGGGCTGTTGGGCGATGACTTGACCGATGCCGACACGTTCCTTGATTCTGAACATTTAGGAGAAATTCATAAAAGAGCCCTTTACCGTCAGGCGGAAGAATACATGAGGAACATTGAGTCCGAACTCAGGAATTATCCCAATGACTGGTACTATGACAGCGCCCATACGCAAGTTGCCGCCACCCTCCATTACGAACGCCAGGACAGTATAGATGTCGCATTCGATTCACTGCTGTGGACGACTTATTATATTTCGAACGCCGGGTACGAAGCCGGTGCTGCCGGAGGATACTTTTACGAGTATCATCGAACTTTCTCGAAGAAAGACGGGTCGTTGGTTGATTCCACTATTTTCAATCCAAATGAAAAGAAAGCGATTGTATCGCTTCTTCGCAAATATGCGGAAAAATACGATGCCAGGGCCGAAGCCATCGGCATGGATTTCCAGCTAGAGCCTTCTTTTTTGAAGGACGGTATCGGTTTTGACGGTTTGTCGTTCGACATCGGCTGGCATACCCACGGTAGCGTGATGATTGTGGTACCTTACAAGGAAATTCTGCCCTATATGGAAGCCTGGGCTCGCCAAAAATTCGGTTTTAATGAAGGTGGAGAGCCATAGCCGGGTAGTTTTGATTCGTTAAATTTTAGAATTTTTCGTTAAAAATGCGATTTTTTCGTTAAAACCGTCACAAATTATGTAAACTTGGTCTTTTTCTCGATAAAAAAGTGAGAAAAAGACCAGTTTGGCGAGACTGAGTCTCGCAAATTACAGAAAGCGAATATAGGGACTCCTTGAAACCTTATCGCCCAAAATATACATTTTCGGCGTGAAATCACAAGTTTGGAGTGGCTTGGCTTTCCCACACATATATTTGCGGTCAGGTTATATTCTATGGGTGATAGCCAGCGCTTGCGTCTAGTTATTTCTTGAATAAGTCGGAATGCGAACCAGTATCAACCAGTTCAAGAACAAGAATGTTCTCTTCAATTCTGTAAATTAGTAGCCAATCAGGTTCAATATGCAATTCCCTGTGGTTGACCCAATTTCCTGATAGGGTATGATCGCGCAATGCCGGGTCAAGAGGTTCGCCCTTCGCTAATTTTTCGATAACATTTTTGAGTTTTAGAGTGTCTTTACCACGTTTGGCGGCGAGCTTTGCTGCTTTCTTGAACTTCGTTGTCGCCCGAATCTGATACTTGTATTTTTCTTCACTCATATTCCCAGCTCGTCCCAAAGTTCTTGCGGAGTCGAATATGTTTTGGCATTCGGGTCGTGAGCGAGTTTTTCTCCCTCATCGATAGCAGCAAGAAGCTCCTTGGAAGGAGGTCGGGTAACAGCAAAAGGAAGTCCGTGATGTAACAGTGACTGTTTCAGGAAAACAGTGAAGGCTTGCGATAGGGTTAGTCCCAAATCGTTAAATAATTCGGTAGCCTCTTTTTTCAGCTCGCGGTCCAATCGGATATTTGTTACTACGGTACTCATATTAACAAATATACTACATTTGCTTTCAAATAGCAAGTATTTGCAGCTTGCTTGTCGGCTTTTTGCCAGTCTGTTCATGTTTACCTCCGGTCGCCTACATGCGAAAAAGGCGACTGTTTTAACGTTTTTCACAAATATAAACTCCTGCGATGTCAGAATGTGACAATTAAAACTATTTCTGAATTTAATCGAGTTATCTTTTTTCGCATGATTGAATCCAATGCACTTTCGCTGATTCAACTATTGCATTTTTTTGCAACAGTTAAAAACGAGTTGGTGCGAGTAGCAAAATCAGTTGTTGCATCTATTGCAACAACTCAAAATGGGTGAGATAGTAGTTAGATAGTGAATATCGCAGGAAACTAAGCTCTATTGACAGAAGTTTCTAGGGGAATATATTTTTAGCTATATGATGTATCCTTTTATGACATTGGACGACAATGCTGAAATTGTCCATTTTGAAATGGGCAAGGATGGTCGTGCCGATTCTCAGAAAGGTGGGTTTAGCAAAGCCGCTCAAAAAGTTGAAAACGGCATGGATGATCTATGGAATTTTGGCAAGTGGGACGATGAAAAGAATGAAGAAATACTAAAAGAGCATCTGCGGACGACTTACAAGAGGAAAATGTTCTAAAATGTGAGACGGAGGATCGCAAATTACGGAAAATGGGTGTTACCGCACATACATGTGCAGTTGGCTGTATTAGCCTTGCTGTGTATAGCTTTATGAATGCATGATCTTAAGTTATTAGAACATTTATAGAACAATTGGATTTTTACTCCATCCGCTTTCTTAACTTTTATAAGAAACTTCTACGAAAATGTTTTTATATTGTTGAGAGATAACCTATATTAGGAACTAATAGATGTCAAAAGCCCTTGATTTTTTTTGTAATGGAATTAGTGATGCTGAAAGCATTTTGACTATTTATGATTGTCATAATCAAAATAGTAATCAAATAAAGGAGTTTTATCCTGATGGCATGCCGAATATTGATGTGTTGAAAAGAGCCTGTGTCATAATGGCTTTTACGGCATTTGAATCTTTTTTTGAAAATCTAATTACGGAAATAAATAACAAACAGATTTATGATTTTTCGAATGAAAAACGAAATAAGATGTTAGAAAGATTCCATAATCCAACAAGTAAAAACATTGTTGAATTATATAAGTCTTGGTTTGGAATAGAAAATTGTTTGAAGACGATTTGCTTTGATGGAAGAAATGCTGAAGATATATGTGATCAACTAGATGAATATTTGAAAATCCGTGGACAAATTGTTCATGTTCAAAAGATAGATTCATCAAAAGAAGATGTTGCAAAAAAAGAGAATGTTATAAAGATTCTAAATTTCCTAAAAAAGTTTGCTGAAAGTTTTGATTGCTTCATAGACAGTGGTTCATGGATTGAAGAGGCAAGAAATTATATTGCTGAAAAATCGGTAACATGAGATCTAGGATGTTTTAGTAAAAAAGGACGCTTATAAAAGCGTCCTTTTCTAATAGGAGACTCCCGCTTTCGCGGAAAAGACAAATCATGCCTAAATCCTTCGACTTCGCGCTTTACGGGCGCGAGTTTATCCCGGACTTGTTCCGGGACTCAGGATGACACGTCGTGTCACTTCTTCACATGTCTGTGGTACTCTTGGAGGCTGCACACTTCGAATCTTCCGAAGTCGTGCTTGTCCATGAGGCCTTCGACGGTAGAGGTGAGGGCGGCAATCGTCGTCGTGATAGGAATGCCCGAGACAACGGCCTTGGAGCGCATCTGGATTTCGTCAACCATGGCTTCTGCGCCTGTTTCGGTGGTGTTCACGATCCACTGCACTTCCTTGTCGTGGATAAGGTCGAGCAGGTTCGGGCGGCCACGGGAGATGCGGAACACGGCGCGGGTCTTGATGCCTTCGTTGTAAAGCATCGTCGAGGTGCCGCGGGTGGCGTAAATCTGGTAGCCCATGTCTACGAGGCGCTTGATGAGCGGGACTGCCTTCTGCTTGTCTTCGTCCTTGAGCGAGACGAAGATGTTGCCTTGACTCGGAACCTTGTTGCCGGATGCTAGCTGGCTCTTGAGGTAGGCGAGGCCGCGGTCGCGATCGAGGCTCATGACTTCACCAGTGGACTTCATTTCCGGAGAAAGCGTGATGTCGACACCCGGGAACTTGACGAACGGGAACACGGCTTCCTTGACGCTCACGTAAGGTACGCGGACTTCTTCGGTAAAGCCAATCTGTTCGAGCGTTTCGCCGGTCATGCAGCGTGTTGCATAGCTTGCGAGCGGCACGCCGATGGACTTGGAAACGAACGGCACGGTGCGGGATGCACGCGGGTTCACTTCGATCATGTAGAGTTCGCCATCCTTGACAGCGAGCTGCATGTTCATGAGACCAACGACATGGAGTTCCTTGGCAAATTCCTTGGCGAATTCACGGACCTTGTCCTGAATTTCCTTGGAGAGAGTCATCGGCGGGATAACGCTAGCGGAGTCACCGGAGTGGATGCCTGCGGGTTCCACGTGTTCCATGATGGCGCCGATAACGGTGTGCTTGCCATCGCTGATGCAGTCCACATCGAGTTCGGTTGCGTCTTCGAGGAAGCGGTCGATGAGGATCGGCTTGCCTTCGCCAATGGCGGCAGCTTCTTCCACGAACTTGCGGAGGTATTTTTCCTTGTAGACAATCACCATGCCACGGCCACCGAGAACGAAGCTCGGACGCACGAGAACCGGGTAACCGATTTTCTCAACGATGGCGAGGGCTTCTTCGACGTTGTGGGCGATGCCGCTTTCGGCCTGCTTGATGCCAATCTTGGTGACGAGCTGCTTGAAGAAGTCGCGGTCTTCGGCGAGGTCGATGTCTTCGGGGCTTGTACCGATGACATTTGCACCTGCCTTCTTGAGACGCATGGCAAGGTTCAGCGGAGTCTGACCACCGAACTGAACAATCACGCCCGCGCACTTTTCGCGTTCGTAAATGCCCATCACGTCTTCGAGCGTCAGCGGTTCAAAGTAGAGCTTGTCCGAAGTATCGTAGTCGGTAGAAACCGTTTCGGGGTTGGAGTTCACCATGATGACTTCGAAGCCGTGCTTGCGGAGCGTAAATGCAGCGTGGCAGCAGCAGTAGTCAAATTCAATGCCCTGACCGATTCTGTTCGGACCGCCGCCGAGCACCATGATACGCTTCTTGCTTTGGTGACCCGGAATTTCGCGGACCGGTTCGGTATTGTCGGCGTAGCAGCTGTAGTAATACGGCGTGATGGCTTCGAATTCGCCGGCGCAAGTATCGACGGAGTAGTAGCTCGGGACGAGGCCGATCTGCTTACGCACTGCCATGACTTCTTCCGGAGTCTTGTGGAAGAGGTAACCGATCTGGATATCGCTGAAGCCGAATTCCTTGGCCTGGCGGAAGAGAGCCTTATCCTTGGCGAGGTTTTCGAGAGAACCTGCAGCGGTGATTTCGTCTTCGAAGCAGGCAAGTTCTTCGAGATGACGGAGGAAGTAGCGGTCAATCTTGGTGACTTCGTAAAGTTTTTCGATGTCCCAGCCGCGACGGAATGCTTCGTAGACCACGAAGATGCGTTCTGCGCTCGGGCGTGCAACTTCCTTGGCGAGTGTTTCGTCGTCGTATTCCTTGAACTTTTCGCACTTGGCGCAGGCTCCGAATCCACCGAATCCCGTTTCAAGAGAACGGAGAGCCTTCTGCATGGCCTGTTTGAAGTTCGTACCGATGGCCATGGCTTCGCCCACAGACTTCATCTGGGTGCCGAGCGTGGAATCTGCCTTCGGGAACTTTTCGAATGTAAAGCGCGGAACCTTCACGACAACGTAGTCGAGAGCCGGTTCAAAGCAGCTCGGGGTCGATTGCGTGATGTCGTTGCGGAGTTCGTCGAGCGTGTAACCCACGGCGAGAAGAGCTGCAATCTTTGCGATGGGGAAGCCCGTAGCCTTGGATGCTAGAGCGGAAGAACGGGACACACGCGGGTTCATTTCGATGATGATGCGGCGGCCGGTCTTGGGTTCGATAGCCCACTGCACGTTAGAACCACCGGTTTCCACGCCGATAGCTTCCATGACCTTCAAGGAGTCGTCACGCATGGCCTGGTAAGCGCGGTCATCAAGGCTCTGGATCGGAGCAACCGTGATGGAGTCACCCGTGTGAACACCCATCGGGTCGAGGTTTTCGATGGAGCACACGATAACGGCATTGCCCTTCTTATCGCGCATGACTTCCATTTCGAATTCTTTCCAGCCAAGCAGCGATTCTTCGATAAGCACTTCGTTGTTGAGCGAGGCGTCCAAGCCGCGGTTCACGATGGTTTCGAATTCTTCTTCGTTGTGGGCGATACCACCACCAGTACCACCAAGCGTAAAGCCCGGACGGATAATCAAGGGCCAGCTTCCGATGGTGTGGGCGATAGCGGTTGCTTCGCTCATGGAGTGTGCGGAACCGGAGCGGGGGAGGTCAAGCCCGATCTTGAGCATGGCTTCCTTGAACAAGTGACGGTCTTCGGCGCGCTGGATGGATTCGGCTTTAGCACCGATGAGTTCAACCTGGTAGCGGTCGAGAATGCCGCGTTCGTTGAGTTCCATGGCGAGGTTCAAGGCGGTCTGGCCACCGAGAGTCGGGAGCAATGCATCGGGGCGTTCGCGACGGATGATTTCGTGGAGAATATCGACGCTCAGCGGTTCGATGTAGGTGCGGTCGGCCATTTCCGGGTCGGTCATGATGGTTGCCGGATTGGAGTTCACGAGCACCACTTCGTAACCTTCACGACGGAGCACCTTGCAAGCCTGCACGCCGGAGTAGTCGAATTCGCAGCCCTGGCCAATCACAATCGGGCCAGAACCGATGAGCATAATCTTCTTGATGTCGGTACGCTTAGGCATTCTTGCCTCCCTTGAAATCTTCAATCATCTTCTTAAATTCTTCGAACAAGTACATGGAATCGTTCGGACCCGGGGCAGATTCCGGATGGTACTGCACACTGAATGCCGGGAACTTTTTGTGGCGGATGCCTTCGACCGTGTTGTCGTTCAGGTTGATGTGCGTGACTTCGACATCGGCGGGGAGAGACGTTTCGTCAATGGCGTAGTTGTGGTTCTGCGACGTGATTTCGACAGCGCCCGTCAAGAGATTCTTGACCGGATGGTTGCAGCCGTGGTGGCCGAACTTGAGCTTGGAAACCTTAGCACCGAGAGCAAGGCCGAGGAGCTGGTTACCCAGGCAAATACCCATGAGAGGAATCTTGCCGAGGAGCTGCTTGACCATGTTGTAAACCTGCGGGAGGCTGTTCGGGTCGGCAGGACCGTTGGAGAGGAACACGCCATCCGGCTTCTGTTCCATGATCTTTTCGTAGCTCGTGCCAATCGGCATGACCGTGATACGCATGTCCTGAGCGGCGAGGTTCCTCAAGATGTTCGTCTTGATGCCGAAATCGAGAGCGACGATGTGGTACTTGCCTTCGTTATTGAATTCGTAGCCGTTCGGATCCGATACCTTGCTCGCGTAGTCCTGACCGTCGAGGCCTTCCCAAGCCTTTGCCTTTGCGATAGCTTCGGCTTCGGTCATTTCCGTGTCTTCGACATGGAGGTAAGCCTTCTGGGCACCATGTTCGCGGAGGTGGAGCGTGAGGGCGCGAGTATCGACGCCTGCAATGCCAGCCTTCTTCTGGGCGAGCATGTAATCATGAAGCGATTCTTCGTTCAGTTCCTTGGAAACCCAGTCGAGGGAGTTCACGACAATGCCGTTCAAGAAAACCTGGCGGGATTCGGACTTTTCAAAGTTCGTAGCGTAAGCGCCAACTTCGGCCGTGGTGAAAACCACGAACTGACCAGCGTAAGACGGGTCGGTCAAAATCTGCTTGTAGCCAGCCATACCGGTATTGAACACGGCTTCGCCTACGGTGTCTTTCTTTTCGCCAAAGGCGTAACCGTGGAATACGGCTCCGTCAGCCAAGGCTATAAAAGCCTTGCGCTCGCGCTTTGCTTTCCATTGAAATTTTTCGTTCATGATTTACTCGTTGCTATAGTTAAAAGGCTGTGTATAAAAAGAAAGGCAAAAGCTAAATGCCTTTGCCTTAAAAATAAAACTCTTAAAAAAATGAATAGTCTTGTCAAAAACTGAAACCCAACCGACCTTTTTGTGGGCCGAAACTGCTTCCTTGAAGGCGAGTTCGAAGTCGACAAGTTCCATTCTTTTCATCGGGGGCTAATTATAGTAAATTGACAGGTTTACGACAATCCATTATTTAAGATTTTTTGCTTTTTAATTTTTCTCGTCTGCGGCTTTGAGGAGTCCGAGGAAGAGCGGTGCCGGGTGGATCAGCGAGGACTTCAGTTCAGGGTGGAACTGGCAGGCCATAAAGTAGGGGTGGTCCGTGAGTTCCATAATCTGCATAATGTCTTCGTTGGCAGCTTTTCCGGAGAAAACTAGCTTTTGCTGATTTGCACCGGTCGGATCGCCCTTTTCAATCTGAGCGACATACTGCGGGTTCACTTCGTAGCGGTGGCGGAAGCGTTCGCGGATGGCGGTAGAACCGTAAACCTGGGCGGCAAGGCTGTTTTCCTTGATGACGACATCGTGACCACCGAGGCGCATCGTCGCACCCAGATCCTTGATGTGTTCCTGGCCGGGGAGGAATGCAATGACCGGAACTTCGACGTGGTTCGTTTCGCTTTCCATTTCGACCGTACCTGCACCCTGCATACCGCAGACGTGGCGTGCAAATTCCACGACGGAGAGCTGCATGCCATAGCAGATGCCGAGGAACGGAATCTTGTTTTCGCGCACGTAGCGGATGACCTGAATTTTGCCTTCGATACCGCGGCTACCGAAACCACCCGGAACGATGACTGCGTCGATTCCTTTGAGAGCTGTTTCGACAGAAACGGTACCATTTTCAATTTTTTCCGTATCGACCCAGCGGATGTTGGCATGCAAATCCAAATGGGCGGAGGCATGTGTAATCGCTTCGACAACAGATGCGTAAGAATCTTCGAGGGCGAGGTACTTGCCGCAAATGGCAACGGTAAGCGTCTTGCGCGGATTTACAGAATTGCGCTTGAGAGCGTCCACGAGCTTGCTCCATTGATCAAGTTTCGGCGGGGCGTAAATGCCTAGCGTCTTGGAAAGAATCTCGGGAATGCCTTCGGCATCGTAAACGAGCGGGCATTCGTAAACGTGCTTCACGTCAATGCCAGAGATGATGTGGTCAGCGGGCAGGTTGCAGAACAAGCCGATTTTTGCCTTGAGGTGCGGCTTGATATATTCTTCGCAACGGCCGATGACGATTTCGGGGTAGATGCCGAGCTTGTTCAAGTCACGCACAGACATCTGCGTAGGCTTGGACTTCTGTTCGTTCACGCCAGACGGAATCGGGACATAGGTGAGGTGTACGAAAATGGCATTGTGGTCGCCGACTTCATGGCTCAACTGGCGGGCGGCTTCGATGTAGAACTGGTTTTCAAGGTCACCCACGGTACCGCCGATTTCAATCAACAGCACATCGGCTTTTTCCTGGTTTGCAATTCTGTAAAACTGTTCCTTGATAAGGTCAGTCACATGCGGGATGAACTGCACCGTATGGCCAAGATAGTCACCGCGACGTTCCTTCTCGAGGATCATCTTAAAGATGCGACCCATCGTGAGGCTCCAATCTTTCTTGGCGGTCACGTTCAAAAAGCGTTCATAGTGGCCGAAGTCCATGTCGCATTCGCCACCGTCATCCAAAACAAAAACTTCACCATGTTCGGTCGGGTTCATCGTGCCCGGATCTGTGTTGAGGTAACCATCACACTTGACCGGAACCACCTTCATTCTAGCAGAAAGCAGCGCCCCGATGGACGCTGCCGCTACCCCTTTGCCGAGTCCGGAGATGACGCCTCCGGTGACGATAATAAACTTAGTCTTTCCGTTGTATCTATGCTGTAATGCCATTTTAATTTTCCTAATTTACACAAATTGTAATTCTTTTTGTCGCTATAAGCAAAAGGCGTGCCAAAAGTGGAGATATGGCGATTTTTGCGAATTTTCCGATAACAGACGCAAACTCCACACGAAAATATTTTACACAAAATGTAAATTTTCAATTTTGTTTTACATTTTATGTAATTACAACTTACAAAAAAAGAGCGCGCATTTCTGCACGCCCATTTATAGATCCCGACACAAAGCAGGAATCTCTATGTCTTATTACTTCACAACCTTGTAGGTCTTATCGCCAACGATGACGAGGAAGTTGCCTCTGCTATTGATGCGGACTTCTTGCATGGCGGAGCTTGTCTTTGCAGACTTGAGCACGCGACCATTGAGATCCGTAACAGCGAACTTGGTGCCAACCACAGCGTTTTCAATAACGATGGCGCTATTGGTAGACCAAACTCTCACAGCGTTGTTCAACTTAATCTTGGACCCAATGGCGATGGTTTCCGGCTTTGCGCTAACCTTGTAAAGCTTGCAAGATTCGAAAGCGTAGAACGTGGTATCCTTTTCAATCTTCACGCCACAGTATTCGCTTGCTTCGACAGACTTTTCTTCGACGGTCGGCTTCGGCTTCCAAATCTTGAAGTTACCGCTCAAGTGGAGCATGGCGAGGTAGTGGACCAAGCCATCATAGTAGCGGTACTGACCGGTCATGAACTTCGTGTCCCAAGCGTTCTGGAGGTTCTTCTTGATCTTTTCTTCAGAATCAGCAGTGCTTCTCAAAGCGATGGCGGCAACGGCGTTTGCACCGGCTTCGCCCTGCGTGTACTGTTCTTGCGGATTGGAACCATCCCAGTTAAAGCGAGCGTGCTTGTAGCCGTCCTTTTCAAAGAAATTGATGATGCGATTTGCCATTTCAATTTCTCTGGTAGAGTCAGCACCGAACAGGTAATAGTCCATACCGAAGTTCATAGCGCAACGCATGGCGTCGTACATGTACTTGGTGGAATTGGAGTTGTAAGAATAGGACTGCGGCTGACCATTGAAGGAGCTATAGTCGGCAAACAAGCCAGAGCTCGAGTTAGAAGACTTGTAAAGGTGATCGCGTGCAGCGGTAACAGCCTTTTTCCACTTGTCAGTATCCTTTTCAGCCCAGCGGGAGAAGAGTTCCAAGTAGGCAGGCAAGTCATAAGACGGGTCAGAGAAATCGTTTCCGTTGCCGAGCGGCTGGAACACGATAATGTAGTTGCCCTGGTTAAAGAGCTTGTGGCTCGGGTTGTTCCACATCTTGTCCATAATGTACAGAGCATCCTTTCTGTACTGATCATCGTCCCAACGATTTGCTGCGAACAAGAGAGACATCATGAAATACATTTCACCATCGGGTGCGCAGTTGTCATCGCCGCCGCTGCCGCTATCGTTGCGCTGCCAGGCAAAGTAACCGTCCCAGTCACCACCCTTGTGCCACATGTGGTTCTTGGCCCATTTCCAGAGCTTGTCAAATTCTTCTTTGTGACCTGTCTGCACGGCAATCATCATGCCGTAAGACATACCTTCGGAGCGAACGTCGTTATTGTTGATGTCCTTGATGTAACCTTCGTTACCATTGTCGAAGAACACCTTGGAATTGTTGTCGCCCTTAAAATAGTGTTCCCACATCGCATCCATTTTTTCTTTGATTTCTGCGTCGGTCTTACCCAAGTAGGTCTTGAATGGGCTTTCGTAGTTGCCGGTGTAATATGCGCCGTTGAACTGGGAACCGTCTTTTTCGCAGTCCGGGCCATAGTAAGCGCCGTTTTCATCAAAGAAATTACCTGCGGTATCAGCTGCAGTTGCCATGGCGGCACTGAACAGCAAGGAAAGAGAGAATGCACAAAGTTTTGTTGATTTCATGACAACAATTATATTTTCATTTTGCCACTTTTTATAGTGGTTTAGACAAAATCCCGATGTAAGTTTTTACAACAAAAAGAAGTTTATCAAAAAAAAATCACCCGCCTTTCGACGAGTGATTTTGTCTTCGGTTTTGATGTGCTTAAATCGTTTTACGAGTGATGCGCATTTCAACTAGCAACTAGTAGATGAACAACATCTCGCGGTACTTCGGAAGCGGCCACTTTTCGTCCGGAACAATCTTTTCGAGAGAGTCCACAACCAAGCGGAGGTCGAGCATACCGTTCAAGATATCTTCGTGCTTCCCTGCGAGAGCCTTTTCCATCACTTCGATAGCTGCGAGCAACTTCTTGATGCTTTCGCCAAGCGGCTTGGCGTAAGAATCGAGAGCCGGGAAGCCCTGGTTCAGAGCCATTTCGTTTGCTTTGAGAGCAGCGGAGTAAGCTTCGATGGCCTGCGGGAGAATGATGTCCTTCGCCATGTCGCGAGCGATTTCACCTTCGATGTGAATCTTCTTGTGGTAGTCTTCCATGTTGACTTCGTAGCGGGAATCGAGTTCGCGCTTGTTGAACACGCCGTACTTTTCGAAGAGGGCGACGTTTTCTTTCTTGGTAAGTGCCTGGAGGGCTTCCATGGTGGTGCGGGTATTCGGGAGACCACGCTTAGCAGCTTCTTCAACCCATTCGTCGGTATAGCCGTTGCCGTTGAAGATAACGCGCTTGTGTTCCTTAACAATCTTCTGGAGAAGGTTCTGGAGTTCTTCGTGGAACTTGTCTGCAGGAACGTTGGCAAGCTTGTCTGCAATGATGTCGAATGCTTCTGCAACGATCGTGTTGAGGATAACGTTCGGTTCAGAGCAGCTCTGGCTAGAACCCGGTGCACGGAATTCGAACTTGTTGCCAGTGAATGCGAACGGAGAAGTACGGTTACGGTCCGTAGCGTCACGCGGGAGCGGCGGGAGAGTATCGGAACCGAGCTTGAGAGCGCCAGCCTGTTTGCTGGACTTCGGATCGCCCTTTTCGAGCTGGTCGACGACGTCAGCAAGCTGGTCGCCGAGGTACATGGAGATGATTGCCGGAGGAGCTTCGTTTGCTCCAAGGCGGTGGTCGTTACCAGCGCTTGCCACAGCCATACGGAGTAGGTCAGCGTGAGTATCGACAGCGTAAATCACAGCGCAGAGCGTGGTGAGGAAGATAGCGTTCTGGTGCGGGTCCTTGCCCGGGTTCAAGAGGTTGGTCTTACCGTAGTTCACAGACCAGTTGTTGTGCTTACCAGAACCGTTGATGCCAGCAAACGGCTTTTCGTGGAGGAGGCAGACGAGTCCGTGGCGGTCAGCAACCTGACGGAGAACTTCCATAATCTGCATGTTGTGGTCGCAAGCGAGGTTCACTTCTTCGAACATCGGAGCAAGTTCGAACTGAGCCGGAGCGACTTCGTTGTGGCGGGTCTTAGCCGGAATGCCGAGCTTCCAGAGTTCCTTTTCCACATCGTTCATGAAGTTCAAAATGCGGGACGGAATGCTACCGAAGTAGTGGTCTTCCATCTGCTGGTGCTTTGCCGGAGCTGCACCGAACAGGGTGCGGCCAGCCTGATAAAGGTCCGGGCGCTGGAGGTAGAAGCGCTTGTCGACGAGGAAGTATTCCTGTTCGGCACCGAGCGTAACGGTGACCTTCTGCTGGGCAACACCGAAGAGGCCCATAAGACGGTCTGCGGATTTCTGCAAAGCCTGGATAGAACGGAGAAGCGGAGTCTTCTTGTCGAGTGCTTCACCCGTGTAGCTACAGAATGCAGTCGGGATGCAGAGCGTTGCACCGTTACCGTGACGCTTGATGAAAGCCGGGGAAGTCGGGTCCCAAGCGGTGTAACCACGAGCTTCGAAAGTAGAACGGAGACCGCCGCTCGGGAAAGAAGATGCGTCCGGTTCGCCGACGATCAAGTTCTTGCCGCTGAAAGCGAGAATAGCCTTGTCGCCTTCGGGTTCCAAGAAAGAATCGTGTTTTTCGGCAGTGGAACCGGTAAGAGGCTGGAACCAGTGAGTAAAGTGAGTAGCGCCGCGATCAAGGGCCCACTTTTTCATGCCGTGTGCAACTTCGCCAGCGATGCTCGGGTCGAGCGGTGCGCCGTCATCGATAGTTGCAAAAAGCTTTTTGCAGATGTCTTTCGGCAGGTAAGTGCGCATGGCGTCGGCGTTGAAAACGTCTTCACCATAAAAGTCGATATTTGCGGGGGCTGCGGCCATGTTTGCGCCTGCGGCTTCGCTCGCGATTTCCTTGATTGCTTTTAATCTATATGCGTTGCTCATTTGGCAAACTCCTTATTGTTTTTTGTTTTTCGCTGCCCTATTTGCAAAAAACGTGCCAAAATGTAATTTGAATGATTTTATGCGAAAAATGTGTAATTTACGGGTTTCTAGAACACTTTACAAAAAACGATGTTTTTCAAATTTTGGAAAAACGAATGTTAATTTACAGAAAATGTAAAAACAAGGTGTAAAATTGCGCTTGAACTAAGCCTTTTGTCGCCCACATGCACTTTATTTGACAAAAGTCTTTACAATTCATAATTTTGGCGTAGAAAAGTAAGCTCGTACAGCGTTTTTTTCCATGAAAATTTGGCTTTTTTTGTTAATAATATCAATATTATGGGGAGCTTGTAGCAATAGCAGTAGCTCGTCCAACGATATTGTACCCGACGTCGAACCCGAACCAGAAATAATGGAGGGTATGCAGGTCATCAAAGGCGGTGATCTGGTTTTGGGGAGTAACGAATCTTCGTTCAGGATCGCCGAACGCCCCGCCATGAAAGTCCATCTCGATTATGAATTTTATTTAGATGTTCACGAAGTTACTTGTGGGAGCTATCGAATTCTCGCGAAAAAAGGCAAGGTGAAAGACTTTGGCGAATGCGCAAACGATGAGCTACCATTAGCCAATGTTACTTATTTCGACGCCGTTCTTTATGCGAATGCCAAGAGCGTAGAACTAAATCATGATACTGCTTACACGTACTCAAAAGCAACATACGATAGCGAAGGCCATTGCTCAAATCTGGAAGGTTTTGCGTTCCATCCTGATGCCGATGCTTTCCGACTCCCGACAGAAGCAGAGTGGGTTCTCGCAGCATCACAAAGCTGGAATCCCAAAGAAAAAAGCTGGAATTCTGACAATTCCGAATTTCATGCGCACCCCGTCTGTACTGCAGGGAAGGATTCTTTAGGATTTTGCGACTTGGCAGGAAACGTAAAAGAGTGGGTGAACGACTGGGCGGGGATGTTCCGCGACACGACTGTTACAAATTATGTCGGTGCTCCAGATGGTGGCGCTGTTGGGGAAAGAGTTTTAAAAGGCGGATATTATTCAGACCGCGCATCAGAAATAAATCTAGTTTCCCGTGGCGATGATTACACCGTAGAATCCTCATCTCATGCAGAACGAATTGGGTTCCGACTCGCTTTTGGAAAAATTCCATCTCCGACATGGCTTGATGCCAATGGCAAAGTGCAACAGAGCATAGTCTCTCCGCTTGCAAGCGCGACAGCCTTAAAATCTTATACGGGAACGTACAACATGATTCTCGCTTTCAGAAACGACATTAGCGGGAATCTTGCTTACATCAATTACAATGACGGAACGTTATCCGTTACAGAAATTGAAGACACTTTGGAGGTTTACCATCCCGATATTTCGCCTGACGGAAAACATGTAGCATTCTGCACTCGATTTGAAGGTATTGCTGGAGAATCCAGCCTTTACGTTCGCGACCTGAACGCAAACGGTTCAAATCTTGTAAAGCTCGATGTTCCAAGCGCAGCTATCCCGCGTTGGCGCGTTGTAAACGGCGACACGGTTATCGTTTACGTCACAGATGCAGGCAGCAACAAAGACGAAGTCGCATTTGCAGCGACAAGCACATGGCAAGTCGAATTCGCAAATGGCAAATTTGGCGTCCCTGAAAAACTTTTTGATGGAGCTTATCACGGCGGCGTTAGCGAAGACAACAAACTCGCTGTTACAGGTGCAAGATTGTTGCGTGCCCTCTTTGCGGATTCTGGTTCTGACATTACACAAAAAATGAACTCTGCTATATGGTACAATAACGAACAAGCTTGCAATGCGTCCCTAGCACAAGACGGTAGCAAGCGCACCGTATTCCTTGATTTTGCAGGAAAAACCGGGACTGAGTTTGTCGGAACTCCATACGCCACGCACGAACGCATCCTTATCGCCGACAGCAATGGCAAATTGTTGCAGAGCGTCAAATCTCCTGATGGCTATACTTTCGATCATAGCGAATGGGCTACCGATGGGGATCGCTCCAACATCGTAGCGACTCTTGTTAATTTAAACGGAGCCCACACGAAAATCGTGCTTGCAAACCCTACCGACAATAGCATTTTGGAACTTGCCGAAGGCGATGAACTCTGGCACCCCAATTTATGGGTGAAAAAAGTCTTCAAAGCGCCGAAGGACACTATTCCGCAAGATACCGTAAAAAAGGATTCCATTCCCAAAGACACCATTCCTAAGGACTCCATCCCCAAAGATACTGTTAAAAAAGACACCGTTAAAAACGATACACTTCCTAAAGATACGTTCCAATTGGATCCGGACAGTGCGGGAATTTACTTTGTCCCAGGCACGTCAGAAATAGCCGTCAAGTGGCGCTATAAAATTGATTTGCTTTGGCATCAATACGACTCGCTAAACACAGTCATTCTCGGATCGTCGCGTGCGCTTCACGGCGTTATCCCATCGCTTTTCGATCAAAAATTTAAGGCGCTCAATATGGCAAATTCAAACAGCATGCTTTATTGTGCAAATTTCATTTTTGAGAACTACGTTCTTCCGCACGTCAGCCACCTCAAATACGTCGTCATTTCCGTTGATATGGATATCTGGTTCAATTCGGCGCCCAACAGCTTCTTGTTAAACAACCACCGCAATTATCCCGGCTACGCCTACGACGAGGACCATAATTATTGGAAGGATTCTGTTCCGAGCAAGCTTGCTGAATACACGAGAAATTCTCCAGGATATTCCAAGTTTGAACCGCTATTGAATACCATGGGTTACGAACAACTTGAAGCTGCAGGGTGGGGTGATCCTAAAATTTGGACAGATAGTTTGTGGCTGAATCGCTATTCCAACCTTTATTACGACAACTTTAATTTATTGAAAACGATTATTGAAGAATGTAAAGCACGAGAAATTTATGTCATCGGAGTCATCTTCCCGCAGAACCCCGCATACAAAAATACCGGTGCACTCGGATTCCACGGAATACAGAGGAGCAAGGCTCCCGCGCTCATCAAGGAACTCGCCGATTTACACGATGAACACCCCAACTTTGTCCTTATGGACGAAAATAAGATGGGGGAGCACGACTACACCGACAACATGGCTTTTGACTGCAACCATCTAGCCCACGAAGGGGCTATTCAAATGACGAAACGTCTAGATTCTCTTTTGCAAACTTTGCCGTAAATAGCCCGCAAAACTCCATTTTACAGGCTCTGTCAAGCCTTTTTATATAGCTGCGTGGTTATTTCCGAAAAACTGCGCCAACGCTGCGGTTTTAACCACGGCTCTGTCAAGTCTGGTCGTACGGCTATTTTTTGGCTGTGGTTATGCTGCGGCGCCGAAACCTAAAAACTACCTAAAAATGGCGTTTTTGAAGTAAAAATGCAGTTTTCTAGGGGCTTACAAATTGAGAAAAGTTTGCTAGCACCTACTTTTTATACGGATTGGCTTGACAGAGCCGTTTTTATTAGTGTCTTTCTGTTCACTATATCTAGCCCGTCAAAAATAGTCCATCACCGTTTTTAGGCTAGAATCGCCATATTCGCGTTTTGGAGCACTTCTGGACTCGCGAAACATAGTCCAAATAGTTGAACATGGTTTTAGCCCCAAAATCAGCCTAGAATCGCACCGTGGAATCACAAATAAAGTCTCTTTCGATAGTCCTAAAAAGACCGCCAGAAGCAACGAAAAAACGGGCTTTTACACCCGTTTCGTAACCCTGGAAAAAGCTCGTGTCCACTATTGTATATAATGATATGACTTACTACTTATTCTACTATTTACGAAGTTTCTTATCCGAGATTCGCTCAACGAAATAGACTGAGTCTGATTTGTCAGCCTTCATCAAGGCGAACATCAGCATATACGCCGCGGTTCTGTCAGTGAACCTTTCCAAGATTTCATATCCGTTGCCTTCCGGCTTGCGAACCTTGCACACGTTATAAATCCACATTCTGACGACCTATTTTTTATCTAAAGAAGATGTTTAGCTTTTAGCAGTTTTTCATATTTAGAGATTCTGCATTATTCGAAATAATGGTGAGCATGTATGCAATCAGTAGATAATCCGTAAGTTATTCAACAGCGTCTAACAATTTTTTGCAGTAATCTTTTTCTGGGGTACTGGTTTCTTTTTCGCTGTCCAAAATGCCATATTCATCATACTTGGAAATTTTTATGTAATAGTTACCACTCCAATCTTTATTTCCAAGACAAAAAACAGATTTGATTTTTCGCTCACCCATGCAAGTCCAGGTAAAATCACCTGTCATCATAGCTTCTGTGAGATAGGCATGAAATTTTTCGTAATCACCTTTGTTTAGGGCGGCGGCAGCTTGTTTGTCCGTTTTTGTCGGCAAGGTAATGAGGTCTTTACAATAATTGACATAGAACCCTGAATGACCATCTATCTTTGCATAAAGATATTGCATCCTTTTTGCAGGCATGGTGACTGTGACAAAACCTTTTGCTTTATCTTCGCACCAAAATGCTCCTGAACTGTTGAAGCAGCCGTTGGGAGCTTTTGCTTTTTCCCAGTCTATGTCATCGTAAGGATGCGCAAACGCCATTGAGATGGCGCATATAAAAAGAAATGAAACGATAAATTGCTTTGACATATTCAATAAAATAGCAATCTGACCGTCTATTTTGTTGGTGGTGCTAGCGGTTGTGGTCCGGGCGGAGCGTCTAAACGGCAGCTGAGTGCATGTGTTTGCAGAAAGTGAACATCATGAGGCAAAATCGGAGTCATTTTCCTTGTCGCACTCTTCTACTGGCCTTGGTAGTTAGGCTTTGTCAGGTCATTTTCGCAGCGTTTTGGCAGTCTTTGTAAAAAAGTACGAATTAGCCTGACAGAGCCAACGGTCACAGAACCTATTTGCCTTTATTCAAAATCATCCTGCTTATTTTTCTTCCAACAGGTAATCCAAGATTTTTACCAGCAATTCGTTGGCGGGGCCCATGGCGGTCTTACCGGCAATGCGGATGTCCTTCGGGTTTTGAACGTAGTCAAAACCTGCGGCAATGCCTGCCTTGATTTCGTCGTCGCCGTTCTTTAACATGCTTTCCATGGATTCGGGCGTGGCTTCTAGATGGAACTGCAATGCGATTCCGCTGCCGATTTTGAATGCCTGATTCTGGCAGGCTTCACTAAAGGCGAATGGTTCTGCAATGCCCGGTAGTTCTGGAATGTCAAAGGTTTCGCCATGCCAATGGAAAACGTCCAGGCTTTCGGGCAAATTCATTTCTTCGACTGCATCGCCGGTGAAGGTGACGGGGAACCAGCCGATTTCCTTTTCGGGATTTTTCTTGATGGCCGCGCCAAAGGCGCTTGCGATCATCTGGGCACCGAGGCAGATTCCCAGAAGGGGCTTGCCCAGCTGCACCATGTCGCAGCAAAGTTCTTTTTCGCGAACAAAATGAGGGTACTTTGTTTCGTCCAGAACGCTCATGGGCCCACCCATCAAGATGGCGAAGTCCACGTCGTCTTCATGAGGAATGGGGTCGCCGGCGTAAAGGCGCACGATATGAACGTTGTGCCCCTTGGCCTGCAGGTAGGGGAGAATCGCTCCCGGACCTTCGTATTCAACATGCTGAAAAATATAGGTTTCCATAACCGCAAATATAAAAAAGACCCGCGATTTCTCGCGGGCTAATTTTTTGAGCGGGCGGTTTGCCTGCCGAAAATTACTTACCGAATTCGCTAGTCGGCTTCATGACCTGCCACAGCACAGCCTTGTGTGCATGCAAGCGGTTTTCTGCTTCTTCGAAGCTCATGTTCACGTCGAGATTGTCCATCACGGAGTCCGTGATTTCTTCGCCGCGGTGAGCGGGCAAGCAATGGCTGACCTTGCAGTGGGCCGGCGCGGGCATAGTAGATGTCGTCAAACGTTTCGTCGTTCCAGCCGTTGATGCAGGTCACGAGCTTGATTTCTTCTTCGGTGGCGATTCCGTTCTCAATGAGGAAATCCATCTTTTGTTCGAGGGTCATGGCGTCGCTCCTATTACTTGAGAAAGTCGGTGAAGGTTTCGGTTTCAATGAGTTTATCCCAGAGAGCGCCCATGGAACCGGCGTGGCCCCAGTTGTTTTTTTTTGTTTGTCTGGAATGCCATCAGCCTGGCTTCGATTCTCTTGACGATTTTGAGGGCTTCTCTTTGGCGGCCCTTGGTGACCTTGATTACTTCGGAATTCTTCATGTTGCACTTCCTTGTGGGGCTCTGTCAAGCCAAACTGTATTTTTTTACAAAATTGCATGGTCACTGCATTCCAACTGTTTTTAGGCTGCAAAAATCACCACGGCTCTGTCACACCAAATCGTATGGCTGTAGAAACGCTGCGGAAACCAAAAATGGCCAAAAAAGTCTAAATTCTGCAATTCTGTAGTGAATAAACAGCTTCGGAGGGGCTTACGAAACCGACATTTTTTGCTATGGCAATGGAACCGTATAAAATGACTTGACAGAGCCGTTTTTATGGCTCTGTCAAGCCTTTTTATATAGCTGCGTGGTTATTTCCGAAAAACTGCGCCAACGCTGCGGTTTTAGCCACGGCTCTGTCAAGTCTGGTCGTACGGCTATTTTTTGGCTGTGGTTATGCTGCGGCGCCGAAACCTAAAAACTACCTAAAAATGGCGTTTTTGAAGTAAAAATGCAGTTTTCTAGGGGCTTACAAATTGAGAAAAGTTTGCTAGCACCTACTTTTTATACGGATTGGCTTGACAGAGCCATTTTACACTTGCTTTTTTGTGCAGTTAATATTATATTTAGTGAACAAAAAGGCAAGTAAACAAGTGTGTCGTTAAAAACGATGGGAAAAAATGGATTTACGCGATAAACTGAACATTCTAGGCGATGCCGCCAAGTACGATGTTTCGTGCTCGTCGAGCGGTTCCAAGCGCAATTCGCCAAAAGGCGGAATGGGGTGCGGGCATAGCTCGGGCATTTGCCACACATGGAGCGCCGATGGTCGCTGCATTTCGCTATTGAAAGTGCTGTTCAGTAACGCTTGCAAATACGATTGCGCCTATTGCGTGAACCGACGCAGTAACGATATTCCACGAGCGACATTTACTCCCAAAGAACTCATTAACCTCACGTTGGAATTTTACCGCCGCAATTACATTGAAGGGCTTTTCTTGAGCTCAGCTGTGATTGGCACACCAGATTACACGATGGAACTGTTAATTAAGGTGGCTAAGGAATTGCGTTTGGTACACCATTTTGGCGGTTACATTCATTTAAAGGCGATCCCCGGCGCAAGTTCTAGGCTTTTGTTCGAGGCCGGGCTTTATGCCGACCGCAGCAGCGTGAATATCGAAATTCCTTCGGACAAGCAGTTGCAATACCTCGCGCCCGAAAAGAATTTTGCATCCATTTATCGCCCGATGAATTTCTTGGCGGAACGCAAGCTTGAATACAAAACGGACAAGTCCAAGTACTCTCCGAAGTTCTTGCCAGCAGGGCAGAGTACGCAAATGATTGTCGGAGCGTCGGGAGAAACAGACTTCCAGATTTTGACGCTTTCGGCGGGATTTTACAAGCAACAGCAAATGAAGCGTGTTTATTTTTCGGGGTATGTTCCGATAAATGCAGACAAGCGCTTGCCCGTAATTACCACAAAACCGCCACTTTTACGCGAACACCGGCTTTATCAGGCCGACTGGCTCATGCGTTTTTACAAGTTCGAGTACAACGAGATTCTTGACGAGAAAAATCCGTTCCTGGACCCGGATTTGGATCCGAAAGTGATGTGGGCACTCCGCCATCCGGAATGTTTCCCGGTCGATTTGCAATCCGCCGATTACGAGATGATTTTGCGCGTGCCCGGCATTGGCGTGAGGTCAGCTCAGCTCATTGTCAGTGGAAGGCGTTATTCTAAAATCAGGCTCGAGCATTTAAAGAAAATGGGGGTGGTGCTCAAGCGCGCAAAATACTTCATCTACGATAGCGACGTACCGCGAGAACTCCACAAGCTTTACCCTGAGATGATTCGCCCCTTGCTTATTGCAGGCAAACCCAAGAACGATCAACTCGACCTGTTCGACTCCATGCCCGCAGCGCTGCCACAGCCAAAAGCCGCACCATACACTAACGCTTTGTCAATCGCAAACAACTAACCATTCTCATCTCGTCATCCTGAACGCGAAAGCGTGAAGGATCCAGTTAAGTTTCGCATCAAAATTATGTCCCTCGCCATTCATTATGATTCTACTTTCGACGGCTTTTTGAGTGCCGTTTTCGAGATTTACCGTCAGCATCTCGATGTTTCTTGCTTTGTCGCCGAACGCACATACGAAGCCGAACACGAAGCGGCAAGCGACCTTTTCGCACAACCCTTCCACGTTGAAACGTCTGAAGATTCCGCCAACCGCCTCAAACGAGCTATTACCAAAGCGGCAAGCAAGGACGTATTGAATTTACTCGAAACGTGTTTCCGTTCCGAAGACGCAAACATCGAGATGAACATTCTTGCGTACTTGCGCAAGCTTTTTGCGGGGCTAGACCCGAATTACGGCCGCAATCCGTCAAGTCTCGAAATGATTCCGCTCATTACCATCGCGCGTTCCGTGCGCCGCGAAATGGACAACATGTACGGAATGGTGCGCTTCAATAAAGCCCCCGATGGTATGTACATCGCCGAAATCGAGCCCAAGTACGACATTCTCGAAATGATTGTCGGGCATTTCCGATGCCGTTACCCCAACGGCACATGGGCGATTATCGATGTCAAGCGAGGCTTTGGCGTCTATTACGAGAATTACCGGACACATTTTGTAACGGTTCCTGATCCAAGTTACATTTCAGCGCATGCACCTCCAGATGAATTTACGCGAATGTGGAAGTCTTACTACGACACGATGGCGATCAAGGAGCGGCTCAACCCGCGCCTTCTTCGACGTTGCCTGCCTGTACGCTACTGGAAACATCTTCCTGAACGTTCGTTATCGAACTACTCGGCGAAAAACATCGGAAATGTAGTGCCGCCGCAACTTCCATCTGAAGTCGCCAAATCAAACGCGTCAGCATCCATAAGGCTCAAATAGCCGAGCTTACGCCTTGTGGCACATATTTTGCTTGAAAAGTCCATGGTTGAGCGCTGAATTTTTTATATATGCGAAAAAATTTTGGCTCTAAAAAAACATTTAGTTGTATATTTATAATGGATTAATTGACATTATGGAGAAAATTAAAGACATGAACGGCTCATCTGTGAAACCGGGCTTTTTCGTTCAAGATTCTTTTCTGTATAGCAAGGACAACGAAAAGGTTGTTCTTCGTGGTGTAAACCACATGTTTATTTGGACGGATCGTGAAGGCAAGACCATTCCCGAAATTGCAAAGACTGGCGCAAACTGTGTAAGAATTGTTTGGAATACTCGAGGCCGCATCAGCGACCTCGACAACATTATTTCGCTTTGTATTGCCAACGGCATGATTCCTATCCCGGAAATTCATGACACAACCGGTAACTGGGACCGCCTGAGCGACGCCCTTGAATTTTGGCTTCGCGAAGAAACACTCCAGATGATTTACAATCATCAGGAATACTTGATTTTGAACATCGGTAACGAACCGGGCGACAAGGCCCAGAGCGCCGATGACTTTTTCAACGCCTATAACATCATCGTTACAAAGCTCCGCGCCTCTGGTGTGCGTGTGCCGATTATGATCGACGCCGACGAATGGGGCCAGAACGAAAAGAATTTGTTGAACGTGGGCCCGAAACTTTTGCAGGCAGACCCCGAACACAACTTGATTTTCTCGATTCACATGTGGTGGCCGACCGAACGCCACAATCCGGTGGCAACAGGCTACGAAACCGTCAAGGACCGCATCAAGGGTACGCTCGAAGAATCCCTCAAGCGTAAGATTCCCCTGATTGTCGGTGAATTTGCTCCGGTGGCTGCAGGCGGTGTTCGTGAAATTCCGTACAAGTTCATCATGTCGGAATGCGAACGCTTGAACATCGGCTGGCTCGCATGGAGTTGGGGTCCGGGTAACTTCGACAGTCCGGAAATGGACATGACAGTTCACGGTTCCTACAACACGCTTCTTGGCTGGGGTAAGGAAGTCGCAGTAGACAGTCCTCTCGGCATCCAGAACACAAGTGTGATTCCGAACTTTATCCAGAACAAGGATTTCACGACCGGTTCTCAGGGAACTGGTGCGAACATCATCGAAAACGGTGAATTCAACGCCGAAGATCCGCTTTCAGGTTGGACCACCGATTTCTGGGGTGGAAAGGGCGATGTCACCGTCAAAGATGGCGTTGTGCATTTCGACATCAAGAAGGGCGGCAAGGATTCCTGGAATCTCCAGTTCAAGCAGCATTTTGCGCTCCACAAGGGTGTAACGTACATCTTTAGCATGCGTGCCAAGGCTGACAAGCCGCGTACGCTCAACGTGAACATCAAGAAGGACTGCGAAAGCTATACGCCGTATGCAAACGGCCGTATTCTTGACTTGAGCACGAGCTGGCAGAACTTCAGTTGGAAATTCACGATGAAGGAAGAAACCGATGTCGATGCTGTACTCATATTCGACATGGGTGGCGTGCCGATTTCCTGGAATCTCGCAGACGTTTCACTAGTTCATGCCCGCAGCGTTGCCGACCGTTTGAATAGAACGTTCCAGCGCAACGTGCAAAAGAACTCCGGTTACTTCAACGCACCGAACGGCCCGTGGGAACTGCACCTGTACTCCACAGATGGCAAGCTCCTCGAAATTCTCGACAAGGGTAAGGGCGGGGAAGGCATGCGTCAATACCCGAAGATCGAACGCAGCGGCATCATGGTCATCAAAGACCTCGGATAAAACGTTACCTTCCGCGGTCCTTTTTGACTTTTCATCCTTAGAATTGTCATTCTCGACCGAAGGGAGGGAATCCATTATTTCTTGAAAAAAAGCGCAATCCCTCATGGATTGCGCTTTTTTCTGTAGGAAGTTTTTTCTTACGCTTTTGCGGACTTGGCGTTCAACTTTTGCATGAGTGGGATGAGTCCACCGCCAATGGAATTGCCAATTGTAATTGCGACAAGCGCTTTGAGCATTGTCATTGAAAAGTCGCCTGCAAGCGAGAAATAGAACATGTCTGCAATGCAGTGCTAGAAACCGCTTAAGATAAAGACCATCACCGGGAGGAACACGATGAAAACTTTCCCGACCTGGTTTTCTACGGTCTTGTAGCCGTCAGCAGCGATGAACATGAGCATTCCGCAGAAAATCCCGAGCACGAGCAAACTTGCAAAACCATCGCCGTCCTTGATAACGCAAAGAGCATTTGCTTTCGCTTGAAGTGCCGCACCATAGCGAGTCGCTGCCATTAACTTCGCGAAAACGAACGTTCCAATGAAATTTCCGAGCCAAACAATTCCTAAAAATCCCCAATAATTAATCTTATTGTTGACGAAATAGCCGACCTTACCCGTAAAAAGGTTGAATCCGAAATTCAAAATCGTAAAAAGCCCCAGTCCGAACAAGAACGACCCGAGGATCTTATTGTCGCAAGAAAGGTAAACCGTTCCGCCGAGCCCAATGCACAAACCGGAGTAAATAGACTTGATAAAATTAATCATGGCGCCAAATTTAAAATTTTTAAACAGCGCTCATTTTCCAATTTTTGTCCACAAATACGTTATAAAACTTAAATTTTTCTTACAAAATTAATTAAGCCTCAATTTTCACGATTCGTAACCGACAAAATTGCGAAATTTAGCGTCAAAAATTGTAAATCGCATCATTTATCTGATGAAACAGAGGCTTGAAGTTCATAAAACGCCATAAGCCATGCTTTGAGGCGGGTCCAGTCGTTGTCATTGGGGGTGCGGATGTCCTTGTCGATTTTGTACACGATAAAATTTTTCATTGGAATATCGCCAATTATCGAGTATCGAAGCGCCTTAAAGAAATTCATTGTTAAATCCATACTGGTTTCGTAGACTGTTTTGCCATCTATTGCGATCATCACAAGGTCTTTGTGGATAACTATCGATAAGTGGTGGCGTTTGCTATCAAAAATTTTTTCACTGCAGTAAATTGTCGAATCTATAGAGGTCGAATCATTTTTATCTAAAATTCTCATGCAAATTTGTCGGGTGTTTTTGGGGCATTGGGTTATTTTGAAACCAAGAGAATCGTTGCCGACCGAGACTAGCGAGACTTGTTTGCGTGAGTCGCTGAGAGATTCAATCCAAAAACTGACAGCATAGCTAGAATCCCAAGGGTTAAAATCATAACCTATATCAATGGAGTCCGCGTTGATTTTTGAATAAAGGAGCCAAAGGTTTCTTTTTTGCCGTTGTTCATTTTGATCGAATGCGTCAATCCATCGAATCTTTTGATTGGCATAACCTATGGAATCGGGAATTATCCAAAAACGGCTTGAATCCGTCTCGTTTTTGGCTTTGGACATTATTATTTCGTTCCCGCGATCATCCATTAGAGCATCGTAATTTTCTTTTTTAAAGACAGGGATGATGAGGTTATTTAATATGTGGGGGAGCTTTGCTGAGTCTAAAATAGCTAAAGCTTTTGGCGGAATCGAGAGATCCAAAGTTCCGGCTTCGTGTCCTTTTAAAAATCCGTTTGCCCAGAAATACGTTGAACCGGCACGAATATGTTTGGGCCTCAGTAGTAATGGGTTGGCATTGGCTTTGCCATCTCTCCAACCTGTGTATGTTTCGTAAGATCCTGGAGGTACGTCACGAATAATGACAAAGCCTTTTTCTCGATCGTTTTCGGTAATTGTAGCGCAGGCAAAGGAACCTTCTAGGCAAATGGAATCGTAATCTCTGTAGCGTAAATAGAATTGCACTGAGGCGGGTTCACCGACTTCTATATCGAATTCGAACGAGTCTGGATAAGGAGTATCCCAAAATGTATAAACGTAGGTTTCAAATCCAAATAACGTGTCGGGATCGGTCGTCGTTTTGGCAAGCAATCTGTAACGGTGTTTATCGCCATCTGTAACGATGGAATAATATCCATTTTTATCGGCTTCGGTTGAATCCATGATATAGGCGTGTTGAGTGGTGGAATCAACTCCGGTAATATAGATTCGAGCGTGAGCTTGGGGGACGCTGTCGGCGTTGATGACTGTACCCACAATTGTCTTTCTTGAGTAATCTTTTATTTGGGGATATTTTGTTCGCGGATAATCACTATCGGTTCCGTTGTCACTGCATGCGTAAATAAAAACCAATAAAATAGCCAACGCCCCAAAGGATCCAAACTTGAATTTTTTCATCATATTAGTCATCTTGAATGTTATAATACAAAAATAGTTGATTTACAACAACATTTTGGAAAACTTTTGGAATAGCTTTCTGATTTTACGTATTTTGTAAAAATTCAAAATTTAATTTCAAAAACTGTAAACCGTGTTTGCATCAAATTTTAGAGATTCTGTTCAGAAATTTCTTTCTTTTACATTTTTAACCGCTTTTTCATGAATTGAAGCGGGCTTTACGCATTTTGTAGCGAGTTGGCACAGTTTTTGCATATAGGGCGCAAAAACTAAAAAGGATTTCTATGCAAGCACAAGCTCTTTACGATCCAGCCAACGAACATGACGCCTGCGGCGTCGGCTTGGTCGCCAATATAAATAATATCGCTTCTCACCAGATTGTTGTCCAGGGTATCACCGTCTTAAAGCGCCTCCTCCATCGTGGTGCAACGGGTGGTGACCCGGAAACGGGTGATGGTGCCGGCCTTTTGCTTTCGATGCCGCACAAGTTCTTCCACAAGATCTACAACGATCTTCCGAGCCGTTACGGCGTGGCGATGATCTTTGTCGAAAATACTGTGGCTGCCGATTCTGCCGATGCAGAAATTGAAAAGTTCGCTGCTGCTGAAGGTGCTCCGGTTGTCAAGATCCGTGAAGTTCCGGTGGACCCGTCCGCTATCGGTCACACGGCTCGCGAAACGCTTCCGCACATCCGTCAGTACATTTTTGACGGTTCCAAGTTCGAATCGAACGAAGCATTCGAAATCAAGCTGTTTGTGCTCCGCCGCTTGATCGAAAAGTCTGTCAAGAACCTCTACATCTGCTCTTGCAGCTCCAAGACGATTGTTTATAAGGGCCTCTTGCTCGCCACACAGATCGAAGGCTTTTACAAGGATTTGAAGGATAACGATTTCGAAAGTGCTATTGCACTTGTCCACCAGCGTTATTCGACCAACACGTTCCCGACTTGGCCCTTGGCCCATCCGTTCCGCTACCTCGCTCACAACGGCGAAATCAACACGCTCCGCGGTAACCTGAACAGTCTCAAGGCTCGTGAACCGTACCTCAAGAGCGACCGCATTGGCGAAGATTTGCAGAAGTGCTTGCCGCTGATTGCCGCAGGCCAGAGTGACTCCGCTAGCCTCGACAACATGTTTGAACTTTTGGTGGCCGCTGGCCGTAGCCTCCCGCATGCGATGCTCATGATGATGCCGCAGGCTTGGGGTGCAAAGCATTACCTCGGCCGCGATGTGCGTGGTTTCTTCGAATACGAATCCATGTTGATGGAACCGTGGGACGGCCCGGCAGCGGTCGCATTCTCCGACGGCGTGAACGCTGGTGCCATTTTGGACCGCAACGGTCTCCGTCCGGCACGTTACACTTTATGTAAAGACGGTTTGTTTGTCATGGCATCCGAAACGGGTGTGCTCGACATCGACGACGACCAAGTTGAAGAAAAGGGTCGTTTAAAACCGGGTGAAATCATTTACCTCGATATTGAAAACCACCGCATCTTGAAGAATGCGGAAATGAAGGCTCTCGTCGCCCGCAGCAAGCCGTACCGCCGCTGGGTTGCCGAAAACAAGATGAGCGTTCGTGGCCTCTTCAGCGAAATCAATCCGTCTGACGTTCCTGCCGATTTGCTTATCCAGCAGAAGCGCTTTGGTTACTCTGCCGAAGACTTGAGCGTGATTTTGCAGCCGATGGCAAAGACGGGCGCAGAACCGCTCGGTTCCATGGGTAACGACGCCGCTCTCGCCGTGCTTTCTGACAAGCCGCAGCCGTTGTTCAACTACTTCAAGCAGCTGTTCGCCCAGGTGACGAACCCGCCGATTGACCCGATTCGTGAAGAACTCGTGATGAGCCTTACGACCTACATCGGTAACCACGGCAACATTCTCGAAGAAACTCCGGAACAGGCTCACCTCATCAAGATTCCGCGTCCGGTTGTGACCGAAGACGAAATCCGCCGTTTCGAAAACATCGGCGACAAGAGCTTTACCGCTAAGGTGCTCAAGATGCAGTTCCCGATTGGCGGCAATGGCGAAGTTCTCGAAGAAGCTTTGCAGAAGCTCGCTGGCGACGCTATCCGCGCCGTGCAGGACGGCTTCAACATCATAGTCCTTTCCGATAAGAACGTGGATTGGGGCTATGTCCCGATGCCGTCGCTCTTGGCTACCGCTTGCGTGAACCGCTCACTCGTCGAAGCTGGCGTCCGTCCGGAAATCGGTTTGATTGTGCAGTCCGGTGAAGTTCGCGAAGTCATGCATTTTGCCCTTTTGCTCGGTTACGGCGCAACGGTCATCAACCCGTATCTCGCTCTCGAAAGCATCACGAACATGTGCCATACCGGCGAACTCGATGTGGACCCGGTCACGGCAGCGGCCAACTACATCAAGGCTGTGGACAAGGGTCTCTTGAAGATCATGTCCAAGATGGGTATCTCTACGCTCCGCAGCTACCGCAGCGCTCAAATTTTCGAAGCCGTCGGTCTCAACCGCGAATTTATCGACAAGTACCTCCCGGGTACTGCAAGCCGCATCGAAGGTATCGGTCTCAAGGAAATCGCTCAGGAAATCGACGCTCGTTGCCACATCGCTCTTGCCGACGCTAGCAGCGTTCTCAAGGAAGGCGGTCAGTACCGCTATCGCAGCGAAGGCGAACGCCACTTGTGGACTCCGCAGTCCATCGCTGCATTCCGTCAGGCTGTGCAGATGGGCGATTACGAAAAGTTCAAGGCTTACTCCAAACTCATTGACGACCAGTCCGAACGTCTCGCAACGCTCCGCGGTCTCTTCAAGTTCAAGGAAACGACTCCGATTGATATTTCCGAAGTCGAATCTCGTGAAAGCATCGTCAAGCACTTTGTCGCTGGCGCTATGAGCCTTGGCTCCTTGAGCCCGGAAGCTCACGAAACTATCGCTATCGCCATGAACAGCGTGGGTGCCATGAGCAACTGCGGTGAAGGTGGTGAAGACCCGGATCGCAATACTCCGGGGCCGAACGGTGAAATCCGCAGCTCTGCTATTCGCCAGATCGCTTCTGGTCGTTTCGGTGTGACAATTGACTATCTCCGTCACGCTAAGGATTTGCAAATCAAGATGGCTCAGGGCGCAAAGCCGGGTGAAGGTGGTCAGCTCCCTGCTCGTAAGGTGAATGAATTTGTGGCTCGCGTGCGTCACTCTATCCCGAATGTGTCGCTCATTTCTCCGCCGCCGCACCACGATATTTACTCCATCGAAGACTTGGCTCAGCTCATTTACGACTTGCACAACTCCAACCCGAAGGCTCGTGTTTCTGTGAAGCTCGTGTCCGAAGTCGGTGTCGGTACGATTGCAGCCGGTGTTGCCAAGGCTCACGCAAACGTCGTTCTCATCTCTGGTCACGATGGTGGTACGGGCGCATCTCCGCTCACCTCCATCAAGCATGCCGGCCTCCCATGGGAACTTGGTATTGCTGAAGCGGAACAGACTCTCGTTTTGAACAACCTCCGTGGTCGCGTGAAGCTCCAGGTCGATGGTCAGCTCAAGACCGGTCGTGACGTTGTGATTGGTGCTCTCCTCGGTGCCGAAGAATTTGGCTTTGCCACGAACTTGCTCGTATCGCTAGGCTGCATTATGGACCGCCGCTGCCATACGAACCAGTGCCCGATGGGCCTTGCTACGCAGGATCCGGAACTCCGCAAGCACTTCAAGGGCAAGCCGGAATACGTCAAGAACTTCTTGTTCTTCATCGCTGACGAAGTCCGCGAAATCCTCGCAAGCCTCGGTCTCAAGAGCCTCCATGAAGCCTGCGGCCGCAGCGACTTGCTCGATGTGAACCACGCTATTGAATTCTACAAGGCAAAGCACCTCGACTTCAGCAAGGTCTTCCAGACTGTTGAAGGCTGTAAGTCCTTCGATGAAAATTATGAACCCGAAGAACTCGTCAACTTTGACCGCCGCGAAATTCTCCCGTTCGTTCAGGATTCCTTCAAGGAAGGCAAATCGGTTGAACTTTGTGCTATGATCCACAATACGGACCGTACGGTCGGTACAGAAACTTCTGGCTACGTGGATGACTTCTACGGTGCAAAGGGTCTCCCAGAAGATACGATCAAGATTCATTTGCAGGGTGTTGCTGGCCAGAGCTTCGGTGCATTCCTCGCTCCGGGTGTTACGCTTGACCTCGAAGGTGAAGTCAACGACTTTATGGCAAAGGGACTCAGCGGTGGTAAGATTATCGTTCGCCCGCCGCACAACGCAACGTTCAAGGCCGAAGACAACGTCATCGCTGGCAACGTCATCGGTTACGGTGGCACAAGCGGTAAGGTGTTCATCAACGGTCTCGCTGGCGAACGCTTCGGTATCCGTAACTCCGGTATGCTCCTCGTCTCTGAAGGCGTTGGTGACCATGGTTGCGAATACATGACGGGTGGTCGTGTGGTCGTGCTCGGTCGCGTGGGCGTGAACTTCGCTGCCGGTATGACGGGTGGTCTCGCTTACGTCTACGACGAAACGGGTCACTTTGACTTGAGCTGCAACGTGGATTCTGTGGACCTTGAAAGCGTGCTTCCGGGTACGGAAAGCGAAAAGGAACTCCTCGACATCATCAAGCAGCACGTCGAAGCTACTGGTTCTGCAAAGGGCAAGCGCATTCTCGAAGACTGGAATGATGCCCGTCCGAAATTTGTAAAGGTATTCCCGGTTGAATACCGTCACGCTTTAGCTATGCACACTCAGAAGTAAACCGGTACGGAGGATATAATGGAAACAGTACAGAGAATACAAGATGTTTACCGTCCGGTTGATGAACGTGTCAAGGACGTGAAAGAAGTTGAACGCCCGTTGACTGCCGTTGAAATTGTGGCTCAGGCCGGTCGCTGCTCAAATTGCGGCGTGCCTTTCTGCCACGGTGCAGGTTGCCCGCTCGGAAACCTCGTTCCGGAATTTAACGAAGCGGTTGCTGCAGGCGATATCCGCAAGGGTTACGATATCATTAGCAAGACGGCTTTCTTCCCGGAATTCACGGGACGCGTTTGTCCGGCTCTTTGCGAATCTTGCTGCACGCGTAACTTGAATGACGATGCCGTGATGGTCCGTCAGGTCGAAAAGTTCATGATCGAAACAGCCTTCGAAGAAGGCTGGGTGAGTCTCCCGACGGCTGAATCGAACGGAAAGACTGCCGCCGTGATTGGCGCTGGTCCTGCGGGCTTGTTTGCTGCCGAAGCGCTCCGTCGCAAAGGCTTTGCCGTGACGGTTTACGAAAAACACGAAAAGCCGGGTGGACTCCTGCGTTACGGCATTCCGAACTGGAAGCTCGAAAAGCAGGTGATTGACCGCCGCGTAGCTCTCCTCGAAGCCGCTGGCATCAAGTTTATTTGCAATACCGAAATCGGCAAGGATATTTCTGCTGAATACATCCACCGCAATTTCGATTACACATTCCTCGCCATTGGTACGCCGAACGCTCGTGACTTGAAAATCCCGGGCCGTGAAGCCGAAGGCATTTACCTCGCTCTCGATTACTTGCACGGTGCCGAAATGCCTGATTGCAAGGATCCGGAAAAGTACAACGCCAAGGGCAAAAAGGTCTTGATCATTGGCGGTGGCGATACGGGTAACGACTGCGTGGGTAAAGCTATCCGTGAAGGATGCAAGAGCGTTCTCCAGGTGGAATTCATGCCGAAGCCGCCTGAGACTCGTTCACCCTCTACGCCGTGGCCGGATTGGCCGTACTTGCTGCGCACAAGCTACGCACACCACGAAGGCGGCGAACGTCGCTGGAATGTTTCGTCCAAGCAGTTTATTGTCAAGGACGGTCACGTGGCCGGTGTCGAAGCAGTCCGTGTCGAATGGGACATGTCTCCGCTCGGCAAGCCGCTCAAGCCGAATGAAGTTCCGAATTCTACGGAAATCATCGAAGCTGATTTGGTCGTGCTCGCCATGGGCTTTACAGGCGTTCCGGCGGAAGGCCTCGTGAACGACTTGGGCTTGAAACTTACGCCACGTACGGCAATCATCCCGGACCCAGCACGTAACATTTACGCGGTCGGTGACTGTGCTAACGGAGCTTCGCTTGTGGTTCGCGCCATGGCAAGCGCTAAGCAGGTCGTAAACCGACTCAAGTAATACATCTCCGTTCCTGAAACTCAAGAGTTTTACAATTTTTGTAAAACTCTTTTCTTGTTTTTACACATTTTGTAAAATATTTCATTTCCTGAAAATCTCTTAATTTTCAAAATCCTTGAAATTACTTCAAAATCAGCGCTTTTACTGAAATTGTAAAAGTGGCACGATTTTTGCCTATAGAGCGCGAATAGCGTAAAAAGGATTACATTTTATGTCTTTAAAATTTTCAAAATGGACTGGTCTCGGCAACGACTTCGTTCTTGTCGAACCTGGTGAGTCTTTCGACATGACTCCGGGCAAGGCTCTGGAACAGCGTGTAATTGAACTTTGCGATAGACGCTTTGGCATTGGCGCTGATGGAGTAGTTGTCGTGACTCCGATAAACGAAAATGTAAAAAGCAACGAATTTGAAATGCGCATCTTCAACGCAGACGGCTCCGAAGCCGCCATGTGCGGAAACGCCACGCGTTGTGTTGCGAAATTTATCCAAAGTCGCGGTCTTAGCGATGATAGCAATTTTGTTTTGCACACCAAAAGCGGTCTTGTAAAGCCATCCGTTCTGCCGGATGGCCGTGTTTGTGTAAATATGGGCCTCCCGCGCGAATTCTTGGGAACCATCAAGCTTACGGCAGACACTTTTGATTTTACGGGCGTAACAGTTTCTATGGGCAACCCGCATACCGTTATCTTCGTAGACGACATCGAAAAAATCCAGCTTGAAAATTGGGGAAGCATCCTCGAAGTGGACAAGATTTTCCCTGACCGTTGCAACATCGAATTTGCACAAGTGATCAACGAAAATACGATCCGCATGCGCGTCTGGGAACGCGGTTGTGGCGTGACGATGGCTTGTGGCACCGGAAGCTGCGCAACGCTTGTTGCCGCTCAGCGCACAGGTCGCATCGGTCTCGAAGCAGACGTTGTCTTGGATGGCGGAACGCTTCACATCAAGCACGAAGAAGGCGGCCCCGTCTTTATGACCGGCCCCGCAAAAGAAGTCTTTAAGGGCGAAATCTAAATCGTTTAGACGAGAGAGCTCGTAAAACCTATTACCTAAAACCGAATACTTAAAAATGAACAATTCAATCATCAATCCGTACTACGATCGTCTTCCTGGCAGTTACCTTTTTTCAACAATTGCCAAGAAAATCAAGGAATACCAGGGCACCCACGAAAATGCAGACATCATCCGCTTGGGCATTGGCGATGTGACCTCTCCGATTATCCCCGCTGTAATCGAAGCCATGCACAAGGCCGTGAACGAAATGGGTGTCAAGTGGACGTTCCGCGGTTACGGTCCAGAACAAGGTTATGATTTCCTTCGCGAAGCCATTATCCGTGGCGAATACACTCCGCGCGGCATTGAAATGGATCCGAACGATGTGTTCGTGAGCGATGGTTCCAAGTGCGATGTTGCAAACATCCAGGAACTCTTCTCGGCAGATGCCAAAATCGCAATCCCGGACCCGGTTTACCCCGTGTATCTCGATAGCAACGTGATGGCAGGCCGTACAGGGGTTCTTCAGGACGACGGTCATTTCTCCGAAGTGACTTATCTCGCCTCAACGGCAGAAAACAACTTCCAGCCGGACTTGCCCAAGAATCCCGTCCAATTGATTTATCTTTGCAGCCCGAACAACCCGACCGGTACGGTGCTCACTCGTGAAACGCTCCAGAAGTTTGTGGATTACGCCAACGAAACTGGTGCAATTATTTTGTTCGATGGTGCATACAACTGCTACATCCGCGACGAAAAGCTCCCGCACTCCATTTACGAAATTCCGGGCGCTCGCACTTGTGCCATTGAATTCCGCAGCTTCAGTAAGACCGCCGGATTCACGGGCGTTCGTTGCGCATACACAATTGTCCCGCACGAACTTGAAAAGCTCCGTGCCATGTGGAACCGCCGTCAGTGCACTAAGTTCAACGGAGTAAGCTACGTGACACAGCGCGCTGCAGAAGCTATTTACACACCGGAAGGCTGGGAACAGACAAAGGCAGTCATCAACGGTTATATGGCTACAGCTGCAAGAATCCGTAAGGAATTGACGGAATGCGGTTATACCGTTTTCGGTGGCGAACACGCTCCTTATATTTGGTGGAAATTGCCGGAAGGCGAAAAATCGTTTGACTTCTTTGACCGCTTGCTTGCCACTTGCGAAGTTGTCGGCACGCCGGGTAGTGGTTTTGGTCCCTGCGGTGAAGGCTATTTCCGCCTGACCGCTTTTGGCGACCCAGATCAGACTGCAGTTGCCCTCAAGCGCATTAGAGAAAAGTTGTAAAACTAAGTCATTAGTTATTGGTCAAAGCCCTTTAGTATATAACAATCATTTACTATTTTACAAATTATGAAACAACCAATAGGTTCAGAAATCGCGGTCGTTCAAAAGATCAGCACAATCATTATCCACGAGAGAAACGTTGAAAAGCTCTTGGATAATGTGCTCACCATTTTGGATACCGACATGGGAATGCTGAACGGCACGTTTACTTTGCTGTTCGGTAATACCTTAAAAATTGAAGCATCGCATGGACTTGATGAAAAGAAAAAGCGCCTTGGCCAATATCAGGTGGGCGAGGGCATCACTGGACATGTGGCAGAAACAGGCCGCAGCCACGTGATTCCCGACTTGCGCAAGGATTCTCGATTCTTGAACCGCACAGGCGCACGCAATTACGATAGCCAGGTCGCATTTATCTGCGTTCCTTTGATTCACGATGAACAAATTATCGGAACGCTTTCAGTTGACCGTCCTGTCGATGTGACGACGGATCTGGACCGCGATGTCGCACTTTTGGAAATTATCGCGAACATTACGGGTGATGCCGCTAGCGAATGCCAGACAATGCTTGTGGAACGCCAGTCCTTGATTGACGAAAACCAGAAGTTGCGTGACATGCTCAGCGGTAAGCCGAGTGAACTTGTTGGCAACTGCCGCGAAATGCAGATTGTGTACGAACAAGTGCGTCAAGTCGCTCCGTCGGATGCGACCGTGCTTATTCGCGGTGGTAGCGGTACGGGTAAAGAGATGATCGCTCGTGCAATTGTGCAGCTTTCATCTCGTAAAGACAAGCCGTTTGTAACGCTCAACTGCGCAGCCCTCCCAGAGAATCTTGTGGAAAGCGAACTTTTCGGTCACGAAAAAGGCGCATTCACAGGAGCCATTAACATGCGCAAGGGCCGTGCAGAAATTGCCGATGGCGGAACGCTCTTCCTCGACGAAATTGGCGATTTGACAATGCAGACTCAGGTCAAGCTGTTGCGCTTTTTGCAAGAACGCACGTTCAGCCGAGTCGGCAGCAACGAAGAACTCCATTCTGATGTTCGCTTCTTGGCAGCCACAAGCCGCAACCTCGAAGAACTCATGGAAAAGAAACTCTTCCGCGAAGACTTGTTCTACCGCTTGAATATTTTCCCGATTGCGATGCCGGATTTGGCAAAGCGCCAGAGCGACATTATTTTGCTTGCCGAGCATTTCATTGAAAAGATGAATCTCAGGTACGGCAAAAAGATTGTTCGCTTGTCCACAACAGCAATTAATCTTTTGATGAGTTATCATTGGCCGGGTAACGTCCGTGAACTTGAAAACTGCATTGAACGCGCCGTGCTTACGGCAACAGACGATTGCATCCATAGCTACAATCTTCCGCCTTCATTGCAGACAAGCTTAAGTACGGGCACCGGAAAAATCATTACCGATCACGCTCCGCTTGACGTGATGATGTGCAATTACGAAAAGGAATTGATCACAGAAGCTATCAAGCGCAACGACGGTAATATTTCGGCAGCGGGCCGCGAACTTGGCATTTCTCCGCGAATGATGAATTATCGAATGAACAAACTAGGATTGATTACAAAATAAAATGTTCGGTTTTTACAGAATCGCTTCTGTGTGCCCAACTTTGAAAGTTGCGGATACGGAATTCAATACTGATGAAATCATACGCTGCGGTCTCCTCGCCAAAAACGAAGGGGCCGCAGTTGTCGTTTTCCCTGAACTCTGCATTACGGGTTACACCTGTAGTGATTTGTTCCATCAAGAGCTTTTGCTGAAGAAATCGTTTGCATCGCTTTTGAAAATTGCAAAGGCATTTGATGGTTCCGACATGATTGTCGCTGTGGGGCTCCCGCTCCGAATGTTCGGTAAACTCTATAATTGCGCCGCCCTTTTGCAACGCGGAAAGATTATTGGCGTTACGCCGAAAATCCACCTGCCGAACCAGCGTGAATTTTACGAAAAACGCCATTTCAATAGCGGTCGCGATTTGCTAAGCGCAAACAGTGCTAAAATCGGCGGTTACGGGAAAACTCCGCTCACGTATTCGTTTGATGGCTTGGGCGAGGTTCCGATAACAAATTTCTTTATGGTAAACGGTAGCGAAGAAATACGCATTGGCGTGGAACTTTGCGAAGACTTGTGGACAGCGTCACCGCCTAGCGGTGAACTCGCTTTGGCTGGCGCTAATGTGATTTTAAATTTGTCTGCAAGCGATGCGCTCGTGGGGAAGGGCGATTACCGCCGTAATCTCGTGATGAATCAGTCTGCACGCTGCATGGCGACGTACGTTTATGCATCTGCCGGCGTTCACGAATCCACGACCGACATGGTCTTTAGCGGACATTTGATGATTGCCGAAAACGGCTCCATGCTCGCCGAACGCAAAAATTACAGTCGCAAAAGTGAAATCGTTTTTGCCGATATCGATGTACAGCGTTTGAATGCCCAGCGCTTAAGCGAGGGCAGCTTCCAAGATTTCGATTCCACAGAATATTTTGCAAAAGCCGCAAATTTTACATCACTTCCCGTTGTTGCGAATGATTCTGAAAAGCCCACGGAAGGTCTTAAATACCGCTACATTGCGCCGATGCCTTTTGTTCCAAGCGACATAGCACATCGCGATTCCAACTGCCGCGAGATATTCAATATCCAATGCGCAGGGCTTGCGAAACGTCTAGAATCTTCGTATGCCAAGCGTGCGGTTCTCGGGCTCAGTGGAGGTCTAGATTCAACGCTTGCATTGCTAGTCGTTGTCGAAACATTCAAGTTGCTGAATCGCCCGCTGAACGAAATTCTCGTGATTACAATGCCAGGATTCGGCACAACCAAACGCACAAAAAATAACGCTGTTGCGATGGCGGAGCTCTTGGGCGTTGAACTCCGAACAATCGACATCAAGCCTTCATGCTTGCAGCATTTCAAAGACATCGGTCACGATGCTGCAAAACTTGACGTGACGTACGAAAACGTACAGGCTCGCGAACGCACCAAGATCTTGATGGACTTGGCAAATAAAGAAGGAGGCATTGTCGTTGGAACGGGCGACCTTTCCGAAATCGCTCTTGGTTGGAGCACGTATAATGCCGATCATATGTCCATGTATGCCGTGAACTGCGATATTCCAAAGACGCTCGTGCGTCACGTTGTCGCATGGTACGCCGATCACGTACAGGAATTGATGGGGGAGAGTGCGGCAAATTCCCAGGATTCCGCGAAAGCCCTCGCCGATGTTCTCCGCGACATTTTGGATACGCCTGTTTCGCCAGAACTTTTGCCCGCCGATAGCAACGGACAAATAGCGCAGAAAACAGAGTCCATTCTCGGGGCTTATGAAATCCACGATTTTTATCTGTATCATTTTACAAAATATGGTGCAGAACCACGCAAATTGCTTTACTTGGCCGAGAAAGCTTTTGGGGCCAAAGTGGGCGAGGATGGCTCCGCAATTGAAGCGAAATACCCACATGAAGAGCTAGTTCGCGTTCTTAAGCTCTTCTTGAAACGCTTCTTTGCTCAGCAATTCAAGCGCAGTTGCATCCCGGATGGTCCAAAGGTCGGAACGATTTCGCTCTCTCCGCGAGCCGACTGGCGAATGCCCAGCGATGCATCTTCTGCGGACTGGCTCAAAGAAATCGAGAATCTCTGAGCCGCACGGAATTCACCAAACGAACATTTCCAAGCCGCCTCGTGCGGCTTTTTTTGTAGCACAAAATCGAAAAATAGTTGCTACGCACAAACGTAAAACCCCGGAACATTCGTTCCGGGGTACTTTAGTCAACAGAGATACTTTTTGTAGTTGTTAGTTATTGGTTGTTGGTCGTTAGTTTAAGGCTTGGAAACTTCAGTAAGTTTTTTAACTAATGACTATTGACTAATAACTAAGTGCTAAATTACATGTTGCTGAAGATTTGGAATCCGCTGTAAGCTTCTTGACCGTGTTCAGCTTGGTCAAGGCCGCGAAGTTCTTGCTTTTCAGTCACGCGGAGACCCATGGTCTTCTTGATGATGAAGAAGATGAGGCTTGCGGCAGCGAAGCACGGGACAGCGTAGGCGAGGACGCCAACAGCCTGAGTGCCGAGCGTGTAGTCACCAGTGATATCGAAGATACCGACAGCGAGCGTACCCCAGACACCATTCACGAGGTGGACAGAGAGAGCACCGACCGGGTCATCCAAGTGCAAGCGGTCGAACATGAAGACTGCACCGACGACGAGCACACCAGCGATAGCACCGATAATCCAGGAAGAAAGCGGGGTCACGACGTCTGCACCAGCGGTGATAGCGACGAGACCAGCAAGGCATCCGTTGAGAGCCATGGTGGCGTCCGGCTTCTTGGAAACGATCCAGCTTGTAAGCGTTGCGGTGATGATGCCTGCGACAGCAGCGAGGTTCGTGGTCACGAGAATCCAGCTAGTAGCCTTCGGGTCGCCGTTGAGAGCAGAACCGGCGTTGAATCCCCACCAACCGAACCAGAGCATGAACACACCGATTGTTGCAAGCGGAATGTTGTGAGCCGGGATAGCGTGAACCTTGCCACCGACATACTTACCGATACGCGGTCCAAGAATCATCACACCAGCGAGAGCAGCCCAACCACCCACAGAGTGGACGAGGGTAGAACCGGCGAGGTCGTGGAAACCGTGAGCACCGAAGGTGGAGAGCCAGCCGCCGCCCCATGTCCAGCTACCGACAACAGGGTAGACGAGAGCCACGTAGGCGATGGTGAAAACGAGGAAGGAGTTTAGCTTCACACGTTCAGCAACGGCACCAGACACGATCGTTGCGGCGGTTGCTGCAAACATTGCCTGGAACAGCCAGTCTGTGAACAACGTAAAGTGTCCGTTGTAGGCTGCGGTGAAGTTTGCCGGATTTGCCCAGTCGCCAATGCCGAAGCCGGCGAAACCGAGAATGCCGTTGAAAGTACCCGGGTACATAAGGCCAAAGCCGAGCAAAGCGTACATCGTGATACCGATTGCCGGCACAGCGATGTTTTTGAAAGCGACGTTTGCAGAGCACTTAGCACGCACAAGGCCTGCTTCGACACATGCAAATCCAAGACCCATGATGAACACCAACATGGCGCTGATCATGATCCAAATGTTTTCCGTCATAAAGATGGCGTCGTTGACGGTTGCGACTGTTGCTACTTCGTTCATTTGTATAAATCCTTTTTGAAAATTTTAGTTTCTAATTCTGAATTCCTGATTCCGAATTAACCAATCGCTTCCGGTCCAGTTTCACCCGTGCGGATGCGAACACACTGTTCAAGCGACGTGACGAAAATCTTTCCATCGCCGATGGCACCCGTACGAGCGCCCTTGATGATGGCATCGATGCAAGGCTGCACAAATTCATCATTCACGGCAATCTTCAGACAAATTTTCTTGAGCAAATTAACTTCAGTAACAACGCCACGGAAACGTTGATTGTAGCCCTTCTGCTGGCCGCAACCAAGAACGTTAGTGACAGACATCTTGTAGATTTTGTTCTCGTATAGCGATTGCTTTACGCTATTGAGCTTTTCAGGTTGAATGTAAGCTGTGACGAGCTTCATGTTGGTATCCTTTTTTTGAGGTTTCTTTTTGTTCGCACTCGTATTTGCAAAATGCGTGCCAAAAAATTTTCCAACATATAAAAAAGCCCGCAATCCCTTATTCTATGCGGGTTACGGGGCGGTGTAGGGGAGAGACTTCCCTCAAATGAAAGATTTACAAGAAATGTAAGAAAGGCTTTTTATTTACAGAGCGTGAAAATTTTACGCTCTCTACGCCACAAAAATTATTCACAACAATGATCGATTGACCTCTAATCCTCATCTTCTACAAGAATTCCTGTAGCGTTGATTTCGTCGCAGTCGGCAATAAAATCCGGAGCACTTACTGGAATCGAGTTTACAGTCGTAAGCGTTAGAGACTGTGTAATATTTTTTCCGTTACAATATACAGTTCCACTCAGAGGATCCTTTCTTGCATCTTCCTTCGCCTGATTGCAAATTTCAGAAATGGTGGTCTCAGGAATAGCATCTGCAAATTGCATTACTTCGGACATTACCAAAGTACCTCTATTATAGTTCATGTTTATATTGATGATGATTGAATCAGGTTTAACTGCGGTCATCACAAATGCGGTATCCAAGTCGACGAAAACTTCACACACGGCATCGTTTGGTTTCTCTTTGTTGCTGACCGGAACTTGGAACGAAGAACTCGATAGGGAAGAAGGATTACTTGTAGAACTCGATGAACCATATACTTCAACCAGGTTCATCAGTTTGCAGAGTTCTTTTGAAGACTCGACAATTTCATCGGCGTTTTTGTCGTTGGCAGAATTAATATACTTGACCGATATGGTATGTCCATCACATAATACGCTTGCGTTATTGTAACCAGCTGCACTTTCTTTTGCTTCTGCACACGTCTTTTCGACTTCGGAATCAGAAATAAAAGCATCGTAAGTAGTCACCATGTCCATTTCGACATCAGTTCCAACGAGAGTCATTTTCATCTGGACGCTTTCCGAATTTGCTACGGTAAAATCCATAACGACCACATTGTCGGATAACTTTGTTACTGAGCATTCGTTTTTCGTAAAATGCTGAAGTTGGTTTCCATTTGAACTTGACGAAGTCTGGTTGACCGAAGATGAGCTTTCGTTCGTTTTCGCCACAGAAGAACTGCTGTGGTTTGAGAATACAGAGGAACTGCTATTGTTTTGGAATTCTGAAGAGCTACTTGCGATAGAATTTGCAGAGTTTGGATTTTCAATCCCCTGGATCGAAGATGACGATTCTGCGATTGGAGCGATAGGAGAGGAGGATTCATCAGGGGAGCATGCCATAAATGCGAGGGTCGCTACAGCGGTGATGGGAAAAAACTTTTTAAACATGAAATAAATCCTTCTTATTTTCGTCTTGTTGACTGAATTTGTTATAAAAATACAAATTTTTCAGCAAAAATAACCAAATAATTTGTTGAATAAAGAGCGTTGTTTAAGTATATTTTCCGACAAAACTAAAGAAGAAGAAATTATAATGAAAAAATTTTTTGCATTCCTACCAATCATGGCAATCCTCACCGCCTGTGACCCCGCTGACTCCAACCCTAATGATGTGGCTTTTGATCAAGGAACTCTCCAGCACGAGCGCCATTTTGAAAATAAGATCGGTAACGCCAAATGCGAAGTCTACGCCACGGACCACAGCGTTTCTGTAAATCTCAAAGCCACTGTATTTACAGATAATTCCTACGTAAACGAGCTAATTGAGGCTGATTACGACAATCCTACTTTTTACAGCGATAAAATTGACTATGCAGGAATATTTAAATCCACATCACAGTTCTGTGATAAAATGAAAGACGCTGCTGAAAAAATGGATGATGGTCATTATAAATGTTCTGATGGCAGTGCCCAAGTTACGGCTACTTTGGGGGAACAGGATCCATCCCAAACATCGCTTGCTGTATCAAAAAAGATTACAGATATGAAACAGTACTGCGACGATTCTTATGATCATTTTTCAAGCGTGCTAGATAAGTTGGCTGAGGGAACCGGGCTCACAGATGATAAAAAGCCCAATAAAGCAGAAAAAGCCCAGCTTTGCGAATCCATGAAAGTCGGGACCAGCGTACAGACCCGAATCGTTTATTCCGATAAAACTCTTACAGAAATTGTTTCTGTTCAGGATGGAATTTATTCCTTCTTTGAAATCTATGAAAAGATTGACGAAGCCACTTTTGCGCAAATTTGCGAAAATTATAAAAAACAAAGTTCCATCAAGAATTTGGTCTGCTCTGATTATATCATCCAATACGATTCCCCTAATCAATCTTCAGTTAGCTTAGATAGCTATGTGGAGATTATGCAGGATGTGGCATGTCCGGCATTGCTCGATGGCACCATGACATATGAAGACTTGATTTTTGCGAAATAAAAAGAAGCGGGCAAAAGCCCGTTTTTCTTTTCTAAGGTTTAGTTTACATAACGTAGATTATCGGTAATATAAAATTTAGGAAGGGGAGTCACGCTTGTTTCACATTAAAACAATTTTTGACTTTTTTTGTTGGCATGGTATTTGCTATCTTTGTGTCGAAATTGTAAAACAGATGTCCGTACGGACAATTTTTAAAGGAATATTGATATATCATGGCTGAAGAAAAGAATCCGGAACAGAATGTCGAACCGAATGATGCTGAACGTGCTCAATTTGAACAGGATGTGCTGAAAGCCGCCCAGGACGCAATGAATCTCGAAGCCGAAGCCAACAAGGCCGACGCCTCTCAGGATTCCGCCAAGACTTCCGACGCTGAAGGCAAAAAAGCCGAAGAAAAAGCCGCCGAACAGCCCGCAGCACCTTCCGCCGAAGATGTTCTGAAACAGCAGCTCGCCGAATCCAACGACCGTTTTGTGCGTTTGATGGCCGAATTCGAAAACTTCCGCCGCCGTAATGCCAAGGAACAGCTTGAACTCATCGAAACCGCGAACGGCAAGCTCCTCGAAAAGCTCTCTGAAGTCCAGGACAATTTCGAACGTGCTTTCGCCAGCGAAAACAAAGCCAAGGATCTCGAAGCCTTCGAAAAAGGCATGCAGATGATTTACAACCAGTTCGCCAAGGTTCTCACGGACGCAGGACTTGAACAGATTGACCCGACCGGCAAGGAATTCGACCCGAACCTCCACGAAGCTCTGATGCAGCAGCCCTCCGAAACTATCCCGGAAGGTCATGTTGTCACCGTATTCCAGAAGGGCTACAAGCTCAAGAACAAAATCTTGAAGACCGCAAAGGTTATCGTTTCCTCCGGGAAATAACCCCCATATTCCCCGCCTTTATGCCCGCCACTCCCCCGTGAGCGGGCTTTTCTTATCTCCCCCTTTTTGATAAATTGACAATAGAGATTTACGCAAGCGATTAACCGCAAACATTTTCAGATATATCTTTGTTATTGGGTGTAGGAATTAACAAGGAATGGAGATCAAGATGTTTGGTAAAAACCTAATCGTTTCTTCCGTATTGGCCTTGGCTTGTACGGGTTTCGCTCAGAAAATTGTAATCACGACGAACTATACGGCGGACCCGGCGCCCTATGTCCATGGGGATACGGTTTACCTGTACACGACCCACGACGAGGACAATGCCGACGGGTTCATGATGTACGACTGGCTGTTGCACACTTCCACGGACATGGTCAACTGGACCAGCCACGGTGCCGTAGCGAGCTTGGGCGACATCAAGTGGTCCTCTAAAACCAACGGGGCCTGGGCAGAACAGGTCATCGAGCGCGACGGCAAGTGGTTCATGTACGTCCCCATTCACGGCAATGGCATTTCCGTCTTGGTGGCGGACAGCCCTTATGGCCCCTTCAAGGAACCTTTGAACAAGGCGCTGGTCTGGCAGCGCGAGCACTGGAACGATATCGACCCTACCGTCTGGATTGACGACGACGGACAGGCCTACATGTACTGGGGCAACCCCGAATTGTACATGATCAAGTTGAATAAGGACATGATTAGTACTCAGGGCTCCATCGTCACCTACCCCAAAATCAAGGATTACCAGGAAGGCCCCTGGGTTTACAAGCATGGCAACAATTACTACATGACTTTCGCATCCACCTGCTGTGCCGAAGGTATCGGGTATGCCATGAGCGACAAAATCACGGGCCCCTGGACCTACAAGGGCGACATTATGCCGCATTCTTCGCGCAGTAACGGAAACCACCCGGGTATCATCGATTTCAAGGGGAAATCCTACGTTTTCGGCCTAAATTACGAACTTTGGCGTTACAAGTCCGAGAAGATGGGCCAGAAATTCCAACACAAGGAGCGTCGTTCTGTCGGCCTTTCCGAAATGAAGTACAACGCCGACGGCACTATTCAAAAGATTGACTATTGGCCGGACAATGGCGTGGCCCAGCTGGAAGATTTCGACCCGTACAAGCGCGTGGAAGCGGAAACCATGTCGTGGGGCGAAGACGTGAGGGTCCGTAAGAGCGGTACTGCCGGCAATACGGTCATCACCAATCTTTCCGAAGGAAAATACACCAAGATTAGTGGCGTGGAATTCGGCGATGCAGGCGCAGAAAGCTTCTCGGCATCCGTTCTGAACGTCAAGAAGGCGTCGAGCATCACCGTCCGTCTGGACAAAGTGAACGGCGAAATCATTGGCAAGGCGGAATTTAGCGCAGACGGCCTCGTAACAGTGCCGCTGACCGGTGCGGTCGGCAAGCACGACGTGTTCTTCGTGTTCGCGGGCGATTTCGAGGCGGACTACTGGGAATTTGAGGACAGCAAGACCGCTATTCCGCAAAGCCCGTTCTGCAAGGAAAAACTCAAAGATGCAGAAGCCAAGTGTGATGTACCAGTCGTAGGTGCAAGCGTTGAAGGCCCCGCAAACTTCATCGACTTCGAAAACTATGACGTGGGCGGTGCCGGCAAGGCCTACTATGACATGGACACCGAAAACCAAGGCAAGGAATATCGCGAAGACCGTGTGGATATCGTGAAGAACGGCGACGGATTTGCCGTGGGCTACACGCAGAAGGGTGAATGGCTGGAATACACCGTGAACGTCGAAACTAGCGGAACCCTCCCCTTCGAACTTTCTTACGCAACAGGCATGGAAAGCGCAAGCGTACGATTCTTCATGGACAATGAACCCATCACCGATACACTCTCGCTTTCTGGAACCGATGACTTCGATACATACGCTACGTACAAAGGCAAAACAACCAAGGAACTCACCAAAGGCGAACACGTGCTCAAAGTCCTAATAACAAGCGACTACGTGAACCTCGACTGGATTGCCTTTGGTAAAATTGATGGCGATATTATGGACAAGCGCAATGGCACCACGGGCATAAAGCCGAAAATCGCCGCCGGAGCCGCGGGCGCATTCGCGAGAGTTGCGGGCACCTACAGGGTGTTTGACCTGATGGGAAATGAACTCGGCAAAGTCCGCCTTAACGCAGGAGCTTCGCTGACAGACATCAAAACGAGCCTCAAGATCGCTGGTTATCACAACGGAGCTTATATCGTTCGCAACTCCGTCGGACAGACCTTTAGAGTTAACTTCGGAAAGTGACACGGAGTGTCATCCTGAGCGAAAAATCCTCCCCAGTGGAGGATTTTTTTCCTATCTATTCAGAAAAATAATATTCTTAATATATTACTTGTAATTTTGCTTAAAATATTGTATTTTTAGAAAGGAGGTTTCCTATGCCTTGTATTTTGCCGGTATCCGATTTGCGTAATTACAACGAAGTTCTTCAGAATGTATCTGAAGAGTCTCCAGTATTCCTAACCAAAAATGGTCGGGGTTGCTATGTTGTCATTGACATTAAGGAGTACGAACGGATGGTTGCAGCTTTGAAACTCCAGAAGGCTCTTGCCGAGGGTGAACGATCTGCCGAACAGGGTGGCTGGCTTTCCGCTGCGAATGTGCGAAAGAAATACGAGGTGTAGATGCCCGTCATCATTTTTTCGCCAAAGGCCTCCGAGGATTTGGATTCATTCAAAGCGTATTTTTTATACTTTCATCAGTTCACGGCCGATTCGGTGAAATTCCTCGTCGATTTTTTTACGACGGGCTGCAGAAGGTTTCTTTGTTCCGTTCACATAGGCGGCAAATAAAGGTTGCGGGATTCCTAGTCTGCGGGCAAATGCAGCCGCATTTAGTTCAGGAAAGAGCCAGAAAACGCGTCCAACGGGGTTCATTTTCTTTGGTGCGAAGAATCCGGAGAGAGCCAAACCTTCGTCTAGATCGTCAAACCAAACTCCATCAAGGTCTACTCGACAATTTTCCAATTGTTCTCTTGTTGCGCTTCTAAGCGGTTCGTAATCGCGGATAAGTTCCGTGCCAATGCGTCCGTCTTTCAATTCGACACATATAGCATCCTTTTCCACCCAGACTCTTTTCACGTCTTTTTCTGTAATTTCACTCATAAGACTACTCCTATCCGAAAATTTCGAACCATTTGCTTATAATCAACATGCTATTCTCGGTCGCCAATTCACCGGCTTTTGCCATATCCGCTTTTGACAACTTTCCAAATATGGGTCTAGCTATTCCATTAACAATCTCGAATTTCGCTATTTTTCCCTGTTTTCTTACGTGAACATGCACCGGTTCGTGCTCATTCATATAGAAGAAAAACGAGAATCCTTCCGCTTCAAATATCTTTGGCATAATAAATGTAGGTTATTATTTAATAACCGTCAATAGGTTGATTGATTAGAATTTTAAATCTATCAATTAGATTTTGAATTTGTGCAGTCAGTTGTTTGCAAAATTTTTCACGATAAAGCACACCTCTTGCAAATGAGATGGTACGAACACTTTTTTTTATACATTTTTTTATACATTTATTCACAATGATTACGTTTCGGTTTTTGAATGAATAATTTCAGATTACCTCTACTAGCTATGGTATTTTCCCTTTTGTCGGGATGTAGCATAATCGCAAGGCCTCCATCTGCAGCGGCGTTTATGGGGTCATTCCGAGACAACTTTTCAACCAATACTCTTACACTAGCTCATTACAGCGGAGATTTGGTTCACGAAACAAAGGAAAATGATAGAGAATCTTCTCGACATAAATTTGATGTTTTAGAAGCTGATGAATGGCCTGCTGATATTTCTTTTTTTCATTTTTTTAATTGGTCCTATTTTTCCCTTGGTTTTGGATTACAAAGTTTAACTTTGATGTTACAACCAGGGTTTGTTTCCGAACATTTTGGAGTGATGAGTTGGGGCTCTCTTGGTCTTATGGGTGGAATTTCGACAATTGAGCAAATGCATTGGGGAGATGATTGGAGATTGGGGTTTACGCAGCACGTTTCTGTAAATGGACGTGAATTTTATTTGAAAGACAGTTACTGTGGTGATGGTGGCATTTTTGTTCCTCCTGGAGCTTGTTCTGGAGATCCTGAACCAGTTCGATATACCGAATTTGGTGCCGGAGCATATATTTCGTATGGTCGTTTTTCTTTTGAATTTCGCTATGGACGTGATATTAGTGAAAGCAGAAACCGATACACTTTTTCTATAGATTGGTCGTTTTATGAAAAAGGCTCTTCCTCAGACTACAGTTTACCGCCTTCGGTTTACTAAATAAAAAGTAGCCCCCTCCCCTATTCAAGACATCACTGAATCCTTCCGCCCTGCGGTCGTCTGGATGACGCTGTGGGGCGTTCTTTTTTGAAACAGCCCCGTTTTTGCCCTTTTTTAGCCCCAAAAATGTTTCAGAACGAAACAAAAAGGGCGCTTTTCGGGGTTGGCACGGCTTTTGCTAATGTATCGGCGTAAAAAACTCCCCACTCAAACAAAAACACTGGGGATCAAGAATTTAAAATAGGAGATTAAAATCATGGGTAAGATTATTGGTATTGACTTGGGTACGACAAACAGCTGCGTTGCCGTGATGGAAGGTGGCAAGCCGGTCGTCATCGCCAATGCAGAAGGTTTCCGCACTACGCCGTCTATTGTCGCTTTTGGCAAGAACGGTGAACGTCTTGTGGGCCACGTTGCAAAGCGCCAGGCAATCACGAACCCGGAAAAGACGATTTATTCTATCAAGCGTTTCATGGGCCGTACGGCTGGCGAATGCTCTGCTGCCGAAAAGAACATGCCGTACAAGCTCGTCGGCACGGGTTCTGATCCGGTCCGCGTTCAGATTGACGACAAGCAGTTTGCTCCTCCTGAGATTTCCGCTGCTGTTCTTCAGACCATGAAGAAGATTGCCGAAGATTACCTCGGCCAGACGGTTTCCCAGGCTGTGATTACGGTCCCGGCTTACTTTAACGACTCTCAACGTCAGGCTACAAAGGACGCTGGTAAGATTGCTGGCCTCGAAGTTCTCCGTATCGTGAACGAACCGACGGCAGCAGCTCTTGCTTACGGTCTTGACTCCAAGAAGAGCGAAAAGGTTGCTGTGTATGACCTCGGTGGTGGTACGTTCGATATTTCCATCCTCGAAATTGACGATGGTATGTTCAGCGTGAAGGCCACGAACGGTGATACGATGCTCGGCGGTGACAACTTCGATGAAGTCATCATTGACTGGATCAACGACGAATTCAAGAAGGAAAATCCTGGCATTGACCTGAAGAAGGACAAGATGGCACTCCAGCGTTTGAAGGATGCTGCTGAAAAGGCTAAGATTGACCTTTCTGCTACGACTTCTACGAACATCAACCTTCCGTTCATCACTGCTGACGCTTCTGGTCCGAAACACCTCGACCTCACCCTCAGCCGTGCAAAGTTTGACCAGCTCACCGCTCACCTCGTGGAACGCTCCATGGAACCGTGCCGCAAGGCTATCAAGGACTCCGGTCTTTCTTTGAGCGAAATTGACGAAGTGATTCTCGTCGGTGGTTCTACCCGTATTCCAGCCGTTCAGGAAGCCGTGAAGAAGTTCTTCGGCAAGGAACCGAACAAGACTGTGAACCCGGACGAAGTGGTGGCTATCGGTGCTGCCGTTCAGGGCGCTGTGCTTTCTGGCGACTCCGCTGTGAAGGACGTGCTCCTCCTCGACGTGACCCCGCTTTCTTTGGGTATCGAAACTCTCGGTGGCGTGATGACCAAGCTCATCGACCGTAACACCACGATTCCGACCAAGAAGAGCCAGGTGTTCTCTACCGCCGAAGACAACCAGCCGGCTGTGACCATTCACGTGCTCCAGGGCGAACGTGAATTTGCCCGCGACAACCGTACGCTTGGCAAGTTCGACTTGACCGACCTCCCGAAGAAGCCGCGTGGCGTGCCGCAGATCGAAGTGACCTTCGACATCGACGCAAACGGCATTGTGCATGTGTCTGCTAAGGACAAGGAAACCGGCAAGGAACAGTCCATTAAGATTACTTCTTCTAGCGGTTTGTCTGAAGACGAAATCAACAAGATGGTCAAGGATGCCGAAGCTAACGCTGCCAAGGACAAGGAACAGCGCGAACTCGTGGACATCAAGAACCAGGCCGAACAGATGGCATACCAGGCTGAAGGTCAGCTCAAGGAATTTGGCGACAAGCTCCCGGCCGACACCAAGAGCCAGCTCCAGGCTGCTATCGAGGATATCAAGGCCAAGAAGGACAACGGCACCAAGGAAGAAATCAAGGCCGCTATGGACAAGCTCCAGGGCATGATTAGCTCCATGGCTCAGGCCGCCGGTGCAAACCAGGCTCAGCCAGGTCCGCAGCCGGGTGCCTCTGAACAGCCGAAGAACGACAAGAAGGGCGATGGTCCGGAAGTCGTCGACGCTGAAGTGGTTGACTAATTTCAACCTTCAAAAAACAAATAGGATTCGCCTCTCAAAAGGGGGCAATCCTTTTGTTGTAAAATAACGATTTTTGATTTTTTATATGATGAGTTTGCCCGGAGGGCAAAATGGCTGAAAAACGAGATTATTACGAAGTTTTGGGCGTCGGCAAGGACGCAAGTGCTGATGAAATCAAGCACGCTTATAAGAAGCTTGCTATCAAGTACCATCCGGACAAGAACCCGGGCGATAAGGAAGCTGAAGAAAAGTTCAAGGAAGCTGCCGAAGCTTACGACGTACTCTCTAATCCTGAAAAGCGCAAGAACTACGACCAGTTCGGCTTCAACGCTCCTGGTGGCGGTTTTGGCGGCGGCGGATTCGGTGGTGCCGGATTCGACATCAACGATATCTTCAGCCAGTTTGGCGATATCTTTGGTGGTGGCTTTGGTTTCAGTGGCGGAGGCCGCAGAAGTTCTCGCAAGGCAGGTCCTCCGCGTGGTAATGACTTGCAGATCAAGGTGGCTCTTAGCTACAAGGAAATTTTCGAAGGCTGCACCAAGAAGGTTCGCTTAAAACGCTATACGCCGTGTACGGAATGTAACGGCAAGGGCGGTACGAACGTCAAGGAATGTAGCACCTGCCATGGCACGGGTCGCGTGCGTCGTGTGTCGGGTGGATTCTTCCAGATGGTTTCCGAAAGCGCTTGCCCCACTTGCGGTGGCACTGGTGAAGTAATTGCAAATCCGTGCTCTCACTGCCACGGCGAAGGCCGCATCCAGGAAAGCGAAGAAATCTCCATCAAGATTCCGGCAGGCGTGAGCGAAGGTCAGTACCTGAACCTCCGTGGCGAAGGCAACTGCGGTCCGCGCGGTGGCGCTTGCGGCGACTTGCTCGTCGTGATTGCCGAAAAACCGGACGATTTCTTCAGCCGTGAAGGCGACGACTTGCATTGCGAAGTCAAGATTCCGGTCCACAAGCTGGTTCTTGGCGGTACGCAGCGCATTCCGACCATCAGCGGTGATGAAATCCAGATCAAGATTGCCGCTGGCACTCAGGCTGGCAGCGTTCTCCGTCTGCGCGATCAGGGCTTGTGGCCTCTCAAGAAACAGGGTGACCGTGGAAGCCTCTACGTGCAAATTGGTGTGGACATTCCGAAGGACATCTCCCGCGAAGAGAAGGAGCTTTACCAGAAGCTCGCTGAACTCCGCAAGGACAAGGAAACCGCCCAGGAAGAATCGTTCCTTGAGAAGATGAAGAACCTGTTCAAGTAAAGCATCGAAGGAACTAAGAAAAATCTCCCGAACGTTCAAAAAGCGTTCGGGATTTTTTATAGTAACACATTTTCACTCCTTAGGTGTTTAATAAGTAAAAGCTTAGAAAGCACATGCAAAATACGTCATTGCGAGCGTCGCAGAAGCGCGGCAATCTCGAATAGCTTTTATGAATTTATTAAGGAGTCCGAAATTGAAGTATGTTATCTTGAACGCAAGCCCTCGCCCAAATAGCAATATCAGCCAAATGCTTGGGATAGTCCGCAATGAACTGTTGGCTTGTGGAGACAGAGTCCTTTACGTTGATGTTTGCAAATTGCAATTCCGCCCGTGCATCGGTTGTATGAAATGCCGTAGCACACATGATTGTGTTATGCCTGATGACGAAGCCAAACAAGTTCTGCGGCTCGTACAAGATTGCGATGCTCTCATTGTGGGCTCGCCGTGCTACTGGGGGAACATGACGGGGCAACTCAAAATGCTTTTTGACCGCTGGGTTTATGGCATGATGGACCATAGCGAAAGCGGCTACCCCATTCCACTTCTCAAAGACAAAAGGGCGGTCATTATTACCACCTGCTCTACCCCGTGGCCGTTCAACATTTTATTCAAGCAATCTGCAGGTACTGTTCGTGCACTCAAGGAAGTTCTTTGCTGGAGCGGGTTCAAGATTGCTGGTGTTCTGCAAAAAGGCGGTACCCTCAAGAACAAAGAACTCTCCTCACGCGAAATCGCCAAATGCCGTAGCTTCGCGAACAAGCTCCACCACAAGCATTCGTAAAGTTCAACGCAAAAAGAGAATCCTCGCATTCGCGAGGATTTCTAAAATTTATTTGAATTTCTTCTGATAAACGGTCTTTCCGGCGCTCTTGATTCGTACTACAAACGGCGTTTTTGCCAAGTGCGCGACAGGTACAACAGCAGAACCTTCAATGGAGCGACGCATCAGGAGTACGCCTTGCAAGTCGTGAATCGTGAGCTGTAGCGGCGCATTCCCAGACTGCGAGGACTTCCCGGACTGCGCGACATTCCACGCAGCATTCCCAGCGTTCACTAGCAGGTCTCCCCCGCTTCTCGTGACCGAGATTTTCCCAGCACCTTGCGCGACTCTTGCTGCAATTCGAGAATCAAAACTAACACTACCAGGATCCGGCTTTTCCGGTTCCACATACGGATGTTCCGGATCATCGACAATGACCTTGATATCGACCGTACTTTCGCAGCCATACGGATTCACGTACGTTCCCGTGTAAATGCCACTGCTCTGCCATTGCATATTCTTGAAACGCACTTCACGGCCCAAGTAATAGAAGTCATTCGGACCTTTCCAAGTCCAGCGGCCGCCATCGTACGGATGCGGGCCAATCACAAGCGAATCGCCGGGAATCACCTTGACTTCGGTTGTCTCATTCCATCCGCCATCGTGAATCTTGGCATACGGAATGATTGTACTAGCTTCGCACGAGCCGCCGGTGGCATTTTCAATAACCATGGTTACGATAGATTGAGCACCCGCCGTGACCGTAATTGCATTGTTCGTAACGTCAATATCAGAATCGGCTTTGAGCGCAGCCGGGAGCGTAAAGCGGTGGACTTTAGCCTTCTTGCCAATCGTTGCGAACTTGCTCAAGTCAAACGTGTATTTTGCATCGCTAGAGCCCGTATTCAGCACTACTAGCACAAGCGAGCTATCTTCACGGATGGCGGCAAGCGTGTTGCTATTGTCGCTATCGATAAAACGGGAACCCGGTCGAATAGCACGGCTAAACGCAGCATGCATATAGAATCGCGGCGCATAAGAGAATGTCTGCTTTTTATGGTCAACAGCAATGGTGCGCCAGTTCTCGGCAGGGTCTGAAAGTTGCCAATCGACCCAAGCGCTCGCATGCATATCGCGAAGGTCATGCAAAATCACATCCGCCATCCAAAGCGTAATATCGAGACTTCCACTGCGGTGGAGCGGTCCCGATTCTGATTGCCAAACGCGCTTGTCGGCAGCAAAAGCTGCATTATAAAGCTTGGCTCGAGAATCGTAGCCGGAATAGCTATGCGTATTCACTTGGAACATGTAGGAACGAGCTTCGGCACTGTAGCTATTGAAGCGCGCCAAGGCATCGCCAATGTTTGATTCATCGGCTGCACTCACAGAAGTTGCAGGGAACAGACCTTTCGCTTTAAGAGCCTTGCCGAGTTCCACAATCATTTCAGATTGCTTGTTCTTAAAGCCGCAACCTTCCTGGTCACCGTTAGCTTTCCACCAGCCTGCACTTGGCTCGTTGAACGGCTCAATCGTGCGGAATGTGATGCCCCATTCTTCCTTGAAGTGCTTGGCAACTTCGGAGAGGTAATCAGCGAAATCGTCAAAGTAATCGGACTTGAGATTGTCGGCGCCATTGACACCACCCGAAACGCAACCGCTGTTTGTCATCCACCATGGTGGGGAATTCGAAAAAGCTTCGAAAATCGGATCTTTCGCCATTTTTGCAAGAGCGAATGCAATGTTGCGCTGGTTCGGGTCCGCTGTCCAGTCGTAATCGCCTTTTTCCGTTGGCTTGTAGCCGGGAACCGCGGCTCCCCCATCGCCCTTGGTCAAATGGTTATGACCGGGTTGGTCGCCACCACCAATGTTATAGCGGAAAATATTATAGCCAAGACCCGTGTCCGGGTCAGCCACAGCGCCCAAAAGCTTCGTGTAGTTCGCCTTGTCCCAGCCGCCGGCGAGTTCTGCCCACCAGCAAAGACTTGTACCCCAGCCTTCAAAAAGCTGGTATTTTTTGCCCGGGTCCACGACGACCTTCGTCTGGGCGTAAGCAGCGCTGCAAGCGAGAGCCGCAGCCGTAACAAAAATCAATTTACTCTTCAATTTCTCAACCCCATGTCTCGGCACATTTCAAAATGCGCAGTTCATTACTCTATAAAAATCCATTTTTTTACGGAAAAGCGGACACCCCAACACAAAAATTTATTGACTAATTGTCATTTCCCGGCGTCATCGATAAAAAAGAACCCGCTTCGCAAGGAGGCGGGCTCTCGATATTCTTTTCTGTGGATTTCGCAGTCGCTATTTAGTCTTTTTTGGACTTGTGACCATAACCGTAACCATAGCCATAGTAACCGTATTTGCCATAATAGCCATAGCCGTAACCATGTCTGTGTTCGCAATGGTTCATCACAAAAGCCTTCGGCTTATCGCAATAGCGTTCCAAGGTCTGCATAGATTCCTTGATCATTTCCATGGAATGGCGACCGTAATGCAACACAACGAGTGCAAAATCGATCAACGGGCAAATCATGTAAGCATCCGTCACCATGTTGGTCGGCGGGGTATCAATAATAATGGCATCGTAATTCGGGCGAAGTTCTTCAAGCAACTTCTTAAGCATGTCGCCACGTAAAAGCTCAAATGCAGCCATTTTGAACTTGCCAGATTCCAAAATATCAAGATTCGGAAGGTTTGGACTTGTGATTTTAGCGTTTTCAAAAGCAACCTTTCCCATGAGGACATCAGCAAGACCAATCTTCGTAAAGCGGCAAGAAGCTTTTCTCATGTCAGCGTCAATATACAAGGTTTTCTTCCCAACCATAGCAAAAGTAGCAGCAAGGTTCGTCGAGACAAAGCTCTTACCAACACCCGGCATAATACCCGTCACCATAATCACCTGATGTTCCTTATTCGAACTGAACGAGAAATCAATAGCCGTAAGGATAGAGCGGATTGCTTCGCTAACAGGATCGGAAGGATCAGATTGAACGTGTGTTTTTCTGGTCTTTATAAACTTGTGGTTCAATTTAGAATCAGGACTTTCAGGAACCCTAGCGAGCACGCTTGTATTCGTTTCACGTTCAATTTCGGTAACGCTACGAACACCATTACGCATCATGCGCAGGAGGAATACCAAGAGAACGCCAAGCATAAGCGATGCAGCCACAGAGCAGATGATGATGTTCATCTTTTTCGGCTTGCTCGGAACACCGTTAATCTGGGCAAAGTCAACAATGCGGACGTTACCCACTTCACCAGCACGCACAACGCGCAACTGCTGGATGTTGTTCAACATGGTCGTGTAAATTTCGTTATTGACAGCCACATCTTCTTTCAAGCGAGCCACTTCCTGTTGCGTCAAAGGCATCTTTTCAGCAGTCTTCTTCAGCTTAGCAAGTTCTGCCCTCAAGCGATTCTGCTGGCGCACAAGCGTCTGAACACTCGGATGTTCTTCCTTGAACAAGCGCATAGCTGCCTGACGCTGCTGTTCCAATTCCAAAAGCTGTCTCTGGATTTCACTTTCCTTATTCAAGTGGGCGTGCGTTTCACCGGTCATATCCACAGAACCGATGCTGTAACGGTAATCCGCCAAAATCTTTTCGACACTGTCGAGTTTAGCCTTCACACCAGGGAGTTGCTTTTCCAAGAATTCAAGAGTCTTGGCGGCTTCGGCACTGCGCATTTCAACATTCTGGCGCAAATACGTCTTTGCCACAGAATTCAAGATAGAAGCAGCCCTATCCGGATAGCGATGGTTGTAGCTAGCTTCGATGATACCGCTCTTCTTGCCTTTTTCTGCAACCTTAAGCCCATTCTTCAAAGCAGCGATGGCACCCAACATGCCCGATTGAGAAAGGATAAATTCCTGACCCGGTTTTGCAAGCATTTTAGAAACGTGAATATTGAGAGTGTCACCAGCGTAAGCGGCCTTGTACATCTCACCGACTTTACCTTCCAAAATGACCTGTTCTTCAGGAGAAATGACTTCGTAAGTATTTTCATCAACAGCTCTAGCCATCCACTTTTCGGCACGAGCAAGTTCGGGGATATAGAGGGAATCCAAGTCCATGCGTCCCTCTTTGTGCGTAAAGCGATCGACAGCGCCAACTGGGGTTGCATTAAAGCAAAGGCGTTCTGCTTCGACAACATAGCTTAACACCATGCGGCTCTTGATAAGCTCAATTTCAGCATCAGCAGGGCTTGCCACATCAAGGATGGCACCCATTTCACCCATAGCCTTTGTTGCATTACCACTCTTTGCATCAATCTGCAACAAAATATCGCTAGTGTACTGCGGACGCAGCCAGTTCGCTATAGTATAACCGATAAGACCACCGGCTATAATAAACATTAGTAAGGTAAACTTTTTTTCTAAAAGGATTTGTAACGCTTCTAGCAATGTAATCGTATTAGCATCTTGCTGAACCTGGATCGACGCAGGAGCAATAACTTTTTGATCTTCTTTTTCAGGCATATGTATTCCCAAGACTTCAATAGGAGTATCTAAAACTCCCCAGTTTGTTTACCTTATTTAAAATTAAGTTTTTTTACCATTATTGTCATCTAAAAAAGCCTAACGCACTAACCAGACAATCTGTTAGTGCATTAGGCGTTAATTTTTTAGATAGAGTTTGTCACGTTTTATTTTGCAAACGGAACGAGTTCAACACGACGGTTCTGAGCTCTGCCAGTAGCATTGCTGTTGTCTGCAATCGGCTTTGCACTGCCGTAACCAGCAGCACGGAGACGATCCTTGGCAACACCCACCTTCACGAGGTAGTTAACCACAGCAGCGGCACGATTTTCAGAGAGCTTCAAGTTCTTCTTTTCAGAACCCTTGTTGTCAGTATGACCCTGAACTTCGAGGTTTGCTTCAGGAATCTTGAGCATGAGATCTGCAATATCATCGAGAGTGCCATAGCTGCTCTTGGTAAGCTTTGCAGAACCGGTCTTGAAGTTGATACCCTTCTTGAGCTGATCAAGGTCTTCCTTCTTGTTGATCGGGCAACCCTTTTCGTCAACGCGAACACCCGGGAGAGTATTCGGGCACTTGTCAATAACGTCGGCAACGCCATCCTTATCGTAGTCCGGCAAGCAACCAAGAGAGTCTACAGCATAGCCAACCGGAGTATTCGGGCACTTGTCCTTAGAGTCGGTAATGCCATCTCTGTCGGTATCGAGCAAGCAACCGTTAGAACCGACTTCCACACCCTTCTGAGTGTTCGGGCACTTGTCGAGGTAGTCAGGAACGCCATCCTTGTCAAAGTCCATCGGGCAACCAGCAGCGTTTACAGGAACGCCAGCCGGAGTGTTCGGGCACTGATCGAGATTGTCTGCAACGCCGTCCTTATCGAAGTCAAGCATGCAACCAAGAGAGTCCACAGTAATACCAGCAACAGTATTCGGGCATCTGTCATTGAGATCCGGAATGCCGTCCTTGTCGGTATCGATGCGAGCGAGAGAATCATTGTAAGCCTTTTCCAAAGCGATTCTGCGAAGATCTTCAACCTGGCAGCCATATTCATTGACCTGAGCACCCATCGGAGTGTGTGCGCACTGGTCAACATCATCCATAATGCCGTCACCATCGGAATCCTTCGGTGCGCTCTTAGCATCAAATGCGAAGCTCAAGACTGCGGCACCAGCAAAGAACGGAGTACCGGCATAACCGTAAGAAGCCTTTACGCCACGTTCGCCTTCATAATAGACGATATGGTCCTTGCCTCTCTTGACATCGTACTTGTGGTCAAAGCCCTGCGTAAAGACACGAGTTGCGACTTCGAGACCCACGCCGAATTCGATGTTATACGGGAGGTGGAAGCGGAAACCCGGAGTGATGAGCATCGGGTCCACCATCGGATCCATGTCATAACGGCCCTTGTCCTGCAAACGCATTTCTGCAGAGAATTCCAAGTACGGAGTCATCCAAGAAGTGACATTCCAGTTCACACCTGTGCTATAGACAAGCGTCTGGGTTTCAGCATAGCTAGCCGGAGCAACATAGCTTGCAGCCAAGTTCCAAGTAAGCGGAGCGCCAAGCTTGTTGAAATCGAAGGAGAATGCAAAACCTGCAGCAAAAGCCCAGTTATTTGCAGTGAACGGATGCGTGTAAGCCTTGCTGTTCAGGTACCAAGCGTGACGAGGGCGCACACCGGCACTCTGTTCACCCGTCGGAACATAAAGGTCGAGCAAAAGGGCGGTCTTGAAGAAACCGTCTTCTGTAGAAATAAACGGAAGACCGATCTTGGTAAAGAGATCCAAGTCACCGCGGCTAGTCGTCCACATGTTACCCTGACCACTCGGCCCCTTAGAGTTTGCATGGTCGTAATAAAGCGGGAGAGACAAACCGATGTCCACGATGTCCAAAATACCAACGCTAGCAAAGAAATTGCCAGAAAGCGATGCATCAGCATCGTTGAACGAATATCTTTTGCCGTTAGCTTCGTAGACACCACCACGAGAGAGTCCCCAAGAGCCAAACGTAATGTTGCCTCCTGTACCGAAGTTAACTTTCCACTGTCCGAGAGTATTTGCATTTATTTGATGCAAACCATCGGTGCCCCCCATGATCCCAGCCTGGGAAAAGGCTAGAGTCGCTGAGAAAAGAGCTAGCGAGATGACCTTTTTCATATTTTGATCCTTCTTGGTTTTTGTTTGTTTGGTTGTTAAGCTTTTTGTGCTGCGGGTTCAGAATTCTTCAGAATCGTGCTGTTGAACTTTTCTGGAGTCGTGAACGTCGGGACAATTTCATGCAGTGCGCTAATGGCAATTTCATCATTGTTCTCTGAAGCGGCACTCTTGAGTTTCCAAAGTTCATTGATGAACTTGGAAGTGTCAATATCAATTTGCTTACCGATGAAGATGAGCTTGTTCTTTGTCTTCTTCAAGCCTTCTTCGTTCATCAAAAGTTCTTCCTTGATCTTTTCACCCGGACGGAGTCCCGTGAACTTGATAGGCACATCCTTGTACGGCACCTTGCCATACATACGGATCAAGTTTTCGGCAAGCGTTACAATCTTAACCGGCATACCCATATCGAGCACAAAGATTTCGCCGCCATGAGCAATACTTGCGGCCTCGAGCACAAGGCTCACTGCTTCCGGTATAGTCATGAAGTAGCGGATGATTTCCGGGTGAGTCACTGTTACAGGCTTACCCTGTTCAATTTGGCGCTTGAACAGCGGAATCACACTACCGTTACTGCCAAGGACGTTACCAAAACGGGTTACCACGAATTCCGTGTTACTGTCCTTCTGCATAGACATAAAACGAACAATCATTTCGCAGCAGCGCTTGGAAGCACCCATGACATTTGTCGGGTTCACCGCCTTATCGGTACTGATCATCACAAACTTTTTGACATTATTGAACATGGCAAGTGTAGCCACGTTGAATGTTCCAATAACGTTGTTCTTAATTGCTTCCATCGGATTGTTTTCCATAAGCGGCACATGCTTATGAGCTGCGGCATGGAAAATCACTTCTGGATTGTAAGTCTTGAAAATTTGGTTCATGCGGAAATAGTCACGAACACTAGCGATGAGCGTTACAAGGTTCAAAGACTTTCCGTATTCCATCACAAGTTCTTGCTGGATGTCGTAAGCGTTGTTTTCGTAAATATCGACAATGATAATTTGTTTGGGATTATACTTTGCAATTTGACGAACAAGTTCACTACCGATACTACCACCACCGCCGGTCACCATACAAACTTTATTTTCGATGTAAGCACGGATGTCCTTGTTATCAAACTTGATCGGGTCACGACCAAGCAAGTCTTCGACCTTGATATCGCGAATCTGCGTTGCAAAGCTGGTCGAACCGTCTCCGACACTGGAAGTATCCAAAATCGTACCCACAAACGGAATGACCTTTACCGGAAGTCCGGTCTTACCGCACAAATCCATAATAGCTTGACGATCTTTCGGCGGGCAGCTCGGGATAGCAAAAAGGATCTGTTCAATCTGCTCTTGCTTTGCGATTTTTGGAATGTCGCTTGTCGAACCAGCAACAAGAACATCTTCGTACGTTTTACCGATTTTTTGACGATCATCGTCAATAAGGCAAACAGGATTAATCTTTGAAGCGTTTGATGTGGCGACGCCGTTTTGAGCATCCTTTACACTGTTCTTGATTTCGTTGAGCAAAAGTCTAGCAGCATTACCAGCACCGATAATCATGGTACGCTTTCTGATGGCTTCTTGATGTCCCGTATTGACCAAGGAAATGAAAGTTTTACGGAACATGTAGCGGAAAAGGCAAACGCCAAAGCTAGCGATAAGCGCTTGTGTCAAAGCGAACTGCCAATGCAGGTTACCGTTAATCAGATAGAAGAAAATGTGTGTTACCAAGAGACCGACAAACACGCCCTTAATGCAAGTGTAAAAATCATAACGGTTAAGATAACGCCAAAGCTTATTGTAGGCACCAAAGAAAAGCAAGCTGCTAAAGCACAAGATGACACTTAAAAAGAACAACGCCAATAAGTCAGCACGATCGATTGCGTTAGCGTACAGCGGCAAAGGAATGTTAGCGAACAATCCTGCAACAACAACAATAAAAGCGTCTGCAATCGCTAAAACGCGCTTGCGAATTCTAAAGTTCGAGAACAATCCCATCAGTTTGGACATGGCCAAAATACCTTTTTGTTAAAAACCTTTAACTTTAATCGGTTTCTTATGTTACAAAATAGTTATAAAAGGCTACCAGTGCAAGGTAGCACGTAGAAAAACAGCGCGAATATCTCCAAAAACTAGCTCCAGCTCATAAGAAATATGTTGTCCACTATAGTTCACAGAGGGCGCAATGGTATATTGGAGGGGTGCTCCATCCACAAATTTCTTGCGTTGAGTCTTATAAGGGTCGTTGATATCGCTACCATAATCCACCCCTTTCCAGAGCCACTTGTTGTGGAGACCAAAGAAAAAGCTCGAAGACGCATTCCAGAAAAGGCGGCTATAAAGCGTCCAATCCAAAGCCAAAGAGTTCGGTCCATTGGGGTTTCCGAGCGGGAGTCCAAGATGCGCCATTTGAGCCTGGGCGGTGTCGTAATGGCAGTACGTAAAAGGTTCAACTCGGGCAATTTCGGCAATTGTTCCTAATTGCAAAAACTTTCCATTTACTTCCATATCACGAGCGACCTGAACACCTAGCATGGCAGCCCAACGGTTGTTGCTATAGCGGTTCTGGTAAACGGCATAAGGCGATTCCATATCGTCCAAGAAAAATTCACCATAAATACGCGCCAACTTGAACAGCTGGATGTTCATGTCGATGGCAAGAGCACCGTTATTGACGCGTTCGGAATAGTTCCCTTTTTCGATAAACAAGGGGGCTATCGGGACAAACAACCAAGGCTTATTCTCATTGTAGAGGATCTGGATTTCAGAAATGCCCAACGTGAAATTTTTGAGAGCGAGCTCGTAACGATGAGCGTAAAGATTGCGGTCGTTCAAGTTGTCTTTGCTGTAGCTCCAGGACGTTACACGAAGATCCGCATACACGCTGTAGATGCGCAACGGACCAAAAGTAAGGTCTAACGAAAGCATATTGTACGGGAGCGCAAACTGGTTAAGCGAAAGATTGTTGTAGTATCCAGGACCCCAGTGCAAGACATCACGAGCGAGCTGAAGCCTTGCCCACGCATAATTCAAAGCCAAGTGAGCGCGGTAGCGGGAAAAACTCACATAGTCAATACCACCATCACCACGGTCCTTGCTCTGCACATCGAAAACTTCGTGGTCATAGCTCTTAGGTTTCTTGGCAGCATGCCCTTCGGAATAGATTCTTGCATCGAGGTCAAAGTCCAAGGAATCCGCAAAACCGCGAATGAAAAGCCCTCCATCAACCGCCGGCCAAATTGTATCTCCAAGCGCAGAAGAGGACTTGTAGTCGATTCCGAGAATCGGGCTTACAGCAATGGCGAACCTGTGCGAAGAATTGCTATCGCTTTCAAAGAAAGCCATCGCATTTTTATGATTCTTATAAAAATCTTTTTGGAACGTCGTATCGCGACGCGGATACGTGAAAAAATGATTTCCTTCGCCAACCGTCTGACGATGGTATTCAAAAAGCATCGGCGCGTAATCAAGCCCGCGCAAGTTGCGAGTGCGTTCGGCACCAACAACTGTAGAAAATCCGGTTTCAGCAAAAGAGGCGACAACCAGAACAAGAGCTGCAAGAATTGATTTCATTCTCCCCTCCACTTAAAATTTATTCTTCCGCGTCTTTATCGATGACTTCGGCTGCTGAATCTCCGCGAAGAGCGACCAGTCGTACACCATCAAGAGTCAAATACGGATCGTAAGTATCAATTATTTTGGTATGCCCAACGACTGTGCGACCCCAGCCACCCGTTGCAAAAACAGGGACATCCTTCTTGCCCATTTCTTGCTTAATCTTGGCGACTAACGTTTCGAGTTCAGCCATGAAACCAAACAGGAGACCCGCGCGGATAGCGTCGTCAGTATTGTTTGCGATGAGGCGCTTGGGCCATTCAATACTTACCGGCAAAAGGCGAGCCGCTTTTTCAGTGAGCACATCGAGACTAGCGCTGATGCCCGGGATGATAATACCACCAGCAAAGCCCCCATCCTTCATCACATCAAACGTTGTTGCCGTACCCATGTCAATGACGATGGCATCGGTGTATCCTCGTTCCTTGAGTGCAATGATATTGCAGAGACGGTCGGCACCCAGCGTACTTGGGTTCGGGTATGCAATCGGGCAGTTCAAACAGTTCGTCGAACTAACCACCTGTACCGGGCGCTTGAGAAGCGTCTGCAGAGCCTTGACCCACGGGCGCTCCAAAGACGGCACCACAGTCGAAAGCCCCACATGCGTCACCGCTTCTAACTTGATTTTTGAAAGATGGATTAGACCACCCACGCGATTCATCACCTCGTCCGAGGTCGTTTGCTTGCGAGTCGTAAGTCTCCAGTGATCTACAACTTTGTCGCCCTTATATATTCCAAGGACCGTGTGAGAGTTGCCTACATCAACAACAAACGACAAAGTATTCTTTAAATTCTTTTTCATTGCAAAAAAGATAGTAATAATCAATTAGTTATTGGTTAATGGTTATTGGTCATTGGTTTTTATAATCGCAGCATAGCTGCCAAATTAAAAACTAATAACTAAAGACTAATGACTATTGACTAGTTTAAAAAAAGCCTGTTTCAATTCCCGTGTCGCTTTTTCAGGATCCGCCGATTTCATAATGGCAGAAACGGCACAAATTCCTGAAATGCCAGAACCCTTGAGCACATCGATATTATCCTTGTTGAGCCCACCAATGGCATTCACTTTTATTGGCACAGCATTCACAATGGCTTTGAGAGTATCAACACTTGTGAGGATTGTGACAACTTTAGTAGTCGTCGGGTAAATAGCCCCCACACCAAGATAGTCCGCACCCTGTTCATAAGCTTCTAAAGCCTGAGGAACGGTCTTGGTCGTCGCCCCAATTATTTTATCTGCACCCATCAATTGACGAGCAATTTTTACCGGCATATCCGTCTGTCCGACATGCACACCTTCGGCGCCGATGGCGAGCGCCACATCAACGCGGTCATCAATAATCAACGGAATGTTGTAACGCTTCGTTACTTCATGAGTTGCAGCAGCAAGCTCCATGTATTCACGTGTCGAGCGGTTCTTTTCGCGAAGCTGGATAAGCGTAGCCCCGCCTTTACAAGCGGCTTCTACAGTAGGTAAAAAACGTTCAGCAGGCACACTCGTGCTATCGGTAATGAAATAGAGCGTTGTATCAAGATTTTTCATGTTTTTAAAGGTAGAAAAAAATAATCCATTTTGGAATAAAACAGCTTAAAGCTTGAAATCTGTGCAATTTCTCACGCTTATTACTTTTTTATCACGAAAATACGTCACATCCCAACTTACTTATCTATTTTTATAAAAAAACAAGGACGATAAGTCCTACAGACATATGGAGCGATATTATGAAACCGATGAATTCAAAGAGGGGTATTACCCTCATGGAGCTTATGGTGGTTATCGCAATTATGGGTATCCTATCCACCGTAGCTGTGCCGAAACTTTTTGGTTTTGGCGAAAAAGCTCGTGAAAAAATCGACTTGATGAAGCTTTATGACCTTCGAAACGCTATTAACTTAGCGCTTATTGAAGATAATGCAGCAATGGATGTTTACGATCCAGTCACTGGCGTAGATAGAGACGCATTCTCGAAAAAACTCAACTACGCGCAGTCGACTAATACAGGAGCAACGTTGTTCGTAATAGAATTGCATAAAAACACATCTATCAACGTTCAGGGAAAGCATAGAACTTTACCCGCAAATATCAACATCTGTGAAATGATCGGTGACGCAGGAACATTCTACAACGCCCTTAGAGACGCAAACTTTGAAGGAGTCGCTGAAATTATTGCAGAAAGACTTAATAAAAAAGATCCCGAAATTGAAGGAAACGATGTCTTCACAACAAAAAAGTTCAGAAATGGTACTATGGATATTTACAGAATGGCCCCGATACGAAAGCTTTTCCAAAGTAAGGCTCTAAATGTCGGAAAAATAGATGACAACACCCGTTATACACTTAGTTTACGTTGGTCAGACCCAGATAATCCCTACTCCCTTGAAGTGTACCTGCTTCCAAGCGGAAAAGATTGGCAAAGTGCATACAAGTCTGATTATGGTACATGCTTTTCGACTTACGGAAGAAAAGGCTGCAAAAATAGTAAATAGGAATAAAACAAGTATTTTCCTCCTCAACAAAACGCCCCGGATTTTTTCCGAGGCGTTTTCTATTGCGATATCGCTTGAAATTAACTAATGACTAATGACCAATGACTAACGGCTAGACATACAGATAGTCGTTTAAGACCGGCTGCATGCCTTCATTGCTCATATCGGCGTACATTTTGTCGATGCTGCGGCCGTCATTGATTTCGAACTGTTCATCGCCGCCTTCCCCATCGTCGTGACCACTGTATTTGCTTTCGTGGTCACCAATGCCGGTCGAGACGCCTGCGGAAATCTTCGTGGCGGCGATTTTCACGATGCCATTGCGGAATTCCTTGCTTTCGCGGCTCGAGACCGTGATGCCCACGAACGGGAGGAAAATGCGGTAAGCGCAAAGCACCTGGCAGAGTTCCTTTTCGTGAACGTCGAGCGGGCTGATTTTTTCGTTGTTCACAATCGGACGGAGACGCGGACAGCTGAGGCTCATTTCGGCATGCGGATACTTCTTTTGTAAGTAGTAAACATGCAGGGCACTGGCGAGAGCGTCACGGCGGAAGTCCGAAAGTCCAAGAAGTGCCGAGAATCCGCAGCCGCGCATGCCCCCCATGAGGGCACGTTCCTGAGAATCAAAGCGGTACGGGAATACGCGTTTGTGACCGAGCAAATGAAGTTGTTCGTAACGTTTGCGGTCGTAGGTTTCTTGGAACACCGTCACGTAATCGACGCCGCATTCATGCAGATACTTGTACTCATCGACATTCACCGGATAAACTTCGACGCCGACGAGCTTGAAGTACTTGCGGGCAAGCTTGCAAGCTTCACCGATGTATTCGACACTGCTTTTGGCGCGGCTTTCGCCCGTGAGTAACAAGACTTCTTCCATGCCACTGTCGGCGATGACCTTCATCTCATGCTCGATTTGTTCCATGTTCAACTGCATACGCTTGATGTGATTGTAGCAGTTGAAACCGCAATAGACGCAGTAGTTTTCGCAGTAGTTTGCGATGTAGAGCGGCGTAAAGAGGTAGACGTTATTGCCGAAATGGCGGCCAGTCTCAATCTTTGCCTTGGCTGCCATCTGTTCGAGGAACGGAGCCGCTGCAGGAGATAGCAAAGCCTTGAAATCTTCGATCGAGCAAGTGTCGTGCTGCAAGGCAAACTGCACATCGCGAGCGGTGTACTTGGAAGCATCGTAGCTTTCGAATGCATCAAGAACCTTGTCGCGGATGTCGGAATGAATCACTTCCATTCCCGGCAGGTATTCCATGATGTCCGTGCGGACAGACGGATCTGTTTCGATTCTGTGCTTGCGTTCTAGAGCCGCCGGCGAGAGATTTCCAGAATCAAAAAAGTAATTGTTGTCTTTGCGTTCGGCCATTTTAATCCCTCAAGAATCCTGTAAGCGGATCAGATGCCGATGCCCCACGAGAAAGCACACGACCAAGCCCAGCGAGGTAAGCCTTGCGGCCAGCTTCAATGGCAAGTTTGAATGCAGAAGCCATCTGCGTAATGTCGCCCGCTGTTGCAAGAGCGGTGTTCGCCATAATGGCAGCAGCGCCCATTTCCATGGTGGCGCAAGCTTCGGACGGTTTGCCAATACCAGCATCTACGATAATCGGGAGTTCGATTTCGTCAATCAAAATCTGGATAAAGTCTTTTGTGCAAAGGCCCTTGTTCGAACCAATCGGCGATGCAAGAGGCATTACGGCGGCAGCACCCGCATTCACGAGGTCGCGAGCCACGTTCAAATCCGGATACATGTAAGGCATTACGACAAAACCTTCTTTGGCAAGCGTTTCGGTAGCCTTGATGGTTTCGGCATTGTCCGGGAGCAAGTACTTGGTATCGCGCATGATTTCGATTTTCACGAAGTCGCCGCAACCGAGTTCACGGGAAAGTCTTGCAATGCGCACAGCTTCTTCGGCATTGCGAGCGCCCGACGTATTCGGCAAAAGCGTAACATTTTTCGGAATGTAGTCGAGGATGTTTTCGTGTTCCTTCGTGTTTGCACGGCGAACGGCAAGCGTTACAATTTGAGCGCCCGCATCCTTGACCGCAGCTTCAATGAGCTTGAGGGAATACTTTCCAGAACCGAGAATAAAACGAGAATCAAATTCATGACCGCCAATAACAAGTTTGTCAGAATTCATTTGCATGTCCTTTATGTTAAACTTCTAGACCGGCAATAATCCGGATAATCGTGAGCGCCTCATGCGCTGCGCAAATCTGCACGCGTGGAGCTAGGAGCGCAAGTCCTTGAGTCACATCGCTCTTGCCATCGCCACAGAGGTAAAAATGTTTTGAAATCTTACGCGTCTTGATGGAATTCGCATCGTCCGTGCCTGCCATTCCAGAGGCGGCAACGAGATATTTTTGCGGATACTTTTCAAGCACAGCGTTTACAAGCATCGACTTTGTTTCGGGATTGTCGAACGCTTCGCATACAACATCGGCGTTAGTCACGAACTTGTCGATGTTTTCTTCCGTGATTTTTTCCTCGTATGCTTCAAGCTCTGTGTACGGTGCTATTTCTTTCAAATTTTCGACGAGCGCAAACGCTTTAGGCTCTCCAACCTGAGATGCCTTGTACTGCTGGCGTTGCAAGTTCGTCACGTCAACACGGTCAAAATCCACGAGAATGAGCTTCTTAATGCCCGCGCGAGCGAGATTGATGGCGACATTTGAGCCGAGTCCACCTACACCACAGATGGCAACGGTGGCTTGTTCCAATTTTTGAACGATTTCTTCGCCTTGCTTTTGTACGAGTGCGCGTCGGAACTCTTCCCTGCTCGGGATTCGAACGCTTTCCATCACCCGCCTCCAACAAAGTTCACAACTTCGACGACATCCCCCGCTTCGAGGACGACCTCAGCATACTTTGATTTGGGGACGATTTCCAAATTGCGCTCAACGGCGATGCGTTTTGTATCGTAATTTGCGGACGCCAAATATTCGGCAATGGTCATGCCTGCCGCTGCGACGTTTTCACCGTTGATTTTGACTGGATTTGAGTTCAATGGAACCTCCCTACGTTGGCATTATCCAAATCAGGTTCGGTCGAAGTTTTCAACTTCCTCTCAGCCCGTTTTACGAGCTCCCGTAAGCGCAATAAAATTAACTATTGGAGATGTATTTGGCAACTAACTTGGGGCTTTGCCACGCTTTTTCTAAAAGCAAAAATGCCCCGCGAAGCGGAGCATTTTCAAAAGATTATGAGAAGTAAGATTACTTGTCCTTAGCAAATTTCTTAGAGGCGGCCTTGACCTTCGGATCGTTCTGAGCGTCCTTGATCTTCTGCTTGATACCATCTTCGATGGACTTCTTGAGCTTTGCGGCAAGGTTGGGGAAACGATCTTCCAGGGAATCACTAAAGACAGCCGGCTTCTTTGCAGCAGCAGGAGCACCACCCTTGCGCTTGCCGTTGAACGGGCGCTTTTTCTTGGACGGAGCCTTCTTTACTTGAGATTTTTCTTGGGATTTTGTTTCCTGAGGCTTAACTTCTTCTGTGGATTTGACTTCTGCTTCTTCTGCCATATATATACCTCTTGGAAAATTGTTTAAGTTGACGGGCGCAAAGATAGTAAAAAACTATGAAATTGCAAGTGAACACGCTATGGTCCTTAGTTATTAGTCAGTAGTCGTTAGCCAAATAGCCGTACCTTTTGAGGCTTCATCAACTATTGACCAATGACTATTGACTAGGTTCTAGATTCAATCCAATGCGCGAGGACGGTGATGTCGGCGGGGCGCACTCCGGGCACGCGGCTAGCCTGTCCAAGCGTAAGCGGCTTGTGGGCGTTGAGGCGCTGGCGGCTTTCAATGCTGATGGCTGTAATGGACATGTAATCGAAGTCCGGCGAGAGCTTGACCTTTTCCATCTTCTTCTGGTCGTCAATTTCGCGTTCCTGGCGGTCAAAGAAACCGGCATAGAGCTCTTCGGCATACATGTACCACTGGTCACGGCGCGTGATTTTTGCGTCTGGTGCCGCCACCTTGAAGAAGGTTTCGGGGTCGATTCCCGGACGGCGGAGCACGTTGATCCAGCGGGTGCGTTCGGAGGCAAGAGCCTGACCGCCCGCTTCAAGAATCGTATTCGCTTCTTCCGGCGTTGCGGACGTTTCCGTAAATTGAGTCTTGAGGCTTGCCATAAGGTCGCGGCGACGAGTCCAGTCTTCCCAATCGCGGTCGCTGATCATGCCAATCTTGCGTGCCTTTTCCTTGAGACGCATTTCGGCATTGTCACTGCGGAGGAACAGACGGTATTCCGCACGGCTAGTGAACATGCGGTACGGTTCATCGAGCAAAATGTTCACGAGGTCATCGACCATCACGCCGAGATAGCTTTCGGAGCGCCCGAGAATGAACGGTTCCTCGCCCTTGACCTTGAGTGCTGCGTTGATGCCTGCCATAAGGCCCTGCCCCGCTGCTTCTTCGTAACCGCTTGTGCCGCAGACCTGACCTGCAAAGTAGAGTCCGGGAACATTTTTGCATTCGAACGTCGGGTAAAGTTGCGTGGCATCGACGGAATCGTATTCCACAGCGTAACCGATTTGGAGCACTTTCGCGCGGGTAAGGCCCGGAATCGTATGGATGGCTGCAAGCTGGATGTCAGCCGGCAAGCTCGAGCTGAAACCGTTGATGTACACACGCCCGATGTCAGCCTGTTCCGGTTCAAGGAACAGCTGGTGCCCGTCGCGGTCGCCAAAACGGTTGATTTTATCTTCGATACTCGGGCAGTAGCGCGGGCCCTTGCCGTGGATACGGCCGCTGAACATCGGGCTATCCTTAAAGCCACTGCGCAGAATATCATGCGTCTTGATGTTTGTGCGCGTAATCCAGCAGACGCAATCATTGCGGATAAACTTGTTAACTTGGTCTCCCCAGAATTTGTCGGGAGTAGCACCATCAAAATGGCGGTCGCTCATCGGCCACGGGTGTTCGTCGCCATGTTGCACATCGCACTCGTTAAAGTCGATAGAATCCGGATCCAGGCGGCTCGGCGTGCCTGTTTTTAGGCGGCGCAGACGGATGCCGTTCTTTGCCAAACATTCCGAGAGTTTGTCTGCACTCGGCTCGCCCACTCGCCCACCGATGCTCGTTTCAAGCCCGGTGAACATCTTGGAGGCAAGGAATGTTCCGCTCGTCACCACAATCGCACGTGTGATATAGCGGTCGCCATTCAAAAGCGTGAGTTCCAATCGACCGTCGTTCATACGTTCAAACGATGCAAGTTCGCCTTGAATCAGCGTGAGTCCCGGCAAGCTTTCCATCGTCTCGCGGGCAACTTCACTGTAATACTTCATATCGCACTGTGCACGCGGTCCCCAAACGGCAGGGCCCTTGCTCATATTGAGCATGCGGAACTGGATGCCAGCCTTGTCAGTCAAAAGCCCCATGAGACCACCGAGAGCATCGATGTCGCGAACAATTTGGCCTTTAGCAACGCCACCGACTGCTGGGTTGCACGACATTCTGCCGATAGCATTCAAATCCATCGTGAGCATGGCGGTTTTGACACCAATCTTCCATGCGGCATGCGTAGCTTCAATACCGGCGTGACCACCACCGACGACGACAACATCAAATTCTGCGATAATCATAGACTTTTCTTTTGCGATTCAGGCGATATGCGATTTTTCACGCAATTTAGAAATTTATAGGGCTTTCGGCTATATAAAAACGCACTACAAAAAGAACGCATCCCGCGTTACGAGATGCGTTCAAAGGCTATACCGGAACAACGCCCGGCACAAGAAAATTTGGCTTACTTCTTTGCCTTAGCGGACTTGGCGTCCTTCTTGGTTTCCTGCTTTGTTTCAGGAGCCTTGGCGGAATCAGCAGCCGGCTTCTTGACTTCGATCTTCCATTCAACGTTCTTGCCGTTGAGGAGTTCTGCGATTTCCTTCTTCAGGTCATCCTTTTCCTTTTCGAAGGCAGCATACTGCTTGTAAGAGCCATCCGGATTCACGAGATAGACCTTCGGAACGTAGCCATCGCTGTAAAGTTCACCGAACTGGCGAGATTCGTCCCAAACGACGCTAATCGTTTCATCGAACTTGGCATCGTCGATAAAGCGACGGATACCCGGTTTGTTGTTTCCACCGCTAGCGATAGAAACAGTCGTGAGACCCTTCTGAGCAAATTCCTTTGCAATTTCGAGAATCTGCGGAGCGGCATGTGCGCAGTGACCGCAAGTTGCAGAGAAGTAGAACATGAGGAGCGGCTTGCCAGCAAAAGCGCTCAAGTCTTCGCCCTTCACCGTAATACCGGAAGCCTTCACGCTGAAGTTCATCTTAGCAGGCATGCCGTTTGCAAGCGTATCACCACGGAGGGAAGCGACTTCAGCTTTAAGCTTTTCTTCTTCAGCCTGCTGCTTCTTGGTCATTTCTTCACGGATTGTCTTCAGCTTTTCGTTGTAGCGATCGCCGACAGCCTTCAAAGAGTCATCCGAAAGGACCATCTTGAACGTCGTGTCGCGAACGCGCTTGCCAGCATCGCGAATACCGAGCACAAAGTATTCTCCATCGAAATCCGTCTGGAATTGGCGACCAATGCTATAGAACTGGTTACCAAACTGAACACCGACGAGGTAGGAGAACTTCTGCTGCAAAGAAGCATCCAAAGTGAGTTTTACATTAGCGTTAGCAACAGCAGGAGCCGGAGTGACCGGTAAAGCCTTGCGGAGCGAATCAACAAGAGCGCGGCGCTGTTCGTCACTCAAATCCTTGGCGGTAGAATCCGGTTGCGTCTTGAAATAGCGTTCACGCATTGCATTCTGGATTTGTTTGCTAACAGAAGCAAGTGTATCCTGAGGGAGCTGAAGCTTTGCGCTCGTGTCTTTCAAGTTTGCAAGACCATCACGGAAACCCTGAACCGTAGCATCTTCGTCGATGCCTTCACCAGACTGCCAAGGAAGATTGGCAAAATTCTGAAGGCCGAACTGGGCACCAAGCATGTATGCAAATTTTTGGTCATCTGCAGAATCCAGAGCGATAGCAGCAGCTTTAGCAACTGGTTTCTGGGCTTCGCCACAAGCAACCAAGGCAAGGGCTGCAGCACCAAGAGCAATCTTTTTCAATTTCATTTTTTTAGACTCCTAAGTCAAAAAATCATTAGGAATGCACCCATTCCTATTTTCGCGTGTTAATATACATATTTTTAGCGTAGGGAATCACGGACAAAACCTTTTTGGGGCGTTCCTTCGAGCACTTTGAACGAAGTTGAACCGATAACAGCCCCATCCTTGTAAGCCGTTTCCACACGGTATGCCCCTGCGAGGATATTTTTCTTTTTGGAATAACTTCGATAACCAGCATCTCGCCCACCCCGAATAACCATTCGGTTCGAAGAAATCTTGTCCGTCAATTTAAACTTTCCTGTGGATGGTTCTTTGTAATACCATCGAAATTCAACAGGAGCCTTGAGTTCTGCCGGGCCATAAACCGAGGACATGAAGTAAATTTCATCGCCATCTTCTTTGTGAATAGTCGACTGAGCAAAACCATTGCGTTGCCAAAAATTGAGCCTGTCGGTATCGCACGAGTACGTTTCGTTGTCAAAATTTTTACAGACAATTTGTTGTTTCACGATTAGCGGAACAGGAGGAATCCAGTTGGCTAAATACGCTATGGAAAGGACCAGACTAATCGTTATGGGTGCTATGAGATTCCGTTTTTCATGCTTTGATTTAAACCAAAGTAAATAGCAGATGAAGACCGAAACTATCGTGCTGAAAAAGAACCAAAACGTCCCCATCTCATGAACCAAGTGCGGAATTAAAAAATTGAAGAACATCGTCCCAAGTAGACAAAAGAACGCAAGACTTACTCCAAATTTTTCATATTTCTGTTTCAAAAATTCGTTACCGACAAGAAGCGCAATTAGGAATAAAACGATGGTAAAAGACGCGATGGAACCAGAGCTTTTGAAATAGCAAATGACAAGTGCGCTATAAAGGTTCCCAAAACAAAACTGCACAGCCCAAGTCAATCGGTCAACCCAAGAAGACGGCCATTCACGATTTAAAACTCTACTGAAAAATGATGGAAAGTCGTCGTGTTCATCATCTTCATTGATTACACTTTTTGTCGCAATAAAATAAATCGAAACGAGAGCCACTAGATAATAGAACGACAACAAAATTAAGTCTCTTCCATAAACTTTATGCCCAATGGTCATCGAGTCCCAGCTGAACCCGCCCAAAAATGCAATCGCCGGAATGAACTTTTCGATTTTTTGTACCGCGGCTTTTTCCCGCAAATGGTTTAAAAATTCCATGACCGTAAGATACAAAATTATAGGAGAACCTGTCATGGAGCATGTGGGGATCCTATATGCAACGCATGCAACAAAAAATTAAAGTGGGAAAAGCAAAATTACTCTAAAAAGCGCTTCATCATCTAAAACAAGCTAAATTATAAATGTTATCAAAAAAGGAGAAATTCATGAAAAAATTTGTTTTGTTGCTTTTGGGGTTAGCAACTTTAATATCCGCAGAAACATTTACGGTTCATTTCCTAATTCCTAATGATCAATGCTGGATAGAGTCAGGAGCCGGAATTGTAATCAGTAGCGATGGGAACTTACAAGCCATGCAGAAAGACGAAGAATATCCTGGTTGGTATTCGTATAGTTGGGACAAGGCTGATTTGCCAACCTCCGTACTTTTTTACTGCAATGAGGATAAAGCTTTAGAACACCCTATTGGTTTAAGTAAAATTGGAGCTGATACATTAATTGCTTTTGATGTCAAGTTTCTTGCAGAAGTTTTTGATTTCGGAAACGCCCAAATCAATGCGCTCTATTATGTTCCTGATGAAGAATACTACGGAGATTACCTTTGGGGGGAATCTGGTAATTTAACCGATGAAGATCTTCGTCCGCACTGCTACTACACGAAAAAGACAGTTATTCCCGATCCGCCTTATGAATACCCATTCAAGGCAACTGAAGTTTATTACAGCATACTCAATACTTCAGGCGACACCATCCAAACTGAAAAACAAATGACATGTGATGAAAATGAAATTGTGCGTTTCTGCGGTGGAAACATTACGATTCAAACAACGATGTTTCCTGAAGGTGAATACAAGCTCGCTGCAAGAATAAGTATAAATGGAGAAGAATTCGATAAAACCATAAAATTCGTCTCGAAAAGTGATAACGAAACATTGGATTTAAAAGGACCAAGCAAATCTGTTTCGCAAATCAAAATTCATTCTTCAGGCTTGCAAATTCAAATTTTCAGTTCGGAACCGAATGTGTTTTCCGTATTCAATTCCAAGGGGCAAACAATCCAAAAAGGGCGCGTCAATGGTTCAACGAATATCGCCATCATGGCGCCGGGCACCTATTGGGTTAAGGTGGGTTCAGAGACTCGCCGAGTGCAAGTTTTCAATTAGTTTTGATTTGGAGAGCGCTTGTCCGGTAATGGCTTTTTAGCTACATTTACGCCGTAAAATTTTAAAAGGTCATTAACGATGAAACTCTCCAAGTACTTTTACGTCACGCTCCGCGAAACGCCGAGCGATGCCACCATGCCCTCCCACATCTTCCTCATGCGCGGTGGCTACATCAAGCCCGTTTCTACCGGTATCTATTCCATGATGCCGATTGGTTACCGTGTCATCCAGAAGATCGTAAACATCATCCGCGAAGAAATGAACAAGATTGGCGGTATCGAAGTGGACTTGCCGGTGGTGCAGACCGCTGAACTCTGGAGCGAATCTGGTCGTTATCAGGCTATTGGCGAAGAACTCCTCCGCTTCAAGGACCGCAACAACCACAACATGGTGCTCGCCATGACGCACGAAGAAGCCATGACCGACCTCGTGCGCTACGTGCTCAACAGCTACAAGCAGCTGCCGGTAATGCTCTACCAGTTCAAGACCAAGTACCGTGACGAAGCCCGTGCCCGCGGTGGTCTTATCCGTGTCCGCGAATTCTTGATGAAGGATGCTTACAGTTTCCACACCAGCCAGGAAGACCTCGACCGTCACTACCAGGAAGAATACGACGCCTACCTCCGCATCTACCGTCGCGTGGGCATTGAACCGGTGGTGGTGCAGAGCGATACGGGTATCATGGGCGGTAAGGTCGCTCACGAATTCATGCTCGATACTCCAAACGGCGAAGACTACTTGATTCTCTGCAAGAAGTGCGGCTACCAGGCCAACCGCGAAATCGCCAAGTTCCAGCGCGTGCCGTTCAAGGGCGACGAAAACGCAGCCCTCGAAAAGGTTGCCACGCCGAACAGCGAAAGCATCGAAGAAATCACCAAGTTCCTGAACGTTCCGGCAGAATCTACCGCCAAGTGCGTGTTCTTCGACTTCGAAGGCAAACTCATCACGGTCGTGGTTCCGGGCAACCTCGACGTTTCCGAAATCAAGCTCCACAACCTCTTGAAGGCCAAGGAACTTTACCCCGCCGAAGACAGCCTCATCAAGGCTTGCGGCATGGTTCCGGGCTTTGCATCCCCGATCAATTCTCACGACACCCGCATCATCGTGGACGAAGCCATCGCAGATTCCTTCGATCTCGTCACGGGCGCAAACGAAGAAGGCTTCCACTTCAAGCATTGCAACCCGAAGCGCGACTTCCCGAAATTCGAAGTGGCCGACATCGCCGAAGCTTCCGAAGTCTGCAAGTGCCCCTGCTGCGGTGAACTCCTCACCGAAACCCGCGGCATCGAAATGGGTAACATCTTCAAGCTCGGCACCAAGTTCTCTGAATCCATGGGCGCCAAGTTCCTCACCGCCGAAAAGACGACCGCTCCGGCCATCATGGGCTGCTACGGCATTGGCGTGGGTCGCTTGATGGCATCCGTCGTGGAAAACAGCCACGATGACTTCGGACCGATCTGGCCCAAGTCCATCGCTCCGTTCCAGGTGGAAATTGTTCCGATCGGCAAGGAAGCTGAACTCATGGAACTCGCTGAAAAGTTCGAAAAGGAACTCGAAGCCGCTGGCATCGATGTGCTCGTGGACGACCGCGACGAACGTCCGGGCGTGAAGTTCAAGGACGCTGACCTCTGGGGTTCTCCGGTGCGTATCGCCATCGGCAAGAAGGGCCTCGCAAACGGCGAAGTTGAATGGAAGTTCCGCAACGAAAAGCAGTTCACCATGGTCAAGGTTGAAGACGTTATCGCCAAGGCCAAGGAATACTTCGCTGAATAAGACGAAAAGAATAACGTTATTCCCGCCTGCCCTTCGTGGCAGGCTTTTTTCTTTGCTCTATTGCCCCATCCCTGTAAAATTGATTATCTTATAAACGTATGATGAACTCTATTGACTGGTCTGTGGGCTGGTGCTATATCTGCACCGTGCTCTTGCTTTTATTGATTGTCACCATTTTGCTGTTGCTCGACTACTGGAAGAGGCAAAGGCTTTATACGCTTTTCGCGGGCAACCTTGGTGAGTTCATCGTCGTACTTTCCGACAAGTTTGAATTCATCAGTTCACTTCCGCAGTTCATGTCGGACCCGCTCTTTGATAATTTGAGCAAGGACCGCTTGTTCCGAGACATTCTTCCGCCGAAGGACTGGGCTCGTCTCAAGCTTTACTTTGACGATATCGACAAGCACCCCGAAATGCCGTTCATGTTCTCGTACAAGCGTGATGACGGCACCATGCTCTGGTTCGAAATGCGCTGCCAGCACCAACGCCTTTCGATGGACGAGTCTCGTTACATCTGCTTGATTAAGAACATTTCTAACACAGTCGAAAACCAGCACCGCTTAGACGAGGCTGAAACAAAACTCAAGTCTTTGCTCCGCAATACCGGCGACTTCCTGTGGAAATTCGATTTTGAAAGCCGCCAGCTCTTTTTGCTCACGCCAATGATGGACGATGACTACCGCGACGTACCCCGTTCTGGCGGTGTTGTCGATATTGAATCGCTCATGCCAGAAGATGACTTCAAGTTGCTCGAACGTGTGATGAACGAATGCATGATGAAAGCTGGTGGCGAAGCCGCCTATGATGACAAAGGGCACCTGCTTGACGAACTGAGCCAGCTCAACCGCCTCGCCAACGAAAACGCACGATTCGGCACTCTCAAAATCCGTTGCTGGAACAGTGAAAAGAACCTCGTGTGGTACGACTTCCGCGGTCACCTCGCCCCTGATGACGAAGACCGCATCGTGATGATGGGTTCTGCCCGCCGCGTCGAAACCTCACCTGAAATTCCGTTCCTCATGAAGAGCGGCATTGAAGAATCTCTAATAAATTCACTATTCAATTTCCCGAACATCGGTATTTTCTGGGTCGACCGCAACTTTACCATTCTTGGATGCAACAACGCCTTTGCCACAGACTCTGGATTTGCCAAGACCGACGAAGTCATCAATCAATCCCTCAAGGATGTCATTTCCATCAAATATCTCCCCTATTATGATTCCATGATCAAGGACGTATTCGACAACGGTTCAGCCAAAAGCTGGAAAGGCAAATTTGCTGATAGTGACTGGATTACAACAATCAACGTTGTACCGATGCTCAAATCGCTCCTCAAGTCCGGCTATACCGTAAGCCGTGTACTTTGCGTCTACATGCGAATCTCGGGATAAAACCTCTTTAAGTATAAATTCACAATTCCATTGCAAAGCAATGGAATTTTTTTTATAAAAAACACCAGCCTCGTGAGAGACTGGCGTCTAAAATTCCGAATTTGGATTAGAACCGAATTATCGTTTCAAGAAACGCAGAGAGCCTAGCGAGAGCAGGAAAGATCGCCCGTAGCGTAGTTTCCTACGTGAGGGCGAGATTGACGAACTATCGCGACGGCTATATGTGTTTCTTAACCCAAGGTGACTTCGACCTTGTGCACACCCTTCGTAAAGATTGGGGCGACGTTGGAATCAATTTCCTGACCGTCAACGACCATCTTTGCGACACCCTTGCAGATGTGATCCGGGTTCTTCACGGTGATCTGGTAGGTAGCACCACGGAACTTACGGGTAGCTTCGAAGCCATCCCATGCGCTCGGGATGCAAGGATCAACGACGAGACCGGTGAAGCTTGCGCGGATACCGAGGATGAACTGCGTTGCAGCCTGGTACGTCCAAGTAGAAGTACCGGAGAGCCATGCGTTACGGCCCATACCGAACTGCTTGTGTTCGTCACCGAGGATGTTCTGCGGATAGCAGTACGGTTCAGATTCGAACACGTCGAGGATGTCATTCTTGGAAGCCGGGTTGATCTGGTTGTAGTACTGGAAAGCGTTATCGCCACGGCCGAGGATCGTTTCGGCGATCATCACCCACGGGTTCGTGTGGAGGAAGATACCGCCGTTTTCCTTTGCTCCAGGAGGATAGGTGGAGATGCCACCGACAGCCGGTTCAAAGCCACGGTAACCCGGAGTAGAGCTCTTCACACCGTACTTGGTGTTGAGGAGCTTGTTCAAGCTGTCCATACCCTGCACAGCGCGGTCACCGAAAGCAATGCCGGAGATGACCGGCCAGGACTGACCGTTGCAGTAAATCTTGCCGTACTTGGCAGAAGAAACACCGTAACCGTTGCCGTCCTTGTCAAACCAACGAGTCCACCACTTGCCGTCCCAAGCGCTATCGTTGAATGCCTTCTTGACATCTTCGTACCAGCCCTTGTACATTTCAACGGCTTCCTTGTCGCCGAGAGCTTCTTCAATGCCCATCATTTCGAGCAAAGCCTTTGCGTACAAAGCAGTGTTGAACGTAGATTCAGCACCGAGCGGGAGGTTCATGCAGTCGTTCCAGTCAGCGAAGCCGAGGAGCGGCAAATTGTGCTGACCGAGGTGTTCACGAGTGAACTGGAGAGCGCGCTTCAAGTGTTCGAGAATTGTGCCTTCCGGACGTTCGCCACGCTTCTTGCCAGGAACGTAGAACGACTGCTTTTCGTTGAGGAGTTCCATCTTGCCGGTTTCCTTGAGGTAGGAAGCGACAGTGAGAACGATCCAGAGATGGTCATCGCCGTACCAGTCGGCATACATCGGATTGCCATCGGCATCAAGGACGCCAGCCTTTTCGCGGGAATCGCCGGCGTTAGCTTCGTTACCCGTGTCTTCAGCAAGAGCGAGCGGAGCGTACTGGTGCATAGCGTTACCTTCCGGACGCTGCACGGAGATGAGGTTCTTCGTAAGAACGAGAGCTTCTTCAGGCATGTGGCTCATAACGCCCATGAGGTCCTGAGTAGAGTCACGGTAACCGATACCGCGGCTGGTGCCGTAGCCCAACTGGTAGAGGGATAAGTAGCGGCTCCAGTTCTTGGTGGTGTGGCACTGACGCGGGTTGTGCACGTTCACCATCGTGTTGAAGGAAGCATCCGGGGTCTTGACCTGGATCGTGGAGAGGTAGTTTTCCCAGAACTTTGCGAGTTCTTCGAAAGCCTTGTCCACGTTCTTGAGATCGCGGTACTTCTTGATAGCCTTAGCTGCAACCTTGAGGCTCTGTTCCTGACCGAGCTGGGTGCAGGTACGGAAAGTCTTCTTGGCAGCGATCTTGCCAGCGTGGATCATGAGAGCGGCGATGTTATCGCCACGGTCGCATTCGCTGTTAGCAAGTTCCTTGTTCTGGAGGCTGAGCGGATTTGCCCAAGAACCCATTTCGTTATGGCCGAGGAATACGCGGCGGTCACCATCGAAGGAACCAACCTTGCAGTCAGCAGTAACGTAGTTCACAGCGTAGTCACGCTTCATGTAAGCGTACTGTTCCAAAACGACGTGGCCGTCCTTTTCCCAGTGACCCTTGAGGGTCATGGTCTGCGGAACCCAGTCGGCGTTCGTGAGCTGCTTTTCAGCTTCAAAGTGGCTGAATTCATAAACCGGGATGATGTCCACTTCCTTAGCGCCACCGGCAATGTTCGTCACCTGGATGTCCTGGAGGAGAGTGTTGGAGCCCGTCGGAACGAAAATCGTGACCTGCACGCGGAGACCGAAAGCTTCGGCAATCCAACGCATGTAGGAAAGGCCCACGTGGCATTCCCACTTGTCCATCTTGGTCAAAGTCGGAACGTAGAACGGGGAGAAAATCTTGTAGCTCTTGCCATCCTTGATACGGATGTAGATAGTGCTGGCCTTGAAGTCAGAGCACGGCATCTGTGCAATGTACTTGGTGATACGGTTGAGAGCCGGGTCGCCTTTGCAAACGAGAGTGCCGCCGGTCGTATCGACGATACCGCCGAAGTTAAGAGTACCGACGTAGTTGCACCACTTGATCGGGGTAGCCGGGGTGGTGAGCACGTATTCTTTTGCAGCGTCATCAAAGTAGCCATACTTCGGGGCAGCGACCTTAGCGGTCTTCTTTGCCGGGGCCTTCTTTGCAGCGCTCTTCTTCACTGTTTTTGTAGCCATTTTATCTCCGTTAGAGAGGGGGGGGGTTAGTTAAATTCGGAAGTAGGAATTAGGAATCCGGAATTGTGAATCTGATATTCGATGTTCTGAACTCGTTAATTTCCTTCAAATTTTGCGGGTAAATATAGTTTTTAGTTGGTAGAATTTAGTTGATAGAACTTAGAGAACGTCTTTAATTCCGTCATTCTGAGCAAAGCGAAGAATCCAGTCAAAGAAAGCACTGGATCCTTCCACCTACGGTGTCAGGATGACGAGCACTCGTCTAAGCTCTATTCATCAAACTTTTCAAAATCTCTGTTACCGAAATTGATGTAGAAGTATCCACCGAGTTTCTTGCTGCGGACCGGGTCGCGCAAAATGCCGATGGCGGCACGCACGTACTTGAGTTCCACCAAGATGTGGTCGCGGCTCATGCAGTTGAGGAACGGTCCTTCCGGGTAAAGCGTCGGACGTGGCTCTTCGGCAATCATCTTTTCGAGATTTTCGATTTCCTGAACCAGTCTACGTTCATGCACTTCGAGCGTGCGGATAACTTCTTTGTTTTCGGCACCATAAAGGAAAGCAAAACCAAGCGTACGCGGATCGTCGTTGAAACCGGTCAAATGCTTGAGGACTTCCTTGCGCAGCACTTCCCTACCCTTGTCCGTGATGTTGAACACCATGCGTTCCGGGCGGTTTCCGTCGCGTTCGGAATGACCGACAATGCATTCATTCTTTTCAAGCGTTATCAGTCTATTATAAACGGTCGAAGTGCTAATCTTAGCCCAGCGGTCAAGTTCACGATCACGAATTTCCGTGATAATATCATACCCACTGCGTTCGTGTTCCAGAATGAGGCCGAGCAATACAAGATCGTAACGGTTCATTTAAATTCCTTGATTTTGCTAGTATTCCAATTTGGAATAATTGACTAACAAGAAAATTACATTTTTTTCGCGGAAAAGAAACAACATGATGTAAAAATTCGGAAAATTTTTGAATTTAGTCCCGTAAATCCGCAAATACTCTTTTTTTAGGCAACTCTCCATTCTTATTGGGATAATTAGTTTATATTTCTATTGGTTGCTAGTAGATATTGGGGAGCTTTGTGCAGACTATTCAGAAAATAAAAAGAAAAAACAATCGATTAAAATTTTCGATTATAAGGTTTGCACCTCTTATTCTCGTTGTCTATTTGATCATCGAGGCTTTTGCTGCGTTCCAAAAAGAAGACAAAAGCGCGGTTACAGCTCGCAATAGGGACTATATCAAGGATATCACCCTAGCGATGGCTAATAAGCTCGACGATATTTTTTCCAATTCTCTCAAGTCTGTCGAAGCGCTAGCCAAGCTCAGTTCAAACGATATTCGAGACGGTCAAATGAGTTCCGTATTCCTGGCGGAACTTGAAAAGTTGATTCAATTTGACCATTTGATCTTTGCGGATTCTAGCGGAATGGCTATAAAGACTTCTGGTCAAAAGGTTTATGTGGGCAATAAGTGGGCTTTTACCGACGGCATGAAAGGCAACAGCGGAATTTACGTGGCTATGCCCACCAATACTACAATTGCATCTGTCGGCTTTTACGCTCCTGTGATTGTCGATAGAAAAATAGTTGGTCTGCTATTCTCGTCATTTGACGAAAACACCATCAAGAGATTGCTTGATTACAAGGTTTTTGGCGCACATGCTTCCGCTGGCATTATCAACACGGAAGGCAAAAATCTCATAGCTCTTGAGACCATGAAAATACAGCAAACTTCGATTCAAGGTCTCCCCAAGGATAACTTCAAGAATTTCCTTTACACCTCTAAGTTCGATGAAGAAAACAGAAATAAGATTATATACGCCTACACAACGCGAAGCCCGTCCAGCTACCAGTTCAAAGGAGAAAACGATGAAATCCAGGGCTACATCGCTCCGCTACACTCGGTTCCTTTAAGTGTTTATTCCAACTTCCCCACTGAAGCCGCAAATGCCCTTTATACCATGGGCATCAAAGCGGGGCGCATGCTTCAGTTTTTGCTCATTTGCATATTCGCAGGTTATATCGTCTATCTCATGATTGTACAACTGTTGATAAGGCGTAACGAAGCCCGGCAGAATCGTATGGCGAACTATATCGCCATAGCCGAAAATACAATCGCAAGAGCCATGATTTACGTGGATGCCGAGAATGGAACATTCGAAGACCTCTCTATCACGCCAATGCCGTTTCCCAAAAACGGACGCTTGGATGATCTTGTTGAAGGGTTTATCAGATTCAACGACGACATGCAGAATGGCGACGACTTTAGGACCTTCTTTAATGTAACCATAAAGGATCGCAAGGTTCTCGATTATATTCCAAGTGTCATATTCTGTAGCCCACAACCCAACGGGAAAAAAGAATACATTACCATGGTGTATATTCCTGTTGAAGTGAAAAAGAATGTTGTACACAAAGGAATTATTTTATTTAGAAACATCACCACTGAAAAATCTAAAGAAATTGAAGCAAACCGCAAGCTTTCGCAAGCATTGAACGCCGCCCGCGAAGCAAGTAATGCCAAGACGACATTCTTGTTCAACATGTCACACGACATCCGCACACCGATGAACGCGGTCATGGGATTCACGGCAATGGCGAAAAAACATATCGAAGAAAAAGAAACTGTCAAGAAATACTTGGATAAAATCGATATCGCCGGTAAGCAGCTTTTGTCTCTTGTGAACCAGGTTCTTGAAATGTCCCGTATTGAATCGGGAAAGATTATTTTGAGCGAACAGAAGTGCAACCTCGAAAATATCATCAAGGCTTTGTCGACAACGTATGGTTCGCACGCCGAAACAAAGGGCATTCTGTTTACAGCAACGATCACGAACATCGAACACAAGTTTGTCCTTGTCGATGGCGACCGCATCAATCAAATTGCGGCAAACATCATCGGAAACGCCATCAAGTACACGAATGAAAATGGAACCATCATGTGTACACTCGAAGAGCAAAAATGCGACCGGGATGGCTACGGGATTTACGCTTTTACTGTTGAAGACTCAGGCATTGGCATGAGCTCTGAATTTTTGGAGCACATTTACGACGAATTTACACGCGAAAGTTCCACAACGGTCAGCCGTATCCAAGGCACCGGTCTTGGCATGACCATCGTGAAAAAGCTCACAGACATCATGGGTGGCACAATCAAAATCGAATCCAAGAAAGGACAAGGTACAAAGATTGTCGTGAGCATCCCAATGAAGTGGTGCCAGGAATTGAAGACCGAAGTCACAGAACAGAAAACCATTACGACAATCCCGCTTAAGGGAATGAAGGTGTTGCTCGTTGAAGATAACGAAATGAACCGCGAAATCGCCGAAGAAATCCTGACCGAAAACGGACTCATCGTCGATACTGCAACTGATGGCGATATAGCCGTCGATAAAGTGCGTAAAGCTGCACCTGGCGATTATGAACTCATCTTGATGGACGTGCAGATGCCCCGCATGAACGGCTACGATGCGACCAAGGCAATCCGCAAGCTAGAGGATTCGCAAAAGTCTAGAATTCCAATTATCGCCATGACAGCAAATGCTTTTGAAGAAGACAAGAAAAACGCACTTGACGCGGGCATGAACGGGCACCTCGCCAAGCCGATTGAAGTCCAAAAACTTATCCAAATGTTGACTAATTTTAGGCAAAGTTAAACAAGTGGAAAAATATTTGTTATAATAAATGATATAAGACAAGGAGATAAATATGAAAACCAAATTCTCACGCTTCGCAATATCGCTCGCTGTTGCAGGTGCATTTGCTCTTGTGACAACATCACTCACCGGCTGCTCGATTTTCAAAAAGCTTCAGGCAGCTAAAGTCCTCATCCAGACAAAGATGGAGTACAAGGACCTCACCTTTGATAACGTCGATGTCTATGATGACGTCATGGAACTCGTGAATACCGGAATGGACGGTTTCTTGCCGAACCCGAAGGCAGTCATGTTGGTCAAGGACTTGTCCCAGAACATCATCAACAAGAGCCTTGGTAATGCAAACTTTGACGTTTACATGAACGCCAATAACACAACCAAGGACACCTTGTGGATCAACAAGCTCCAGATCGAAATCAAGTTCGATACGCTTGTGACGGTTCCGCTTACTCTGAAAGATACCATCAGACTTGCTCCGGGCGACAACGACCTGCACTTCAACGCAGCATTCCCGCTTGATGCAAACGTCTTTAAGATTAACGAAATCAAGTACTACGGCATTGCAGGCTTTATCGACGTATCCCTTACCGAAGGGGGCGAACCGGTTTCCCAGGACTTCGAAATCAAGAAAGATGTCCAGCCTGAAGATGTCGAAAAGCTCCAGAACCTCGTCCGCGACAGATTGTTTGATCTTCTCGTGAACAAATGGCTCGGAAAAATTATTAAATAATAACACATGAAAAAACGTACCTTTGTTCCGGAGAATTTGAATCCGGATGATGAAAAAGAAATCTCTAGACTATATCGCGCTCTTTTGCAGCGCGATATTCCTGTAAACGTCGAACCGCTCCGTCAATGGATTTTAGACTGGAGCGAACTGGAATCGGTTCTTGGCGAAGTGAGCTGCAGACGCTATGTCGCCATGACGTGCGATACCCGTGACGAGAAAGCAGCCAAGGCTTATTCAGATTTTGTTGAAAACATTCAACCGCTCATGATTGAATACGACAACAAGCTGAATAGGAAGCTCATGGCACACCCGTCTAAGGACGCTCTCAAGGGTGAATTCGGTGAATGGCTCAAGGGTGTACAAGTTTCTTTGGACTTGTTCTCCCCCGCGAACATTCCACTTGAAACCGAAGAGAACAAAGCGATTCAGGCATACCAGAAAATCACTGGTGGCATGAGCGTCGAGTTCGACGGCGAGGTCAAGACCATGCAGCAGCTCGCTGCCTATATGGAAAAGACCGACCGCAATCTTCGTGAACGCGCCTGGCGTGCTATGTGGGAACGCCGCCTCCAGGACAAAGATGCGTTAGACCAATCTTACGATAAGTTGTTTGAAATTCGCAAGCAGATTGCCCAAAACGCAAACTGCAAGGATTTCATCGACTACATCTTCCTTGCAAAACACCGTTTTGACTACACTCCTGCCGATTGCGAAGCCTTCCACGAAAGCATCGAGAAGCTTGTTCTTCCGTTGCAGAAGGAAATGTACAAGCGTCGCGCCAAGGAAATGGGGCTCGAACGTTTGCGCCCGTGGGACTTGGATGTCGACCCGCTGAGCAGACCGCCTCTTAAGCCGTACCAGAGCGGTGATGAACTTATCGAAAAAGTCGATTCCATTTTTGAAAGCATCCATTCGCAAGCCGGTAAATGGGCCCGTGAAATGCAGGCGAAAAAGCTTATTGATCCGGATTCCAGACTGGGCAAGGCTCCGGGCGGATACCAGATTGGTTTTGACGAAAGCCGCCTCCCCTTCATTTTCATGAATTCCGCCAATACGGACCGCGACATTTATACGCTGTTGCATGAATCAGGCCATTCGTTCCATCAGTTTGCTCTCGCAAACCAGCCGATTTTCGCTTACCGCGATGTTCCTGCTGAATTTGCAGAAGTTGCAAGCATGAGTATGGAACTGATCGGCATGTCGAACCTTAAGCCGTTCTATGGTGACGACCACGAAGCGATTGTCCGCAGCACTGAAGGCGAACTCGCCGACGTGATATGGTTGTTCCCGTGGGTGGCTAGTATCGACAGTTTCCAGCATCGTCTGTACAACTTCCCGACTCATACCGCCGAAGATCGCAGCGATATCTGGAGCGAAATTATGGACCGCTACGATGCTGGTGTGGATTACAGTGGACTTGAAGCCGTTCGCCGCAACTTGTGGCAAAAGCAACTTCATTTGTTCGAATGCCCGTTCTATTATATCGAATATGGCATCGCACAGATTGGCGCTTTGCAGGTCTGGGCAAACTTCAAGAAGGATCCGCAGAAGGCAATCGACGATTTGTTCAAGGCAGAAAGCCTAGGCAGCAGCCGTCCGATTCCAGAGCTCTTCGCAACCGCAAACATCAAGTTTGATTTCACGCCCAAAACGCTGGAACCCTTGATGCAAGTGGTCTGGGACGAACTCAGTAAGCTGTAGGGCTGTATTTGAGGCTAAAAAATCTTAAAAGCTCTAAAAAATTTCACTTTTTTTTGATTTTTTAGCCCAACACCCTTGACAATCAAAAAAATAAAAGTTATTATTGGCGCACCTCCTCAATGGAGGTCATCCTAACGGAGGGATGGCCGAGTGGTTGAAGGCGCACGCTTGGAAAGCGTGTTTACCTTACGGTAACGAGGGTTCGAATCCCTCTCCCTCTTCTAAAAATTTTTCGAGGTACCTAATGGCTGAATCTCAAAGAGTTTATCTTGACGATATTTACGCTAGTGAAGAATGCCAAGGTTCGGTTTTCCGCGCCGTTGTCATGATGGCTCATGAAGCCCGCTTCATTAACAATCAGTCCAAGCAAGGTTACATTCAGCTCACTCAGAAGCCGACAACTATTGCTATGAACCGTTTTAAGGAACATAAGCTCACGATGGTTGAAAAAGGCTCTAACGATGTGACTGAAAATGCCGTAAAGGCATCCGTTGCAGAAGTTGCTCCGAGCGCAGAAGCTGTTGCAGAAGCAAGCGAAGCCGCAACTGACGCTTTCTAATCTCGAAAAACAGAATTCAAAAAAGACCGCTTTCGAGCGGTCTTTTTTTATCCCACATTCGTCATCCTAACGCCAAAGGCGGATATGTGAAACTTGGCTCTTCAGTGCCTTAATTGAATTAGGTTCGAAGGAGCAGGATCCAATGAGATTTCGTTTAGTTGCTTTTCAAGAGTTTCGACGTTACACCGCGACGAATCTTGCCGGCAGCTCGTCCGAGAGCATCAAATAACCGCTCTGGCATTGATTCTTCCAAATTCTTGTTTGGAACTCGGCGTTTGGAAATGGATACAGGCTTATCCGCAGTATCGGCTCGCTGTTCTTCAATTTTCCAGATGAAATCATCAGAGCGCGATGTCATTGGGTTCTGCACGACATTTTTACCGACCGCCTGCAAATAAAGCCCACTCTTGTAATTCTTGAGAAGGAAAGCATTCGGAGTGTTCACTCCGGCATCTTCGAGCTGGTATTTTTGGTGCGCACCGCCATTGTAGCCGTATGTCGATGCAGTTACACCCGCAGCGGTTGATTCATTCGGAATATCGATTACGCGATTTCCAAGCTGGAATCGGTAGGTGACAGGCTTATCGCCCATCGAATAAATCTTGACAAAAGTTGCCGTGTCGGCACAATCCATGAGTTCAAGCGTATTCGAAGAAGTTATTCCCATGCATTTCTTTTCGGAAAGGGACTTTACCCTCCCCTGCTTGAAGAACGCTTCCTTGAAAATGTCCTGATACATCGCGTTCACGATTTTCACGTGATTGATCAAATCCTGTTCGGAATGGACTTCACTCTTGTAATTGATGCCATACGGCCAAAAATGTTGGCTATCGCCTTTGAGCACGGCATCCGGACCATCAATTTCCTTGATAAGCGCTTGGGCTTTTTCTCCCTGGAACACGCCGTCCTTGAACATTGCTTTGTACTCAGATGTTGTGCCCATGCCCATGGTATGCGCCATTTCGTGCATGGCAGTGCCCACATACATATAACCCCGATCCTTACCGAAACGTAAATCGCCATTGCTGCTAGCCTCGGCTGTAGGAACGCCCGTGCTGTAGTAAACTTCGATATGTTTCGAAAGATCAGAGTACTTATTGTACAGGAAAACCGCCGAATCCATCGCCGCCGTAATATGCTCGTAGGCGTCAAGTTCGTCCTGAGTCGGATTTGCGGATTTATTCAAATGATATTCAACGTTGCCAGCAAAAGCGCTAGACAACGGAAGCAGGAAGGAGAAAATTCCAATATAACTTGATTTTTTTACAAAAAGATTCATAAAAAACCTTCCTATATACAATTTTAATTTACACTATTCCATATATATAAGCAAGTAAAAAAAGTTTTTTGTGATTGCAAGAACTATGTAATAAACCAGAATGTAATTTTAGCGTGGAATATCAATCATAGGAGAAGCCCCAATGAAGGCTAAATTATTAGCATGTTGTTCTGCAATCGCACTTGCCGCCCTTACCGGCTGCTCAGGAAGCCAGAGCGGAATCAACCGTTCCCTTGGACAAGCCGATGCAACACGCTCGCTCGTCAATGAAAACAAACTCGACGCAAGCATGACTTCGAACTCGTACTCCAAACTTGTCGCAGCCAAGGCTCTGAAAGAAGACGGAAAAATCGAAGAAGCCCAGGCTCTTGCAGAACAGAGTGAACTCGAAATGCGACTCGCCATAGCCAAATCTGAAAACGAAAAGGCAAAAATCGAAGACAAGAAACTCGAAGAATCTCTCCGTGCCGACGAAGAACGCAAGGTCTTGTACCAGAGCATTCTCGAAAAGGAATCTAAGAAGTAAGGAGCCGCAAAGATGAAGACGATTAAGATTTTGACTCTCGGCGCCCTCGCCGCATCCATGAGCTTTGCCGCAGATGCACCTTCTGTCACCCCTGTTGACCAGTGCAGACTCGCTCTCGACAATGCCAAAACCAATTTGCCATCCAATGCTTACGCCGCAAAGCTTACGCTTGCCGAAGGCTATGGCACGCTCAATGCCCTCGAAACAATTTATGCGGATGACGATGAATCCAAGCTAATCCCGACATTCTTGGAAAACTGCCAGAAATACGCAGAAATCGCAAAGCTCCAGGGCGAAACCCAGGCTATCCAGAATCACATTGCAGAAAACTGGGAAAAACGCGCAGCCACAAACCGCACCATCGAAGCAATCCAAGAACAGATTGGCGAAGCTCGTAGCGGTAAGGTCTCGGACCTCGAAGCTGAAAAGCAGGCAATCAAGGCTCAGAAGGACAAGCTCGAAGCCAGCAAGAACGAAGCTATGGACAAGTTAAACGCCCTCCAGTCCCAGATGATCCAGGTGACGAAGGACGCTCGCGGTATCATCCTCTCGATGTCCGATATCTTGTTCGACGTGGGCCGTGCCACCTTGAAGACCGACCTCATGACAAGCCTTGCTAAGATTGCCGGGATCCTCTCCGTTTACCAGCAGTTTGACGTGTCCATCGAAGGTAACACCGACAACACCGGTTCTGAAGAATTCAACATGACGCTTTCTCAGCAACGTGCAGAAAACGTGATGAACTTCCTCGTGGAACAGGGCATTGCCGAAACCCGTCTCACCGCCAAGGGTCTTGGCATGACCATGCCGATTGCGGACAACTCTACCAAGGAAGGTCGCCAGAAGAACCGCCGCGTGGATCTCGTTATCACGGACCGTACGCAGAAAGTGAAGTAGTTCGGTAAACCGAATAAGACAGGAGTCGCCCCGGCCTTAGGTCGGGGTCTCTTTTATACAGGAAAATTCATCAACTTTTTGATAGAAAAGCCTTTTAATCAAGTCTATTTTTTCTAGATTTAGTCACGTAACTTTTAAACCGGCGGCGCAAGTCGCCAATCAAAAACAAGAGGTAAAACAAATGGCAGTTTCTTACAAGGAACTCGGCTTGGTTAACACCAAGGAAATGTTTGCTAAGGCAGTTAAGGGTGGCTATGCTATCCCGGCTTTCAACTTCAACACCATGGAACAGATGCAGGCTATCGTGCAGGCCGCCGTTGAAACCAAGTCTCCGGTGATCATGCAGGTCTCTAAGGGTGCTCGTAACTACGCTAACGGCACCATCCTCCGCTACATGGCTCAGGGTGCTGTTGAATACGCCAAGGAACTCGGCTGCGCAAATCCGCAGATCGTGCTCCACCTCGACCACGGTGACTCTTTCGAACTCTGCAAGGACTGCATCGACAACGGTTTCTCTTCCGTGATGATCGACGGTTCTGCTCTTCCGTACGAAGACAACATCGCCCTCACCAAGAAGGTTGTTGAATACGCTCACGCTCACGACGTTACCGTCGAAGCTGAACTCGGTGTTCTCGCCGGTGTTGAAGACGAAGTTGCTTCTGAAGTTTCTCACTACACGAAGCCGGAAGAAGTGATCGACTTCGCTACCCGTACGGGCTGCGACTCCCTCGCTATCTCCATCGGTACTTCTCACGGTGCTTACAAGTTCAAGCCGGAACAGTGCACTCGTAACGCTCAGGGCAAGCTCGTTCCGCCTCCTCTGGCATTCGACGTGCTCCACGCCATCGAACAGAAGCTCCCGGGCTTCCCGATCGTTCTCCACGGTTCTTCTTCTGTCCCGCAGGACGAAGTTGACACGATCAACGCTCACGGCGGTAAGCTCCCGGATGCAGTTGGTATTCCGGAAGAACAGCTCCGCGAAGCTTCTCGCTCTGCTGTCTGCAAGATCAACATCGACTCTGACAGCCGTCTCGCTATGACTGCCGCTATCCGTAAGTATTTCGACGAACATCCGGAACACTTCGACCCGCGCCAGTACCTCAAGCCGGCTCGTGAAAACATGAAGAAGATGTACATGCACAAGATCGTGGATGTGCTCGGCTCCAACGACAAGCTGTAATCTATAGTAGACTATAGCTGATTTGCTTTTAGAACCGCTAGGCAATCGCCTGGCGGTTTTAATTTTTTGAAGTCACTAGAATAACAATCAATCCAATAACAGATACAGACGCAGCCGCAATTCCAACTTTCGTCAATGTTGAAGCAGCCTCTGATTTCGCATTTTCTTCAGCAACACATTCTTCATATTCAGTCTTTTGAGCGTAAATAGCAGCACAATTTGTCGAAGCGCATCCTAACATGTTGCAGCAAAGAATTGCAGAAAAAAAAGTAAATACAAAAGTCTTGAGCATGAAATGCAATATAAAAACTTTTGTTATATTAAAAGCAAATTAAAAGGGGCTTTATTTATGTTCGGAAAGTGCAAACATTTATTTTTTATTTCAACTATTCTTTTGACGTTGAGTACCATTGCCTCGGCTAATAAATGTACAGATGCTATGTTTGGAGGTAATTCATTCGTCCTTCAGGATAAGGCTCGTATTGATTCTTCTTACTTTAACGAGCGTGGAAACGAATGGACTCACAAATATATTTACAATGAAAATGGGCGATTAGAACAAATGCTTTTTGATTCAAAAGAAGGTTCAAAAACCGAAGTTCTTTACTTTTATTATGACACAACAGAAACAGCGCTCAAAAATAGAGGTTCAGAATACATCATATTGAACTGCAATACACAGGACACTATGTGCATTCGTCAAAAAATTTATTACGATGGGGCGTTCCAAGGGGAACAAATCAGCAAAAGAACCTCAAATTACGCAAGTTCAGAAACAATAGAATCATCGACACATTGGTTCACGGAACGAATTCTAAAAAATGATACGCTGTTTGAAATCGAATACTTTGATTACAACACAGATTCCGTACGGAAAAATCAGAATCTAATTGTTGCAGATTTTTCTGACGATTTTAAATGTCTCGAATACAGAGGTGACGACAATACAGTGAATTCCATAACTTATAAGCCCAATGGAAACGGATATTCTATAAGCATTGACGAGGGAACCTACCACAGAGAATTTTTCTTCGTGAATACAGACAAAACAACTTCCATCCGCAAAGCTGTAAAGCCTGTTAAAATGCTTCCCAAGGCCCGTTACTTCGACCTTCTGGGACGATATAAATTCACAAAATAAATGGTGATTCCCGGTTAGATCCCCTTCCGCGCTACGCTTGGTCGAGGATGACACTTCCAACTTCCTACTGTCTACTTCCCACTGCCTACTATGATTTGTCCTCATTGCGGCGCCGAATTGAAACAAGGCGCGACCTTCTGCCCCCACTGCGGGAGCGACAAGAACACCGGCTGGAAAGAGGGCGCTGAATATAGCGACCTCGACCTCCCCGACTACGATGAAATTGTCGAAAATGAATTCGGCGAAAAGAAGAAAAAATCAAGCCCGCTTACGATTGTCGCAGTGGTGATTGTCGTGCTTGCATTTATGGCTGCGATGGTTCTTTAAGCGTTTCTTCCAAGCTCTTGAGGCTTGCTTCGGCAGCCGTAAAATCGTAATCGTCAATCTGGTTATGCAGTTTCTGCAAAAGTGATTCCTGCTCCTGCGAGAACATGATCTCATCGAGCGAATCGAGAATGCGTTTGCAGGCGGTCAGCGAGCAAGATTCTACAGCCGGCTTAAGTTCTTCTATAGCTTGAGTAAGCTTGCTTATGGCTTCAGGATCCACATGCTTGATAATAACGGCAGCGTTCGACTGCTCAGCTGCGATATTTTGCAAGACAATTTTCAAATCGTCAATTAAATCTTCGAGAGCATCTATAAACGCATTGTATTCGCTATAATTTTGCTCTTTCTTGAGGAGCGAATTTTCAAGCATAACGCCAAGCGTCTGCACGTGATACGAACCAATCGTTCCACAAAGCCCCTTAATCGTATGAACAATGCGCGTCGATTCTTCGAAATCAGCACCTTCAAAAGATTTTTTCAGTTTAAGAACTTCACCACCGTAATCACGAACAAAGCCCTGAATAATCTTGAAATACAGATTCCTGTTGTCATTGGCGTGGTAAAGACCTGCCGCCGCATCGAAGTTGCGCACCTTTTGGAACATAGCGACAGCACTATCATCAGTACTTACAGATGTATTTTCTGTTTCGCTAACACTTGCTGTCATCGGAATCTTATCCGCCACTTGTAAATACTTGGCAAGTTCCGCATAAAGCATCATCGGATCAATCGGCTTCGCGATGTAAGAATTCATGCCCGCATGGAGACAATCGTCGCGGTCCTTTTGGAAAGCTCTTGCACTCATGGCTATAATCGGCACATTCTTGAAATACTCATCGGAGCGATTACGAATCGCCCTTGTGGCATCAAGACCGTTCATCACAGGCATCTGGATATCCATTAGTACCAAGTCAAAAGCATCTTTTTTGAGCAAATCAAGTGCGATTTTACCATTTGCGGCAACCATTGTCGCAAGTCCCACGCTGTTCAAAAGCGATACAGCCAAATCCTGGTTCATCTCATTATCTTCAACGAGGAGAATCTTCGCTTCCTTGAAGAATATCTTATTTTTCTCAACTTTTTGAGCTTTCTGATACGTGAGTTTTTCATTAACCGCTTCTTGCATAGCACTTAGCAAGGAGCTTATCTGCAGCGGTTTAGCGACACAGCTATTGAAACCGATTTCTGACGCCAGATGATAATTTTTCTCGTCAAAGTGAATCGGATGCATGAGAATTTTCGGAATAATCCTCATGTTTGCGGGCAAGCCCTGAACAAAATCAAACCCATTCATAATGGGCATCTGATAATCGACAATAAAGAAATCGTACGGAGTCTCCCCCGCTTCTTCGTGAGCTTGTATCAAATCCAAAGCTTCATCCACAGAAGCAGCCTCTTCAACAACGCAGCGCAACTTCGTCAAATAATGCCTCAAAACAGCTCGCAGTCTTTCGCAGTCGTCCACCAACAAAACATTCTTGTTTTTAAATGTCGAAACAGACTTCCATTTTGGAACAGCCACCTGTGAAGCAAGAGCAAGCGTTATCGTAAAGAAGAACTTTGAACCCTTTCCATATTCACTTTCGACACGCAGTTCACCACCCATGAGTTCCACAAGCGATTTCGAAATGACAAGACCAAGTCCAGTTCCCCCGTACTTGCGGGTAATAGAGCCATCCGCCTGCGTGAATGCGTTAAACAAATGCTGCAGTTGCTCGCTCGTCATGCCGATACCCGTATCAATAACGCTAAATGACAGCTTAACATTATTTCCAAGCACCTGTTCCTGCTTGATCTTCAGCGTAATGCTTCCGCTTTCCGTGAATTTGGTCGCATTGTTTATCAAGTTTGTGAAAATCTGAGAAAGGCGTAACGGGTCACCCATCAGGACTTCCGGAATTTCCGGGTCTACATCGACAATCAATTCTATTGGGCGCCCGGCGATGCGCACTTCGGCAAGGGCAGCAACTTCACCAATAATATCTTGCAGCACAAGTTGCGTGATTTCCAAATCTTGCTTATTCGCTTCGATTTTCGAGAAATCGAGAATGTTATTGATAATACCGAGCAGCGATGTTGCCGCATGGCTAATGCGTTCGATAAATCCAAGCTGTCGCTCATCCAGTTTCGTTTCCTGAATCAAGTGAGCCATACCGATGATGGCATTCATCGGTGTGCGGATTTCATGACTCATATTTGCCAAGAATTCACTCTTGGCCTGTGTTGCATGTTCAGCAATTTCACGAGCCGCCACAACCTCAGAAATATCGATCATCGAGAGCATATAGCCGACAATCGCATCTTGCACCTTGAGCGTGCAAGCTTCTCCGCGGAACCAAGTGTCTGTATGCGAATTGAGCGTCTGGAGCATAAACGTATCTTTCCAGACACCTTGCTCATTAAACGTCCTTTTGAGCGCTTCTACAACATCTTCGGGCATGCCGCACTTGGGCATGTTTTCTAGTGGTTGCCCAATCGCATCTTTCCAGTCCACAACAAGGTAATCAGCCAACTGTTTAGACATGTACTTGACTTTACGGTTCTTGTCAAAAATCACAAGAATCGAATTTCCTGCCGAAAGCATGATCGTATCAAGAATCGTATCCTTCTGGATGCCGCTCGTTTCATCAGAAATCAGGAACAAATAGCGAATTGAACCATCGTCTTCGACAAGGAACTGGAAAATGACTTTCCACCAAGCATCTTCGCCCACGCAACTACGCACCGGAATAATAATCTGGCGCTCGCTAGCATGCATTTCGCCGCCCTTCGACACCTTGTAGACAAACTTTTTGAATTGCTCCGAGCGGAAGAACTTCCAGAGAATTTCGCCACGGACGTCATTGCCATTATTGAAAAATTCAGCAATATAGGCACTCGCATGGAGAATATCAAACGTATCGTTCGTCAAGATAAGTCTAAAGTTATCACTCCCCAAAAGCGTCTCGAACATCGTACTGGAACTGACACTTTCGTTCAAGTCTTTTTGAATAAAAAACTTGAAAAGGAAACGCACAATAAGCCACGTGAGGAAAATCAACGAAGCTACAATAAGCGACACGACCAAAATAATGGCGTACAGATTTTCTTGAACCTTCGCAACGACCTTGTTTTTTTGAATCACATGGACAACATAAAACGGCGCATTTTTTAACGGCTTAACTAAAAAAATCAATTTGCGATTTTCGACGTTTGTCTTTTCAAAAAGAGTCACGTTCACAGAATCCAAATTTTCAATCTGGATATCATCCTGGACAAGGTGTAAAAGCCCCGCAACAGTATCCGTAACTATATTATGCAAATTGGTTTCATACGGGAAATACGTAAACAGGCTATCGTTTTCCGAACTCACAAGCATCGTAATACCGCCGTCAGTCCTAGCAAATTCCCCCATCAACTGACGGACTTTTTGCAAATCGACATCGACGGCGACAGCCCCCATAAACGTTCGATTTTTCTCCCAAAGCGGATATGAATACGTGAGCACGCGCTTCTTGGCTTTTGCATTTATTTCGGGACCCGTGATAGCAAGCCCCTTGTGCCGAGAAGCTTCCAAATACCAAGTTCTTATACGAAATTCTTTTTTGCCTTCTTCGAGCTTATAATCATTTGCAGAAATATACTTGCCATTCTTATTGCCATAATAGGCATCAACAATAAAAGGAGATGACTGCTGGTGCTTTTTCAACACCTTCTTGATTTCAGATTCTTTTGTATGCTGGAGAATTTGTGGAAGTGGCTTGAAATGCTTTTCAAATTTCGAGAAGAACAGTTCAAGATCGACAACAACTTTGTCCTGAAATTTAGATTCCGAAGAACTGTACGAAGAAGTAATTAAGGTGGATTTTAGAAAGTTCGAAAAAACAACGACCAACACGATGGTAAAGACAAGCATCGGTATGGTATAAACGAGCGAAATGCGCCAGCTGAGGTGGCGCTTTTTTTCATTTATAGGACTTGGTGTCAATCCTTACATTCCTCGGAAGAAGAAGTGTCTTTGAACCGTTCGTAAATTTCGGGCAATTGGTCTGCTATGGCGAGGAACGCATCAACAACATCGGGGTCAAACTGCGTCCCGCGGCCCTTGACAATTTCTTTGACAGCGACCTCATGCGGGTATGGTTCTTTATACGGGCGTTTCGAGACAAGGGCATCGTAAACATCGGCAACCGCCATGATGCGGGCTCCAATCGGAATATCGTCGTGTTTCTTGTGGTTTGGGTAACCGTCACCGTTCCAATGTTCATGGTGACCGAGAGCCATTTCTGCAGCTATACGCACCATCGGGCTATCATGAAGTTCCTTGGTCGCCTCTTGCAAAACATCGTAACCCATCTGCGGGTGCTGCATCATGATTTCACGTTCATCTTGCGTAAGCGTTCCCGGCTTGCGCAAAATACGGTCATGAATGCCGACCTTGCCAATATCATGGAGCGGTGCTGCGGTCGCTAAATTTTCAATGTATTCCGGTGTAATCGTTTCAGTGAATTTTGAGTTTTTACGCAACTCTTCCGCAAGGCGCTGTACAATAATCTGTGTACGCTTGATATGCTCACCCGTCTCAGGATCGCGGTATTCGGCAAGCGAACCAAGACTCGTAAGCATGACCTTAAGCGTCCTGCGGAGGTCCGCCGTCTTTTCATCGACAAGATCGTGCAAGTGGTCGCGCTGGAGCTTTAGCTGGAGCTGGTTTTTGATGCGGAGCGTCACGAGAGCCGGGTTGAACGGTTTGGTAATATAGTCTACAGCACCGAGGTCTAGACCTATCTGTTCGCTCTTGCTATCAGCCTTGGCAGTTAGGAAAATAACCGGAATCCCTTGCAAAATGTTTTTTTCGCGCATGATCCTCAAAGTCTCATAACCATCCATTTCGGGCATCATGACATCAAGCAAAATCAGGTCTGGCTTAATTTTTTCGGTAAGCTCAATCGCCTTTTTACCATTGAGTGCAACACAAACATCATAGTCATTCGACAGAATACCTTCCAACACGTCAATATTCGTCTTGGTATCATCAACAACTAAAATTTTTAAACGCGAACGTTCCATATTCATAATATACGTTAAATAATCTAAATATTACAACTCATTTTATTACACCATAGAACATAAAATAGTCTTATTTTTCTCTATGGATTATTTCTCAAAGGTTCCACACCATGATTTAGTGATTTTCGTCATAGCAGAAAGTATATTAGGAATATAAATTTGGAGTTTTTATGAAAAATCGTTTGGGATGGACCAAAGTACTCTTTACTAGCGCATTTCTGGCTAGCACAGTTCAAGCCGATGAAATTGTCGATATCACTCCGTTCTATCGAGCTGTCGATAGCGTGGCCCTTGGCAACATAATCAACGACCTTTATAATGACCTAACCCTCCCCGACACGATAAAGTTGGGCGGAGAATCCTTTGCAATCACCTGGGAAAGCAGCGATACGCTGTTCCTCACCCATGATGGACACATCAATGGTCGTTTTGTCGGCGAAAACAAAGAAGTCACTCTCACGGCGACCGTGCAAGACTACTTGAGCGATAAAAAACAAGTTGTAAAGAACAAGGTTTCCATCCACGGATTCGAGCCTTATTCCAACTACCTTTTCGCTTACTTCCCCGCCAATAACGACGAAAACATCTATTACGCCCTCAGTAACGACGGATACAACTTCACCCCGATGAATAACGGCAAACGCGTCGTTGCCGCCGACTCCGTGAGTATCAAGAAAGGGCTCCGCGACCCCCACGTGCTCCGCGCACCGGACGGCTGGTTCTACATGGTCAATACCGACATGAAGAGTGCCGAAGGCTGGGCCAGCAACCGCGGCATGGTGCTCATGAAATCCCGCGACCTTATCCATTGGAGGCACGCCACAGTGCATTTCCCGGAAAAATACAAAGGCAAGAACTTCGCGAACGTGACCCGAGTTTGGGCTCCAGAAACAATCTGGGACGAGAATTACGAAAACAAGGACGGGAGCAAAGGCCGCCCGCTCGTATATTATTCGCTTTTGACTAACGACGGGACCATCTCTTACGACCAAGTGTTCTTCAACTACGCGAACGAAGACTTTACCGACCTCGAAGGCGACCCGAAGCACTTTTTTGACCGCGGCAAATCCACCATCGACATGGACATCGTCTACAACCCAGTGGACAAGCTCTACCACGGGTTCTACAAGAACGAAGGCGACGGTGGCATCTGCAAGGTGCAGGCAAGGACTCTCACCTCCGAAAATGGGACTAAGGGGCCAACGTGGTACAACAGAACCGGCGCTTTGCAGCAAACAACCGAAGCGGTCGAAGGTGCAGGAGTGTTCAAGCTCATCAACCAAAATTCCTGGGTCTTGATGTACGACTGCTACGTGAATGGGCATTACCAGTTCACGTCTAGCTCGGACCTCAATACATTCAAATTCGTGCAGAACACCAAGACAAGCGGCGCATTCACGCCACGTCACGGTACAATCCTCCCGCTTACCGCAGCAGAAACGGCAGCGCTCATGAAGGCTTTCCCCACTCCGGACTTTGAAGCAAAAGTCATCGACATTCCCGATTCCATCGGTGTTTGCGATGGCAAGAAAGTTGTTGGACCATGTAGCGCAACAAAGATTATCCCTTACGTGAAAGTAGGCGATGACGGTTGGAAAGAAACGCTTGATGTGAAAGTTACAAAAGGCGCTAGCGTAACATTCGGTCCGCACCCGTGGGATGGCAAAATTTGGAGCTGGGAAGGTCCAGACGGATTCAAGTCCACAACCCGAGAAAACACGCTTAAGAATCTGGATGGCACCAAGAGCGGTTATTACACAGTAACATACACAAACGAAACAGGTTGCAAGAGCGTTGCAAAAATCAAGATTGTCGTAGACGATCCAGACCATCCGTATGAAGAACAGCCTCCGGTAAGCATTGGTAATCGCGGAATGCGCGAAAGCAGCAAGGATTTACGTCTGAAACGCAACCCCATCTATTTTGATTTACTCGGTAACAGGCTTTCTGGCAAGCCGCGCAACGGAATGTTCGTAGTAAAATAGTCGTTAGTCACCGGTTATTAGTCATTAGTTAAAGAATCACGGCTGAGTCGCCTAACAGAAACCAATGACCATTGACTAAATGCTATTGACCAATCTATTAAGCTTTATAAAAGCATTCACAGGGTCGGCGTAATTCCAGACGCCACCGAGCGAAGCGACGCCAGCGGGTGACAACTTCTTAAAATCGTCAATCGTATCCGTATCGACACCTCCCCATAAAATGAGGGAGGCTTTTGCGTTTATGCTTAGAGAAGTTCCTAGCGTTTCAACAGAATCAATCGCCGAAAGCGGTTGCATAATCGGGCCAACGAGAGCGCCTGCCACCCATTCCGGGAGCTTTTCGGCTTCTTCCGCATTTTTGCAGAGTGCGACACAGTTGATGCGTTTCCAGCTTTCGGGAACCTCGCCTATAAAGCTTTGCGCATCGCAGACGCAACCGCGAACATCAAGCTCTTCGGCCATGTCTGGCGTTCCACGCACCCAGATGCGGTCGCGCAATTCCATCGGGAGTCCAAGTAGCCAACGATCGAAATCGTTGAATGTCGCGCGAGCATTTCCACCTCGCCCACGCTTGTCGAGAATCAAACGGGTTAAACCACGGCGAAACATTTCTTCGATATCGTCGTGTTCAGCAGCAAAATCATCAGGACAAGTAAAGAGCCAAAGTCGCATTTTTATTTCCTCACACATCTGACGGAGAGGGCAAATTCTTCGTAAGTTTCATCATACGATACGCTGGAACGTCCTTTTTCGAGCATCACAGTGCGGGCGTAATTTGCACGGACCTCATCGGTTGTCCAAAAGTAAGCGTATTCGTCAAAATAATTATAGTATTCCAAAAAATGGTAACCGCCACCAACTTCTGATACAAAGTCCAATGACATCAATGAATCTGCAGCAAAATCAAAACCGCCTACAGCTTCAATCAAGTTGTCAAAATCTGCTTTTGATGGGATTTTCCAACCTTGCGGGCAAGCAACCATCGCTACATTCCAGGCGTAAAGTCTCCCCTGCTTTTCGCAATACTCTGCGCTATCGTTATAGCAAGATGTTCTCTTGTAAAGCGAGTCCGAAGCATCAAAATAATTCAAGTTTTGAGCCATCCAGACTTGGCCACCTATTTCAATGATCTTGTAGCTTTGCGAATCGCGAGCGTCAATGAAAATGCCTGTGCGGGAATCCTCGTCCGCAGCGCCCACCGAAGAATCCGAACACGCCCAAAATGCGATTGCAAAAAAGACAGAAACGAAAGCCCCTAAAAAATGTCTCATATTATCAAATATAATAAACGATTTTTTCGCACTACAAGATGGCGATTCCGGCTCCCTGGAACATTTCGTACCCAACAAAATTTTTGTATATTTGTGCGCGGATTGACGATTTGATGATCAAACCGCCACGGTTAATAACGAGGCACTCGATGGATTTGAAAATACTCCCTCAGCCAGACGATGTTACGTGCGGACCGACTAGCCTACACGCTGTTTACTCTTATCTTGGCTATAACATTCCCCTTAAAAAGCTCATTTCCGAAATTGAATTTTTGGAAGAAGGCGGCACGCTAGGCGTTTTCCTTGGCATAGACGCCCTCAAGCGCGGTTTCAAGGCTACTATTTATTCTTACAATCTCAAAATTTTTGACCCGACGTGGAGCAAACTCAAGATGCCCGAGCTCCGCGAAAAACTGGTCGCTTTGCACAAGGCAAAACACGCCCCCAAGCTCAAAAAGGCTATTGACGCCTACATCCGATTCATTGACCTTGGCGGAACCGTTGCTACAGCAGACCTCCGCGCAAGCATGTTCGAAAGCTATTTCAAGCGAGGCATTCCGGTGCTTTGCGGCCTCAGCGCCACCTATCTTTATCGTTCCCCTCGCGAATACACAAACGAAAAAGACCAGTCCGTCTTTGACGATATCCACGGTGAGCCGATGGGGCATTTTGTAGTGCTTTACGGACTCGATGAAAAGAAGCAGTTCATGGTAGCAGACCCGGATTGTACAAACCCGATGGCAAACGGCCCTTATTACAAAGTAGACAAGTTCCGTCTAATCCACAGCATTTTGCTGGGTGTCATGACGTACGACGGAAACATCCTGGTCGTGGAGAAAAAGTAATGAAAGCTCCGGCACTGATGATTACCTGCGAACATGCGAGCAATGCTGTGCCGGATTTCGTCCTGCGCGCACTCCGCGATTCCAAAATTCCCGATGACGTTCTCGCCTCCCATCGAGCTTACGACATTGGTGCATATAAAGTATTTTCAAATCTTGTAAAACGATTAAAGCCCGACTTCCATTGCTCTAGTCGGTTCTCGAGACTCGTGGTCGACATGAACCGCAGTGCGACCAACAAGACGTTCTTTTCTGAATTTACTGTTGGATTACCAAATACCGTAAAATCGCACATGATGAGTCTTTGGGAAAAGTACCGTGAGAAAATTGAAACCTTTGTCGCGAGTGAAATTCCTGCGAGAGCGCGCAAAAATGAGAAAAATGCACCTAAGGAAGCGCCGCTCAAGGTCATCCACCTCGGTATTCATAGCTTTACGCCTATATTAAATGGTATCGAGCGCGATGCCGATGTCGGGATTCTCTATGACCCGAGCCGACCTGCCGAAGTAAAAATTGCGCAAACGCTCATCCAGAACATCCACGAACGCGCCCCGTGGCTTAAAATCCGCAAGAATTACCCGTATTTGGGCAAGTCCGATGGCCTTACGACCACGCTTCGCCAAAAGTTCGGCCAAAGTTACGCGGGACTTGAAATCGAGATTAACCAAAAGCTGCTTAATTTTTAAACTTTTTTCAAAAATTGGTTGTCCGTTTTGGGTAATCTTATTTAATTTTATGCGTGGATTTTTGCCCTTTTAGCGTGTAATGCACGCCGAAGGTGTATATGATCAGATTTTTTACGAAAAAACCTAAAAACGGAGATATCCATGGCAAAAAAGATGATTGCGTGTGACGGTAACGAAGCCACCGCTAGCGTAGCGTTTGCTGTTAGCGAAGTTGCTGCTATTTACCCGATTACACCGTCTAGTCCTATGGCTGAGCACGCCGACAACTGGAGTGCTGCAGGCAAGAAGAATATTTGGGGACAGGTTCCCCGCGTGTTTGAAATGCAGTCCGAAGGTGGCGCTGCCGGTACCGTTCACGGTGCTTTGCAGGCCGGTGCTTTGACCACGACCTTCACCGCATCTCAGGGTCTTCTCTTGATGATCCCGAACATGTACAAGATTGCGGGCGAACTGACCCCCACGGTCTTCCACGTCACTGCACGTGCTCTTGCTATGCAGGGCCTTTCCATTTTCGGTGACCACTCCGACGTTATGGCTTGCCGCCAGACGGGTTTTGCAATGCTCGCCTCCAGCTGCGTACAGGAATGCCAGGACCTCGCTCTCGTGGCCCACGCTTCTACGCTCGAAAGCCGCGTTCCGTTTATGCACTTCTTTGACGGCTTCCGCACTTCTCACGAAGTGATGAAGATTGAAGCTCTCGAAGACGGCGTTATCCGTAACGTTATCGACGAAAAGTATGTGAAGGCATGCCGCGAACGCTGCCTCACACCGGACCGCCCGACTATGCGCGGTACCGCCCAGAACCCGGACGTTTACTTCCAGGGTCGTGAAACCGTGAACCCGTTCTATGCAAAGGTTCCGGAAATTGTCCAGAAGTACATGGACAAGGTTGCTAGCTACACTGGCCGTCAGTACCACATCGTGGACTACGTCGGTGCTGCCGATGCAGAACGCGTTATCATCTCTATGGGTTCTTCGACCTGCACCATCGGTGACACAGTCAAGTACCTGAACTCCAAGGGCGAAAAAGTCGGTCTCGTCAACATTCGCCTCTACCGTCCGTTCCCGATGGAAGCTGTTGTTGCCGCACTCCCGAAGACTGTCAAGAAGATTGCCGTCCTCGACCGCTGCAAGGAACCGGGTTCCGCTGGCGAACCGCTCTTCCAGGATGCCCTTACCGCTATTTCCGAAGCTGTGATGGCTGGCAAGATGGCTATGCCGAAGATGATCGGCGGCCGCTACGGTCTTTCCTCCAAGGAATTCACGCCGGCTATGGTCAAGGCCATCTTCGACGAACTCTCCAAGGCAGAACCGAAGGCACGCTTCACCGTCGGTATCAACGACGACGTTTGCCACACGAGCCTCACCATCGACCCGAACTTCAAGCTCGAAAGCGACTTCTTCCAGGCAATGTTCTTCGGTCTCGGCTCTGACGGTACTGTCGGTGCAAACAAGAACTCCATTAAGATTATCGGTAACGAAACCGACAACTACGCTCAGGGCTACTTCGTTTACGACTCCAAGAAGTCTGGCTCCATGACCACCTCTCACCTCCGCTTTGGTAAGAGCATCATCGACGCCCCGTACCTGATTGGCGAAAACGAAGCTGACTTTGTTGCTTGCCACCATACTCCGCATCTCGAATCCATCGACATGCTCAAGTATGCCAAGGTCGGTGCAACGTTCCTCGTGAACACCCCGCACTCCGCCGACACCGTTTGGGACACCTTCCCGCGTCCGGTGCAGGAAGCCATCATCAAGAAGCACCTCAAGGTGTTCGTCATTGACGCTTACGCCGTTGCCGCAAAGACCGGCATGGGCCGCCGCATCAACACTGTGATGCAGACCTGCTTCTTCTCCAAGCTCGGTAACGTGCTCGATGCAGAAACTGCTATCAAGTACATCAAGAAGTATGCCGAAAAGACTTACGCCAAGAAGGGTATGGAAGTCGTCCAGAAGAACTGGGACGCTATCGACGCCTCTCTTGCCAACCTCTTCGAAGTCAAGGTTCCGTCTGCTGTCACCAGCACAAAGGAATTCCGCGCTCCGATCCACGGCAACGCTCCGAAGTTCGTGAACGAAGTCACCGCAGAAATCATCAAGGGCAACGGCGAACAGCTCCCCGTTTCCAAGATGCCTTGCGATGGTGTGTTCCCGACCGCTACCACCAAGTACGAAAAGCGCGACCTCGCCCTCAACATCCCGTCCTGGAATCCGGACGCTTGCGTGCAGTGCGGCAAGTGCGCTATGGTCTGCCCGCATGCAGCCATCCGTATGAAGGTTGTGGACGAATCCGCCGTGAAGAACGCTCCGGAAGGCTTCAAGTTCACTCCGGCCAAGGGCTTCAAGCTCGAAGGTTCCGAAAAGCCGGTATTTGCAATTTCCGTGTCCAGCTACGACTGTACGGGTTGCGGCGTTTGTACGCAGGCCTGTATCGGTAAGGACAAGACCGACGCTACCAAGAAGGCCATCAACATGGTGCCGCAGGAACCGATCAAGGTTCAGCAAGGCAAGTGCTGGGACTTCTTCGTCGACCTCCCGGAATTCGACCGTACCAAGGTCAACAAGAACCTCGTCAAGCAGGCCATGCTCCTCGAACCGTTGTTCGAATTCTCTGGCTCCTGCGCAGGCTGCGGCGAAACCGCTTACGTGCGTCTCGTTTCTCAGCTCTTCGGCGACCGCATGGTTGTCGCTAACGCTACGGGTTGCTCCTCCATTTACGGCGGTAACCTCCCGACCACTCCGTGGGCAAAGAACAAGGAAGGCCGCGGTCCGGCTTGGGCAAACTCCCTCTTCGAAGACAACGCTGAATTTGGTCTCGGTATGCGCCTCGCTATCACGAAGCATGCCAAGCAGGCTTTGAGCCTCCTCGAAGCCGTGAACGTTCCTGCAGAACTCAAAGAAAAGCTCACGACCCAGGAGCAGAATGACGAAGCCGGCATCAAGGCTCAGCGTGAAAACGTTGCCGCCCTTAAGGCAGCTCTCGCCGGTGCTACCGACGATGCATCCGTCAGCCTCCGCGACGAATTCGCCGACTACCTCGTGAAGAAGTCCGTGTGGATCTTCGGTGGTGACGGTTGGGCATACGACATCGGTTACGGTGGTCTCGACCACGTGATGGCCACGGGCGAAAACGTGAACATCTGCGTCCTCGACACCGAAGTGTACTCCAACACCGGTGGACAGGCTTCCAAGGCCACGAACCGTGGCGCCGTCGCCCTCTTCGCTGCCGCTGGTAAGCGCGCTGGCAAGAAGGACCTCGGCCTTATCGCCATGAGCTACAAGAACGTTTACGTTGGCCGTATCGCCCTTGGCGCAAACGATGCTCAGGCCCTGAAGGTTCTCCAGGAAGCAGAAGCTCACAATGGTCCGTCTCTGATCATCTGCTACTGCCCCTGCATCAACCACGGTTTCGATCTCAACAGCCAGCTTCAGCACCAGAAGATGGCTGTGGATTCCGGTTACTGGACTCTGCTCCGTTACAACCCGGCTCTCGCCGCCGAAGGAAAGGCTCCGCTTATCCTCGACTCCAAGAAGCCGACGATTCCGGTTGCAGAATACATCTACACCGAAAACCGCTACAAGCAGCTCACCCGTAACAATCCGGAAGTGGCCAAGAAGCTCGCCGACGACCTCCAGAAGGAAGTCGATGCACGCTATGCATTCTATGACGCCATGTCCAAGGATACGGAAGGGCTGATTAGTCTCTAATCAGTGCTAACGGCATCAAGAAAGGCTCCCGTTCGAAAGAACGGGGCCTTTTTATTTTAGAAGCGGGCGTCCACACTGCCAAGCGAAGGAGGCTACTCTTAAGTAGCCTTCGTAGCGCGGAGCATTCAACGTCACAAGTTCTTGTATGCGATAGTTGAATGCGGAGTCTCATACGCGGCAAGAGAAATCTTGCCGCTCTTTTTTTTCTTTGTACAGAATATTTTATTATTTTTAGACAAACTTTAATAGAACTATTTACCAGGGAGAATTTTATGAAACTTGCGATTGCTATTTCGGGCGGTGGCGCTCTTGGCATCGGTCCTTTGCAGTTTATGCGCCGTCTGGAAGCAGACCTTTCTTCTCATCTTGCTGACGCAGGCGCTGCTTTTGCGGGAACCTCAACCGGTTCTATCGTTGCGGCAGGTCTTTGCTCCGGCATGACAGCAAGCCAGCTTTACGACCTTTACAGATGCAATTTGCCCGCTATCTTTACCAAGGTCAAAACACCGCAATTTTTAAATATTCTCTCTTCGGATTATCATCGTTATGACAATTCGAATCTCAAGAAGCTATTGCAGCAGAATTTCCGTTACAAGATGTACGAATTCAAGAAGCCCATTTTTATCCCTTCGACGTTCATGAATGGCGATAGCGTTGAAAAGGTCTGGGACCGTGGCGATGGAATGTCTGACCAGTGGTTTGCGGTGCTCTCGAGCTGCTCTGCCCCGACGTATTTTGATCCTGTAAGTCGCGAAAAGAATGGCAAGACGGAAATTTATTGCGATGGCGGCATGTGGTCCAACGACCCTATCATGGTTTTGGAATCCGGTCTGAACAAGGTCAAGGAATTCAAGGACAACTACAAAATTCTCTCGTTCAATACGGGAATGCGTTCTGCCAATAAAGCGCCGACCGACCACAGTATCATCGGCTGGGGCAAATACATCATGGAAGAATGGGTGGCACGCACAGGCAGATCCGGCTATTTCCAGGCATGCGCAAACATTGGCGAAAAGAACGTTTATCGTGTCGTTCCCGAAGTCGATAAGAAATACGCCATGGACGACCTCTCCGTTATCGATACAGTTTCTGACATCTGGGATAAGCTGTACGACCAAATCGGCAAGGAAGTGTGCGAATTTGTGAAGTCGACAGAACCGGCTCAGAAATTGACGAAAGACTAAAAATCCATAAAGAAGTCGAAAACAGCATCTATAAGTCTTTCTGACATACACTTATGGGATATACTCCGCCAATCACCTTGGTGGGGTATGTTTTTTTTAACAAAAAATCAAAAATTTAAGGTTTTTTGCAAAAAAAAAAGTATTTTATGGACGACTATTACATAATTGCATTTACAGAGGAATTTCATGAGCTGGTCTTACTCAAGAGAGCATCAAAAGAATATTCTTTGCATGATCATGGCTGGTGGACAAGGGAGCCGTCTACAGCCCCTCACCCGCGACCGTGCAAAACCCGCCGTACACTTTGGCGGAACCTACCGCATTATCGACTTCGTCCTCAACAATTTCATCAATTCCGGCATTTTCAAGATCAAGGTTTTGACGCAGTTCAAGAGCGATTCGTTGAACAAGCACATTTCTGCCGCCTGGAGCCTGAACGCAAGTTTGGACCAGTATGTGGACCTCGTGCCCGCCCAGATGCGTACGGGTGACGAATGGTACCGCGGTACTGCCGACGCCATATTCCAGAACATCAACTTGATTACCGACGAACGTCCGGACCTCGTGGCAATTTTCGGTGGCGACCACATTTACAAGATGGACATCAACCAGATGATTGATTTCCATTTGAGCCGTGCAGCCCTTCTCACGATTGCGGCTATTCCGGTGCCGGTCGAAGAAGCTCGCGAATTTGGCATTATCGAAATTGACGCGGACAACCGCATGATCGGTTTCGAAGAAAAGCCGAAAGAACCGAAGCAGATGCCGAACCGTCCGGGTTGGTGCCTCGCCAGCATGGGCAACTACCTTTTCACAAGCAAGTTCCTCGTGCGCGAACTTTTGAAGGGCGCAAACGACGGTGCAACGGACTTTGGCAAGCACATCATTCCGCGCTTGTACAAGGAATACCCGGTGTACGTCTACGACTTCAATACAAACATTGTGCGTGGCGAAAAGGCTTCTACAAAGGGCTACTGGCGCGACGTGGGTACGCTTGACGCCTTCTTCGAAGCAAACATGGACCTTTGCTCCGAAAATCCGCCGTTCGACCTTTACAACAACTACTGGCCGATCCGTACATACAACTGGAATCAGCCGCCTGCACGTTTCTTTGCGGGCGACAACGAAAGCCACCAGGGCGCAGCCGTCGATTCCATCGTTTCTGCGGGCTGCATTATCGGTGGCGGTACGGTTGTGAAGAGCATCCTCTCGCCGGGTGTTACCATCCAGAAGGACGCTCTCGTCGAAGAATCCATCCTTTTCCCGAACGTGACGATTGGCCCGGGTGCTAAGGTGCGCCGTGCTATCGTTGAAAAGGGCTTGCATATTCCGGCTGGTTTCCAGATTGGTTACGACCTGGAACGCGACAAGCAGCTCTTCCACGTGACCGAATCCGGTATTGTCGTCCTCGCCAAGGATACTATAATTAAAGCCTAGCAAGGCGAGCGTCGCGGGAAAGCTAGCTTTCCCATGACCGAGCCGCTAAGGCTTGCGCTCGAAGAGCGCCAGGCGTAAATACATAAAGTCTCTAGTGCTCGCCATAGCGCGGGCATTTCCTTTTTTACGTTTAAAACCCTATATTTACGCTAGGCTTTGTAAAACCCTCCCCAAAAGCGCTATAAATTTCTAAATTAGCGCACATGAACGAAGAACAAAGCGTAAAATTCTCTCAGAAGTTACAAGATATTGCTAAAGCTCCCAAGTATCGTGGGGCAATTTTCCAGATTGAAGCTGATGAAAAAGGCCTCGCCCTCGTCGATGTGAAGGAAGCGAGCCTCAAGGTCTACTTGATGATTGACCCGGAATGCGACAAGATTTTGGAAACGCGATTCTTTACGTACGGCGGACCGCTCTTTACTGCCCTCGCCGATTCGTTCTGCCGCAAGATTCAGATGGCAACAGTCGATGACGCCTGCAAGATTACCGCCGAAATCCTCGAAGAAGAATTGCGCGACACGCCGGACGTGCGAGCCATCCCAGAAGACGCCGTAGAAATAAAGCAGATGAACACGCTCATCTCGAAGATTCAGCTCGTCTACCCCGAAAAAAAGGCAACCGCAATTATCGTTCGCGAAAAGATGGAACGCATCAAGTACCGCACGCAGACAGCAGAAGGTCGTGCCGAAGCTGATGCCGAATGGAATGCGCTTACCAAAGTCCAGAAGATAGAAAAGATTGAAGCATGGCTGCACCAGACCGTCCGTGGAACGCTCCAGGGCGATGGTGGCGACGTGCAGATTCTCGACTTGACGGACGACAACCGTTTGCAAATCCGCTATCAAGGCGCATGCGCCGGATGCGGCAGCGCTATGGGCGGCACGCTCTTCTACATCGAAGACGAGCTCAAGAATAATGTCTATTACAACCTGATCGTTGAACCGGAAGACCCGCTCGCCAACATTCCGCAGAATCCGGACTTGCCTGGATTGGACGACAACAATCCGCCTGCTAGTTTGTTCTAATTGTTAGCCAGCAGTCGTTGGTCAATAGTCATTGGTTATTAGTTTTTTGAGCCCACCGTGCGTGGGCTTTTTTCTATATTTCCTTTGGAAAAATCCACAAAGGAAATGATATGTCCGAAGAACTCGTTTTGAAATTCGTTGACCCGCAGCCGATGCGCTACGGTGAAAACTCCCACCAGTCCGCTGTATTCTACCGCGACCCGACCTGCACCGAAGCAAACCTCGCTTCTGCAAAGCAGCTCTGGGGCAAGGAACTTTCTTTCAACAACATCGTCGATGCTGACGCCGCCCTCGAAATGGCTCGCGAATTCAGCGACGGCAATGCTGTCGTGATTGTGAAGCACATGAATCCGTGCGGTCTTGCTACGGGCGAAACGCTCCGCGAAGCTTTGGAAGCCGCTTGGGCAGGTGACCCGGTGTCCGCTTTCGGTTCTGTGATTGCCGTGACTCGCAAGGTTGACCTCAAGACGGCCGAATTCCTCAAGGGCAAGTTCGTTGAAATATTGCTCGCTCCGGCTTTCGATGACGACGCTCTCGAATTCCTCAAGAACAAGTCCAAGGACATTCGCCTCCTCGAAGTTGGCGAAATCAAGAAGGCTACGCCTTGCAAGGTTTACAAGCACGTGATTGGCGGTATGCTCGTCCAGGACCGCGACATCGGTACTTGGGAAAAGTTTGAATGCGTGACAAAGGCTCAGTTCCCGAAGAACAAGGAAGACCTCGCCCGCTTCACTTGGCTCGTCACGAAGCACACGAAGTCCAACGCCATCGTGATGTGCTACGAATACAAGCCGGGTTACTTCCAGGTGATGGGTCTTGGCCCGGGTCAGCCGAACCGCATTGACTCGAACCTCCGCCTCTGCCAGCCGCGCGTTCGCGACAACGTTGCACGCCTCCCGGAAGCAAAGGAATTCTTCGACGAAAACGGCAAGCTCATCAACGAAGCAGGCCTCAAGGCTCTCGAAAAGAAGGTCTTCGGTGAAGTCGTTATGGGTTCTGACGCATTCTTCCCGTTCCCGGACAACGTCGAAGCAGCACACGATGCCGGCGTCCGTTACATTGTTCAGCCGGGTGGTTCCAAGAAGGATGACCTCTCCATCGAATCTGCAGACAAGTTCGGCATTGCGATGGTGTTCACCGGAATGCGCCATTTCCGCCACTAATTCATTATAAGGTAAGAATGATTCCAGTATCTCAAAAAGAATCAAACCAAAGGGAGAAGGACCTGTATTACGCAGTCCTCTCCTTCTTGAAATCTGTCCGCAAGGCCGGGAAAACGACCGCCAAGGAATGGAATGATTACCGTTCCAAGTTGAGCGGGATTGCACCCTCGCCCGAAATGAGCAAGGCAACCGACATGTGGACTATGGATAACCTGGATCAGTTCCAGCCGGATAAGACGCAGCTCCCGCCGTTGAATGACATGGAGTCTGTCGCTAAGGTTTCGCCCGAGTTCTTGTCTCAGTTGCTTGAGGCTTTGTACTACGGCATGCTGAACTTGACTCAGGCGAATCTTATTTCGGACGAAATTCAGGATGCGGACCCGGAATGCGTAAGTACGGCATCCCTCGAAGAATTGTTGGTCAAGCTCTGGATCGGTAACGCGAAGAGCTATAGAAAAATTGTTGTGAATTAAAATGAACGAACGAGTACGTGTTATTGGTGGCGGTCTTGCAGGCTGCGAAGCGGCTTTACAATTGGCAAGCCGTGGTTTTCAGGTTGATTTGTACGAAATGCGCCCCAACAGGCAGACGCCCGCCCACAGGGATGGACACCTCGCCCAACTCGTCTGTTCTAACAGTTTCAAGGCTTTGGGCATTACAAGCGCCCATGGCCTTTTAAAAGCGGAACTCACTCTGCTCGGGAGTTTCCTCCTGGATTCCGCGCGTGAAGCGGCAGTGCCAGCAGGCGATTCCTTGACGGTGAACCGCGACATTTTTAGTGAACTTGTCGAAAAGAAGATTGCAGAATTCCCGAACATTACGCTGCACCGCGAAGAAGTGACGAGCCTCGAAGGCGATTGCCCGACACTTGTTGCCGCAGGGCCTTTAGCAAGTGATGCGCTTGCTGACGATATTTTTAAGCGTCTCGGCAGTAACCGTCTGCACTTCTTTGATGCGATTGCGCCTGTCGTCGAGACGGACAGCATCGACTTTAACCATGCATTCTACATGAACCGCTGGGAAAAAGGCGAAACGGCAGACTTTATCAACTGCCCGCTCGACAAAGAAACTTATACAGAATTTGTAAACAAGCTCTGCGAAGCAGAAGCGACGGAACCGCGCCCGTTCGAAAAGCGCGAACTTTTTGAAGGTTGCCTGCCGGTCGAAGAAATGGCGCGTCGTGGCTACGAAACTCTCCGCCACGGGCCCATGCGCCCGATTGGGCTTGGGCTTGGAAACAACGGACATCTGTGGTATGCCGTGATCCAGCTCCGTGCCGAAAACAAGCAGAAGACATTGTTCAATATGGTCGGTTTCCAGACGCGCCTCAAGTGGGGCACGCAAAAGGAAATCTTTACCATGGTGCCTGCCCTCCGTAATGCGAAATTTGCACGCCTCGGCTGCATGCACCGCAACACGTTCATCGAATCGCCGAAGTTCCTTGATAAGACGCTCCGCTTGCGTCCGGAACTCGATTGCGCCAAAGATATTCCGCCTACGTGGTTTGCAGGCCAGATTACAGGATCCGAAGGCTATACCGAAGCGGTTGCTACAGGTTGGTACGCCGCCTGGAACATGGCCCAAACGATTTTGCACGGGCATTCCGACCCGCTCCCAGATGAAAGCTGCATCGGATCCTTGATGAACCGCCTTGTCGAAGAGAACGAGGACTTCCAGCCGATGAATTTCAACTTCGGCCTCCTCCCCCATCACGAAGGCTTGAAGAAAAAGAACAAGAAAGAGATTCTTGCCGAACGTGCCGAACGCGCCGTTCGCGAATGGATTGCGGCCCGAAACATGGCATAAATTATGCGTGACGAGATCAAACAAGCGATTTTGCAGCAAGAGCTGAAAGACGGGGAAATGCTCCCGTCTGTACGCAAGCTGATGAAAACGTTTGGAGTCTCATCGGGAACCATTCAGGGCGTGCTCAAGCAACTCTCTGAAGAAGGGCTCATTTACAGCATCCGCGGCAAGGGATTCTTCTGGGGCAAGGCTCCGGACGCCAATGATCTTGCACAAATGCTTTCGAAGACTGTTCATCGCGAAACCGTGCTCGAACGCCTTGAACGCGAATTTTCAACGGACTGGGAAAAGGGTTTCCTCGACCCGAATAGGAATTTGCCGCTTGCGAAGGAACTTTCCGACCGCTATAACGTGTCGCAGACGATTCTCCGCAAGTTCCTGATCCACAAAGTGAATCAGGGAATTCTTGTGCGTCGTGGGCGCTTGTACGCATTCGCCTCCCCGCTCAAGACAAAGACGGTCAAGAATTTCAGCGAGATTTTGTTCGTTACGCGATGCAATTCGTGGGGCGGCTTTACCGCAGAAAGCGAACGTGAACTCGACTTTTTGCGTCTCGTTTACCAGACCGCCGGTGAACAACATTTCAAGCTCATTCTGCTCGGCATCAACGAAGAAAGCGGCAAGCTCATTGACCGCAGTGGAAAAGTCTGCCGTCTGACAGATTATCCGAATGCAATCGGTGCAGTGCTATCGACACTCTTGGTGCAGAATCCGCATGCGCTTTTGCAACTCTTTTACGGTGTGAAGTACCCCGTCTCCGTATGGTGGGAACACCCGCTGCAAAACATTCCACCGAGATTCTTGAGCAAAAATAACTGGGCGTTTTTCAACTCCACATTCGGAGAAATCCCGGGCCAGCAGCTCGGCAAATACCTATTGCAGAAAGGCATCAAGAAGGTCTGTTATTTTTCGCCGTACCATAACAGTTCCTGGTCTAAAGACCGCTTGACTGGCCTCATGAATTCGGGGCTAGAAGTCATTGCATTTACCGATGACGAATACGCAAGCCCGTGGGACTACAAGGAAATCGCAAGACAGAGAGTCTCGAGATTTTCCGTCGAATCGTACGCCCGTAATCTCGTGAAGAAAAAGCTTTTGCAGTTCGCCAAGAATGTTCCTGAGGATTGCAACTGCTGGGTCTGCGTAAATGATGAAGTCGCAGGTATTTTCTACGAAATGAGCGATGACGGCGATTGCACATTGCCGGGCGACAAAACCGACCCGAACGTGCTCGGATTTGACAACTCCGCCGAAAGCTACTTGTTGCGCATTGCATCGTACGACTTCAACACAAGCGCTCTCATCAAGCAGATTTTCTACTACATCGAAAATCCCGATGGCTTCGGGAATAAAAAACGCCTGCACCAGATTCTGGGGCAGGTCATTGAGAAATAGTTTTATAGTCGTTAGTAGCTAGTCAATAGTTATTAATTAATCGCGACATGCGCCAAAAACTAATGACCATAGACCAACGACCATTAACTAAACGTTCTTATTCACGATAATCGTCTTAGCTTCGAAGGTTTCGCGGTCAATCCACTTGACCATCAAGGAAACCTTGTTGTCTGCATTGAGAGCGTCCCAGTAAGCCTTGAGCGTTTCTTCGGCAGAGTTGAAAATCGGCATGAGCTTCGGGAAGCCGTTGAAAGACGGAATCGGCTTGCCATCCGTTTCGTACGTGCTGATGAAGTGTCCAAGACCCGGGAGAGCCTTTTCGAATTCAAACGTCATGCGTTCGCAGCCAGCATCTTCGCTGTTGCCCCTGCTCTTGAGGATGGAGAGCTTGTAGATAGCCGGTTCAGCATTCTTGTAGTGGATGCCGGAAATACGCGGCGTGAAGTTCGGAGCATCGTCTTCGTACTGGCGAGTGCGGAGAGCGCTTTCGAACGTGCCGCCGAGCTTGATGGCGTTGTAAATCGTGTCCGTCTGGTCACCGTTCGTGATAATCTGGACGTCCTTCGTGTGGCGAGCCGGATAGTAAATGATGAGGTGCGGGTCCGTGAGCTTGGATTCATCGAAAGCCTTGGTCTTCATAAAACCAGTGTCGGCTTCGATTTCAAACACGCGGTTGCGGCTGTTCACGCTGCGACCCATGATCCAGTAAACCTGCACGTAAGACTTACCATCGGCGCTTGTGCCAAGCACGATACCACGGCCCGGATACGGATTCTTGGAGAGGTCGTTGAAATTCTGTTTTGCTTCTTCTGTGTAGTTCATATTGATTTCGGCGTGCCAGCGGCACTTTGTTGTAGGTTTAAACTTATCTCTTCGGGTTGTAATTGTTCATCAGGACCATCGCAAGGGCAACGCAGAACATCACCACGCTGCCGACAACCACCTGCTGTTTGTGGTCGTATTCGCGTTTGACGTAAGTCGGATTTTCTTCGTTGAGTTCCTGGAGCGTTGGGCCTTTGGCGAGAGTTGAGGAATCCACGCCGTAGACCTTTTCCTTTTGCTCTTCAGTCATGTTCAACGTGCTGACGTAAGAACTATCCGAACGGTCCATCTTTGCGAAGGCTGAGGTCGGAAAAGCAAGAAAGAGAGAAACAAGAAAAGCCAAAACAAGGCGCTTCGACAACACTTCGATAAACTCAGTGCATCGGCTCAGCGACCTTGTATCTCTTTCTTTCTCTCTAGTCTCTCGTCTGTAGGGCATAGCCCGTTCTCTCGTCTAAATTACCCTTCCTTAGCGAGTTTGTCGAGGATCTGGTTCACGAGACCCGGGTTAGCCTTGCCACCGGACTTGCGCATCGTCATACCCACGAGGAAGCCCTTGAGAGCAACCTTACCTGCCTTGAATTCAGCGAACTGAGCGGCGTTAGCGGCGCAGACTTCGCGGACCACGGCTTCGATAGCGGCGGTGTCGGTCACCTGCACGAGGCCCTTTTCCTTCACGATGACTTCAGGATCCTTGCCTGTTTCGAACATTTCGGCAAACACGGTCTTTGCAATCTTACCGTTGATGGTGTTGTCTGCAATGAGGTTCACGAGAGCGCAAAGCTGTTCCGGCTTGATCTTGAGAGCGGAGAGACCTCCTTCGAGGTCCTTCATCTTGGCGAGGAGTTCCGTGATGACCCAGTTGGCAAGCACCTTGCCGTTCTTGCAGTTCTTGGCAGCAGTGTCGTACCATTCGCTCACGTCGCGATCTTCGGTCAGCACCTGAGCGTCGTATTCAGAAACACCGAAGTCCTTCATGAAGCGTTCGCGGCGTGCATCCGGCAGTTCCGGAAGGGTGCGGCGGATTTCTTCGACAAATGCCGGGTCGGTCACGAGGCGGACCATATCCGGTTCCGGGAAGTACTTGTAGTCGTGTGCGTCTTCCTTAGAGCGGATCACAATCGTCTTGTCGGCGTTGGGATCATAGCGCTTGGTGCACTGTTCAACTTCCTTGCCTGCATCGAGCGTCGATGCCTGGAGGTTCATTTCGCAGTAGAGAGCCTTTTCGAGGTTCGTAAAGCTGTTCAAGTTCTTGATTTCAGCACGGATACCAAACGGAGCGTCTTCAGATGCGCGGAGGGAAATATTACCGTCGCAGCGCATGTTGCCGTTTTCCATGTTGGCATTAGAAACGCGTGTGTATTCGAGCGTCTGCTTGATCTTCTTCAAGACGAGCACGGCTTCTTCCGGGCTACGGATGTCCGGTTCAGTCACGATTTCGCAAAGCGGAGTGCCGCAGCGGTTTGCGTCAAAATGGCTCTGGGACGGGCTCATGTCGTGGATGAGCTTACCGGCGTCTTCTTCCATGTGGATACGGGTAATGCCCACGCGCTTCTTGGTGCCGTCGGCCTTCACAATTTCGAGCCAGCCGTTCTTGCAAATCGGATGGTCATACACCGGAAGTCCACCCGTCTGCGTAATCTGGTAACCCTTCGGAAGGTCCGGGTAGAAGTAGTTCTTACGAGTCCACATGGCGTTCAAATCGATTTCGCAGTTGAGAGCGAGACCCAAGCGAATGGCGTATTCCACAGCCTTCTTATTCGGCACAGGCATGGCACCCGGCATACCGAGGCAAACAGGGCAAACGTGCTTGTTCGGGCTTGTGTTCACTTCAATTTCGCAGCCACAGAACATCTTTGTCTTAGTGGCGAGCTGGCAATGGATTTCGAGACCAATAACAGGACAGTAATTAGACATGTTAAACTCCAATAAATTTTACGCGGAAAAGATAGAAAAAGTAGGATGTAGGAAGTAGGAAGCCGGAAGGATTTAGGCTTTTTTCCTAGCCCACAATTACAGCTCATCCAGCGTTACCACGAGCGCATCGGTATCATCGCGGAAATAAGCGCATTCCGTGAGGATGCAGTCGGCACCATTCACAAACGCAGTCGCCAAGCGCAAAGATTCCGCTTCGGTCAGCTTGTGGTTCGTACGGGCTGCTGCAGCAAAAAGTTCAGCCGCCTTGAGCGACACATCGGCATTCACTTCGCAAAGGTGCACATTTGAGGACTTCTCAAAGAATTCGCGATACTGCCTAGCAAGCACACCGTCATTTGCGCCATACGCCTTCTTGCAAATTTCAAACAAAGTTACAGAAGAAACCAAGACTTGCACATTATTTTCATACACGCCATCGAGCACACCCGAAACAACCGGATAATAATCCGGATGCATCTGCAAGAGCCGTACAAGCGGCCCCGAATCCAAAAACAAAATACGACTCTGTTCAATCGACTTAATCATCTTCTTTGACCGGTTCGTAGATTTCCATGTAAGCGGCATCATAACGCTGTCCAGAGCGCATCATCTTAAAGCGCCCCGCACGCGGATAGAAATACCAGTTCATCCATTCGCCACTCATGTCGGTGCGCTTGGTCTTGATGGCAATCGGTTTTTCGCCATTGTAGAAATCTCGTTTATGCGGAATCACGCGTTCCATGGCGCGGTACGTATGCACCGTATTGCCAGCCTTGCGTTCAATCGTTCCGTGGCCGTCTTTGCTCCAGGTGATGTTCACAATGCCATGTTCATCTTTTAGCGGTTCGCATGTATCGAAACCGCTTGCGCACCACAGATATTTTGGATAAGAGAAGCTATAAGAATCTAAATTAAAAGTTTCAACGATACGGTTGTTACCCTTAAACGTCGGATAATTGCCGGCAAGCGTGTATTCGCCAGCATTGTAATCTTCGCAGCCACGCTGAGCCACGCGAACAACTCGGTTAAACACGTCTACGCCTACAGCGCAGCCTTCTTCTTGGTAAACAAAGCGAGCATGACCATTGATGTTTTTCTTTTCGAGGTTGCCCATTTCAATTTCGGCAATGTTATCATCTTTGCCGTTCTGCACAATGATGTTGAAGCGGCTAGCATTGCTCGGCGAACTCTTGAGAACCACGCGTCCCGTTTCAGAGACGTATTCCCCACTCAAGTCTGCGTATTCTTGCATAAAACGGTCCAGCTCCGAACGCTTGACCCACACATCGCCAAACTTGCAGTTTACAGGAACAAAACGAGGCGGAGTCTTGGGTTCAATTTCTTCGTAGGTTACAACCCTTTGTGTCTTAGTGACGGTCTTGTATTTTCCGTTTTTGCCACGAACCTTTTCTTGGACATCCACATAGCTTTCGTGTTCAATTCGATCTTTCGGAATAGGGAGTTCTTTAATTGCATCCGATGAAGTTAAGTAGCCTAGGGGTCGATTTTCGTTGATTTCTCCATTATTTTTTGCAAATACATCAAGTCTCATTTGGGCAAAAGAACATGCAGCTAAAGCACCCACGACCACCAACAAAATTTTTTTCAAAATGGAGTCCTCTTTTGAATTAATAGATTAGATTATTGTCGGCTTTATATGTAGCAAAAAATAATATGAAGTTTTTTTTACTAACATTTAAACAAGGAATTTAAACATAACCTTCCCCCAAGGAGTACATGTAATGAAGAAAATGTTTCTTGCAACCTGTTTGCTTGCAGCATCAGTGTTTGCAGCACCGAGTGCAGAAGATGTTAAGGCTGTAACTGAAAAGCCGGCTGTTGAAGCTAAGACTGCTGTTACCAAGGCAAAGGCCGCAACAACAAAGAAGAAGGCTAAGGCAAAAGCCAAGGTTGAAAAGGCTGCTGAAGATGCCAAGGCTACTGCCGCTGCTGCTGATGCCAAGGCTCAGGAAGCCGCTAAGACCGCAGAAACAGCAAAGGCTGCTGCAACTGAAGTAAAGGATGATGCTAAAGCCGCTGTAGCTGAAAAGGCACCGGAAGCAGAAGTCAAGGCTCAAGAAGCTGCAAAGGCTGTAGAAGCAAAGGCAGAAGCCGCTAAGGCTGACGCAGCTGCTGCTGTTGAAACGACGGCTCCGGCAGAACCGATTATTCCGGCTATCGATCCGACTCCGGAAGCTCCCAAGGCAGAGCCTGCTCCGGTTGCTGAAGTCAAGGCTCAGGAAGCTCCAGCACCTGTTGTCGCCCCCGCTCCGGCTGTCGAAGTTCCGACAGAAGTTGCACCGGCTGAAGTCGCTTCCGCAGAACCGGCTTCTACTACGAGCCGCAAGAAAAAGAAGATGATCGAAAACGCAGTCTTTACCGTCAACCAGATTGATTTCGACATCAACGCCGACTTCGAACTCGAAGCAGGCAAGGTTCTTTGGACAACCGAAGACGATGAGAATTCGGATAACTTTGAAACCTGGAGCGGTAAGGCCAACCTCGCTATCCTCGCTGAAACACAGAACTTCAAGGGCAAGGTTGCTCTCGCCTTCTATCCTGGTGACTTGAAGACCGATAGCGACAACCACGCCATTGGTGGTGCAGAAGACTACTTCACTCTCGATGAAGCATGGGCTTACCAGAGCAAGGACTGGTTCAGCTTCAAGGTCGGTCGTTGGGACAACACCGATAAGAATGGCGACTACTTCGGTGGCTATATCGATGGTTACAAGAGCGGTTTCCTTTCTACGCAGGATCCGGAAAACCAGTTTGAATTTGGCTTCAATGTCAACGAAAACATGGATATCGCCCTTTCCTTCATCAGCACGGCAGCCCACCTCAACAACGGTGACCTCCGCCTTGTGTTTAACTTCCACGATCTTCCGAGTCTCGAATTGTTCGATATCCAGCTCGGCTACCGTAGCAACATCTTTGACAGAGTTCACGATAGCAAAGCCAAGATCCAGCACAATGCATCTCTGAAGGTTCGCGCTCCGATCGTTCCGGATTTCTTCACGGTCTTTGCTGAAGCAGCCCTCATGGACCTTGCTGACGACCTCGCTGTACCTGTCACTGGCGGTTTCGAATTCAACTTCAAGACTGTTGACCGCGTCATTCTTGAAGCAGAATACATCAACCATCGCAGAAGACATGGTTTCTATGAAGTCCAGACCAAGCATATCAAGGACGTTCTTGCAGCACTTTATCTTGAAAAGGCGCTCACGGATCGCTTCTCCCTGTCTGCCGGCCTTCACAACTACTACGGTTCCAGAGACGTGATGATTTCTGGCAACCTGGTGGGTAGAATAAACTAATAAGACTGCTCGGCTCTTGAGCAAAGCAAGACTCCGTCTTCGCCTCGCTCTCGCCAACGCCCTCGGTTAATACCGAGGGCTTTTTGCTCACAGACTACTGCAAAAACAGCCTGGCTTTACAAAGGCACCTTGCTTGGCAGGGTGTTTTTTTATATTACTGATAAATGGTTTGTTTTAAGGAGGATATGGATGAAATTATTAAGAACGCTTGCGGTAGCGGCGACACTTGCGCTTGTGGCATGTGGTGACGAAAATGCGGTCGCACTTAACGAGCCTCCTGTATCAAGTCAAGAGGATTCTAGCTCCAGCTCTGATGTAATCGAAACAAGTTCCTGTTCTGAAACGGTAGTCACAAGTTCTAGTTCACAAACACCCTCCACAGAAATATCAAACGGTTCCATCATCACCGATGGCAAAGTTGTCGATTTGCGCGATGGCAAAACATACAAGACAACGGTCATCGGAAATCAGGTGTGGATGGCTGAAAATCTCAAATTGGATGTTACCCAATACGTTGATGACGGAACATATAATAACGAATACGGTTTTTATGACGCCTTATGGAACAGTTATTTGTATGGCGAAGTTTTAGACACTAGCGAGCATTTCTACCCGTGGAACATCGCCATCGATACAGCCGGATTATTTGGAACAAGTGCCAAAGGTTGCGGCTTCGAGTCTCCATGTAATTTAACGGGAATGGTTCGTGGAATATGCCCCGAAGGTTTCCATATTCCCAATCCATCAGAGGTCGAACAATTGATTAGAGCAATAGGCGGAAAATGTGGAACAGCACAAAAGCTTAAAGCCCAAAATTCAGAATGGAAAATTAACAACGGTACCGATGAATTCGGTTTTGCAGTACTTCCTGCCGGTTATTATGCCGTATGGTGGGGTGATGGCATGGAAGGTTTTACTTTTGAATACGAAAGGAATCCTCCAGCAAAATTTTTAACAACAGCAGATACACTTACTTGGAGTATCGCAACCGAAGCAACCTATGATAGCGGCGTTAGAGAAGAATACGAAGTCGTTGCTGTTTATGAAGAATACCACGGATACATGAGTTCACTTCGTTGTTTAAGAGACGAACCCGCCGGAGTTGATTGGGTGGATCCGCCTCTGCCAACCGCGCCCGCCTTGCCAGATTTTGAATACGGTGAATTCACCGATGAACGCGATGGACAAACATACAAGACCGTTGTTGTCAACGGCAAAACATGGATGGACCAGAACTTAAATTACGTCTTTGACGCTGTGGATACAAATGCTTCGTGTAAGGTTTTTTACGAAGATGAAGACGAAGAATGCGAGAAATCCTCTGATTATTCATGCAAGCATCCATTTGTCGGAAGTCCTGTAAGTTGTAAAAACAAATACAGCATAGATGCCGCTTACTGCAAAGAAAATGAAGCGGTCTGTAAAAATTATGGAAAGTTCTACACTTGGAATCAAGCTTTAAAAGCATGCCCCACAGGTTGGCATTTGCCCGACAATAACGAAATAGATGACTTTTTGGAATCCATCAACCCCTATACCGTTTATGAAGGGGAATGTCTTTTAAAGCATACCAGGTTCAAAAAAATTGAAGATCCAGACTTAAACAAACTGTTATATAAAGATTTTGGAATGGACTATTTCCAAATGCAATTCTGGACTTCAACCATAGCCAATTTCAACGACGATTACGCAAACACTTCTGGTTACGCATGTCACAAAACGGACTTGCAAAATGTCCGCTGCGTAAAAGACTAGCAGTCACTTAAAAATCATAAAAGAAATCCTGCGATGACCTCGCAGGATTTCTTTTGCAATTACTGCCTACTGTCTACTGCCGACTGATAACTGCGGCGAAGCCGCTAGAAGCCCTTGCGTTCCAGGTCGAGCAAAAGCGCCTGGAGAGATTCTTCGACCGAAGCACGGAAGCTATTCGATCCAAGGCTGCAACTTGCAACGACTTCGTTACCAGAAGAAATTCGAATGACATCAAAGCCATTTTCGGATGTAAAGCAGACAGTCAAACCTTTATTCAGAGCTTTTTCGAGTAAATCGCGCATAGCGACTCCTTTAATGAGGTGATCAAAAAACTTGGGTTGGCGCACCAACAAACTTAAACTAGGCTTTTTTACCCCAAAAAACAAGCAAATAATTTTGTTTTTCCATAAATTCTTTGTATTTTAAAGGTATAGGGGGCTATTATGTTCGATTTTCACATTCATTTAGCACGATTACCCCAAAAAAAGCAGCTCACGCAGTTGCTTTTAGACCGTAATTATGACTTTATTGCGGTTTCTTGTGAACCCTGGGAATGGGAAGAAGTCTCGCAACTGAAAAAAGAGTTTTCGACCGAAATCAAGCCTTTTAAAGTGACCTACGGAATCCACCCGATGATTGCAACACAGGTTTCTAGCGAAACGTTAGCCCAACTGCGCACCCGTTTAGAAGAAGATCCGTTTGCCATGGTCGGCGAAGCGGGTATCGACAAGCGCTATCCGGGTTACAACGACGGCACCCAAGACCAGATTTTTTTGGCGCAAGCCGGACTTGCATTGGAACTCAAGCGGGATTTGCAAATCCACTGCGTTGGCGACTACATGCACGTGTTGAAACTTTTGGAAGAGGCGGGGTTTGAGTCCGTGGCTCAAACCGATAGAGCCACAAGCGCGCCGTCACGAGAAGCGCCACGCCCGATATTCCACCGTTTTGGCGGGGATGCAAATTTTGTGAGAAAAGCCCTCCCCTATGGAGCGCTCTTTTCCCTGCACGAGGATAGTTTCCGCAAAAAATCAACCGCAGCCGCTATCAAGCTCATTCCTGAAAGCAACGTATTCTTCGAGACTGATGCCGATGAATCATTCCTTGAGCCTGCGGAGCTTCTTGAAGAACTTGAAGGCCGTCTGGAATCAGTTCGGCTCGCCTACGCCAAGAGCCTTGAGTAAAGGATCCGCCGACCTGATGGTCGCCGCCTGCACTTGAATATTTGCAAACGCTCGGAACACTTCGAGCGTTTTTTTTGCCATTTCCACGGGAGTCCCGCGCCCGACCTCGAACACAGCCTGTAACGGCGACATTCCCAAATAACGCATACTGCATGTGCAAAGGCTGCTGATTTCGCCAAGCACACGCGGGTCCGGCGACGGCGTTTCTGCAAATGTCGCAACAATGACACCCTTGCGGAGCGCAAGCCCCTGGATGCGCAAACGACCTGCCAAAAGTCCAAGTTCGGTCACGAGCAAAAGCATCTTTGCCGGTGTTGGCACAGGGCCAAAGCGGTCCTGGAGTTCGCTTTCGATATTCTGCACATCCGCCTGCGACGTGATGCGGGCAATGCGCTGGTACAGCGAGATTCTCGTAAGGCCATCTTCCACGTAATCTTCGGGGAGGTAAGCATCCACGCCGATTTCCACACGCGGCTGTATCGGCTTTTCAAGAGCACCGCCGCGGAGCATTTCCACCGCTTCACGCACCAAACGCACATACGTTTCAAAGCCGACTTCGGCAATAAAGCCGTGCTGTTCCTGACCAAGCAAGTTCCCTGCACCGCGAATTTCAAGGTCGCGCATGGCAAGCTGGTAGCCGCTGCCGAGGTCGGTAAACTGTTCCAAAGCCTTGAGGCGGCGCATGGATTCTTGCGAGATTTCGCCACGCTGCGGAATGACGAGGAACGCCTTTGCCAAGACGCTGCTGCGGCCCACACGTCCACGCATCTGGTAAAGCTGGCTAATGCCAAAGTGGTGCGCGTTCATGATAATAATCGTGTTCGCGTTCGGCACATCCAAGCCCGATTCGATAATGCTTGTGCTCACGAGAATATCGAACTTGCGCGAAAGAAAAGCGTCCATCACACGTTCAAGCTCGTGATCTTCCATCTGACCATGGGCCACAGCGACTTTCGCTTCGGGAGCCATCGCTTCGATATCTTCGGCAAGCTTCGTAATCGTTTGCACGCGATCGTTCACCACAAACACCTGGCCACCGCGAGCAAGTTCATCGAGAATCGCATTCTTCAAGACTTCGTCATCGCGCTGCATCAGCTTTGTTTCCACCGGCAAACGGTTAATCGGCGGCGTGTTGATAAGCGAAATATCGCGAACGCCCGTCATGCTCAAGTGCAGCGAACGCGGAATCGGCGTTGCACTCATGCTGAGCGTATCGACAGCAAGGCGGAGCTGGCGCAATTTTTCTTTTTGCTTCACGCCAAACTTTTGCTCTTCGTCGATAATCAAAAGACCGAGGTCCTTGAACTCGCTCTTGTTCGACAAAAGTGCATGCGTTCCGATGACGATGTTCACGGAACCTTCCGCAATCTGCTTAAAGATTTCCTTCTTTTCCTTGGCACTCTTGTATCGGTTCATCAAGGCGATGTTGACCGGATAAGCGGCAAAGCGTTCGCAGAAATTTTCGTAATGTTGTGCCGCAAGAATCGTTGTCGGCACAAGAATCGCCACCTGCTTGTTGGAGGCCACACACTTGAACGCCGCACGCATGGCAACTTCCGTCTTTCCAAAGCCCACGTCACCGCAAATGAGGCGGTCCATCGGGCGGTGACTTTCCATATCGCGTTTGATGTCGGCCGTAGCACGGAGCTGGTCTGGCGTCGGATCGTATTCGAACGATTCCTCGAATTCCTTCTGCATGTTGCCATCGGGCGGGAATCCGAAACCTTCAACGAGTTCGCGTTTCGCATAAAGTTCCACGAGATCGCGCGCAATCTTGATGACCTTTTCCTTGACGCGCTTCTTGATGTTTTCCCAAGTCTTGCTGCCGAGGCGATCGAGCTTTGTTTCCACATCGTCCGAGCGGTCGAGGCGTTCGATCTTTTGCAAATCCGACACGGGGAACTTCAAGCGGTCGCCGCCCTCGTATTCGAGCAAGGCGCAATCGACCATACCGCCGTTGACTTCTACACGGACAAGCCCCAAGTAGCGGCCAATGCCGTGGTCTTCGTGCGCCACCAGGTCTCCGCGATTGAGCGATTCCACCATCAACGCATTCGTCACCGAGCCCGCAATCTTGTGCTTACGAGCCTTGTTCGCATGGCGGTTTAGAATTCTCGATTCCGTGAGAAACGCCACATTATCGTCTTCGAGCCAAAAGCCTTCGCTCAAGTTTCCGATAAAATAATCTTCGACCGGCAAGCCATCAAAAATTTCACGCAAGCGGTTCACGCCGCCAAGCGTCTGAGCCATCACATAAACGCGACCGCCCTTGTCGTAAAATTCCTCGATTTCTTTGGCAACTGCATCCGTGCCGTTCGAGGTAAAATCTTGCGGACGCATGTGCATTTCGTGCCAGTTGCCGTCATCCACCTTGACACGAGTCATATCCAGCGACGCGCGGCCTACGAACAAACGCGAAAGCTCTCCAATTTTGAACCACAAATCCGCAGGGGCCGCAATTCCAGCATCAGCTACGCGAGCTTCGTCATAAGCGCCTCGGAACGCGCCATACATCTTCGAAGCAGTTTCCGAAAGCAACGAAAGTTCTTCAAAGACAAGCGATGCACGCGGCATGTAATCCAAGAGGCTCGCCACCAAACGCTGGTGATTCGGTCGATGCCACCACAGCGATTCTTTGGAACATTCCTCGCCCGCCATCACCGATTCTGGCACCGTAAATTCACCCATCGGGAAGAACTCGATATGCGTCATCTGCTCTAGCGAACGCTGCGAGAAAATATCGAATGCACGGATGGATTCAATCTCGTCGCCGTAAAATTCAATACGAATCGGGTGTGGATAAAGCAAGCAGTTCACATCGACAATGCTCCCGCGAATCGAAAACTCGCCTACCCCGCTTACCATCGGCTGTTCTACAAAACCATGATCAAGGAACCACGGGCGCAAAGACGAAGGCTCCAGCTGGTCGCCAACGCGGAGCGTACGCACCTGACGCATAATTTCGCCCGGTTCCGGGAGTTTCATCAAAAACGCATCAAGCGGACAAACGACAACGAACGGCTTTTCGGTATGCGAAACATCGCGGAAGAACTTCAAGCGTTCTTCAAGCACGCCCTCGAACGGTACCTTGATTTCGTAAGGCTTCAAACCAAGTGACGGAAAGAACCTAACGAACTCCTCGCCCACCATGCTTTCCAGGTTTTCGACCCAGACTTCGGCACTGCGGTAATCCTTAGCCACAACGAGAATGTTTTGCGGGCTTTTCAAGAACCGGTTCGCCACCATCATCGATGCAAGCGGAACCGATGCACCATTGACGTGAATGGCCTCGTTATCAGCATTTTCAAAAAGCGAAATCGCAGGGAACGAATTTTCTTGAAGGAATTCCGAAATGGTAAGCATAGAGGGAAATGTAGAAAAAATCTCCCTTTTCCTCGCCACGCTTTACAATTCTTGAAATATTGAGCTATCTTTATAGCGTCAAAAAGCAAAGAGGTTTTTGGCACGCACGACGCAACTTCGCCTTGAAGACGCCACACGTGCAAACATTATGAAAAAAATAATTGTCGTGAACACGCCAAAGAATTGGAAGTTCCACATTCCCGAAGCCGAAATTGTCTCGGCAAAAGACTACCTTACTAATCCAGAATTTACAACCCAGAAAAACGTTCGCGTTTTCAACTTGTGCAAAGACTACAGCTACCAAAGCAAGGGCTATTATGTAAGCCTGCTTGCCGAAGCGCGCGGGCACAAGGTCATCCCGAACGTCAAGAACATCCGCGACTTTAAGGCCCCGGCAGTCGTGAAAATCATCAGCGATGAAATCGATGAACTGATCCAGAAGAGCCTGCACAAGCTGACCGGCACAGAATTCGTGCTTTCCATTTACTTTGGGCAAAACGTCAGTGCGCAATACCTAGAACTTTCGCAAGCACTTTACCGCGTTTTCCAGGCACCGCTTCTGCGTGCAAAATTTGTTTTCAAGCAAAAATGGTTCATCCAGTCCATCCGCCCGATTAGCGTTGACGAAATTCCCGAAACGCACAAGGAAATGGTTGACCAGTTCGCCATCGAATACTTCCAGAAAGACCGCTACGTCTCCCCCAAGACGGAAGATTACGTGTACGACCTCGGCATTTTAACGAACCCCGATGAAGTGGAACCGCCGAGCAACAAGGAAGCCATCCAATTGTTCATTGAAGCCGCGCAAGATACGGGTTTCCGTGTGGAAATGATTACCAAGACGGACTACCACCGAGTCGGTGAATTTGATGCAATCTTCATTCGCGAAACGACAAACGTCAACCACCACACATACGCATTTGCACGCCGTGCCCAGAGCGAAGGCATCGCTGTCATTGACGATCCCGATAGCATTTTACGTTGTTCCAACAAAGTTTATTTGCAAGAACTGATGACTGTCGGTAAGATTCCCTCCCCGAAGACGATTATTGCCCACAGCGAAAACCGCCACACGCTGGCCAAGGAAATCGGATTCCCGATGGTCATCAAGACACCGGATTCCAGCTTCAGCATGGGCGTCAAAAAGGCTAACAATAAAGAAGAACTTGAAAAAATTCTCGACACAATGTTCGAGCACAGCGACTTGCTCATCGCTCAGGAATTTACGCCCACGGAATTTGACTGGAGAATCGGCATTCTCGACGGAAAGCCGCTCTTTGCCTGCAAATACTACATGGCAAAGGACCACTGGCAAATTTACAACTGGGATAGCAAAGACAAAAACGCTGTTTGTGGCAAGTGGGATTGCCTCCCGATTGAAAGCGTCCCGCACGGCATAGTGAAAACGGCTCTCCGCGTCGCAAGCCTTATCGGTAACGGGCTTTACGGCGTGGACCTCAAGGAAATCAACGGTCACCCGGTCGTAATTGAAGTAAACGACAACCCAAGTATTGACCACGGTATCGAAGACCAAGTTGGCAAAAAGAAGATTTATCTTGCCATCATGAGGAGCCTGCGCCACCGCATCGAAGACCGCCAAAATGCAGCACAGCAGAAAGTGCTTCAACACGAAAGGGATATGTTTTTATAGGGGGCAATCATGAGCAACTACAAACTTTGGGAACGCTTCGGCGTCGAAATGGAATTCATGATTGTCGATCGCGACACGCTCAACGTGCTGCCTCGCGCCGATGTCCCGCTCGGAAAAGATAAAGACGGCAATCAACTTTCGGACATTGAATACGACGATATCGGACTTTCGAACGAGCTCGTAAGCCATGTGCTGGAATTCAAGTGCGCTCACCCCAAGTCTACATTCGACGGGCTTGGCAAGCGATTCTTCCACGAAATCCGCCGTGCAAACAAGAAACTCGAAAAAATCAATGCCATGCTTTTGCCGAGCGCCTGCCATCCGTTCATGGACCCGGCAGAGATGCAACTCTGGCCGTACGATTGCCTCGACATTTACCAAACTTACGACCGCATTTTCAACTGCAAAGGCCACGGCTGGGCAAACTTGCAAAGCACGCACCTGAATCTTTCTTTTGATGGTGACGAAGAATTTGGCGAGCTTCACGCAGCAATTCGCTTGCTGTTGCCGCTGATTCCCGCCATTGCCGCAAGCAGCCCGTATCTCGACGGCAAATACACCGGCTATCGCGACGCCCGAATCAACGTCTATCGCCACAATCAGGACAAAGTCCCTGAAATCACAGGCCAAGTCATCCCGGAACAAGCGTACAGCTACGATGAATACAACAAGATGATTTTTGACAAAGTCAAGAAGGCTATCGCGCCTTACGATACCGAACACTTGCTCAATCATTTCTTCTTGAACAGCCGTGGTGCCATCGCCCGCTTTGACCGCGGAGCGATTGAAATCCGCCTCGTCGATATTCAGGAATGTCCGAATGCCGACATCGCCATTGTAGAGCTAGAAATAGCAACACTTAAGGCGATTGTGAATGGCAAGTTCGCGGCATCTCGCGAAAACGCATCCGAAGCCGCCTCCGCCGCAAATTCCGTGCCGCACACGCTTAAGGAATACCGCGAATTCTTGCGCAACTTCGACACAACTCGCCTTGCCGAACTCCTCGCCAAGACCACGAAGGATGCTGAAAACGCGACCATCAATTGGCAAGAATACCTCTCCGTATTTGGCATGGATTCCGCGGTTTCCGCGGGCGACATCTGGAAGCACATCTATAGCGTTGTAAAAAACGACCTCACCGAAGTCTCGCAAAGCTTTATGGAGAAAATGCTCGAACGTGGAACGCTCTCCAGCGCCCTCTACAAAGCACTCGGCGACGCCCCCACCCACGAAGCATTTGTCACCGAATACAAAAAATTAGCCGATTGCCTTGCACACAACCGGCTCTATGGAATTAGCGAATAAAACCGCTTACAATCCCAAGTCTTTTCGAGCTACCTGGAAATTCATTTCCAGGTATTTTAAATTTGCATCTTCAGCCATCAAATGCTCAAAATCGAGAATCGGGAACAGCACGTACGGTTTGACGCGAGCATCCACCGCCGCCAATTTCTCCGGAGTATCGGCACCAAAATAATACTTTGCAAACACGTCCCAGCACTTGTGCATCATCGCCGCATTCATGTAGTGGGCAGCCAGCAAATAATCATCCGGCAGATAATGGCAGAAATAGAAATAGCAACCTAAATCGAAAAGCGGGTTACCGCAGGCAAACTCGCCCAAATCGATAAAGTACGCGCCATTGTCATTGACAATTAAGTTGCCCGTCTGCATATCGCCATGAACGCAACGAGAAACCTTTGGCGTTTCCTTAATGAGGTTACGCGCAAATTCCTTGACATTCTCAGGGAACATCTTGGATTGTTCGAGCAATCGCGAATACTTTTCCTCAGCATCTTGGAACGTGCCAGGAATGCACGACGTGGAATGCAGCTTTTTGCAATGTTCCGCAAAAACTTTAATGTATTCCTCAAGATGTTCTGGATTTTCGCCCACGCATTTCGAAATCGAACGCTTCCCCACGATGCGTTCGTAAATCAGGCCCAAACGACCATCCTGTTCGACAATATCGCCCACATGCGGCGTCGGGATTCCAAGTGAAACCACTTTCCGGCAAATATCCTGCTCACGGAGCAATTCCTCCTTCGTCGAGCAAAACCCCGGAAAACCCAATTTCAGCATCCATTTGCCATCCGGACTATTGTAGTTCTCGGAATTGTGACGATTGCTGAACATCGTCCATTGTGATAAGTCAATTTTCTCCATAATGGTAAAATACACCATTTTATTGGAGAAATCACAAAAAAAATCGCTTTTTTCAAAAGTGAACAAAATCACACCGTGATGGAATTCACATTAAAAAACACGCAAAACTAAATATATTTTCGTCATCCAAAAAGGAAAGGAGGGTGTATATGGAACCGCATAATCGCAGTAACGAAGGCGATGATTATATTCCGCCATTCAAGCCGTAACATCATTTAGTTACAATGCAAAAAACGAGCCCGCAAGGACTCGTTTTTTTTCATTTCATAATTCGCGACATTCGACTTTTGCTTTTTTAATGTTAGACAATATAGAAGCGATCAGGTCAGCGCCAACGCTCAGACCGTATTTTGCAGCGTTTGGATGTCTTATTTCACTCTTCAAGGCGAATATTAAATTGATCTGCACACGAACGAAGATTCTGTACAAAATGCTCAGACAAATTAAAATCGCCAACAATCTGAGGTTTTATAGCAACAGCAATATCATTTTCAAAAACAAAGCCAAAGCCGTCTGACGGAATACTTACAGACGTACTCGATAAATCAATCTTGCCTGTAATAGGATTCCTTTCAGGCTCTTTCTTTTTTATTATTCTTTCAAAATTCAAATACAATGACGAACTTTGGAATTCATCACTTATAACATATTCATCAAAGAATCCCTCAATACCAATCATTGCATATTTACGCTCCACATCATAATAAATCAATCCAACAATTGCTTTTTGTTCATTTTCAAAAACGCATCTGGAAATATCATCTATCAATGACTTGTTTTGATTGTACAATTTAATCCATTCTGCAAAACGATCATCCTGCGCAATTACATTACTTTTTGATGTTTGGAACTGATTACCTTTTTTAGAGTTCAAGGAACTTGAATTTGTTAGAGTGCAACCATAAAGCAGAAATATAAATATTGAACAAAAAATCAAGTTTTTCACCATTGAATCCTCTGACGAAATGTTTTATAATCAAAATACTTATATTCGGACAAAAACACAAGCAAAAAAATACCCCATGACAACATGGGGTAAATTCACTAATTTTCCTAGAAACGAGCTGAATTAAACCTTCAACTCTCCAGCATCTATATTGCTCCAGTCGGGAACCTTTTCGATTGCCGGGCGGACTTCTTCAGTCACGAACTTCACGACCTGACCAGGAGCGCGACCCACGAACTTGCGGAGGTCGAGGATTTCCTTGAGCTTTTCTTCGGTGATGCCGAGCTTCTGGAACTTTTCGTTCTTCAAGACGCGTTCGAGCAAGTCGTTGTCCTTGCCCTGTTCCTTCACGACCTTGCCCGCTTCCATACTCATCACGCGGATTTCTTCGTGGAGTTCCTGACGGTCGCCGCCATTCTTCACGCCTTCCATGATGATGTTTTCGGTAGCCATGAACGGGAGTTCAGCCATGATGCGCTTTTCAATGACCTTCGGATAAACAACGAGACCGTTGGTAACATTTTCTGCGATGATAAGCATGGCATCCATAGCGAGGAATGCTTCAGGAATTGCCAAGCGCTTGTTTGCACTGTCATCGAGCGTACGTTCGAACCACTGCGTTGCCTGCGTGAAGGCGGTGCTGTTGACCTGAGCCATCACGAAACGAGCGAGAGAGCAAATGCGTTCGCTGCGCATCGGATTACGTTTGTAAGCCATGGCGCTGGAACCGATCTGGGTCTTTTCGAACGGTTCTTCGACTTCCTTGACGCCCTGCATGAGACGCATGTCAGTCGCGAACTTGTGCAAACTCTGAGCGATGGAGCTGAGCACCTGGTTCACGCGGTTGTCCCACTTGCGGGTGTAGGTCTGACCGGTGATGGTGAGCACGCGCTTGAAGCCAGCCTTGGCAGTCACGCGGCGGTCGAGTTCCATAATCTTTTCTTCGTCGCCATTGAACAGGTCCATGAAGCTAGCCTGCGTACCGGTCGTGCCCTTCACGCCGCGGAACGGAAGCACTTCGATGAGGAAGTTCAATTCTTCGAGGTCGATGAGCATGTCCTGGAGCCAGAGGCAAGCGCGCTTACCCACGGTCGTGAGCTGGGCAGCCTGGAAGTGCGTTGCACCGAGCTGGGCCATGTCCTTGTATTCCATCGCAAACTTGGAAAGCTTGTCCATCACGCGGCAAAGACGCTTGCGCACGAGAATCATGGCCTGCTGCATCTGGATAAGGTCGGTGTTGTCGCCCACGAATGCAGACGTTGCACCGAGGTGGATGATGCCCTTAGCCTTCGGGCACTGCACGCCGTAAGCGTAAACGTGGCTCATCACGTCGTGACGGCGGCGCTTTTCTTCTTCTTCGGCGACTTCGAAGTTGATGTCCTTTTCGTGAGACTTCAGTTCGTCCACCTGTTCCTGCGTAATCGGAAGACCGAGTTCCATTTCGGATTCGGCGAGGTAAATCCACAGCTTGCGCCAAGTCTGGAACTTGTACTGCGGGCTGAAGATGAAACTCATTTCCTTGCTAGCATAACGCTTGATAAGCGGGCTTTCGAATTGATCACGCATGATTCTATCCTTTTTTAAGTTTTACAAAGGCAAAGATAAAAATTTGCAGAACACATTAAAAGGGGCATTTTTCTTACCGAACGTATTTCACCGCAATCCGCCCCTGTGGTTTTCGGTAAACTTCGGGGATTTCGTCGCCCAAGCTTTTCAAGAATTTCACCATCGCTTCATCATCGGTCATCACCTTATCCATAATGATTTCACTTTCGCGGAAGGCTGTAATTTCACCGCCTTCGTATGCCACATAAGATGACAATCCGACCGTATATAAAGCCTCCTCGTCAATAGCGACAAAGCCTTTATCAGTCTCTACCTGCACATTTTCAATGCGTACTTGCGCAGCTCCGCCACCATTTTTCGTATCAACGACAGCCGTATAGCGGAGTCCCGAAACTTGCAAGAATCCGCCGGATTCCTCAGGCAATTTCGAAGCTCCTTGAGCAAGCGCCTCCTTGATCTGACGCCCGGTTGCACGAATCAAGCACATGCCATTCCCAAAAGGCATTATGTTCAGAATGTCTTGATATTTCACTGCGCCCATAGGAACTGTTACGCGGACACTTCCGCCATTTTCAATCCCAATTTGCGCTCCCACCGCAAAACGCATAGCATCTGCCGCCAAGTCGCCCAAGTTTGTTTCGCCCTTGCGAACCAAACGCTTTCCGTCATCGCCATTGATTGTCAATTCAAATTTCGTATTCGAGACAACTTTCTGCAAATCGGCGGCAGTCAAAGCAAGCAAGCTATCGTGTACCGCAGCGACCTTTTTGTTCACAGTAACGACGCCATCCAGCGGAATCAACCGAGAGTGGAATTTCCCATTGCGAGTAATATCTAGCACCCCGACATTCTGGAATTTCGTTCCCGTCTGCGAAACAAGAACGCTGTCGCCATTGGCGTTTGCAATAAACTCTTCGCCAACAACGCTATGCGAATGCCCGTCCAACACAGCGTTTATCCCCATCGTTTTCTGAACAACTTCAACAGAACTCACCGGTGGCACAAGCCCCAAATGCGAAAGCAAAATCACGTAATCTGCGCCTGCTTTACGCGCATCATCAACCGCCGACTGCACGAGATTGAAAATTTTCTCCGAAGGAATATCATACAAAGTCTTTAGCGATTCATCCGTAAACGCGTAAGCCTCCCCCACTAAAGTTTGCGGTGTCAGCACTCCGACAAATGCAATTTTTTTTGTGCCAATCTGCTTTAAAACGTAGGGCTTAAACAGCGGCGTCAAAGTTCCTTTCTGCACAAGGTTCGCACAAACGATTGCTGCGTTCATGGAGTCCGAAAGTTCCATCAAGCGCGGAATTTTATAATCAAACTCATGATTTCCGAGAGTAACAACGTCATACCCGACAGCATTCATGAGCGAAACAACATAACCGCCGCGAGAGATACTCCCCATCGCTCCGCCCTGCAAGAAATCGCCGGACGAAACCGTCAAAACATCAGCTGTATCAGCAATCGCATCGCGAAGACCTGCAAATTTTGCATAGCCATCCATTTGGCAATGAACATCATTTTCGTAAACGACAACGATGCTCCGGGGTGAAGCCAAAGCATTCGAACGACCTTCAACTTGAGGCTGTTTCCCTGAACAAGAAAATACGCCAAAAACAACCAAAGGCAACAAGTACTTTAGCTTATTCATAACCCCTCTATAATTGCAGTTTTTGCCTGTATTAAAGCTTTTCGGCAAATTCACTCATCGGCTTGCGCACGTCATGACGAGGTGACGGCACACCGTTCTGCGGGTCGGCATAGCCAATGTCCAAAAGGCAAGCGAGCTTGATGTTTTCCGGGAAACCGAATTCATGTTCAATGTGAGCAGCATTGAAACCGCGTGCCCAGAGCGTTGCAAGTCCGAGGTCGGTCGCCTGCATCATCATCGAAGTTGCAATAATGCTCGAATCCATAATGCCACTTTTGAAATTGTCCATGTAGGTCGTCGGAGTGTAGACCTTGTTGTCGTCGTAGCAGACCATCAGCACCACAGGAGCGTTATACGCCATGCGCGTGATGCCACGAATCTTCTTGAGCGCGGCCGGCGATTGGAGAACCTTGATAAACACAGGTTGTCCATTCACAGCTGTCGGTGCGATACGTCCCGATTCCAAAATTTGCATGAGTTTTTCGGGTTCAACTTCTTTTTCGCTAAAAGCACGGCAACTAAAACGATTTCTGGCCAATTCAATAAATGACATAAGTACTCCTTTCCTTTTTCTGTATATCTATAAAAACAATATACCTCTGTCAACAATGTTTATAGAAAGCATTCCTCTTAGCAATTATATTAAAATATTTCCAAAAATATCTCGACAAAAGACCACTTCACGAACGATAATAAAACGAGGTGCGTCAAAATTCTATAATATTCTTACGAAAAAAGGATATATTCCATTAGGTAAAATAAGGAATTAAACAATGGCAACAAAAAAGACCGGAGAAAAAGTCGTCGCAAAAGACAAAGAGCATCTAAAAAAATTGATTGAAGACTCCATAAAAGAAAAAGGTATTAATTGCAATCTCAATTTCATCGATGTTTCTAACATAACAGACATGTGTTGGTTATTTCATTCATCGGAATTTAACGGAGACATCAGCAAGTGGGACGTGTCTAACGTGACCAACATGAGCTACATGTTCGATGAATCTCAATTCAACGGCGATATCAGCAAATGGGACGTGTCTAACGTGACCAACATGAGCTACATGTTCACAAGTTCTCAATTCAACGGCGACATCAGCAACTGGAACGTGTCTAACGTGACCAACATGAGCTACATGTTCGCAGGTTCTCAATTCAACGGCGACATCAGCAACTGGAACGTGTCTAACGTGACCAACATGAGCAACATGTTCACTGATTCGCAATTCAACGGCGACATCAGCAACTGGAACGTGTCTAACGTGACCGACATGAGTTTCATGTTCGAAGCCGGCAAGAATTTCATGTTCGGACGATCTCAATTCAACGGCAACATCAGCAACTGGGACGTGTCTAACGTGACCAACATGAGTTTCATGTTCGGACGATCTCAATTCAACGGCGACATCAGCAACTGGGACGTATCAAAAGTCACAAACATGCAAGGAATGTTTGCTGAATCTATATTCAACGGCGACATCAGCAACTGGAACGTGTCTAACGTGACCGACATGGACTACATGTTCGCACGTTCTCAATTCAACGGTGACATCAGCAAGTGGGATGTTTCAAAAGTAAAAAACAAGAAGGTCATTTTCAGTGATTCTTTGCTTGAAAAAAGCGATAACCTTCCCAAAGGGGTCTCTAAAAGCAAGAATGCATCACAAAAAAAGCCATCCACAAAAAAGCCCGAAAACTTGTTTATGTTGAATACAATCACCATGAGCGATGCTCAAATCAAAAAATTCAACAGCATCTATAATGAAAAAAACATTCCTGAAATTTTTGGCAAAAAAGGTGCTGCATTAAACAAAATTTTAAGTGGAAAAACAACATTCAAAACAGCTAAAACACCGCCAATCGAAGTCTATAAAGATATGGCAGAAAAGGGTCTTGAATTCAACATCCACTGGGAAGGCACAGAATTTACAGAACTCGAATCTTGGGGTGTCGGCAACGGCAATGCAAAAGGCGGAAATTTCTGGTATTGCATAGACTTTAACGAAACTAGAGCAAAATTCTTAGAAGATTACGACCAAGATTGGAATCCTCAATCTAGTGAATTTGTAAAGCACATGGACGAATATGGCAACAACTGCGAAATCAAAAAATTCCAAGTTGTAGTCCATGGCGATAGCCAGCAAAAAATTTTCGCGTTGCCCGTCAAAAAATTGCTTGAACCAAACAAAAGCACAGAAAAAGGACTCGTTATTTTCAAAATTCCTTATTATTTGGAAGGCAACTACGATTCCGCAGGTCGCAGTTGCAAAGATTTTAGCGACAACCTTCGTTGCACATCCAAAGACAGCAAAAAAGAACTTTACCTTTTGGATAAAAAAGGACAGAAAATCAAAAGCATCCTCGACTTTGAGCATAGCGAACCAGATAAAAACGGTGATGTCTATTATCCTGTTCCAACAAGCGATTTTGAAAAGAAATCCAAGAACAAAACACTCACCCAAGAAGCAATTGCTAAGTGGAAAAAACTGTTGGGCATGAAGTAAACACCACATTGAATAACAAGCAAAGAAAATAAAAATGAATGAAGAAAATAATATCAAACAATGTATTGAAGACTTTCTCAAAAAAAATTTAAACACCGAGTATATCTACAACGAATTTTCGTTGCAGTTTGAGCTTGGAATATTCTTAAGGAACAACGGATTCAATGTTTATTTTGAAAAGAACGTTATGGCCGAATTCGGCAAAGAATATTCTAAAGATTTCATAAAAAAAGAAATGGATCTTTACGTAATCGGCAAAGATAATGAAAAATACGCTATTGAGTTAAAATATCCTACAAATGGAGCATACCCAAAACGAATGTTTCAATTTTTAGCAGATATTCAGTTTATGGAATCTGTAAAAAAGAATCTTTCTTTCACCAAGACTTTTTGTCTAGCTCTAATAAATACAGACAGAAAAGGCGGACCATTTATGGTGATTGGCAAAAAAAATACCAATGACGAACTAAAACCGATTTATTCTCTTTTCCGATCATCAGAGAATTCTTATAATAACAGCGACCAATTTTTTGCACAACAGCCGATCCATGGAAAAATCAATAATCCAATAAATTCAAAAAAATCAACTGAACCACCATTTGTAAAAATTGAAGGATCTTACAATATCAAATGGAATAAGGCAAACGAAAATTTTTGGTATTATCTGCTTGAAATATAACCCATGCTCTCATCCCCCCACACCTCAATCATCGCCCGCGACCGCGATCACCTAGAACAACTAATCAAAGAAGCCATCGAAAAAGATGGTCCAAATTGCGATTTGAACTTTATTGACGTATCCAACATAACGGATATGTCAGGATTGTTCAGTAGATTTAGCTTTTTCAACAATGAGTTTCATAAATTCAACGGCGACATCAGCAAATGGGATGTATCCAATGTCAAACGCATGGACGGCATGTTCTTTGAATCCGTATTCAATGGCGATATAAGCAAGTGGAATGTATCAAATGTCCAAGATATGCATTCCATGTTTATCGAATCCCTGTTCAACGGAGACATTAGTAACTGGAACGTTTCCAATGTCAAAGACATGCATTCCATGTTCGCTGAATCGCAATTCAATGGCGATATAAGCAAGTGGAATGTGTCCAATGTCGAATACATGTATTCCATGTTCTGCAATAGCCCTTTCAATGGCGATATCAGCAAATGGAACGTATCCAAAGTCAAAAACATGAACAGCATGTTCGCCGGATCCAAGTTCAATGGCGACATCAGTAACTGGGACGTTTCCCATGTGAAAGATATGAACGGCATGTTCGAATGTTCAGAATTCAAAGGAGACATCAGCAAGTGGGAAACAGAACGTTTGCTAGACCTCCACGGAATGTTCCGCGATTCTGAATTTGAAAAATCAGGGAAAGCAAAAGAGTGGCTCAACAAAATTTATCCGCTCATGCTCGAAAACGCAACCGATTTCGATGGTCACGTTACCGCGTTGAACCGCGAACATCTGCTCAATTTAATCGAGGCTTCAATGTGGTTGCATGGTCCAAATTGCGACTTGAACTTTATCGACACATCCAATGTAACAGTGATGGACGAGTTGTTCTATGGCTCTCCGTTTAACGGCGATATCAGCAAATGGGATGTATCCAAAGTGAATTCAATGTACTCCATGTTCACAAATTCTCATTTCTCTGGAGACATCAGTAATTGGAACGTCTCAAAAGTGAAATGCATGTACGACATGTTTGAAGGTTCAGCACTCGAAAAACTCGGCAAAATTCCCAAGTGGTATGACGAATCGTTGATTTAGGCACCTACGGTGTCCGAATAACGGTACAATTTTTCATTTAAAAATTCTTCATTAAACGAACAAAACATAAAAATCTAAGTTCTAAGTTCTAAGCTCTAATTACTATATTTACGCACATGAAGAATTTTTACGTTACAACCCCAATTTATTATGTAAATGATGCCCCGCATATCGGGCATTCCTACACGACCGTTCTCGCAGATATCCTTACCCGCTTCCACAAGATCATCGGCTACCAGACATTCTTCTTGACCGGTACCGACGAACATGGCCAGAAGGTGCAGCGCGCTGCCGCCAAGCGTAACGTGACTCCGCAGGAACACGTGGACGAATACTACCACCGCTTCGAAGACCTCTGGAAGAAGATGAACATCCAGAACGACTTCTTCATCCGCACCACGATGCCGGAACACAAGGCATTTGTGCAGGAATGTTTGCAGAAGCTCTGGGACAAGGGTGAAATTTACTCGAAGGAATACGAAGGCTGGTACTCCGTTGGCGAAGAACGCTTCTTCAGCGAAGATGAACTCGACGAAAACAAGTGCGACCCGATCAGCCACCGCCCGGTGGAATGGCTCAAGGAAAAGAATTACTTCTTCAAGATGAGCGCCTACCAGCAGAAGTTGATTGACTTCTTGGAAAGCCACAAGGACTGGATTGTGCCGGACTACCGCTGGAACGAAATCCGCGGGTTCCTCCGCCAGCCGCTGAACGACCTCTGCATCAGCCGTCCGAAGATCCGCCTCAGCTGGGGCATTCCTCTGCCGTTCGACCCGGACTACGTGACTTACGTCTGGTTTGACGCTCTCCTGAACTACGTGAGCGCATCCACCGCCTTCCACAAGACTTATGCAGACGGCACTCCGATTTGGCCTGCCTCTTACCACCTCATTGGTAAGGACATTCTGACGACCCATAGCGTCTATTGGCCGACCATGCTCATGGCTCTCGACATTCCGCTCCCGCAGCACATCCTCGCCCACGGCTGGTGGCTCGTGAACGGCGGCGAAAAGATGAGCAAGTCCGCAGGCAACGTCGTGAACCCGATGGACTACATGGAAAAGTACGGCATCGACGCCTTCCGCTACTTCCTCGCTCGTGAAATGGTTGTCGGTCAGGACGCGAACTTCACGCATGAAGGCTTTGTCCGCCGCATCAACAGCGACCTCGCCAACGACCTCGGTAACGTTTTGAACCGCGTCCACCGCTTGGTGCTCACGAACTTCGGTGGCGTACTCCCGGCTCCGAACGCTCTCGATGATGCCGCAAACGAAGTGATTACAATTGCAAACCGTGTCCGCACGAACGTGATGGAATGGGTTCCGCAGGTCAAGCTCTCCCAGGTCGTCGAAGAAATCATGACGCTCGTCCGTAGCATCAACCGCTACCTCGAAATCAAGGCTCCGTGGAAGCTCGCCAAGGACGAATCCAAGAAGGACGAACTTGCAACGGTGCTTTACATTTCTGCTGAAGCCGTGCGTCTCTCGCTCAGCATGCTCTGGCCGGTCATCCCGGGCAAGAGCGAAGAAGGTCTCGCCATGATCGGTAGCAAGTTCACCGACCAGAACGACCTCGTGTGGGGCATCCTCAAGGGTGGTGAAAAGTTCGGCGAAGGCAAGCCGCTCTTCCCGCGTATCGAAGAAGAAGTCAAGAAGGCAGAACCGCAGCAGTCCAAGCCGAAGCAGAACAAGCCGCTTATGGCAGCAGATGTTCCGGCCGCTATGGACCTCCGTGTTGCACAAATTAAGGAAGTTGCCGACCATCCGGACGCAAGTAGCTTGTACGTACTCAAGGTCAATGCAGGCGAAGGCGAACTCCGCACGATTTGCAGTGGCCTTAAGAGCAGCTACCAGGCAAACGAACTCCAGGACCGCAAGATTCTCTTGTTCGCAAACTTAAAGCCGAGCGCCCTCCGTGGCATCATGAGCCAGGGCATGCTCTTTGCAGGCGACCTCGAACCGGAAACGCACAAGTGCAGACTCGTGAGCGTCCCGGAAGATGCAAAGCCGGGTGACCGCGCTTTGTTCAAGGGTGTTGCTCCGAGCGAACCGCGCGAGCTCAAGGTCAAGGACTTCGAAAAGATTGCTCTCACCGCAAAGGGTGGCGCTGTGTTCTGTGACGCGCTCGCTCTCGAAGTGAACGGCAAGCCTGTGACCTGCGACGTCGCTGACGGCGCTGGGATACACTAGTTAATAGAAAGAACGAAAGAGAGCCTGCCAAACGGCGGGTTCTTTTTTGTATATTGAACTACATGAAAGAAAAAATTCAGAAGATTTATCAAGACGGACTCGTCTATCTCAAATCCTTAAATTGGATTGTCCTGCTCGGCATTGCCGCATTCAGCATCGCACTTGCCATCATCAACAACATCCGCGTCGATGACGCCAAATCCGTCGATTGGATTGGCACTCAAGATGTCCTCGAAAAGCCGGCAGACATTCTTTAAGGAGTTCCCATGATTGCATGTTTTGAAAAAGAAAATCTCAAGAAGACCATTATCGCGGGCATTCTCCTTCTCGTAGCAACATTCTTCGTGACCGTTGGCGTTGCCGAAATCAGCTTCCCCGAAACGATTCTCACGTTCACCGACCAGGAATGGCTCCTCGACATTTGGCCGAAGGCATACCGCTACAACATCCACGTTGGCGTTGGCGCAATCGTTCTCGCTTGCGCACTCATCTTCCCCGCCATCAAAATTCAAAAGGATTTCGCCATCCGCGCACTTGAAACGCTTTGCCGCATCGGCATTGGAGGCATGTTCATTTTCGCCTCGATTTTCAAGATTCAGGACCCGCACCAGTTTGCAACGCTCGTTGCGCAGTACCAGTTTTTCTCGGCATTGCACCTCGACTTCGTGAACAATTTCTTTGCGCTCGTGTACCCGCAATTTGAATTCTGGTTCGGGCTTGCCATGATTGTCTCGCCGTTCGTCCGCGAATCTGCATTTGCGATTTTCTGGATGTTCGTAAGTTTCATCATCGCACTCGCCTGGGCGCTGTGGAATGATCTCGGCATCACTTGCGGTTGCTTTGAACTCGAAGGCGCACAGGATAAGGCAGAAGCCTGGACTAGCCTCATCCGTGACCTCATCCTCATTTGGCCGACTCTATGGCTTGCCTTCCGCAAGAACAAGAGCATCATCGGCATCTGGAAAAAAGACAAGGACGTTCAGTAATGCAGTTGTGGCAAAAGACCCCGTCTATCCTTAGCATTATCTTTGGAACCGCACTCGCCTGCTCGGCGCACCCGGTCGACATGCCACACCACGTTACCCTAGCGGATTCGGCACACTCCAAAGAGCTGAACATCAACGTCCAGCTCCTGGATTCTCTTGCCATTACGAATTTCAGCAAGGCGAAAACGCATTACGACAATTCCACGTCCATACGCCTTTTCGCAAGCGGTAAATTTACCGACGCGTTCCTGTTTGACACCCGTGTCAAAGTCAACACGGACTACACAAACCGTTACATCAATTTCAATTACTACAATCCCGACGAAGGACTCCCCTACAATAAGCAGAGCGAACACAAACGCACTTGGGACCTCTTCGCCGCAAACGTGAGCTACAACCTTGAGCCGGTCAAGCTCCTCGCCGGATTTGACTTTTTGGAATGGGGCCCAGCCCGCCGTAACCACGTGATTTTACGCGGAGAACGCAATTTTTACCGTCCTTGGCAAGACAGCTCCAGCCGCATTCCCGATGCTGCCCCGACTCCTTATTTTGGCTACCAGTTCACGTTAGGCCCTATTGAATACACGCAATATGCTGCCAAACTTTTCGAGAAGAAGAACTTTGGCAAGTATTTCCATGCGCATCGCCTGAACTTGAACCTTCCAAAAGAAATCACGCTTGGCATTTCAGAAACATCGCTTTACGGCACTACTACTGAAGCAGCGGGCTCAAACCCGAATCCCGATAGCGATAGCACCGGCCGTGAATTTGAATGGGCATACGTCCTCCCGTTCATCCCTTACGTTTTTCAGGAACACCTGCAGGGCGATCAGGACAACATCTCGCTCGCGTTTGACTTGAGCGTGAAAACTCTCCCGAATTGGGAATTTTACGCTGAACTTTTGTGGGACGATATGAAGTCCCCGACGAGCATGTTTGACGACAGCTGGTGGGGCAACAAATGGGCGACAACGCTCGGCGTTGCTCGCGACAACATTGAAATCGGTCCTGTGAATCTCGACTGGATGTTCGAATACACGCGCATTGAACCCTGGGTCTACACACACCACAAAGGGAAAGCTTACACATACGCAAGCTATGCCAAAAGCCTCGGCAGCGACCTCGGCCCGAATAGCCAAGAAGTCCATACCGAAGTGACCGCCACATACAACTTTATCAAGGCAACGCTCTTCTTTGGCGCTGTAGCCAAGGACACCGCTTTCGGCGGGAATATCAATGATTTGCACACGCCCGAAAGCGCTATGGACAAAAAGTTTCTAAACGAAGAGACTACAATTCGCTACAAAGAACTTGGATTGACATTGTGCTTGACTCCGTGGGAATGGTTCAGCTTTAGAACAAGCTACACAAGATTCTTCGGAGACTTTAAAGGCTACCGCACTTATGCCGTCGGTAGCCTCCAGTGGTGATGTTTTTGTCATGCCCGCCTTGAGCGGGCATCTCCATCTTAAAACATCTTTTTCAACTCTTCCTCGTCAGTGGCGGCGAGGACTTTTTCTTTCCATTCGGGGTCAAGCAAGCGCTTAGCCACATTCGCAATCGTAACCGTATGCGCCATTGCCGATTCCGCCGGAGAGAGAAGCACGCACATAAATTGCGCCTTCTCGTCATTACGAGTTTTAATCCCCGTAATACCTTCACGGGCGACGACAAAAGCCATCAGCGGTTCCTTCAAACCAGGAACGCGCGTATGCGGGAGCAAAAGTCCCTGCCCCATATAAATGCCCTGAGCCACACGCTCAGAAAGCCCTTTCCATGTCGACAAGGCGTCGAACGGATAAGGACTTTTCACAAGCGCGTCATAAGCGTAACCCAAAGCACGATTGAACTCCACAGGCTGCGCGTAAATACGCGTATAGATGAGAGCCATTACTGGAGAGCCCAATCCATGAACTTGAACACTTCAGGATCTGTAGCCTTGGCGATCTGCTTGAATTCGCCAAACAGCACACGGAGCTGAGCCTTGCCCGGTTCAATGTACTGTTCGAACTTTTCAATCTTCTTCACCTTGGAGAGGAAGCAGTAAGCACCGAGAGCCTGCATCAAGCGCTGCAAGCTAGCATGCACAAAGCCTTCCCAGGCATCGTCCTTCGTATAAATTCTTGTACCGCGGTACTGGCTGCGCCAATATTCAAAGAAGTCCTTGATCATCGGAAGCGGCAAGCTCACGTACGGATCCCACAAAAGCGATGCGATATCATAGAACATGGAACCACGACGAGCGCCCTGGAAATCGACAAATGCGACTTCGGAATTCGGGCGGATCATGATGTTCTGGCTCTGGAAATCGCGATGCATCAAGACCTTCGTCTGAGCTTCGACGGAGACGGCCACAAGCGAATAGAAATTGCGGACCGATTCCGGAATTTCCGTAATGCCCTTGTAGAGCTTGAGGTAATTCTCGGTAAAGTAATCGGATTCCCACTTGAGGGCGGCAAAGTCAAAGCGGCGGAGCCAAATTTCGGTGTGATGGCTGAACAGCTGATGGCTTGCATTCTGCCACTGGATAAGCGCATCAATCACTTCCGGGTACAGAATACGCGCACTGCCCGAAAGAACCTTCGTGCCATTCGGGAAAGCTTCGTCCAAGAGGCTGCGTTTGCCCAAGTCTTCTTGCAACACCTGGCAAGCTTCTTCGTCGACGCAATAAACGCGCGGGACCGGCAAGCCGTATTCCCTGAACGTCTTGGAATACTCGACAAAGTGCTTGAAATCTTCATTCACTTCGGCACTTACCTGCAAGACGCTTTTACGTTCATCGCTAGCGATACGGAAATAACGCCTTCCAGAGCCTGCACCGGCAATGGGAGTCACAGTAAAGTTTTCAGTATAACCATGAGTCAAGAGATACTCATGAATACTCGGAGAAATTTTAATAATATCGTTTTGCATGCTTTTAATATACAATAAGAAAGAGGAAAATGACAAAGAAAATGTAGGTTATTGGTCATTAGTTGCTAGTTATTAGCAATAAACCAAAGACTATGGACTAACGACTAAAGACTATCTTACGAGAACTTAATTCTCGGGTCGACTAGCGTATAAAGGATATCGCTAAAGAGGCGCCCCACCATTGCCATAAGGCTGCTGAGGAAGATGATTCCCATCACCACGTTGTAATCGCGGTTGACCATCGAATTGTAATACAAAAGCCCCATGCCATCGATATCAAAGACTTTTTCGATGAGGAGTGCACCCGCAAACATAAGCGTGCAAATTTCCGAAAGGCGCGTTGCAATCGGGATAAGCGCATTGCGGAGCGCGTGACGCACAAGAGCTTGCTTAAAGCTCAAGCCCTTAGCTAAAGCCGTACGCATGTAATCGCGGCCCAGTTCCTCGAGCGCAGAATTTTTCATCAGGAACGTGAGGAACGCAAATTCGCTAATCATGTAACAGAAAATCGGGAGCGCCAAATGTTGCGCCAAGTCAAACACTTTTCCGAAGAACGTGAAATCCTCAAAGTCATCGCTCGTGAGCCCACCTAGCGGGAAAATGTCCAAATACGAACCGCCAGCCAAAAAGATGATGAGCAAAATGCCAAGCGCATAACCCGGCATCACGTAACCCGAGAAAATAAGACCACTTGTAAAAGAATCGAGCTTGCTGCCGTGATGAACCGCCTTCCAGAGCCCAAGCGGAATGCAAATAAGGTAGCTCAAGAAGAACGAGGTCACGCCAAAGAACAAAGAAATCGGGAAACGGCTTACAATCACATCCCAGACCGGAAGTCCGTACGTGTAGCTTTCCCCAAGATTCAAATGCAAAACATTCCAAAGCCACGTGAGGTAACGTTTCCACGCAGGCTGGTCAAAACCAAAGTACGCCTGAATTTGCGCAATCTGGTCCGGCGAGAGCGCCTTGGACGCATCCACGCCACCCTTCATCGAAGCCGCCTGTTGCGCACGAGAAATCAGCTCTTCGACAGGTCCACCTGGCAAGAGCTGAATCAAGATAAAGCACACCAACGAAATCCCGATAAGCGTCGGGATCATCAGCAGCAAACGACGAAGGATATAGGATCGCATTTATCTCATTTTTCCAGAGCGCAAGACGTCCATCATATTGAACGGCTTTGCGGTACCGGCGGCAATCTGGTCGGCGAGGAAGTTCACAGCATCAACAGTGCCTTCGGCATAAATCTTGCGACCGCAAACATTGTGCTGGAATTCAAAGTGAACCGTGCCGTCAGCGCTATCGAGGCTGTAGGTATGGAATGCGTGACCGCCGAGATATTCTTCGGGCACGTGCATGCGTTCCATCTGTTCCTTTTCGTTGCGGACCTTTTCGATATCGTCCGGTGTGTAGTCAAAACCCATCTTCTGGAAGGTGCCTACGACTGCACGAGCTGTACCGCTTGTATCAGCCTTGGTCTTCTGGTGGCTTTCGACAACGGAGAGTTTGTAGCCTTCGAATGCTGTCGGGAATTCGTTAGCCAAGAATTCAATCATCGTCTGGAAGGCGACAATCTGCTTTGCCATGTTCGGAGCGATGACGCTCGGATGATTGGCTTCGGCAACGAGCTTTGTAAGAGCTTCGCGGTCACCACCGGTCGTGCCCATCACGAACGGAATCTTGTGATTCACGTAGAAGGCGGCGTTATCGTTCACTGCCGTCGGGTGCGTGTAGTCAATGCAAATCATATTCGGATACTTGGCAAGGACTTCACCAATGCGGGCTTCGCGGTTGCTCGGTTTCAAGAGCTGAATCGTCTTGCCTGCAACTTCGGCTTCGTTTTCGACGATAATTTCACCCGTCAAAGAATACGGGACAAGTTCCAAACCGCGGGCAACACAAGTTTCGGCCACGATGCGGCCCATGTTACCCGGAATACCATTAACCATCACTTGAACGGACATAAAATCTCCTGTTGTTTTTTCCGTTTGACAAGATAGAAAAAAAGGGCGGGCTTTAGACCCGTCCTGTAAACTCAAGCTAAAAGATTAGCTTATTTGCCACGAGAGTCAAGCTTATACTTTGGAGTATTCTTGGCTCCGGCCTTCTTCAAAGCCTTGATGAGACGAGTATAGCCTTCGTTCGTTGCCCAGTCGAGCACAGAATAGCCCTGACCGCACTTGGCGTTCACATCGACACCCTTGTTGATGAGGAACATCATAGCGTCGTAGTTGCCAGACTTGACCGCCCAATGAATCGGCATATAGCCATCCGGGCTGCGGTTTTCAAGCGGAGCACCAGCGTTAGCGAGCACTTCGAGCATGTCAGCCTTGCCAGTCTTTGCGGCGATAAGAACTGCGGTAGCGAGGTTCTGCGGTTCAACGCCTTCCTTCTTGAGCTGATCCAAGATGCGGACGACAACTTCCTTGTTGCCCATCATGACAGCGTTATCGATAACCGGTTCGCCATTGCCGTTGTTGACATTAGCCTTTGCGCCATGATCAAACAAGTAGTTGAGCACCATCATGTTGCCCTTGTTTGCAGAGATAGCGACGGCGTTGTTTCCGTTATCAGCCGGCTGGTCAATTTCGAAAGATGCCTGGAGGAACAAAGTCATCTTGGCGGTATCGCTATTGACCGCATAAGAGACGAACTGATTCGGCGTAAAGCCAATCTGCTTTTTCGTCAAATATCTACGAACAGACTGCGGGTCGTTCGGGTCCATGGTTTCTTCACAACCAGTCAAGGAAAAAATAAGACCAGCAGCACAGAGAGCCAAGATTTTCTTCTTCATATTATACTCCAATGAATTTTTGATTTTTCCAAGTTAAAACTACACTATTTTTTTCAAATTATTCCATAAAAAACACGAATTTACACATTTTTTTTCAAAAACAAACGATTATTTCTTGCTTTTCTTGGTCGTTTTAATTTTCAGCTTCTCATTGATCTTGATTTTCGTGTCTTTAAGCCCGTTCCACTTCACTATATCTTCAATCGTCACACCATACTGGCGCGAAATATCCCAAAGTCCCTCGCCCTTCTTGACGACATGAGTAATCTCTTCGATCTTCGGGGTGCTCGGAGCCGGCGTGGAAGTTCCCGGAATCTTGATCTTTTGTCCAACCTTGATGTTCGAGGAATTGCCCATTTCGTTCATTTCACGGATGGCGGCAACCGTCGTCGAGAACTTTTTGGCGATAGCAAACAAATTGTCACCCGCTTCAACCGTGTAGATAATCGTCGTGCTGACCGGAGCTTTTTTCGAAGACTTAGAATTAGAATTCGAAGACTTTTCTGCGGTCTTTTTGGATGACTTACTCGAGGTCTTGGAATCCGAAGATTCTACAGCCTTAGCAGGCTCGACAGGGAATTCTTCGTCAGTCGCCTTGGACATTTTGCGCGGCGGACGGACATAAGCAGGAATAGCAAGAGAATCGCCAATCGTGAGTCGCTTGGTAAAGCCGCTGTTTGCCTGCAACAGGAGAAACACAGGGACTTTATACTTCTTTGCGATTTCGGCATAGGTATCCCCCGCCTTGACCACATACTTTTCGCCTTTTTTGAGGGCAACGCGTTGTTGGACAAAGCTCGTCGGCTTGAGATCTGGCTTGGAAACGTAAATTGTATCGCCCTTCTTGACGTTATAACCCGTTTCAATATTATTCCAGACACGCAATGATTCTTGAGAAACGCCAAAGCGACGGGAAATGGAACCGAGATTATCGCCCAGCTGCACCACATATGTGCGGACCTTCGTCGGCTTTTTGCCTGTAGACCTGCGCGGAGCGACCTTGATCGGGATGAGCAGCGTACGACCCGGCTTAAGCTTTGTCTTTTTCATGTCGTTGGCACGCTGAATTTCTGCTACACGCACGCCATACTGTTGCGCAATAACGCCTATAGACTCACCCTTACGCACCTTGTGCTCTTTCCAGCTCGAAAAGCCGTTCTTTTCCATGCGGTCGTAGTTCTGCACAAAGGCGGCTCGCGTACCGTATGGCAAACGGAGCAAGTACGCATCGCGATTAGGCGGTGTACACCACATGGTCAATTCCATGTTTAATGTACGGAGCGTATCTTCAGGAACCTTCAGGAACTTCGCAATCTCATCGAGAGAGAACGAATCGTAAACGGTAACCGTATCGTATGCCGGCAGCTGACGCTTGTTAACTTCCACATCGTAATGACTTGGATAATGACCAATGACCATCGCCGCAAGGATTCGCGGCACGTAATGCATGGTTTCTTGCGGGAGCTGCAAATCCCAGTATGTTACAGGGCGGTTGCCCCACGTAGAATCAGCCTTTTTCTCACGAATCAATCGACGGATTCTGCCTTCACCGCAGTTGTAGGCAGCCATCGACAAAAGCCAGTCGCCAAATTCGGCGTACAAGGTTGAAAGATAGCTCAAAGCAGCTTCAGTCGCCATTTCCGGATTGCGACGCATGTCGACCCAAAAATCAACTTCCAGACCGTAGCGGATACCCGTTTCCGGGATAAACTGCCACATACCTGCCGCCTTTGCACGGCTATAAGCCTTGACATTAAAGCCAGATTCTACCAAGGCAAGGTAGATAAGGTCTCTCGGCATGCGCTTTTGGGCAAGCTTGGTATAAATCAGGGAATCATAAGCCGTCTTGCGGGTAAGCGAGCGAGTGATAAAGCCACGTGCAGACGTCGTCATGTAATAGATTTCCTGCATGACGCGTTCGTTAAAGCGAATCGGGAGCGAGAAACGCCCGGCATCAACGGTGTCGAGGAAATTTTCAATGACGCGCATCGAGGCGCTGTCTGCGGCATTCTCGTCGTAAGCGTCTACGCCGTCGATAGAGAGGCTATCCGTATTGGTAGAATCACTCCCCTCCTGCTCGGCGAGGTTCGGATAGACATCTTCTAAAGCCTGGACAATGCGCACAGGCATCTGCATTTTATAAATGGAATCTTCAGAACGCGTGAGCTTGCTCTTTGTAGAATCGAACTTCTCAGTTACGAGCAAACGCAGAGATTCTTCAAGATAATGCTTGGAAACAGCCCATTGATTATTATCAATTGCCTGAAGTCCATACTGATAATAGACCCACGAAGGCCTCGTCGAATCCCCAACAATTTCCTTACCTGGGTTTGGAGCAGGTACATCAATAGAAACCTTCTCCGGCTGGATAGGTTTCCCCTGAGATGACGCGGCAAGCTTCGCCTGCTTGGGAGCGCAGGCGCTCAAAAATAAAAGAACTAATGCAAGACCGAGTCTAACGAATTTATCCGACCATATCACTGGTCGAAATCCATGTCCTCGCCGTAGTCAGACCAAATGGGGTTACGGCCAAAGGATGGCTTGTCAAAATCGACTTCTTCGTCAACTTCTTCTTCCTGCGGTTCTTCTTCTTCCTTGATCAGATCATCTTCTTCGCCCAAATAGGTTGGATCCGGGGTATCATCGAACGCATCACTCTTAGGACGACGACCACAATAGTAAGCTTTATTCATATAAGCTTTCCTCCAATTTATTGCATCAATCTGTTCATGCCATATAGGATAACCCCACACATCACAAAAGCAGTCACGATTTGCAGAATGATAATCACTCTGTTAATCTTATACGCCTTTTGCGACTTTCGGTGCCATGACGGCAATTTATTTGCGGAGTTATTGTTTCTCACTTCGGAAGTGAAATATATACATAAATTTGAAAATGCAAACAGATAATCTAAAAAAATGTCTAAATTCTTTATGAAAAAATGAAACTATTTCTATCAACACTTCTCTTTTGCGCCGTTTTTCTGTTTGCGCAATCTGGATTTTCCTTTAATAGCAGTGGAATCCATGTTCCTGGAGCACGAACGCTCAACCCAGGAGACCTTTTTGTCATGGGCGGATTCGAAATGGCGAGCAGCAACAAGCCTGCCAGTCTCGAAGGATACCTCACTGATGAAACGGGCAAGGAATACACGCTGACCACCACCCCTTCGAACACGATTCTTGGCTATGTCGGCTACGGCATCCTTGATTATCTCGAAGCGGGACTCAACCTGAATGTCCACTATGACGGTGACGCTGGAGGAACCAAGCTCAAAGGTGTGGGCTTTGGCGACATCGGACTCATGGTCAAGGCTCAACTTCCAAACCAGTCCTTAAAGGACCTGTTCAACTTCGCCGCTGCACTCGAGGTATTCATTCCGACCGGAACAAACGAGAAGGGCGTCCGTCCGAGGCACCTTTGGTACATCCATAAAGGCGACTATACCAACCCCTATTCTGCCGCAGACTTTGCTGTGGCAGGAACGCTCTACTTATCGATCAACATCCACAGGAATCTGCGCTGGAATAATTACGCAGGCGTTCTTAGAGCATTTGAAAACGGCGAAAATATATTCACTTGGGGTTCAGGCATCACACTCTTCCCTTACGAATGGGTTTCGCTTGTCCTCGAAGCTTCCGGTGAAACAAAGATCCGAACCAAAGATGTGTGGCGCGGGTTCTTGAATGATCAGCTGAGATTTTCTCCTGGATTGAAAGTCAGACTTCCGAAATTCACGACGATGTCTATCAATGCAGACCTCGGCATGGACTTGTTCAGAAAAAGGAAAATCAGTAGAGGACATGAAATCACAGTTAAGAACAAGGGACACGAATATTCTTACACCGTCCCAGGAAGTCCTCCGATTGCAGTCTCTATTAAATTTAACCGTACATTTGACCTCGGTGGAAGGATCGATGACTTTAAAAAGAAGATGGAAGCATGTCCCAAGTCGAGTCTTTCGTTCAAGGACAATAAATACCGTTGCGCGCCGGACTCCGACAACGACGGTATTGCAGACGACTTGGACGAGTGCCCGGACACACCTGCCGAAGTGCTTATTGACGAAAGCGGTTGCCCTTTTGACCGTGACAACGACGGCGTTCCGGATTACAAGGACAAGTGCCCCAATACAAAGGAAGGATACCCGGTTGATGAATTTGGATGTATCCGCGATAACGACAACGACGGCATCCCGAACGAACTAGACAAATGCCCGGATTCTGAACCCGGCGAAGAAGTCAACGAAAAAGGATGTATTCTCGATACTGATGAAGACGGCGTTCCGAACGTACTTGACTCATGCCCGAGCACACCCGCAGGACTTAAGGTCAACCAGTACGGATGCTTTATGGACAACGATAAAGACGGCGTTCCTGACGAATGGGACAAGTGCCCCGACAGCGCCCCGAACGAGATTGTGAACATGTATGGCTGCCCCATTGATTCCGATGAAGACGGCATCCCGGACTTTATGGATAAATGTGAAAACACGCCGCCAGGAGTAGGCGTAGATAGTGTTGGCTGTAGACTAGACTTCGACCGAGACGGAATTTTCAATGAAGACGACATGTGCCCAGACACACCTGTAGATGCACCCGTTGACAAGACTGGCTGCCCCATCGACTCTGATAAGGACGGCGTCGTGGACTACCTCGACAACTGCCCGAATACGCTGGACCACACCGCTGTTGACGCCAATGGCTGCCCTATTCGTGAAAAGCTAAATTTGGATAAAATAGCAAGACGTATCCAGTTCCATAAAGGTTCCGAAATGCCACTCAATTCTTCTTACACAGCATTGAGTGATGTCGTGTCCATCATGCGACACAACAAGCAAATCGCCATTGAAATCCAGTGCAGTGTAAAATCAGGAGAATCGAAGGAGCCTATTGAACTTGCGAATTCTAGAGCGAACTTCATCTTTGAATTCCTTGTGAACAAGGGCGTCAAGGAAGATCGCTTAAAAGCATCTGGATATGGATTGCAGCTACCGATGAACAGTCATGGCTACGCCAAGCTAAACCCTGTCGGCGTACGTCTCTTGCCGTACCACATCAAAGAAGAGTCGTCAGAACTGAAATAGATTGCCGCGCTTCGTTCGCAACGAAGTGTTTTATGTTCTATCCTTGCTATTGAACAAGAACGCGATGACGAGCGCGACAACAACGTACAGCGCGACTGCAGATAAAAGCCCGAGAATCTCCGAGCCAGAGAGAGCCTCCACCTTGATGTACAAGAGGACGGAAAGAGGCATGGCGAGTAAAAAGAGGATTCCGGGGATTTTCTGTTTCATGAAAAGCAAGATAGTAAAAAAGCCGCATAACGCGGCTTTAAAACGTGACTGGATTCCTCGCCCGTAAAGGGCTCGGAATGACGAAAGAGCCATTACTTCACGGTGATCTGGTATTTCTTGTCACCAGCGTTAACCTGGTAGTAGCCCTTGAAACCGCGGAACTTGGCAACGCCATTTTCATCGGCAGTGGCGTAGAGGTCCGTCGTCCAGACCTTGTGCCACAAGTCGTAAACGCGCTTTGCAGCAGGCTTTTCGCGACCATCAGAAGCAATCATGCCGCCATTTTTGACCCAGTGACGGTTGTCCCAGAAGCCCCAGAAGACGATGCCGTTCACAGCCGGGTGGCTAAATGCGGTACGGAGGAAGGTTTCAAACTTTTCAGCCTGAACTTCTTCGGTGTCACTCATACCGGCTTGCCAGTCGCCCACGTCGAATTCCGTGACCTTAATCGGGAGACCGAGAGAAGCGAGCTTGTCCAAGCGTTCCTTGATAAGACCCGGCACAACCGGACGGAGACCAAAGTGGCACTGCACGCCAATGCCCATCACAGGCACCTTGCGTTCGAGCATACCCTTAATCAAGCCATAATAACGATCCGTTTCACCAGCGGCAACGACGTTGTAATCGTTGATGTAGAGGAATGCGCTCGGGTCAGCCTTGTGAGCCCAAATGAAGGCACTGTCGAGAATGCCCCAGCCGCACTTGTTGAACGTCCAGGATTCGTGAATCGGTTCGTTCCACACGTCGTATTCCGTAATCTTTCCCTTGTATTCCTTGAGGTCGCGATAGATACGTGCCTTGAGCTTTTCGGCCATTTCTTCGCAGCTACCCTTATTGCTGTAGTGTTTGTCAAAGCCGTAGCCCTGATGGCTCCACATGAGAGCGTGACCGCGAAGTTTCCAGTGATTCTGGGCGGTGAAGTCGGTGTATTCCTTCATTTCTTCACGCTTGATCTTGCCCTTCTTCGGTTCGTATTCCGGCCACTTGAACTGGTTTTCAGAAACGCCATGCCAGAAGTACTTTTTGGCTGCGTTGCGGTACCAATTTTCGGTGCTATCCTTGGTGTCGTAGAGAGCGAGCGCCGTACCGAACGGGAACGAATGGCGCAACAGCTTCACGTGAACCTTTTCACCCGGATTCGCCTTGACCGTGAAATCCACCTTGCGGAGGCTATCGATACGGGCATCGGCATTGTTATACCAGGACGGGTCAGACATTTCGTCCATCTTTTCGACTTCGACATCGTCGAGCTGGATCCAGCCCTTCTTAAGGCCAATCTGGAACGTAATGTTGTTGAGGCCGTAACCCTTCTGGTCGGCAAGGAAAATCATTTCATAAGTCTGCCACTTGTCTGTCAAGTCAAACGAAGCGCTTTCCTTTTGGCGGTAATCCGGAGGACCACCCTGCACCACGGAATTGATAGGCATGTTGCCTTTTGCCTTGAACGAGAGCTTATAAAAACCGGAGTCTGCCAAGAATTTAGGCGGCTGGAGCTGCAAGCCCCACCACGGATTCGGGAGTTCCTTCACGACGACCTTTGCGCCCTGGGAACCATCGACACCGAGCCCCTGCACGGCAATTTGCGATTCGGCTACAGCTGGACCATCAGGATTGTTCCACAGATACCAGCCGCCGTCACCATACTCCATATCACCATTATTCAACTGTGCAAAAGACGGCACAGAAAGCGCCATGGCAACGGTCGCCGCAATCGCAAGAGCTTTATTCTTTTTAAAATTCATGAGGACACCTCGGTTTAATTATAGTCAGATCATTCAAAAGCCGTTGAGAATGCGCATCACCGTCATCCTGAACGAATGTGAAGGATCCAGGGCTTTTATTTTCAAGTTTAAATATATACTCGAAGTGCGTTTTTCGGGCGATTTAGGGCATATTTTAGACCGACTATAATACAAACGAGCGAAAAAGTGTAACAAGTGTATCAACGCAGGCAACCGATTTTATAAGTAATAATCAATGTTCATTCCAGCAGAAATAAATGTATATCTAGTAACAAAGAACATTTAACTATTTTATGGTCATGCATTACAAACCTTATCGCGATTTACTTTTGGAATTGTTCCCGAACTATCTCAAGGTTAGGAAGCTCCCGCTCAACGGCGGCATGAGCTGCCCAAACCTCGACGGCACCAAGGGATTTTCGGGTTGCAGCTACTGCAACAACCGCAGCTTTAGCCCTGTTTTTGACGAAGCAAAAGTCTCGATTCAGGAACAGCTTGAAAAGTACGTTCCGAAGCTTCGCGACAAGTACCCGAATGCAGGCATCCTCGCCTACTTGCAGCCGTACACGAATACACACGCGCCGCTTGAACATCTGCGCGAAATCATCGATCCGATTATCAAGCACAAGGAAATTGCAGGGCTTGCCATTGGTACGCGCCCGGATTGCCTTGAAGACGAAAAGATAGCATACCTTGCAGAGCTCAACCGCAAAAAGCCAATTGTTGTTGAAATCGGGCTTCAGACAGCAAACGACTTGACGCTCGCGGGCATCAACCGCAGGCATACACTTGCGGAATTTGAAGACGCCGTAAAGCGCTGCCAAGCCGCAGGTCTTACCGTCACGACACATGTGATTGTTGGTCTCCCCGGCGAAAAGATGGAAGACTTTAAGCACACAGCACAAGTCGTTCACGATTTGAAACTTGCGGCAGTCAAGATTCACCCGCTGCACATTGTCGTGGGCACGGTCATGGCGCAAGATTTTGCCAACGGCGAAGTCAAATTGCTTTCGTTCGAGGAATACTGCGAAGCGGTTGCCGAGATGATCAAGATTATTGGCAAGGATATCGCGATTGAGCGATTCAGCGGCGAAAGCCCGAGCGAGCTTTTGATTGCACCGAACTGGTGCGGAGAACGCGACAAGATTATTGCTACAGTCGAGAAATTGTTAGATAGAAATTAGTCGTTAGTCACTAGCTTAAATTTGGCGGCAAAAGCCGCGGTTATTACAACCAATAACTAATGACCATTGACTATTAACCATTATAACGAGAGGGGAAAATGAAACGTATTGAAGACTACATTATTGCTGTTCCGGATTTTCCGAAGCCGGGAGTTTTGTTTCGTGATATCACGGGAATTTTGAACGACCCCGATGGACTAAAGCTTACGCTTGATGCGTTCTACAAAACGCTTGAAAATGTTGATTTTGATGTCGTTGTCGGGCTAGAAGCTCGTGGATTCTTATTCGGCGTTCCGATAGCAGAACACTTTCACAAGCCTTTTGTCCCAGAGCGCAAAAAAGGGAAACTCCCCCGCGAAACCGTCGAAGTGACTTACAATCTCGAATACGGGACTGCATGCATGGAAGTCCATAAAGATGCGATAAAACCTGGGCAACGCGTGGTAATCGTCGACGACCTACTCGCCACTGGAGGCACTGCAAAAGCAGCCGCCCATCTCGTGGAGAAAATGGGCGGCAAGGTTGAATGCTTTGCATTTGTTATTGAACTAGCAGACCTTAAAGGTCGCGAAGTTCTTGACGGCTATCGCGTGGAATCGCTGACAAAGTTTTAAAGCAAATGAAAATGGTGACCCCGGAACAAGTCCGGGGTGACAGAGCGATTAAACACGTTTGAAGATAAGCGACGTGTTGACTCCGCCGAACGCAAAGTTGTTCGACATGAGGTATTCCACATCCATTTCACGGCCGGAACCGGTAATGTAATCGAGCGGAGCGCACTGTTCATCGACATTATTGAGATTTAGGTTGGGGTTAAACCAGCCACGATTCATCATATTGATGCCGAGCCAAGCTTCAATACCGCCGCATGCGCCTAACGTATGTCCGATATAGCTCTTAAGGCTCGAAATAGCAACAGAAAGCCCATTAAAGGCGTTGTACGTTGCCCAACTTTCTGCAATATCGCCATGGCGTGTTGCCGTACCGTGACCGCTCACGTAACCAATCGCTTCCGGTGAAATTTCTGCACTCTTGAGAGCAAGCTCAAGCGCAATCTGCATCGTCTCTTTTTTCGGCTGCGTGATGTGGTCGCCATCGGTATTGTGTCCAAAGCCGACAAGTTCCGCATAGATATGTGCGCCACGAGCTTTAGCATGCTCGTATTCTTCGAGAATGAGCGTCCCGGCACCTTCGCCAATGACAAGACCATCGCGGTCGCGATCAAACGGAGCGGGAGTCAATTCAGGAGTATCGTTCTTGACGCTTGTCGCAAACAAAGTATCAAATACAGCCGATTCCGTAGCGTCAAGTTCATCAGCGCCACCGGCAATCATCACATCTTGCATGCCGTACTTGATAGCTTCATAAGCATAACCGATCGAAAGGCTACCGCTTGTGCAAGCCGTATTCGTCGTGATAATGCGGCCTGTCGTACCAAAGAAAACACTGACGTTGACCGCACAAGTCTGCGGCATGGAACGGATGTAAGTCGTTGCTGTAATCTTGGAACAATCATGAGGCGGCTTCAGCATCGAGAAGAAATCCAACAAAGGATTAATACTGCCCATCGAAGAACCATAAGCCACGCCAACGCGACCAGACTTCAAAAGAACAGTTTCTTCGGCAAGCCCTGCCGACTGAATGGCTTTATCCGCAGAAGCAATCGCAAGCACAGCCACACGACCTGCACCGCGAACCTTTTTGCGGGAATATTCGGGCAAGTCATAAAGAATCGGACATGCCAAGCGCGTATTCATTTGCGCATACAAATCCCATTCCTTCATGCGGACAACGCGATTTTTCAAAGTCTTGAGCGAAGCAAAAACATCTTCGACATCCATGCCCAAGGACGAAATGCAACTACCACCAGTAACAACAACGCGACGGGTCATGCCAAGCCTCCATTCACAGAAATCACCTGGCGAGTGATGTAGGCAGCTCCTTCTGAAAGCAGGAACACAACTGTTGCAGCCACTTCTTCGGGCTTTCCAACACGCTTCATCGGAATTGCAGGCAAGATCATATCAAGCGGTGCATCCTTGATCATTTCAGTTTCAATAACACCAGGGGCAACACTATTTACCGTAATATTACGGCTCGCGAGTTCTGTAGCCAGAGCCTTGGTGGCACCGATGAGGCCAGCCTTCGAAGCGCTGTAATTGACCTGTCCCCTGTTTCCGATTATTCCAGACACAGAAGAAATCGTGATAATGCGGCCCTTACGTTTACGGCACATCGGCATTACGAGTGGATGAACGACATTGTAAAAACCGTTCAAGTTTGTATTCAAGACTTTGTCCCAATAGTCATCCGTCATGGCAGGGAAAGCGGCATCAGCACAGACACCCGCATTCGTAATCACACCATAGTACACGCCATTTTCGGCAATGTCTTTTTCAAGAACTTCCTTGCACTGTTCACGGTCGCAAATATTGAACTGCAATGTGCGAATATTACCGCCATTGGCACGAATCCGCTCAGCAAGAGCGTCAATCGGAGCGGAGTTTCTATTGTAATGAGCGACGACTGTATAGCCTTCTTTTGCAACCGCTTCGGCAATTGCAAGACCAATACCGCCACTAGCACCCGTAATCAAGACAGATTTTGCATTATCCATATTCATTCCTCAAATTCAATTCATGCCCAAAGTAGCCTTTGGATCATCGACTTCAACCGTGTTCAGAGTTGCTGTTACTGCGATTTTATCACCCACTTTTGCAACACCATCAAACGTGACCGCTTTATCCATTCGAACGGTTTCATGAACAGTGACAACAACGGTTTCGCCATCCTTAAAAACCGGAATATCGGCTTTGAAACCGCTCACACTCATGATGAATCCCACCTTTGGCTTATCGCCTTTGGTGCGGCCATAAATTCCAGACAAAGCAGAAATGCTCTGGGCCATGTATTCAAATGCGACCCAAGCTGGGATTCCGCCCAAATCGTCTTCGTAGAAAAGACTATTACGCGAAATATCGATTTCCGTCGTGATATTTACATCTTCAAGGCTGTAATTTTGAACGCGATCCAGCAAAAGCATTTTGCCTTTATGCGGAACGAGTTCGCTTGTAGCCTCTTTTGTTTTAAATTCTTCATTCATATTAAATCAAACTGTTTTCAACAATCAAAGACACATTGCAGCCACCGAATGCAAAGGAATTACTCATGCAATATTTGAGATTCTTTGCGGTTTCAGCGGGTTTTACCAAATGTACAGGCGGGAGATTTGCATCGACTACACCATCGAAAAGATGCGCCGGAAGTCGACTGACGCATTCGGTATTTTCGCCAGCACTTTTTAACGCAAGGCAACAGAAAGCCAATTCCAAAGCACCCGCAGCGCCTAACGTGTGTCCCGTCAAAGCTTTTGTCGAGCTTACAGGAACATCAGCATGATTCGCTTCTCCGAAGAGACGGTTTACGGCACGAGATTCCATTGCGTCGTTCAGTTCCGTACCGGTTCCATGCAAATTCACGTAACCGATTTCAGATGCGCTAAGCCCCGCATTTTCTAGGGCAGCCTTCATCGCCTGATACGCCCCTTCCCCATCGGCACGAGGAGCCGTAATGTGGTCTGCATCAGCGCTTTCGCCAAAGCCAACCACCTTGAGATTTCTGCAATCGTGCGTACAAAGCTCATCACACGGCTCACGTGTGACCACAAAAAATACAGCCGCATCGCCAAGCGTAAGCCCGGAACGATTCGCACTAAACGGATTTGTCGGGCGGTCACTCATCGCTTCGAGAGAGGCAAAGCCAAGAATCACCGACAGAGATGCGATATCCACGCCACCCACAATTGCCACATCGCAATTCCCTGCATAAAGGTTATTACGAGCGGAAACAAAAGCACTCGCGCTAGAAGCACATGCTGTAGAATGAACCGAAGTCATTCCAGTAATGCCATAACGATCAGCAATAAAGCGCAGAGGGAAATCAGCACGCTGGTAATCGAGCAAATACCCCTCGGGGAATGCGCCTGTTTCCTTAAAACATCTGAGAGCGGCCACAGAAGCTTCGGAGCCATTGTCGCAAGAGCCGATGAAAATACCAACGCGATTTGCTCCAAACAGATCAACCGCTTTGCGAATGGTCTTATCCATTCCAGACAACGCCGCCTGTGAAAGGCGATTAACGCGATTGTCGTACTTTTTCTCGCTTACAGGAGGTAACGATGCAGGGTCAATAGTCGCCGCAGGGCGCATCACACCCGCCACATCATAAGTGGTAAAATTTCCACGAATGCCTTTCGTCAGTTTATCAAAGACTTGTACTTTATCGCCACCTAAAATGCAGTGGAGGCTAAAATCATTTATGTACAAAGGTCGATTATTCATTCGCTACCAAGATTGATGTGGTACTTGTATTGGCGCAATTCGTTCACCAAGTCAATTTCACTTGCCTTACGGGTAACACGCAAAATAGTCTTCCCGTTCTCAGACAATTCACGTTCGAAATCTTGAGACTCATCCGACAAGCGCTTTTCGGTAAATGCAAAACCAGACTTTTCAAAGTTATTCTTTAGCGCCTCAAATGGATAAAAGCAAGTCTGCAAATCGGCAATCACATATTCCGCTTTCATTTTTTCGACATCGATGACCGAACTTACAAACGAAACAGAATCTTTTGCATAAGTCAACTCTGCAATTGTCGTGCCAAAACCGCTAAAGAAAACGACCGAAAGGATAGTGTCATTTGCACGCACCCAGACATCGCCACTAAAAGTCGTTGTAGACGTATCCGCAAGAGAGTTGCCCGGAGACTTCATTTTTCGGAAAGTCCCTTCGAGATGTTGTGCCTCATCAATAGTTCCTGACATCGCTGTGGTCGGCAGCAAATTGACAAAGCCAGAATCAGAATAATAGACAGGCATCGAATTGGGCTTGATAAGAGTGTGCTGGCAAGACGTAAGGCAGAACACACCTAACGCAACGCTTACCCAAGCAAAAATTCTCATACCAAGTTTCATATTCTAAGCACAAAGTTAGAAAAATTTAACGTTTTGCACTTAATGGAGAAAGTAGAAAACAACATAAAATTCCAAGCAAAACGGCAAGCCCAAAAGTTTTTACAGGGATAAATGCACTACAGACAAGACTTCCAAAAGAAATCATCGTCGTCGCTGCCGAAAGCATAATCGCTAGAGTGGTCACCGATTTTTGACGACCGCCTTCCCTAAAGAACAAAGCATAATCTATACCTATACCGAGTGTCAAAATCACACCGACAATGGCAAAGAAATTAAATTCCATATTCAGATAGCCAAACGCAGACGCCACAAAGAAACTTGCCAAAATTGGAGATCGCAAAATCCTCAAAGCATCAGTAAACTTATACACAACTACAAGAATAATAAACATCACAATATACGCCAAACCAACAAGCGTCAAAGAGATTCGTGAAATTTTCGTGAGCGACGCATTGATATTTTGCATTTTATTCACCGCATAGACATGAGGCAAATTCTTAGCCATTTGTCGAGCATCAAAATTTTCCGTGACATGGAGCGGGAATACGGCGCTATAATACTTTTTGCTCTGAGAATCGCCGACCGCACCAATCCACAACATTTCTAGCAGTGAACGAAATGAGTGCGGGAGCATTTTTGAATTTTCAGAGAACAAGCTTTTAAGCTCGACGTACTTTGCGTCCCCCTTTAAACCTTCTACGAACAGGGAATCTTTCTGCACACCAATTTCCGTTAAGAAATCCCGACTTGCAAGCAAACGCTGGGCATCGTCAAAAGTCTTTTTTTGAGTTTCAAGCGACGGAACAAAGCTGGACACCGCTAAATACGATTTCAGCTGTTTTTTCTTTTCAGCCTGCAAAAGACGCGATGCCAGAACCTCTTCACGTTGCAAGACTTCTTCTTCGCTATCGCCTTCTACAATAAAATAGTTGGGCGATATTCCGATATTATTCAATTTACGATTTAAAGTTTCCCCCGCTTTTAGCTTGTCGCTCATCGAATAAAGACTGCCCAAATCTGTATGGATTTTGAGAGAGCAAAGCCCCGGCAACAACGCAATAACGAAAAAGACAAAAAACAGGACAACAACCCACGTAGGTAATTTAGAATAGCACTTATTGAATTTTTTAGGAATAGATACTGGAAGATTCTTTACAGACAAGCTATTGTTTTTCACCCTGACATTTCGCGGTCTTTCAAACACATCGTGGAACAAAAGCGTAATGGTCAAGAACGAGCTCAACAATCCCACAATCGAAAATACCGCCATTTGTCGCAATAGCGGAAAATTGGCAAAGGTAAGTGCGATATAGCTAAATTCTGTTGTCAAGAATCCAAGCAAAAGCCCCTTAAAAATCTTGGTACGAATATTGCGAACGCCAGACTTCCAGTTCGTGAAAAAATGCACCGAGTAATCAATGCTGACACCGATTACACTTGTACCAAAAACAAACGTAAATACATGGACTTTCCCGAAAACAAACCACGTAAACACGAGCGCCGTAAAAACGGCAAGTAAAATCGTCGATATCGTTGCGGCAATAGGCAAAGCCGAGCGGTAAACATAAAGAAGCAACAGCAAAATCAAAAAGATGGAAACACCCGAAATCAATGCAATTTCAGATTTTGCTTCTTTCGAGCTTTCGTAGCTATGGAACGGAGCTCCCGACGCCGCAACACGCAATCCAGAATTTGCCTTTTCTAAAGAATCCAGCACGCGATTCACGCGCCCAATCACATGATCGTCTGACGCCATCGAAGAAACACTTTCAGAAAGCACCGCATTCCACATCACGTATGTAGCCCCAGAATCTTGAGCGGCAAGCACGCCATCACGCAAACTAAAATGCGTAGAGGTCATCGGCGAATTCTTCATGTAATTTTCAAAAGAAGATTCTCCAAGCAAAAACGGATCTTCTTCGAGGCGGTTCAAATTGACCATAGAAAACGAGCCGTATATTTTCTGGAGGGCGCTAAGCTTCAACGCTTCAATATTTCCCGATGAAAGAGCGTCTCGGACATCATCGCCCTGAATTGTATAACGATGGTCAAACAAGAAATTGCGAGTCTCGCCCAATGTATTTTCATCAACAAAAAGTCGAGTTTCCGTTAAGGAGGGATCATCCTTAAAAAGACTATCTAGCGAAACAGCGACTTTGCGTGCAACCTCAAAATTTTCATGCCCGACGAGAACCGTAATATTTCGCATGGTGCGGTTACTGAGGGCATTCTCAGCCTCGCTCACATTTTGAATTTCATTGAAATCCGGCAAGATGGAATACAGATTAGAATCAAGTTTCCACGGAACTGAGATGCCGAGAACAATCAAAACAATATGAACAAGAGCCCAAACTTTCATAATAAGAATCCTGTACTACGGAGCCCCCGGCTGTTCTGCCGAATTTTCATTTGATGTTTTTTGATTTGAAAACTCGTATACCACAGGGGACCCCTCACCATCCGTAATAACGACTTTTTCCAAATTTTCGGATACATCCATCACAATGTTAGCAATGACTTTTTGCACCGCTTTTTCTCGCGGAACAAGCCCTACCGTATATCCATTTGACGTCTTTTCACAAAATATATTAAAGTTCGTTTCTAATTCTGAGAGATTTCCAGAAAAAACAGCCTGAATAGTTTTTGAAAACTGAGCAAAAACAGGATTATCATTCGAAGAAATGATACGAACCTGACCGTTCACGTTTCGTTCAGAAATACCCGCATCCGAAATAGTCAACTCCGATGGAAACGGCTTTTGAGTCTTCCAGACAATGCCTGAAGTTTTTGAAATGCGGAACGTCCCCGTCGAAACGAAATCACGATTCAGCTTCTTTATAGACTTCGTCTGCTTGAAATCTCCTGTCACGACATCATGGCGAGTCATTTGGAGGAGTACACTCGACAACTCCTGTTTCGACGTTGCGTTCACAGGATGGTCAAAAACGGCAGCCATGGATAAAGACATGGACAAAGCAAGGACAAGTAATAGTATCATCCCATTTAATCTACAAAAAATGCTTCTAGCCATTTTCAAGAATAGCTCGAACTTTTTCAACAAAGCACGCCGGGCATGCCCAAAGGGATTCTTTAGTCTGCATATCGACCGCCATTTGGGTACTTTCGGCCTTTGTAAGCACAGTTCCCGATTCAGCATCCATAAATTTATAAGAGAGCTTCATGCAGACTTCGTATTCTTCGAGAGTCACGACAGCACGAATTTTTTGCATAAAAATCATGGGGCGGATATACTTGATATGCATATCCACAACGGGCCAAACGTAACCGCTACGCGTCATTTCGTTGTAATCGTAACCGATTTTACGCAACAACGCACATCGGGCAACTTCCATGAACTTCACGTAATTGCCATGCCATGCGACCTGCATGGAATCGACATCGTAAAATTCAATCTGGAATTCAACCGTTTCCTTGATTTTCTTTACAGCCATACGAATTAGGTCCTTTATACCGCGTAAAATTTATTGCGGATGAGTTCCAATGTATTACGCAAATCCTTTTCAAGCTGACGGTCGCATTCTAGCGGTGCAAACTTGGAGAACACCTGATCATAAGTATCCTTCAGATTCTTGATGCGTTCTTCCGAAATTTCCTTGCGTTCCAAGCGGATGCGAAGTGCCTGAGCAGAAGCTAAAAGCGTTGCCGCAGCCACCTGTTCTGAAAGTTCCAATACGCGGATGCAGTCGCGGGCTGCAATCGTACCCATGCTGACCTTGTCCTGGTTGTGGCATTCCGTTGAACGGCTAAACACGCTCATCGGCATCGTCAAATGCAAAGCTTCGGCGGTCCAAGCAGAAACGCCAATCTGAACAGCCTTGAAGCCGTGGTTGATATCGTAATCGCCCTTGCTACCTGCAAGATTCGGCGGCAAGTTGCGGTTAAACTTGATATCGACAATCATGGCGAGCTGACGGTCCAAAAGGTCTGCAATGTTTGCAACCATATTCTTGAGCGTATCCATCGCTAGGCAGATGTGTCCGCCGTAGAAATGCCCACCGTGGAAAATGTTTTTCGTGAACGGGTCGACAATCGGATTGTCATTGGCACTGTTGAGTTCAATTTCAATCAGCTGGCGCAAGAAAGCACTGGAATCATAGAAAAGTCCAATCACATGCGGAGCGCAACGCAGTGAATACGGATCCTGAATTTTTTCAGGAACAACGTTCTGCACGACTTCGAGATTCAAGGCTTCACGCATCTTCTTTGCGGCAAGTCCAAGCCCCGGATGCGGCTTCGCTTCGAACAAGCGTTCATAATAGTGATAGGCATTGCCCTTCATGGCAACCGTAATCATCGCCGTAATGCGGCAAGCCAAATCCGAAAGGTATTCGGCACGGGAATAAGCCATGCAGGCAACCGCATTCATCGCCGCCGTACCGTTCATAATGGCAATAGCTTCTTTCGGACGGAACTTGTGCGGAGTAATTCCCAATTCCTTCATCACGTCCAGAGAAGAACGGCGTTCGCCCTTGTACATCACATCGCGCTCGCCAATCACGGCACCTGCCAAATACGAAAGCGGAGTCAAGTCGCCGCTAGCACCCACAGAACCTTCCTGCGGAATCAGCGGCAAGATATCATTCTGCAAGAACTGCATGATGATTTTCAAAAGAGCGTAGCTCACGCCCGAAAAGCCCTGCGCAAGCGTATTCAGGCGAACCGCCATAATAGCGCGAGTCGTTTCTGCATCAAAATAATCGCCGAGACCGCAACCATGAAAACGCGTCAAGTTGATAGGAAGCTGATAATAATGCTCCGGCGGCAACACCTGCGTGCAGGAATCGCCATAACCCGTCGTCACGCCATAAATGCCACCGTGTTCAGCAAGTGCTTCATCCAGGAATTCAGCACCCGAATCAATCTTTTTCTGAAATTCAATAGAGCTATCGAGTTCAACAGCCACCTGCTTTTTCGCAATAGCGACCACATCTTCAATAGTTAATTTTTTACTTCCGATAACGACTGTTTTCATGAGATTGTTCTCCACCTATTTTTCTAATCTTTCCCAAAAGTTGTAGAAATTGTACCACTGATAAGGATGTTCTTTGCACAGCCTTTCCAACAACTCAGTGTATTCCTGCAAAAGCTTTTTCAAGCGCTCCGGACGCTCTTTACGTGAGCAGTCCAAAGACGTTTTAGCCCGCACCACATGCATTTCGTATGCTGAGCGGATATTAAAATCGTGTTTGCGAATCGCAAAAATGAAATAAACAGGAGCATCAAGGATGCCCGCCAATGAAAACGCGCCTTCCGGGAAATTTGCAGTATCCCCTAAAAACGTTGTTTCAATCACGCGATTTCTTGAATTAGCAGACGTGCGATCCCCAGCGATTACAACGAAGTTGCCATTGTGAATTTGTTCTTTCATCCACACCGCAGTATTTACATCAATGCGGTTTGCATCCACAACATGGTCCATCAATTCCGGATTCAATTCACGCAAGAGGCTATTAAATTTTGAAGTTACCGAAAAGTCAAGTACCGGGAAAACTTCAAACTTTCGCTTCGTCATGTATTCGCCATACCCCGTCAGCGAACGAAGCATTTCCATATTCCCTAAATGTGAACAAATGGCAAAAGCACCTTGCCCATTTTCGAACCCGTCCATCAACGAATGCAAATCATCATTTTGCGTTTCAATTTGGTTCAGCTTGATAGCCCCCTTCCAGCCAAGCAACTTTTCCATCATCGAAAGGGCAAACGAATAGATATGCTTATACGTCCCCAATAAATCAACGCGTTTCCCGTTCGCCTTGAACACATGTTCCAGATAAACTTTAGAACGAACACGAACAGGCTTCGCTCCCAGCCAAAAGAAGAAGCAAACCACAGCCGTAATGATTTCGACCATGAACAGCGGCAGATGACATACCATCCAAAGCATAAAGCGGAAATGCCACATGCGACCGCCCACTTCCTTGATGTCCGCCCAATGCGCCTTCAAGACATCATTTGTATTCAAATTTGGGGTATTCGCGTCCATGTTATTTCTTTTTAAACAGACGGCGAGCCAGAATCAAAGGCAGTCGAATCAACATGCCAAAGAAGAGCATCGAATGCGTGAGCGAAATGGCGACATTGTCATGGAACATTCTAAAGTTCGAAACTCCGTCTTCCGGATAGCTTACCTTGATCGGGTAAAAACGCATCTTTAAGCCAGCCCAAGAGAGTCGCACTAAAATTTCAATATCAAAGCCCATGCGGTTGTTACGGAAACGGCGAACCACTTTCCAAGATGTTGCCAGCGGGTACACGCGAAAACCGCACATGGCATCGGGAATGTCCTTCGAAAGCGTTTCGACAGCCACCCAGAAATTCGTGACCTTACGGCCGTTTTCACGAGATTTTGGAACAGAATCATCGTACTGCGGGAATCCACAAATCATATCAGCAGGGTGCTTTTTCGCCGCCTTCATGAAAAACGGAATAGCCTCCATATCGTGCTGACCATCGGCATCGACCTGAAGAGCATGCGTATAGCCAGCAGCGACAGCAGCTTCCATTCCAGAGCGCACCGCACCGCCTTTACCGCGATTGACTTTGTGTGTTACAAGTTCCACATTCGGAAATTCCTTGGTGATTTGCACCAGAATTTCATGACCTTCCGGAGCATTGCCATCATCAACAAGAATCACGGGCAGATTGTAAGAGACAAGCTTTTCGACAACAGCACGGGACGCCTTTTCGTGCCTGTACACAGGTACAATCGCACAAAGTCGAACATCGACGTTTTTTGCATCAGCTTTAGCCAAGGGATTCCTCCGGATTCATCGTGAACGAACCGCTTGAATGCATCTTTTCGTTGCCTTGTGCATCAGGCATACTTGTAAAGCTAAACGTCACCTTAGCGGCATCAGCATTATAAGAAACCTTGAGCATCACAGGAACATCAGGCAAAATGGGGCTTGCGAACTTGGTACGATGAATTTTAGAAAGCTTTTTAGGCACATCCAAGAAATTTCGGGCAAGGCGAAGCACCATATCCACTTGAGCGACTGCCGGGAGCAACTTAAACTCTGGGAAATGTCCATCGTAGTAATCGCTCGTCGCCGGGAACAAAAGCTTTGCTGTCAAAGCCCCCGGTTCACGACGGAACTTCAAAATCTTAAAGTTCGGACTTTCAGGCAAATTAAACAAAGCCTGGATATCGCGCATGCGGATTTTGCCTTCGGTATTCTGCGGCAATTCTTCAAGATAGCGCCACTTCTTTGGAGAAACGGTATTCTCTATAAACTGGAGCAAATAATCATGGAAATAATTATTGATGGCAAGTTTCGGTAAGCCCGCAAACTTTTCACGCCCAACCTCGTTCAGCACAATCGCGGCAGCCAAGTACTGGCGTTTGCCCACCATCGGTACCACACGCACATCTTGCACCAAGCCAGTCTGCTTCAAGCGATTTTCCACTTCAGGGAGCGAGATTCGTTTTTCTTCAATTTTCACAATCGAATCCGAACGTCCCTTGAGCAAGAAACGACCGTCGTCATAGAGGTCCACCAAGTCCCCCGTCGTGAAACCATCAGCTTCCAAAATGTAGCTCGACTTGATGTTCAAGCATCCGTTTTCGGCAACACTCATTTTGCAAACTTCAAACGGTTTCCAAACAGCGCCATTCTTGGACTGGCGATAAGCAATGCCACCAGTTTCGGTGCTGCCATAAATTTCCATCGGCCAATAGCCAACGAGTTCACTTGCTTTTTGAGCCACCTCCACAGGGAGCGGGCCACCCGAAGAGTAAATAATCGGCGGGCACTTAAAATCAATCGGCTTGTCCGCTTCGGCAGCCAAGCGCTTCAAGAACGCAGGGCTCGAAGCCACAACTGCAGCCTCCCCCGCAATGTTTGCAAGTTCAGTTGGGAAATCGATACGATGCCTACGGAACGGGAGTCCCGTCGCAATAGGCAAAAGCGCCGTAAACAACAAACCGTAAATATGATGGTGGTTTACAGTACTAAAGACTTTGCGATCGACCCAGTCGTTTCCAAAGACTTTCACGAGTTCAAAAAGTTCATTTTCAAATTGCATAAACAATTTGAATACGGCCTTCGGCTCTCCCGTCGTGCCCGACGTGTACATTACCATTTCAGCCTTGGTTTTATCAAACTTGCCGAACTTAATTTCGCGGGAATTGTCACCATCCGAGCAGTGCGCATTTTCACCCGCGAGTACATCCTGAATCATCGTCGCAGGCATTCCTGCGATATCACCCGTAAAAGGTTCATCCGTCAAGAATCCGTATTCAGGCTTCTTGATTTCCTTGATAAACGCATCTTGGCGATTCGCGGTCACAAGCGCCTTGCGACCGCTTTGGAGCATCGCCAAAAGCGATACCGTAAAGAAATACGAATCTTCGCAATGCAAAATCCATGGTGTATTTTCACGAGCTTCAAGGTAATAACGCACCTTGGAAACATCGCTCACGAAATCGCCCCAGATTTTGCCATCAGCGACAAGCGCTCCATCCGGGCGAGAATCCTGTTCCAAATCACATACAGGAACGTATGACTGCATTTTGCTCTGCACCATTTTTCGAATCCCAAATTCCACTGTAAAAAAAATTCCAACTAAAATGTAGGAAATTAATCCGTTATATAACGACCAAACTTTATCAGACCCAATAAAAACGGTGGTTGTTGAAATGGATGCATTCACAACAAAAAAAACACACCACGCCAAAGTCACCTTATTGCAATAACGTTCCACCGATTTTAACGACGGAGAATTTTTCAGATTTTTATTCCCAAGCATCGCCATGCGAAACGCAAAACTCGGAGTCCGCCAAAGCGTAAATCCAAAAAACGCAAGCAAACTCAAGTTGACAAGTACTGGGTAAAACTTGACAAATAAAATGTTATCTGCAAAAAATGCAATAACCGCGCACACAAGCACAAGTGCAATAAGCACAGCCATGCGTAAGCGGTCCAACTTTGACGAATTGCGCGTAAAGTTCAGAAAATGAAAAAACGCAAGCGATAAAAGCAAGAGGCTCAATCGCCTTGGCGAGAGCCCCCAAAATTCTAACCCGCAATAAACGATTAACGGGTACAGAACAGAAATTGCGGTAAAGAGAACCTTTCCCGCGATCGATTTCATTACTTGCTTTCCGAGTGGATCAAGTTGTAGATAGCGTCCACCACATCCTGCAACGTGCGAACGGCCTTAAACACTTCCGGATCAATATTTCTCGGCAAAAAGGACTTCAACTTGACAATCAAGTCAACGGCATCAATGCTATCCAGTTCCAAGTCTTCGTAAAGCTTGGCTTCCGGCACGAGCTTTGATTCGTCAATATCGAAATCTTCGATAAGAGCAGCCTTGATTTTTTCAAAAATTTCCTGTTTTTCCATAAATCAACCCTTAGAATGTTCAGAAATATAAGCAGCAAGAGCATCTACAGAAGCAAAATGCTTCTTCGTTTCTTCTTTTACCGTTGAAAAAGTGACACCAAACTTTTCCTTGATGGCAATACCCAGTTCAAGGGCGTCGATGGAATCCAGGCCAAGACCTTCACCCTTTTCGTTCTTGCCAAAAATCGGAGCAGAATCTACGATATCATCAGGTGTGATATCTTCCAATTCCAAGGATTCAATGATGACATCCTTAATGCGGTTGTTCAAATCGGACATGAGTTTTATCCTTAATTAATCTTTATTTCACGTACCCCAATATAGAAAATTAATTTTATATTAATTTACAACATAGAAAACTTCTATTTTGTAATTGTTAAAATGTTTGAATTTTACAAAGACGACTCCATTGATGCAGTGAACGCCAAATTCGAAGCGCAAAAGATTGCTTTTTCCCCACTAAGTTTTCAGGCAATCCGCGCACTTAAGAACATGGGAATTCTTGGCGAAATCAGCAACGCCCGCAAAAAAGGCATAACGATTTCGGAGCTTTCGCAAAAAACAGGCGTTTCGGAATACGGTGTCAAGGTTCTTGTCGAGATGGGACTTGGCATGGGAGTTGTCAAAATCAACAAGGATTCCGAAGAGAACAAGGAACGTTTTACGCTCGGGAAAATCGGCTTTTTTCTCTTGTTTGATGAAATGACTCAAGTAAATATGGATTTTTCGCAAAATATCTGCTACCGCGGTGCAGAAAACCTGGAAGAATCCATCCGTGAAGACAAGCCCGCAGGACTCCCGCATCTCGGACCGTGGAAAACCGTATACGAAGGGTTATCGAAACTCACAGATCTGCAAAAAAAGAGCTGGTTCGGCTTTGACCATTTCTATTCGGACCAATCCTTTCCCGACGCCCTCCCCATTGTATTCGAAAAGCTGATCCAACACCTGTTTGATATCGGCGGAAATACCGCCAAATGGGCAATCTCCTGTTGCAAGTACAACAAGGATGTCAAGGTTTCCATCATCGACCTCCCTGGTCAGACCGCAGTCGCCGAAAAGAACGCTAAAGAAGCAGGCTTTGCCGACCGTATCGACGCCATCCCTTGTAACGTCCTCGACAACGCCACCGAATTCCCTCAAGGTGCAGACGTCGTCTGGATGAGCCAGTTCCTGGATTGTTTTTCACTGGACCAGATTAAACTGATTTTGACGAAAATACGCAAGGCAATCACGCCAGAAACAGATATCTACGTATTGGAAACTCTTTGGGATAAGCAACGCTTTGAAGCCGCCGCCTATTCATTACAGGCAACATCACTCTACTTTACCTGTATCGCCAATGGCAACAGCAAAATGTACCGCTATGCAGAACTTAAAAACGCCATAGAAAGCGCGGGCTTCGAACTCAAAGAGGCTCACCACAACCTTGGTCCAAGCACACATTCCCTCCTCCGTTTCCGCATAAAGCAAGCATAACCATGTCAGACAACACCATTCATCCAAAAATCTATATCGAAAAGATTGCAAGTTTTGTACCGACAGAGGCAAAACCAAAACCCGATGTTTCATTTGTCCCGATGCTCACAAGACGTCGCCTGAGCTACATTTCTCGTATGGTCGTTCTCGTCAGTGACCAGGTTTCTCAAGATAAAGACGGAAACAAGCTCACCCCCAGCAAAGTCACATTTGCATCGCAATTTGGCGAAATCAGCCAGCAGTTGAAAATTTCCCAAACACTCATCGACACGGGAACGGTCTCGCCCGCCCATTTCAGCCTTTCCGTATTTAACGCCGCTGTCGCAAACGCCTCCATTCTCGAAACAAACACCGCAGGCTACTCCGCCGTTTTTTCCGGAAAAGACGCTTTTACCACCGGACTGACAGACTGCTTAGCCGCCCTCGAAAACGAGCCTAGCGACACCCGCACGTTCATCTTTGCAGACGAGCTTATCCCCGAAACTTACGCTCCCGTTGCAGGAGTACCCTACCCAAACGCCGTTTGTGCCCTCGCCCTCAGACTGACCACAGACGAATCTAAGGCTGACCCAGCTCTTAAGAATATCGATGTTACAAACCAGCTTGCACAGCTCAAGATGTTGCAGAACAATTTCGACACCGCCGCAGAACAGGCGATAGCATTCCTCTGCGCTATCGATATGCAAAGGAATTAGCCCCGATGATTCAAAAGATCCGCTACGTCTGGCATGTTATCGCCAAACTGTTCAGTTTTGCACTTTTTGGCTCGTTTAGCCTTTTAGTTGCAGTATTCGGTTTTCCGATTATGCACGTTTTTGCAGGCTTTTCAGAAAAGCGTTTCAAGACCATAGCACGCAAGCTAAATCATTTATTTTTCATCATTTACATCAAAATCATCAGCTTTATCGGCTGCATCCGCGTAAGCGTCGAAAACAAGGAAGCCCTCGCCAACCTCCGTTCCAAAGTCGTCATCGCCAATCATCCCTCCATTCTCGATGTCGTCATCTTGTTTTCGCTCGTTCCCAACGCCGATTGCATTGTCAAAGGCGACCTCGTCAAGAACAAATTCGTTTCACTGATCATCAGAAACCTCTATATTCCGAACAACATTCCCTTCGACGACCAGCTAGAACTTGCCAAAAAATCGATGGAAGAGGGCAACAACCTCATCATTTTCCCGGAAGGTACCCGTTCAAAACCCAATGAGCCTTGGGAATTTAAGAAAGGTGCTGCCAGATTTGCACTTTACTCAAAAAACGATATAGTTCCTGTTTTCTTTGGCGGGAATGAAAAAATTGGCATTCGCAAACACGATAAAATATTGCAGTACCACCCCACAGAACGCTACCAGTACAACCTTAAGGTCCTAGATCCGATTTCGGTAAAGGAATTTGAGGACGTCCCTATGACCAAAAGTGCTATCGTTCTCACGAAAAAAATGAAGGATATTCTCGAGGCAGAGCTTCCAAACAAGTGAATATTATCACTTATTTTTGCAAATCAGCCCCATATATTCTCAGTTCATCGTTTATTTTACATTTTAGGCAAAAAAGTTCTTTTATTTTTTCCTTACTTTTGCTAGATTATATGTAAGAACAACCGCTCATGAGCTTTACATAGCACTGCTCATTTAAGCAGTTTTATGTAAAGTTTAACGAGCATAAACGAGGACTAGCAATATGATCAAAAAAATCTTAGCGGCATCTCTTGCTCTTGCAGCATCAATTTACGCTACCGAACGAGTCTATATGGCTCCGTTCAACATGATTGGGTTAAACGAGAATTTCGCATTGCCTGCCGAAAAACTCCTCAACACCTATATCGAAGATAACAAGAACTTCATCTTGCTCAACTACACCGAACAAGACTCCGTCAAGGCAGGCGACCGCGTTGCCGCAAACAAAAAAGCAATCGAAAAGAACTGCTCCAAGTTCATCATTGCAGAATTCACCCGCCTCGGCGAAAACGTCATCACCTCGTTCAAGCTTTATGACGTCAACAACGAAACCGCCGTCTGGAGCGACCGCCTTAAGGCTAAGAATCCGGACGATTTTGACCCGATTATCCAGCGCGTCGCCCGTAACATAGGTACAGACAAGAAGGCAACCGATGACGACGATATTTACTCCGTGACCGAACAGGAAACGAAGACCCGCAAAAAGAAGAGCATGTCCTCTTATATCGGAGGCCAGATTACAAGCATGGTTCCGGTCAATCCCGAAGCAAAATTCGAAGGTGGCTTTGGTTTATTCGTTCTCTACGATGCTAGAAACTGCTTGTTCGGCTTCGACTGGTCTATCCACAATATCGATTCCAAGAAAACGCATAGACCGACCCTTTCTGGTTTGACACTCTCTGCCTACTACCCGTTTGGCACCAAGAACATCACTCCGTTTATCGGTGGCGGCCTTGCATATAGCAGACGCAGCGTCGAACTCGACACCTATCGCTATTATGACGAAGACGACGAAGTGGTCTCTAGTGGCCTTACCGGCGAAATTGGCGGCGGTGTGATCCTCAACCGTGCAAGCCGCGTGATGTTCATTGCACAGGTCAAATACTTTGCGGACTTCTTTGAATCTCCGTTTGTCGAATATAGAGATCAAAAGGTCGGAGATTACGGCATGAATACTCAAGTCATAACCAAGAACTACTACATCAACGGATTTAAGTTCAGCTTGGGTCTCGGTTTTGGTATCTAACAGCAAATAATATTTTGTATCTTTAGCCGTGAAAACAACATTATTTCACGGCTTTTTATTTGAGGTTTTGTATGATTAAAACGGAAAATATTTTCAAAAAACTGTGCTGTGTCGCGATCGCTTGTGCAACCACGCTTCTCTTAAGTTCTTGTGCAGGCTCGTATGACAGATACCAGGAAGAAGCTGACAAGTACAAGCCTTGCAATTGTGATGGTTACCACATGAACCACGCGGAATGGCATTATGTGGACAGATTCGGTCAGAAAGTCGATGTGATTGGCAAGTGCACTAGAGGCATGAAGAACGGAAACTTCGATTTCTACGTCAACGGAATACAGGTCGCTCGCACAAAGTTCAGCCGCGATGAAGAAATCAAGACCAAATGCTTTATTAACGGTGTACAGACCTACAACTTGTACACTTGCATGAGCATCAACGCCAACGGAATGAATCCCAATGTTCAAGGCAATAATCAAGCTCCTGCCGTCCAAGCTCCGGTCAAAAAGAGCGTTTGGGACTAACAAAATACTCTAAAAATTTTTATCTTTAGCCGAGAAATCATAGCCGATTTCACGGCTTTTTTATTTGAGGTTTACAATGGCTAAGAAGAAAGATACCCAGACTAACATGTGGACAGGCCGCTTTGCTAGTGGCATGGCTCAGAGCATGGTCGATTTAAGTTTCAGCTTGCAGTTTGATGCTGAACTCATCGAAGAAGATATCGAAGGAAGCATCGGACATGGCAAGGGTCTCGTGGAATCGGGCGTTCTTTCGAAGGCTGATTATAAGAAGATTTGCGATGGCCTCAAGAGCATTCTCGATGATTATCACGCCGGCAAGAACCTTTGGTGCGATAGCGACGAAGACATCCACATGGCCGTAGAACGCGTGCTCACCGAACGCATCGGTGCCCTTGGCAAAAAAATCCACACGGGCCGCAGCCGCAATGACCAGGTCTGCACGGACTTTAAGCTTTACATGCGTCACCGCGCTGCTGAAATCCGCCAGCTCGAAATTGAACTTATGGAAACGGTTTTGGACCTTGCCAAGAAGTACTTTGGCAAGATGATGCCGGGTTACACGCACTTGCAGCAGGCACAGCCGATTTACTTTAGCCATTACCTCATGAGCATGTTCTTTGCCGTGAGCCGTGACGTGAAGCGTCTCGACAACTTCTTGGAATTGCACAGCCAGCTCCCGCTCGGCAGTGGCGCCATGGCAGGTTCAGCATTTCCGTACCACCGCGCACTCGTCGCCGAAGCCCTTGGCTTTAAGGACGTGAGCCCGAACAGCATTGACGCCGTAAGCCATCGCGACATGATGCTCGAATTCGAGGCGGACCTCGCCATCATCGCAAACACGATGAGCCGTTACGCCGAAGACTTTGTGAACTGGAGTACTTGCGAATTTGGATTCCTCACGTTGCACGACGCATTCTCCAGCGGTTCTTCGATGATGCCGCAGAAGAAGAATCCGGACTCCATGGAACTGATTCGCGGAAAGTCTGGCCGCATGCTCGGAAACTTTACCGCACTTTACACGCTCGTGAAGGGCGCTCCGCTCAGCTATAGCCGCGACTTGCAAGAAGACAAGGAACCGGTCTTTGACAGCGTCCACAACGTGAAGGTGATTCTCCGCGTGATGAAGGAAGCTTTGGAAACGGCTCGTTTCAACTTCGAGACAATGCACGCCAAGATGCTCCCGGCGCTCCTCGCAACAGACCTCGCCGACTTGCTCGTGGAAGCAGGCGTTCCGTTCCGCGACGCCCACCACGTCGTGGGAAGCCTCGTCGGCGATGCAGCACGCCAGGGCAAGCAGTTCACGGAACTTTCTGACGAGGCTTGGGCCGCCGCAGGCGTCCCGGACGTCGCCAAGATGAAGAAAACGCTTACGTTCGAATACAGCGTAAGCAAGCGTAACATTGAAGGCGGTACGGGTCCGAAGTCCGTAAAACAGCAGTTCACGAAGGCTGCAGCACTCCTCAAGAAGCTCAAGAAGTAATTGCCTCCGAAAAATGGCGACCCCGGAATAAAAGCAACCAAGGCGAACGCTGCGAAAATACTTGCATTTTCATAGCTGAGCCGAAGGGATTTGTACTTGTACAAATCCGGGGTGACATTACAAATGTGAAAATGCCGTGCATTCAAGTGCACGGCATTTTTGCAATAACCATTATTCCATCAAAACGTTATTCAGCCTTGATGCAGCGGACGGAGAATTCATCTGAAGTACTGCGGAGGACTGCACTAGGTATGCTATAGTAATTGATCCATGCCGCTAAAGCGTTATTTTCTTCAGTAGCATTCGAAAGCCAGAAGTAAGCGCTTGTCTTCAAGTCAAAGTAACCACTGCTTTCGCGACCGCCAGCCGCCTTGGCATCAAAGCCCCAGGAATTGAGACCTTTAGAAGCCTTATCGCTCCAGCCTGTTGTAGAACGCAAATGGACATTCGACAAAGCCGTTCCCGCCAAGCTCGTAAAGACAGATGAAGACGGCAGCGTCCATCCATCAGGGCAAACACTCTTGGCAGCTTCATAAGTATAAAGGCGACCATACTTTTCGCAATTTTTATTATCGTCATTGTAGCAGTGGCTGCCCTTGACATCAAGGTTCATGTTGTCAGCCATCCAAGTAACACCCTTAATTTCAATCGTTCTATAAGACTGACCATCGATTTTCAAAGTACCATAGTTATGTGGGATTTCGTCAATGAACGAAGAATCGAGCGCCCCCGTGACACGCGCATTATAACTACTTACAACACAACGAACGGACAAGCCATGGTCTTTATAAAAATTGCCTTCCTGTAATAATTCAACATCGTTGCGAAGCTGTAAGCCATAAGCCGTTCCCGCATCCTTTTCTTTTGCAGCCCAGAAGAACGCAATTTGACCTGTGCTGAGGAACGTTTCGCCATCATTGTTGCGGCGTCCAGAAGCCAAAGCGTTAAAGCCAAAGCGATTCGTCGGAGCAGGCACCTTGTCAGATTCATCCCATGTTTTTATGGACTTCAAGCTCGTGCCGGATCCTTCCCCATTGTTGTTCAAATCCACATACTGCATCAAATTCTGCCATTCAGACGGACTCGGCAAATGCCACCCCGCAGGGCAAACACCTTGTATATTACTACCACTAGTACGTGCGCCATACGTTGAAAGGAATTTTTTATCCAAATCCATCGCCGCAGTCCAGGAATAAAGGCGACCATACTTGGTACATTTTTTATCGTCTTCATGGCACCAGGAGTTGCCCTTGAGATTTTTCATGCTCGTGGAATCAGCATAACGAAGGTTCTCCGCCATCCAATAGAGGCCATCAATCAAAGTAACACTATATTCATTGCCATCACGACTATCTATAAGCTTGCCATCCTTAATTTCAGCAGGACGTTCAACACTCTTTAAAACATGTTCATCAGCAGGAGAGCAACCAACAAGACCACCAATAGCAACAGAAGCGGCTAACAGAAAATAATTCTTCAGCTTCATAAAGAACCCCTTTTAACGTTGTTTACACAGATAAATGTATATTATTTTTTGTCTTGCGGAACTAATCTGTCTACAATTCTGAACAAATCGTTGTAAATTTCGAGGAAGTCTTCGATCCAAATAGGGTCGTGTTCGCCAACAATGTGGAATGTTTCTTCGAGTGTGTGGAGGGAGTTGTAAAGACCCACGGTCGAACCCGCCGGCTGAACGTATCCGCCACTGTACGCAGACGATGCGACAATGCGGGCGCGGTAACTACGACGAAGTCGTGCGATCAAGGCACTGCGGAGCGCCAAGAGTTCGTCATGCGCAACGAGATATTCGCCTTTCTGAATCCAGCCATCGACAATGTTCAAACGACGATTGATGGAATCGCGTTCGGTTGCCGGCACAAGCATTTTCTTTGTCGAAAGTGTCGAACGGATACGCCCCACAATTGTGTTGAGCAAATCGGCATTCCAGAAAATCATCGGCGGGCGCGCATCGCCCTTGTTCGTCTCGAGAGCGGGCTTGTGGGCTTGAATCCAGCGGTCCAACTTCTGCGCGACTAGTTTTGCCTCGGGATAACGGTCCACCGCCACATATTCCTGGGCGCGCGTGTAAAGCGTATCCGCATAAACCATCCGCCAATGCGAAAGCTTGCCAGTCTTGCGAATGGCATCAATGCTAGCCTTGATTTCGGACAGTTTTTCGGTAAGCTCTTCCATTAGGGCGTTACCTCAGCTGTTTTGTTGGACTGGAGCGGGGTTACACCGATTTCCACGCGACGGTTCAAACGGCGATGTTCTTCGCTATCGTTCGGGTATTTCGGGCGGTGTTCGCCAAAGCCAGCGGCAAAGAGCCTGTCGGGCGGGAAACCCATTTTCACTAGCATCTTGACCACGTTCACGGCACGTTCCGTAGAAAGGTTCCAGTTCGTATAGGATGTCGAACCGCTAAACGGAATGTCGTCTGTAAAGCCACTCACCATGATCACATCTGTAGAATCAAGAGCTTCCAAAAGCCCCTTGCTGATACCGCGAATCACGCCCTCACCTTCTTTGGTGAGGTTTGCGCCGTTAATCGGGAAAAGGAAACTCGCTTGAATCTGGATTTTGCCATCTTCGAGCGCGATAAGGCCTGCTTCGATGGAAGTCTGCAAGCTCTTAGACAAAAGCGCATTGCGTTCTGCCGCTATCTTACGCATCTGTTCCTGGCAGCTGAGCACTTCTTCTTCGGTACGCGTGAGGTCTTCCGCTTTTTGTTCCTTGAGGGTCGCCATCGCCACAAACGCAAGGATAAAGAGCGAAACGAGGGCCACGCCCAAGTCCGTGTACGCCATCCATGGATTGCTATTTTCGTCTCTATTGCGACGCATGATTAACCTTCAGCTTTAGGTTGAGCGGGAATTGCAGAACGCTGTGTCTGTTCGAGAACTTCGAGCAAGATTTCCTGAGTCTTGACCGCATTTTCCATGAGCACTTCGCTCGCGCGTTCATGGAAGGCTTCGAGAGACTGGTTGAGGTGTTCAACAAAGTTGTCTTCTTCTTCGTGTTCTGCGGTATCGCCGGAGAGCTTTTCGAGAATCGTTTCGAGGCCGCTACGCAGCATTTCGAGATTGGCGCTGAGTTCGGACTGGTTCACGCGCATAAGTTCTGCGGTTTCCACGATGTTTCCGCCAAGAGCATCCGTAGCTTCTTTTTCCTTGACCACGCGATTGTCGATGCTTTCGGTAAGAGCCTTTTGAGCTTCGAGAAGCACGCTCGACGTTTCGGAAAGCTTCTGGAATGCACCGAGAATGTCGGAGGAAAGAGCACCGAGCTTTTCGGAAACGTTCTGCGAAAGTTCTGCAGAACCCGCCTGAGCCTTTTCGGCAACCTGGAGAGCCACGTTCTTGAGCGTTTCGAGACCTTCGCGCTGGGAATCCACGTTGGCAGTCGTCTTGTCTTCGAGGCGCTGCATAAAGTCGGCCCACTGTTCGCTAGACTGCTTGACCTGTTCGGCGACGGAATCACCAATGCTCTTAGAAGCTTCGTCCATTGCATCCTTAGTAAGGTATGCCACATCCATCGTGCCCTTCGCCACATCCTGAAGGCCAGCCTTAACATCGAAAGCAACGCCATCAAGGCCTGCTTTAACTTCAGAGGCGACCTTAGAAAGTGCGGTTTCCACATTGCCAGAAACTCCATCAAGCGAAGACTTAACGCCAGAAGAAAGACCATCAAGACTAGCATTCAAGGCGACAGAAATACCATTGAGTTTATCGTCAAGCTTCGACGGGATTGCCTCAACGGACTTGGAGAGCGCACCGATATTTTCGTTGATCGGGCTGAAAGCGTTCGTCACAGAAGCGCCAACAAGCTCGCCAAACTTCTGCGTTGATTCGTTCATATTCGCCACAGCACCAGCGAGAGAATCGTTGACCGTCTTAATAGAAGAGGTCATTTCAGTAGAAACCTTCTGGACAGATTCCACAACATCCTGGTTTAGCTTCGAAGTCATGGCAGAGAGTTCCTCGCCCACCATCGAAACAACACCAGCCAAACCTTCCTTCACGGAAGATGCAATCACGGACAAATTCTTTTCAACAGATTCAAAGAGGCGTTCAAGTTCGTTCTTATCTTCTTCAATCACACCTTCTGCGCTTTCATCTTCTTGCATATCGAGCGTGAATGTATCGAGGTGCGCCATGAATTCATCGCGCTTGGAGCTGAGCACCGTACGGCTTGCACTCAAAATCAAAGCGGCAAACAAACCACAAAGGCTAGTACCGAAAATGCCCTTCATGTTCTGAAAAAGCACCTGAATCGTATCAAGCGTACCCTGCGTCGTAGAATTGTCAATCGCACCACCAGCGGTTGCCACAGACTGCATAAGGCCGAAGAACGTACCCATAAGGCCGAGAAGAATGACCGTCGAACCCACGCTACGGTTGAGCGGAATCGAAGAACCCGACGAAAGCACGTCAAACGCAATCGGGGAATCGAGGCGGATGTTCTTTTGCAACAGACGCTTTGCAAGTTCAATTCTCTTCGCGACAACGCCCGTTCCCGGTTCCGGATAAGCGTTCCCTTTTTCGCAAGAATCGATAACTTCGTCTTCGGCGATAATCTGCTTCATCTTGCGGATGGCAGAAAATTGCTCCACCAAGTAAACAGCCATGATAGCAATCATGATGATCCAGCCAAATGCCGGGGCGCCAAAGTAGAGAGCGCCTGCGATAAGGGCTACAAAACCCACCACCGTCAAAATAAGAATCGTATTGAATGCATTTTTCATTTTTTACCTACACATTCTGCGCTTGATAAGGAGCGACTGTTTCAAACAAGTTCAACTGACCGCGAGAGAACCCGCGAAGGAAAAGGGACCATTTGCTCTGGTACCATTCGATAACCTGAGTCGTAAGCCCCTGGGCATAATCACAAAAATCATCCGTAAACGCAAGGAAGCAGTTTTCGTATGCGTAATGCGGGTTCCAGTAGCGCCCCACATTGCGAGCGCAAGACATTGCGGACGAATAGTAACGGATAGGACCTTTAGAGGCGAACGCCGCCGCAAAACGTTTTTTCGCAAGCGAGTTCAAGGACGTACGGAGCGAAACCACCATGGCGTTTTCTTTTTCACGAAGCGAAGCTTCGAGGCATGGCAAGAGCTTTGACACCGGGTCTACCGCACTTTCAGAAAGCCAGTACTTGCAAAGTTTTTCTTGCAACTGCATCACGCGACCATGCATACGCACAAACAACGGTTCGGCATCGCTCACGAGCAAGTGGATCGTCGCCGAATAAAAGTTGTTGATGTCCTGCTTGTTGTTCTTGACCGTAAGAGCCCAACCCTTTTCTTCGTCATGGACCAAGAAATCACCGCCTTCAAGCAAGAGTCGCAAGACTTCATCAGTCGAAAAACGCTGGATCCACTTGGCGCGGAATTCGCTATAAAGTTTTTCGCAATCCTTGAAGATTTGCGGGAAGCCCGATTCGCAAAGTTTCCAGGCTGACTCGCTGTACGAGATCAGCTCAGAACTGCCGACGTTTGCTTCCGGATTGTTGAGCATGGCGTCAAGATGTTCAAAGAGAGCAATTGACCACGTGACCATCATGGACTGAGAAAGCGTCGCGACAATAGCCGAGCGATTCGGACGCACGGCCAAGCGTACGCTTGCCCCTGTCATCTTACGTATGGCTCTACGGAAAGCTTCTTCCACGACTACCTCTTAGAAACGCGCTTCGATGTTGTGCCACACGTTGCGGCGGACGCGCTTTTTACTCGTCTTCAAATCAGCGGCTTCGCTGCGGATATCGGATTCCTGGTTGTTGCGAATCAAGTCCGTATCGCCATCGAGCTTGCCTTCGGTTTCGAGATAAAGTCCATAGACGTTTTCGGAGATGCTTGTACCATTCGAAACAACACGACCAGCCCTCACAGACAAGGCATAACGGTTATGAGCAAACGTGCAACGGGCAAGCGTCACATTGGGGCTTTCATCAACCCAAAGGCCATAATAGTTATTGAAGAAATTGACGTTTTCGAGAGTACCGCTAGAACGGAAAATCGTATTGCGGAACGCATTCTCGACGGTCAAGTTCTTTATTTCAAACGGTTGTGCGCTAGACATGATGTGGAAACCATTCCAGTTTGCCACAGAATCGGCACCGCTAAAGACGACGGGTTTATCGTTTGTACCCGCAATTTTTACCGAGCCCTGGATCATGAGCTTTGCAAATTCGCCCATCAAAACGGTCACGCCCGGTTCAATGACTAGCGTATCCGTAGCGCCGACAACCACGCTTTGTTCAAGCACGTAAGGGCTATCCTTTTCTTGCAAAAAGACCTTGTTGTTTTCAGCCACCGGAAACGGCATACCCGAAGCGAAAGCCACACTAGCAATTGTCACCACGGCCACAAGAGAGGAACAGATTAAATTTTTCATTGGACGTTCCTCAAGGTGATTTTTTGATTGACATTCATGCTCGGAAGCGTATCGCCTGCGACAAGGTCGCGAACATCAATAACTGCCACGAGATTCATTTCGGCAGACGAGATGATTCCATGAGTGACATCAAAGAGAACCATGCCATCGCCCACGACATAGTCGCTGCTCTTCAGCTGTAAATTCGAAGTCGTGTCCGGGAGTTCGAGGTATTTCACGCCCATGTGGATTTTAGCCATGCGCACGCCATCCTGGAGGAAAACGTCTTGCAGCGTGAATGTCTTATAAACGGTCGTGGAGCTATTGCCCTTGCCGAAAATCGGCATCTGGCGTTCCCAAGATTCACCAAGCTTGACCGGCTTTTCGGGGAGAAGCGGCTGAGCCTTGAGGAAAAGCGGAATGAGATTCAGATCATCTTCGGAAGGCATTTCGACCGCATTTTCAATAGTCGGGTCAGTGATGATGCCATCGTGATCAAGCTTGAACTGGAAATTCTGAATGGATAAATACTTTTCAATGTTGCGGAATTCATCAACGGAGCGCTTGTCGCTTGTGTAATCGACGGAATCGATTTTCATTTCAAAGCGGCCCGAGCCATCGTCATACGACATGAGAAGGCTCATCGTGCTGCGGACATTCACGTGGGTCCGCATGGATTCGGGTTCGTTGATGGAATCGCCTGGGATGCTCGCATTCAGAGTCGATTCAAGAACGAACGTCTGCGGAGAAACGGTCTTCGTGTTAAAAGAAAGATGGATTTCGTTCCGTTCGCAGGAACAAAGGGTCATTAACGCAATAGAGAGTGTTGAGAGCGCGGAGAATGCGCTAAACTTGGTAAAATTCATGCTTTGAATATAGATATTAGACGAGAGGCTAGAGACTAGAGACGAGAGAAAAAGCGGTATAAACGGCTTAAGCGCGGTCGCCCTTGTTACCGGAATCGCCTTTTTCAAGGCGCATCTGCTGGAAAAAGCCTTTCAGAAGACCAAGGCATTCGTCTGCGAGAATACCTCCCGTGACTTCAACGGCGCGCTTGAGGGCGTTGCCGGTAATGACATCGATGGTGGTGCCACAGCCGCCAAAACGGGAATCCGGAGAACCGTAAACAATGCGGGAAACACGGCTGTTGAGGATAGCGCCAGCGCACATGGGGCAAGGTTCAAGCGTCACGTAGAGCGTGCAACCGTCCAAGCGCCAGTTGTCGAGCGTGCTTGCGGCTGTGCCAATCGCAATGATTTCGGCATGAGCAGTCGCATCCTTGAGCTGTTCGACTTGATTGTAGCCCTTCCCTATTACGACTCCGTCTTTTACGATGACGCAACCGATGGGGATTTCCTTCATGTCAAAAGCAATCTGCGCCTGGCGAAGCGCCATACGCATGAAACGTTCATCATCAGACGAAAGACGTGGTTCGACAGGCTCACCAACCTTGGCGAGTGACGAGTGATTGGCGTTGCTATCGGTTACGTTATTCATACCTACTTTATTCCTCTTCCGTACGCGCAGTAGGAGTCTTCTTGCATGTAGTCACCGTCGTGATAATAAGCGGCACGGGCGCGGCAACCACCACAGCGGTCGTTGAACTTACACTTACTGCAAGCTCCCTTGTAAGCCTTTGTACGCAACTGTTTGAAGATTTCGGCGTTCGCCCAGATTTCATCGAACGGAGTGTCGTGAACATCGCCCGCTTCTTCCATCATGTAGGCGCAGGGGCGAACCTTGCCGATCGGGCTTACGATGCAGTAGTCAAGACCAGCAAGGCAACCACGGCTGTAACGAGTCTTGATGTCGAGCTGGTCTGCGATGCGAAGGAACTGCGGAGCGCATGTGGGCTTCACTGGAATTCCGAGCGTGCGGCTCTTTTCCATAATCTTACGGAGCAAGCCTTCATATTCGGCAACACGGAGCGCATGACCTTCGATTTCCTTGCCTCGACCCACCGGAATGAGGAAGAAAATCTGGTGGTTCACGGCACCGATTTCCTTGACCCAGTCCATGATGTCGAAGATTTCGTTCTGGTTCCAGTCCATGATAGTCGTATGGATTTGGAACGGGAGGCCCGCCGCCTTGCAGTTTTCAATACCCATCAACGTGAGTTCAAAGGCGTTCGGAAGGCCGCGGAAATCATTATGACGCTTGGGATCAATGCTATCGACGCTGATACCCATGGCCATAGCACCCGCTTCCTTGAGCTTGAACGCCAAATCATGCGTGATGAGCGTTCCGTTCGTGCCAAAAACCGGGCGGAGTCCACGTTCGCGGGCATGAGCCACAAGTTCCACGATATCTGGGCGCGTCATCGGCTCGCCACCGCTAAAAATCATGATCTTAAATCCGGCCTTCGCAATCTCGTCAATGAGCTTGAGCGCTTCTGATGTCGTAAGTTCTGCAGACTTGTTTTCGCCAGCATCCTGATAGCAGTGTTTGCACGTCAAGTTACACTTATTAGTTGTCATCCAAGAGACGATCATGCCATAGACCTCATTCAAAATATTTTTTTCACCTGCAAATATAGAAAATGCCCGGAAGTAAAAATCCGGGCAACGCAATAATACCCATTGCGATTAAAAACCGCGAATGCGTCTACAGCTCATTTGCGCAGTTTCTTCATTGTAGACATAAATAGTATAGGGATGTCCAGGAACCAGTTCTGCATCACATATTTTCAAAGCACCACTGGGGCATCCTCTCCCACGAGTAAGGGTTGTTTTACGCTGAAAAGGCATAGAACCATCTTTACATTCCATAAAATTTTCTTCAGACGATTCGTAACAAATGTGATCAACAGGCTCTTCAATAGTATTCTGATCACAAGAAAAAATTTCCCGCTCAGAGGCGGGAACGATTGCATTTCAATTACTGTTCGAGTAACGATGTAATCTGATCACAATCCATTGCACCAAGAACCTGATCGTAGATTAAAACGTTAAAATGACTGCCATCATATTCTGTTTGGCAGGTTTTCACATATCCCGACGGACAGCCGGAGCCAAAAGTTGTCGTACCCCCGAGCTTGGAAACTGCGGCAGCCAATTTTTCATTGCACAATGATTCTGCATTGGTCGCATCACTCGATTCCACACATGCATGAACAGGAAGACTCAACATCGTAGCATTGAGATCACACGAATCCACATGAGACGGAGTGCTAGAAGAGGAATCATCGCTACAAGCAGAGAACAAGGCAGTTGCAGCAATTACGGTACCAAGAGTAAATTTTTTCACATTTTCTCCTTCGATAGTTTGATTATTGACAACAAAATAATAAAAAATGTCAAAAAAAGTTATTTTTCCACGTCATTTTTGCAATATATCCTATTATACCACTATATAATTATCGTTCCCATTGCAAAAATACTATTTTAGAAAAGAACGATCCGAAAAGGAGATTTCCGCTCAGTGGCGGGAATGACAATGCAGATTTTTATGAATAGAAGAAGAGTTGTTATTACTGGTATGGGTGCGGTGACCCCCGTAGGCAAGTCCGCCCCCGAACTTTGGAACGCCATTAAAGCAGGCAAGTGCGGCATCGGTCCGATCACATTGTTCGATGCCACGAACTGCCCAGTGAAAATTGCGGCAGAAGTCAAGGATTTTAAGCCCGAAGAACACGGAATCGACCCGAAGGAAGCCCGCCGCATGGCACGCTTCACGCAGTTCCTCGTTGCCGCCGCTAACGAAGCGGTCAAGGACGCAAGCTTAACGAAGGAAGAAATCGCCGCTGACACGACCGGCATTGTCGCAGGTAACGGTCTTGCCGGCATGGACGTTGTCGAAGAAACTTACTGCAAGTACCTCGAAGGTGGCCGCCGCCGCGTCTCGCCACTCGCCATGCCCGAACTGATTGCAAACGAAGCATGCGCCAACGTATCCATCGCTCTTGGCATCACAGGCTCTGCCTGGACAGTCTGCACCGCCTGTGCCTCCGGCACGGACGCCATCGGCGTTGCCCTTGACGCCGTCCGCTCGGGCAGGCTTGACGTCTGCCTCGCCGGCGGTTCCGAAAGCGCCATCACGGACTACTCCATCAAGAGCTTTGCGGGCATGCACGCCCTCACCGACAAGTTCAACGACGCCCCCGAAAAAGCATCCCGCCCGTTCGACAAGGACCGCAGCGGTTTTGTCATGGGTGAAGCAGGAGCCATCCTCGTGCTCGAAGAACTCGAACACGCCAAGGCCCGCGGTGCAAAGATTTACGCCGAAGTCGCCGGTTACGGTTCTTCTGCCGATGCTTACCACATTACAAGCCCGCGCCCGGGTGGAGAAACTTGCGCCAAGGCAATGATCAAGGCTATGAAGGATGCGGGTATCGCCCCGACGGATGTGGACTACTACAATGCCCACGGTACCTCGACGCATTTGAACGACCTCACCGAAACACAGATGCTTAAAATTGCTCTCGGCGAACATGCCTATAAAATCAAGGTCTCTAGCACCAAGAGCATGACCGGCCACTGCGTCGGTGCAGCAGGCGTTATCGAAGCGATGATTAGCACGCTCGCCATCCGTGATTCGTTCTACCCCGCCACCATCAACCTAGACAACCCGGACGCAGAATGCGACCTCGACTACGTGCCGCACAAGGGCGTTGAAGGAAACATCGACGTTGCTGTATCTGCCTCGCTTGGCTTTGGCGGTCACAACGGTATCGTTGTCATCAAAAAGTTTAAAGATTAACAAAGGAGCCGCTATGTCTGATTGGCTTTTTAAATCCTGGGTTAAAGCAACCATCTGCAGCGCAGTATTGTTCTTTTTCTACCACCTCTTCATTTCGCAGAAGTTGGAAGAAGAAGTTTCCACAAAATCTAAAGAACAAGAGTAGCTTATGGAACAGAATAAAGATATCGCCGACATCCAAGCGGCCGAAGCAACCTTCCAAAAGAAGAAGAAGTTCATCCTTTGCTACCACAGCTTTAGCGTGAACAACTTCAAGAAGGCGTCCGTCCAGATCAGAAAGCTTGCAGAAGCGGCAGGCTCCCCCATCAGCATTGCGGTCATCCCCGCATTTGGTGCTGCCCCGGAATCCGAAGCCGAACAGTTCCGTGAAGAACTCGACAAGTTTGTCAAGGAAGGCTACGAAATTATGCTCCACGGTGCACGCCACCGCGCAGACCTCTCGCTGAACCGTAGCATTGCAGGCAAGCTAGCGCTCCTCGTTTCGAACAACGAAGCCGAATTTGCAGGCATCGACGAACGCTTCACGCAAGCACTCCTCAAGCGCAGCCTTGCTCTCTGGAAAGCACACGGCAACGGCAAGCCCTCCGGCTTTATCCCGCCGGTCTGGTTTGGCAACAAGTTCCTCAAGGAACAGGCTCTCGAAATTTTCGACTACTACGAAGATTTCCATGGCATTTACCAGAAGGTCAAAGGAAACATCAAGAAGACGAACTCTGCAACGCTTAGCTTCTCGATTTTGCCCACCCCGATTCTCGGTATCGCGCAGACTTACGCTTGCCTTCGTATGCTCTTGCCAGGTGGAGTCCATCGCTTGGTGTTCCACGATAAAGACTTCAGAACGATTGGAGAAAAACGCATTTTGAACATGGTGCGCTACATTTCGACCTTGCGCGAAAAAATCATGTACAAGGACTTGTAATTTCAGGACTTCGCACAGATGATTTTAAATAAGTTTCTATCTAAAATTGATTACAAGTCTTATGAAGACTTGTATAAAAATTTCAAGATAACGATTCCGAACGATTTTAACTTCGCTTATGACGTTGTTGACGAATATGCCAAGACGGAGCCGAAGCGTGAAGCCCTCGTGTGGTGTGACGATAACGATGAAAGCCACATTTACACGTTCAAGGACTTGTCGCTTGCCTCCCAGCGCACGGCGAATTTCCTTGTAGAACAAGGTATCCAGAAGGGCGACCGCGTGATGCTCATCTTGCGCCGCCGCTACGAATTCTGGTTTTTCTTGCTCGCTCTGCACCGCATTGGCGCAATCGCCATCCCGGCAACGAACATGCTCGCCGCCGAGGATTTGGAATACCGCTTCAACGCCGCCGAAATCAAGATGGTCGTAACGTACGACGACCCCGCCTTGCAAAAGGAAGTGGACAAGGCAAAATCCAAGTGCGAATCGGTCGAAAAGCTCGTGACCGTTGGTCAGACCGCTCGCCAAAACTGGATCAGCTTCTACGATGACTACGAACTTTTCCCATCAACGTTTGAACGCCCCGTTGGCGATGCCGCTACGCATAACGACGACATCATGATCGTCTATTTCACGAGTGGCACGAGCTCAAATCCGAAGATGGTGGCACACACTTATACGTACCCACTCGGACACATTGTGACCGCCAAGTACTGGCAGCACGTTGTGGACGGAGGACGCCATTTGACCGTCGCCGAAACAGGCTGGGCCAAGGCTCTCTGGGGCAAGATTTACGGGCAGTGGATTGCTGGAAGCGCCGTATTCACTTACGACATGACCACGTTCATCCCGGGCAAGCTCCTCGAGAAGATGGCAGAATACAAGGTGACGACATTCTGCGCACCGCCGACAGTGTACCGCTACATTTTGCAGCATGGCCTCAGCAAGTACGACCTATCGAGCTTGCAATACTGCACGACCGCTGGCGAAGCATTGAACTTGGACATTTACAACAGGTTCTTCGAGCAGACGGGCATCCGCATGCAGGAAGGCTACGGACAGACCGAGCTTACGCTTACCACGGGTAACTTTGGCTTTAGCGAACCGCATCCGGGTTCTATCGGCAAACCCTCTCCAGGCTACCAGATGGAAATCATCAATGCCGAAGGTAAACCCTGTGCCGCCGAAGAAGTCGGTGAGCTTATCATCAAGATTGACCAAGGCAAGCCTTTTGGCATGTTCGGCGGTTACTACCGCGATTCAGAACGCACCGAAAAAGTCTTTGAAGGCGGCGTGTATCACACTGGCGATACGGCTTACCGCGACAAGGACGGATTCTTCTGGTTTGTGGGCCGCACCGATGACTTGATCAAGAGTTCTGGCTACCGCATCAGCCCCTTCGAAGTGGAAGAAGTGCTGCACAAGCACCCTGCTGTTTTGGAAGTGGCTGTCACGGGCGTCGAAGACAAGTCTCGCGGTCAGGCGGTCAAGGCAACGGTCGTTTTGCAGAAGGGTTACGAAGCGTCCAAGGAATTGGCAAAAGAAATCCAGCTTTTTGCAAAGAACATTGCAGCAAGCTACAAGAGCCCGCGCATCATTGACTTTGTGACGGAACTGCCAAAGACAATCAGCGGAAAGATTCGCCGCGCGACCATCCGCGATAAGGATACGGCTGAGAATGTGACTGCGCCGGACGAAGCGAATGCGGAAAACGCAGCAAGCGAAACGTCAGACGAGAAATAATGAAAAACGCACCCTTCGGGGTGCGTTTTTTGCGAGATGCGTTCGTTTTAACAAGATGCGCGGACCGCTAGGGTAACGCTTAACGGGATGCGCCGCCGCTACAATTTTTTGAAAACGCGCTTCGCGGCTTCAATGGTACGGTCGATTTCTTCTTCGGTGTGAGCGGCGCTCACGAAGATGGCTTCGAACTGGCTCGGCGCAAAGTAGAATCCTTCGTCGAGCATCCCGAGGAAGTAGCGACGAAAGAGTTCCAAGTCAGACTTTTGCACATCTGCAAAGCATGTAACCGGACCTTCAGTAAAGAAGATGCAGCCCATGGAACCGACCTGGTTTGTCGCAAGCGGAATACCCGCTTCAGTTGCCGCAGTCTTAAGCCCAGCAATCAAGCGTTTCGTCATGGCTTCAGCGTGTACATAGTATTCCGGATGAGTATGCAGTTCACGCATAGTGGCAAGCCCTGCCGCCATCGCGACCGGGTTCCCCGAAAGCGTCCCCGCCTGATAAATTCCACCGAGCGGGGCAATTTGCTGCATCACGTCCAAGCGACCGCCATAAGCGCCCACCGGCATGCCACCGCCGATAATCTTACCGAACGTGGTAAGATCCGGCTTGATACCGTAAAGCCCTTGTGCGCAATGAATACCGACGCGGAAACCGGTCATAACTTCGTCTACAATGAGCAAAACTCCGTGCTTTTTCGTCTCTTCCGAAAGTGTTTGCAAGAACTTAGGCTTCGCAGGCACAACGCCCATGTTGCCCGCCACAGGTTCCACGATGACGCCCGCAATTTCGTCGCCGATTTTATCAAAAAGTTCACGCACGCCAGCCACGTCGTTGTACTGGAGCGTGAGCGTGTACTTTGCCAAATCCGCAGGCACACCCTTGCTGCTCGGCTTGCCCGTCGTGAGCATTCCCGAGCCTGCCTTGATGAGCAAGCTATCGCTATGGCCATGATAGCAGCCTTCGAATTTCACAATCTTATCGCGACCGGTAAAACCGCGAGCCGCACGAATCGCACTCATCGTCGCTTCGGTTCCGCTATTCACCATGCGAATCATCTCGACGCTTGGCACAAGGCTCATCACGAGTTTCGCAAGTTCCGATTCAAGACCGCACGGAGCACCAAAGCTGAGTCCATTCTGAGCCGTATCGGCAACAGCCTTAATCACTGCATCGTGCGCATGCCCCAAAAGCATCGGGCCCCAGCTGCCCACATAATCAATGTAATCGTTGCCATCCACATCGTAAATGTGGCTGCCCTTGGCGCGCTTGATAAACGGAGGAGTCGCCCCCACATTGCTAAACGCACGCACAGGACTGTTCACGCCGCCCGGCATGAGCGTTTTTGCTTCTGCAAACAACTTTTCGCTTAAAGAGTGATTCATATACAAGCCCTGCCTTGCAGATTATTCCTTTACGATATGCACAACGCGCTGCGGGAACGGGATAGAAATACCGACTTCGTCAAAGCGTTCCTTCACAGCCTTCATGTACTTGCAACGCATATCCCAGTAATTTGCGGTCTTGACCCAAATTCTCAAATTGACAGCCACCGAGCTATCTTCAAGCGCAGACACAAAGAATGAAGGGGCAGGACTTTTTAAAACTTCAGGATCGTTATCGACGAGCTGTTTCATTTCGTTCATCGCCTTTTCAGCAGAATCCGCATAATCAATGCCAAAAGCCAAATCAAGGCGGCGGCTCGGATTGCGGCTAAAGTTGACAATCGGAGCGCCCCACAACATGCTGTTCGGTGCAGAAACATAAAGACCATCCAACGAAATAAGAGTCGTGTTGAAAAGACCCACGCCCACAATTTTTCCCTTCAAAGAACCGCATTCGATATAATCCGAAGCGCGGAACGGATGGAGGAACAGCAATAGGATTCCCGACGCAATGTTGCCAAGCGTATCCTTCAAAGCAAGGCCAATGGCAAGAGAAGCGGCACCGATTACAGTCACGATTCCAGCGGTGTTCACACCGAGAATATGCAGAATCATGAGCAAACCGACAATGTACAGCGCATAAGAGAACAGCGAATAAAGTAGCGGTTTTACCGATTCATCAGCGCCCTTCTTAATGGCAAAACTAAGAATAAACTTGATAATCGCCAAGATAACGGCGATAACAATAAGCACTGTCGCAATTTCAACGATGTCCTGAGCAATAGCATTCGTGACACCGATATTTTTCAAGAAAGCTTCGTATTCTTTCATTTTAGCATCCTTTTTTAATTGTCATCCCGGACTCTGTTCCGGGATTGCCTTTTTACAAAATCTTATTTTACAGAATTTTATTTTCCAAAATTTCCTTGGCATGATACGTGATGATGATATCTGCACCAGCACGCTTGAACGCAATCATGTTTTCGCGGATGATCGATTTTTCATCAATCCAGCCCATTTTTGCAGCAGCCTTGACCATCGAATATTCACCACTTACGTTATACACAGCAACCGGCACATTGCTGATTTCAGCCGTCTGGCGAAGCACATCGAGAAATGCGAGGCCAGGCTTTACCATCACGATATCTGCACCTTCTTCAAGATCGAGTTCCACTTCATGGAGCGCTTCGCGACCATTGCGCACGTCCATCTGGTAACTCTTGCGGTTGCCGAAATGCGGAGCGGAATCAGCAGCATCACGGAACGGACCGTAATAAGCGCTAGCGAACTTTGCGCTATAACCCATAATCGGCGTATTTGTAAAGCCCGCATTGTCAAGAGCTTCGCGGAGAGCCGTGATGTGGCCATCCATCATGTCGCTCGGAGCCACCATGTCGGCACCAGCAGCCACCTGAGAAACAGCGGTCTTTGCCAAAAGTTCAAGCGTTGGATCGTTATCCACATCGCCATCCTTAATGATGCCGCAATGACCATGACTCATGTATTCGCAAAGGCACACGTCCGTAATCACGTACAAACTCGGGAACTTCGCCTTGATGGCACGTACTGCACGCTGCACAATGCCATCGTTATCGTATGCAGAAGTTGCCATTTCGTCCTTGTGATCCGGGATACCGAACAGCAAAATGGACTTGATGCCAAGCGCGACACAGCTTTCAAGTTCCTTCAAGATTTCATCAATCGAGAAACGGAACTGGTTCGGCATAGACGGGATTTCTTCTTTGACGCCCGTTCCTTCAACCACGAACATCGGGTAAACGAGGGCATCGGGATTTACAGCAGTTTCTGCAACCATGTTGCGGATAACTTCATTTCTACGTAAACGACGAGGACGAATAATCATAATAACTATTCCTTTTTGAAATCTTTTTCAATTTGCACAAGGTCTTCTGCCCATTCGGTCTGGATTTTCTGCTTGAGCTTTTTCGCGAGCGAAGGAGCGCGGCCCTGCGTAGAGACGGTCACGGCAATGTTTTCGCCAAAATCCATGCGGGCAGGCACAATGAAATCGCCGTCGAGGTAATCGCAAGCGTTATTCACGAGAATGCGACGAGCGCGTGCATCGTTAGAAACTTGGGCATTTACAGCAGGCTGGTCGGTACAAATGAAGACCATGAAAACGCAACGCAAGTCAAGCGGTTCGTACGGGCGCTGTTTTAATGTGATAGAAGACGGCTCGTCAGCCTTGAGCATCTCAAATTCTGGGTCGAATTGCGGTGCGACAACGGTAATATGAGCGCCAGTCGGGATTAGCGTTTTCACCTTGCGCAGAGCAATGCGACCGCCACCCACAACGAGAACGTTACGCCCTTCGAGATTCAATTCGATGGAGAAGAGGTTTGAGCTATGGGCGCGCTCTGAGTGGATCCTATCGCCACATTCGTGGCTCCAGGATGACAAAGGGGCACAAGTACACGCGTTCTGAGCCGAGCGGACACCGGCGACAACCATGCTCGAGAATTCTTTCCAATCGCCAAGGCAAGGCAAAAGCGTAATCGGGATTTGCGGGAATTCCGCCTGCAATTTTGCAACAACACGCGGCACGTCATTCTTTGTATGCTGACCATTCAACAGCAAATACGGCAAAAGCGTCACCGATTCCACATCTTCGCGCAAAAGCGTGCGGAGGTCATTTTCCAAATCCAACAAACTCGTGCTCGCCACACGCGTACCGGGCAAATCATGATGCAAGCGGTCGAGGATTTCTTCGAATCCTTTGTATGCACCCGGCAAAATGCAATGGTGAGCGATGATAAGAATAGCTTTCATTAAGCATTCTCCCCCATCGTGTAATATTCCACGATTTTTTTGACGAGCGAATCCATCGTTGTTTCGTCGGAGGTGACGGTTTCAAAGCCATGCTTTTTCGCGGAAGCTTCAGTCATGCGACCTATGCAGAATGAAAGACGAGAGGCGTTTTCGGAATGTGTGGAAACAATACTGCTAAAATTCTCGACAGCGCTAGAACTGGCGAAGACGACTGCATCAGCAGAGGCAATAGCTTCACGTTTCCAATCCGGGAGTTCAGCAATCGGCAGTGTTTCGTAAACAATCCAACGTGTTGCTTTCGGTAAGAGTTTGAGCAAAGTATCGTCAGCGAGATTTCCCTGCAAAAGAAGAATTCGGGATTCGTCGCCAACCACTTTTTGTAGCAACAGACCTAGTCCTTCACCGGTATGGTCTTCAGGAACATAATCGCAGCGGATGCCGTATTCAAGCAACTTCTTTTCGGTAATCTTTCCGACACTTGCAATTTTCTTGCCGGCAAGCACACGTACGTCATAACCCGCAGCAAACAACTGCTTAAAGAAACATTCAACACCGTTCGTGCTCGTGAAAGCAAGAATGTCAAAATTTTTGAGGTCTTCGAATTCGACAGGCTCAGCAACCTTATTTTCAGAAGAATTGGAGATGCCGGAACGGAGTCCGGCATGACAACAAGGGAAAACATCCCGTGTTTCAATCATCGGGGTTTCGATAACTTCGGCACCGAGGGCTGTCAGTCGAGCTGTAATTCCACTAGATTGTTTTGCGGCACGCGTTACAACCAAACGCTTACCCGAAAGCGGCAAATTCTTTTTCCAAGCAAGAGTTTTGCCCAGTTCAACCACGCCACCCATAATCGTAATTGCGGGTGCCGTCACATTTTCACGGACAATGGTCTCGCCCGCTGATTCAAGCGTTGCCATAACGGTACGCTGGTTCGGGGTTGTTCCTTTTTCGATAAATGCAAGCAGAGTTTTCGGGTCTTTGCCACATTCAATTAATCGATGTGCGATTAAGTCCATATTGGCAATGCCCATCAAAAAGATGAGCGTTCCCTGGCACTTCGCGAGAGTCTCGAAGTCCAGCGAAAGATTGCATTGGATTCTATCGCCTTCGGCTCCAGAATGACAGTCACCCTGGAGTGCAGCGATAGGGTCCACGACGGATTTTTCTTTTTCGTGGCCTGTGATGATATGGAAACTTGTTGCAATTCCACGATGGCTCACGGGAATGCCCGCATAGGCAGGCACAGCAATGGCAGAGGTCACGCCCGGCACAACTTCAAATTCGACGCCTGCAGCGACAAGTTCCAAAGCCTCTTCGCCACCACGACCGAACACAAACGGGTCGCCGCCCTTCAAACGTGCAACGGTCGCACCCGGCATTTCAACGGCAAATTTTACCAGGAGTTTATTAATTTCGGACTGTTTCACCTTGTGGTGCGTCGGCATTTTGCCCACATCCACCATCTTTGCTTTCGGATTACATAACGAGAGCACGCCCGGTGAAACCAAACGATCGTAAACCACAACATCGGCTTTTTCAAGAATTGACTTTCCACGCACGGTCAAAAGCCCAGGATCGCCAGGACCCGCGCCAATCAAATAAACTTTGCCAAAATGATTCGAGTTTTCCATCGAAACCAAATTTAGAAAAACTTCGCCATTAAAATTTTGCCTATATTTTTTAGCATGAATAGTTCTAGAGCAAAGCTTCGCGACGAAGTCTATACGCAGATGATGTGTGCCCAGGCACGCCTTTCCAAAGACCAAAATACCCAAATGGGTGCCGTTCTTGTAAGCGCCGACGGGCGCGTTATCAGCACGGGTTACAACGGAGCTCCCGCCGGATTTGACGACGAAACCGTTCCGTATACGCGCGAAAAGCAACTCCTCGCTTACGATTTGCTAGACGCCGACTCGGGCGAGCTTTTGAGCCACCATGAATTCGAGGCAAACAAGTATCCGTTCATGGTCCACGCCGAAATCAACGCACTCCACTACGCTCGCGGAAAGGTTCCTCCTGGTTCCAAGCTCTACGTGATTGGATTCCCGTGCGAACGTTGCTCTTTGGACATCAGCCTTTCAGGTGTTGCCGAAGTTTTCGTGACCAAGGACGATTATGATCCGAAATCTACGTTGAACAACAACCGCGACACGGCTTACTACATGTTCGCACAGGCAGGAATTATCGTAACACTTTGCGGCAAACGAATCAAGCCCGTTGTGTCGAAACCAGAAAAGAAATAACGTATAAATTGCCACGTCACTCCACGACTCGCAATGACGAAAAGATTTGACTAAACAAAATCATGTCCGCACACAAAAAATGTGCGGATATTTTTTTGCGATACAAGATGGCGATTTCCGAACGGAGTCGGGAATGACAATGTAATTTATAGTTGCTTTTGAATTTCGCGGGCGAGTTCGACGCCCAAATTCTTAGATTGCTGGACAGAGTCCGCAGATTTCAAATCAACGTTTCCGGCGACTTCTGCACGGAGCAGTTTTTCTGATTTTTCGTCCCAGTAAATGCCGCGGATTTTCAAAGTCTGCGCAGTTCTATTAGCATTCTCTTCGAGTGCGCCACAAGCGCCGCGATTTTCAGCACTATTTTCGCAAACAAATTCCGCGAAACTCGCCACCGGGAATTGGCAACCGGCATTGAGCGCCTTTAAATACGCCATTTCAGCAGAAGCGATGCAGAATGTCGCAACATCGTTCACGCGAGCAAGGATCTGCGCAAGGTCGTTACAAATCGCCCTCGATCCTTCGACTTCGCACACAGTGCTTCGCTCAGGATGACGAGTGTCAGAATCGGCAAGAGTTTCAATCGCAAGGATTCCCTGACCACTGGCGGGGAGCATCTGTTCAGTGCTAAAGTATTCCGTTACCTGATCGGCAAGGCCCATACGCTTAAGGCCCGCCGCTGCAAGCACAACACCATCAAGTTCCGCAAGTTTGCCAATGCGAGTCTGGATGTTTCCGCGAATCGGCACATATTCCAAATCCGGGCGGAGCGCCTTCAGCTGCACCACACGGCGAATGCTTCCCGTACCCACACGAGCACCCGCAGGCAAATCCATAAAACGGATTCCAGCAGCTCCACCACGCGAAAGGAACGCATCTCGCGGATCTTCGCGTTTCAAGACTGCAGCAAGTTTGAACTGCGGCAGCACTTCGGCAGGCATATCCTTCAAGCTGTGAATCGCAATATCGGCACGATCTTCGAGGAGTGCAATTTCCAGTTCCTTGATGAACACTCCCTTGCCGCCAAAGCTTGCCAGCGACTTATCCAAACGACGATCGCCTTCGGTTGTCATGGAGACCAGTTCATAAGTCAGAGAATCGCGGGCATTATTAGAATCGGCGGCATTCCCAATAACAGAATTAGCAGCGACAATAGCATCCGCCGCCATCGTCGTCTGGGCCAAAGCTAATGCACTCTTGCGCGTTGCGATACGTAATTTCAATTCACTCACAGCAAATCCCTCTAATTTCTAGGAGATTTCGAATCTAAGCACTTGAGGAACACCTGCACATCTTCAGGCGAATTTTCAGCCTTGACTTTATACAAAAAGTCATTTGCCATTTTCTTCGCAAAGCGTTCGTACATCATCTGGATGCGATGGCGGTCATCTTCCGAAAGTTCCGGCATGGAGCGCAACAACTTTTCAGATTCTTCATTCGCCGTCGTAAGCATTTTCTCGGCATGCAAATGAATTTGCTTGGAGACCTCATCCATACGGTTCCAATGCAAGAATTCATCAAGGCCTTCTTTCAAAATTTTCTGAGCGGCATCAAGTTCAATCATGCGCAACCGACGATTTTCAGAAACAATCTTTTCAAGGTCATCAACGCAAACGTATTCAACGCCCGAAAGTTCACCAATAGAAGCTTCTGCATTGCGCGGGCTACCAAGATCGATAATCAAGCGCTTTGAAGGGTCTGTCACAGCAGACGAACCTTCACAGGATCCTTCGACTTCGCACACCGTGCTTCGCTCAGGATGACACAATGCAATTGTCTTTTCAAACTCATTCTTCGTGACAATCGGTTCCTGACAAGCGCTGCAGAGAATCACGACATCGCACTTGCCAAGGACTTCGTAGCGGTCTTCGAATTTCACAGGCGTAAGCACATCTGCAAATTTTTCGGCATTTGCAAAAGTCTTGCTACTTGCAAAAATCTTGGTCGTATTCTCTTGTACATACTTGAGCATCAGCGAGCCCATCTCACCAAGCCCCACGATGTACACGGTACGATTTTCAAGATCGTCAAAAGTCTTCTGCACTTGCTTCATCGCCAAGAACGGAATATTGCAACTGAGCTTGCTCAAGTTCGTCTCAGTCTTGATACGCTTTGTCGTATGGATCGCGCTCTGGAAAAGCTTGTTCAGCGTATTGCCCGTCGCATTCAGCTGGTGCGCCGTTTCGTACGCACGGCCAATTTGGTGCAAAATTTGATCCTCGCCCATAGCGACAGAATCAAGCCCGGCACACACATTCATCACATGGTGCGCAACATCGTCACCCGACTTAAAATAAAAAAACTTCGCAAAATCATCGTAGTCTTGACGGGCAAGTCCACACACATAACGAACGAGTTCACCATCAGTGATTTCACGGTCACTCGCCACATAGACTTCCGTGCGATTGCACGTTGCCAGAATCAAAAGTTCATCAAACGGAGAATGTGTTAACGCCTCAGTCTTTACATCCATCGGGATATAAAACTTTTCGCGAATTGCGATTTCAGCCACCTTGTGGCTCATGCCTGCCATGTAAATTTTGCGCATAGCCCAAAGATAGAAAAATTACACTCCACCAAATGCAATCTAGGGTATTTCGCCATGACACAAGCATTTTCTTAATCGAAAAATACTTTTTCTTTCAAAAAATTATTATATATAAATTATAGAAACCGAATTAATTGGCTAAGTTATTCAAGGGCATGACAAAAAGATTTTTACTCTGCGCTGTTATTTCTCTATTTTTTGCGGTCCATGCAAACGCTTGGGACATGGGAACGTATGTAGAAAACGCACAAGCTGGCGAAGGAATTATCGACACCAACACCATTTGGAAAAAAGACCAAAAGCAAAAAATCATAGTCGATACAAGCATGGCGAAGGCAAACGGATCCAATCAAAACAAAAAGAGTCAAATCAAACATCATAGTATTGGCTTTGAGTATGACTTTTTAACACTATTTGATTTTGGTGCCGGATTAAGCCACTTATTTGATGATAAATGTGAAAAACTTTTTTCTTGCTCTTATGGAGCTGTATCCATCGATTACGGATACGCATTTGACTACATCGAAACAGGTATTATCCTAAATTTGTTTATATATGATCCTCCTATAACCACGGTTATGGCAAAACTAAAAATCAATGGTAATTTAGGGGGATTCGTCAACCCATTTTTTGAACTTGATGCGGGAATTTCAATTATGTCCGATAGAGTCATTCCCATGGGACACATTTCCCTTTTAGGTTTTGAGATTGGCTACCCCGTTTCCGTTCGATTTCAAGTGCCGTTTTTACTTTGGGGCGCAAAGGGCATTACCAACATCGGTATAGGCTATCGATTCTAGCGATACTACGCAAAAAATCTGAAGCTCGTTTTCTTGAGTTCCTTGAGGGAATGGAGAACGACGTATTCCGGGTTATCAAGCAACGCCACGGATTCCTTGATGTAAGCATCTAATTCTTCAGGCATCTGAGCATGCATCATTGCATACAAGTTGTACGGGAAATTTTCAAAAGACGGACGCTCGTAACAATGCGAAATGTAGTGTTGTTTTGCAAGAGCCAAGATTTTACTGGATTCTTCGTTCCTTCGGTCCTCAGAATGACGAGAGAAGCACACCATCGCATTGCAGGGGAATCCCGCATCTTGATGGCGAAGGATCGCCCCAAAGCGGCGCATGCGTTTTATAGCAAGGTCTTCGCGAAGCTCATCGCAAGAAACACCCCAGTCCTTAAACGGAGTGAGCGTATGCGGGATATCGTCACAAGCAATGTGGATGCGGGTACGGTCAGCTTCTGTTAACGCGTTCTCAGGGGATTGCCGCACGGCGCTCGCAAAGACGATTTTAGAAGGTGCGCCAGCCCCCTTCCCCATCACCGTATTGATTTTATACTTCTTCGTGGCGGTGAGGACATGGACATCGTGCAATTCTGTTTTAGCACACACGCGGTCCACAACCGTCTGGATTGCGGATTCATTTTCGACAATGACCGTAAACCAAACATTGTATTCGTGACTGCGGATGTAATTGTGCGTAATCGCAGGTTCATCCATCACGACGGTCGCAAACGATTCCATCGAAGTCAGCGCATGCGGTTCCTCCGAAAAATCAAGCGACGAAGCAGGTACTTTCCCTGCACAAAGTCTCGAAATAAAGCCGAGTTTTTTGGAATCGTACACGCCACCAATACGGCGAATTACGCCAGAAGCGCGCATTTTCTCAACTTCATCAAAAGCATCTTGTTCTGAAACGTTCAATATTTCCGCAAGCGCCTTATACGGGCGTTCCACTAACGGAAAGCCGTCTTGAATAATCGCGAGAAGTTTTTGGCACAACATTTGCGGCACTTCGCGAAGGGCTTTACAGCCCAATTTCTTCATCGGTCAAATAGCAAGCCGGATCTTCAGCCCAAAAATCGCCAGTAACGGCTTCAGCACGCGTACGGAAATTGCCGTTGCACAAATTCAAGAACTTGCAATTCGGGCAGCGTCCCTTGAGAATCGGCTTACGATTCTTGAGACCCGCCATAATCGGGTTCGATTCATCAGTCCATATGTCGCCAAAGTTGCGTTCGCGAACGTTACCAAGCGTGATATATTGCGTAAACTGGTCCGGATGCACATTACCGATGCTATCGATATTGCCAAATGCCATACCGCTGCGATTTCCGCCATTGCGCTGAATCAAATCCAGAACAATCTTCGCGCGTTCCGGGTCTTCGCGCTTCATACGCTGGTACAGATAAACGGCATCGGCGTGGTTGTCGACCGTCAAAATTTCCTTGTTCACACCGCGCTTCTTAAAGTCCAAAGTGCGATCAATAATCAAGTCCATCACCTTGCGGCTCTCTTCGTGATTCAAGTCATTATCGACCATCGCACTTCCGCGACCGCTATAGACAAGGTGATAGAAACAAACTCTATCAATGTTTTCAGCTTCGAGCAAATCGAAAATAGCGTTCAGGTCTTGATAGTTGTACTTTGTAATCGTGAAGCGGAGTCCAACCTTCTGGCCCGTCGCCACACAATTGCGGATTCCGCGCAAAGCCATCTGGTACGCGCCCTGCTTGCCACGGAACTTGTCGTGAGTTTCTTCGCAACCATCCAAGCTTATGCCCACGTAGCCCACGCCCATCGCCTTGAGCTTCTGAGCCACATCCGGCGTGATGCAAGTGCCGTTCGTCGAAATCGTCGGACGGATGCCCTTACTTGCCGCATAGTTCGCGAGTTCAAAAAAGTCCGGGCGCAAAAGCGGTTCGCCACCGCTGAACAAAATCACCGGCACATGGAAATCTGCAAGCTGATCAATAAGCTTGATTCCCTCTTCGTGTGAAAGTTCGTTCTGGTACTTGATAGCCTCTGAACGGGCATAGCAATGCACGCACTTCAGGTTGCAAGTCTTGGTGCAGTTCCACACCACCACCGGACCACGGCCCGGGCCCACACCGTTCTTGGATTCGTGGGCACGCGGTTCATAACGAAGAGAATCCCCGAAATTCGGGGTATCCATCAAAAGCTTAGTAATACTGATCATCAGGGTCTTCCAAAAACACAAAAACAACGACTACAAAGAATGACCCAAAAATAGAAATATTCTGACAGCAATCCGCCATCCACAAGTATCCATATTTATGTTTTTTGATTCAAAAAAACATTACATGACCCAAATTTCTACCCGATAATCGGAAAGCCCTCACGGTATTCCTTGATAATGTAGGGGTGTATTTTGGCATACTCGTAAATTTTTTCACCAAGACCCGATTTTACGAGATCCACAAGATTTCTACCCGGCGTTGCTCCAATTGTTGGACACGTAGGCGTAAGCGCAATAACAAGTTCACCGTTCTTATCCATGATTCTAAGCGGCCAAATACTGCAATCGAACGGCTTATCATCGCCCTTCAAAATGCAACCTTTTTGCGGATCCAAAAACGTGCAAGGAACTTCTTCTTCGGGATCGTCTGTGCGATAGTTATTTTCAAGCACCAAGCGGCCAAAGCGCACTCCCTGCACCGTTTGAGACATGCGGAACTCGCCCACCACGCCATATTCATTTTCGTGACTTAATTTCTCTGCAATTTCATGTGGGAAAAGAGGTGTTTCCCAAAGGCTCATTCGCCTAAAGGAACAGCAAAACTTGCACGATGCACAAGATGATTTAGAAAGCACTTTGGAGAGCATGGCATTTATCCAAAATAATAAGCGGGTAATACGAAAGTTTTGCCTTGCGGAGTCCTTCGATATTGATATCTTCTTCGCGATTGATAAGTTTTACACCAGTAAGCGTTTCTGCAAACATTTTATTGATAACGGCATAGCCGCCATTATCCGCATACTCGCCAATGACTTTTTCAAAATGGATATCCCAGACTCTAGGGGCTATTTCAGAAGCTATCGTCATGCCAACAGGAGCATTATTCACATAAAGGATTGCGCCTTTCAAGCCAAGCGCATCAAAATTTTTAAGCGCTTCTTCTATTGCACAAAGCTCCGCCATACGCGATTTTTCATCCGTAGACCGTTCTGCCCAAGCAGCTTCTTCGCATTCGCATGTCGGTTCACAAGGCTCTTCGCCCGACATAGAATTTTGCAGCCACTTTTTTTCAACTTCGAGAGCGTCCACATAGTTATCAGCGGTAATTTCGCGCAGTTCATAATGTTCATACGAACGGTTGAATTTCGAAATATGGTTTCGCTTTTTGCGATACGTATTTCCAGCAAGAGTCGCAAGACTTTCCGCAGAATAAATATAATCGCTATCGCCACGGTCATTTACAAACTGGATGGACTTCTTAAAATAATCCCAAAGGATATGCGCACGAGTTTCATCAACCAAGCAGAATTCCAACGGACGGCCCGATTCTTTCGCATCTTGAACAATTGCGTCAAGCGCTTCACGCGGGTCTTCGGCACCAAGCGGAAAAGCGTAACCGCGACGACTCCCCTCGCCTTGATAATAGCGGAAAAGGAAACCATTTTGTAACGCCATCAGTGTGCCATATTTTTTGCGCCACAAGAAAAGGCTTGCAAACGCAGCATCGCTCCCGATATAACCGGATTCTGCCACCGCCCTCGCCACATTTTCTCGATCTGAAAGTTCTGGAATTCGAAATTCTAGCATACTTTCAATTTATAAAAAAATCTACTCAGCGCTCTGCTGCAAAATCTTGATTTGCTCGTCCGCCCAATCTTCAAAAGTATCGTCTGCGATATGGGCTTTCACGGACTTCATTAAGTGGATGTAGAAATGCAAATTGTGAATCGCCGCAAGCGTCCAACCAAGCGGTTCCTTTTCCTTGAAAAGATGGCGGAGGTAAGCGCGGCTATAGTTACGGCAACAATAGCAATCGCAGTTCGGATCGAGCGGCAAATCGTGCTGATGCGCAAATTTCGCACCCTTGTAACGGAGCACTCCTCGGCTCGTATAAACTAATCCGTCCTGCGCATTTTTTGCGGGCAAAATGCAATCGCACATATCCACACCGCGTTTCACAAGCTCCAGCAAATTCCACGGTGTTCCCACACCCATTACATAACGGGCGCGGTCTTCGGGCAACAAGTTTGTACAAAAGTCCGCAATTTCGTACATCGTCTCGACAGGCTCGCCTACAGAAAGCCCGCCCATTGCATAACCATCCGGCTCAATTTCCTTGAGCGCCTCGATAGACTTCTGTCGCAATTCCTTGTGCATGCCGCCTTGCACAATTCCAAAGAAAAATTGCGGATAGCCGTGAATCGGAGGATTTGCCAAAAGCCATTCCTTCGCCTCGCGCGTCCACTTGAGCGTGAGCGCAAGCGATTTTTCCGCCTCTTCGACAGTGCTCGGGTACGGAGTACATTCGTCGAACGCCATGATGATATCCGCACCGATTTCACGTTGCGCATTCATCACGCTTGCGGGTGTGAACAAATGACGAGAACCGTCCAGTAAACTCTTGAACTGGACGCCTTCTTCGGTAATCTTTCGGAACTGCTTTAAACTCCACACCTGGAAACCGCCGCTGTCCGTAAGCATCGGCTTGTTCCAGCTCATGAACTTTTGCACGCCACCCGCCTCTGCAATGAGCTTTGTGCCCGGTCGCAAATAGAGGTGGTACGTATTCGCCAAGATGATTTCTGCATCGAGTTCGCGGATGTCACGGCTCGTAAGCCCCTTGACCGTCGCGGCTGTGCCTACAGGCATAAACACGGGCGTTGTCACGTCTCCGTGCGCCGTATGGATCACGCCAAGACGTGCCTTGGACTTTGCAGATTTCTTTAACAGTTCAAAAGGATTTTCGTTCACGAAACCAAAAATAGAAATCTTCTTGCCGTTACGACTTTTCGAGTTTCGGCTTTCGGTTTCGCGGGGTCAAATGGCGTACTGCGCTTTTCCCCGTATGTGTAGGCAAAACCTTCTGGCTTGCAGAAAGGGTATGCTCAATTTTGTTTTCGCCAAGAGGACGAAACTGTCCCGTTAAGAGATTGTGGTCAATGGCCATAGGAGCTCCTAATGTTTATGATGGTGATAAAAACAATATATTAAAAAATTTTAAAATTTCAAGAACGCCCCCAATCAAGATAAAACATATACACCGGTCTTTTTGCACAAGTGCTGTTGTCAACACAAATTCGATTTAATATAATTGGATGCGGTTACACAAAATTAAAGGATACTATATGAGAAACTCGCTCAAGATCGATGGTCAGGTCAAGACTTACCTCCACGAAGATGAACTCCCGAAGGCATGGTACAACGTCCGTGCCGATATGAAGAAGAAGCCCGCTCCGCTTCTGAATCCGGGAACCGGCAAGCCGGTGACTTTCGAAGACCTGCAGCCGGTTTTCTGCGACGAACTCATCAAGCAGGAACTCGATAACGATACCGCTTACATCGAAATTCCGGAAGACATCCGCACATTCTACAAGATGTACCGTCCGTCCCCGCTCGTTCGCGCTTACTTCCTCGAACAGGCCCTCGGCACTCCGGCACACATCTATTATAAGTTCGAAGGCAACAACACTTCGGGTTCTCACAAGCTCAACTCCGCTATCGCTCAGGCCTACTACGCTAAGAAGCAGGGCCTCAAGGGCGTGACGACCGAAACGGGTGCTGGCCAGTGGGGTACCGCACTTTCGATGTCCAGCGCTTTCTTCGGACTGGACTGCCAGGTTTACATGGTGAAGGTTTCTTACGAACAGAAGCCGTTCCGCCGCGAAGTGATGCGCACCTACGGTGCATCCGTCACCCCGTCCCCGTCCATGACGACCGACATCGGCCGCAAGATCAACGCCGAATTCCCGGGCACCACGGGTAGCCTTGGTTGCGCAATCTCTGAAGCTGTTGAAGCCGCTGTGAAGCAGCCGGGTTACCGCTACGTTCTCGGTTCCGTGCTGAACCAGGTGCTCCTCCACCAGTCCGTCATCGGTCTCGAAACAAAAGCTGCTCTCGACAAGATCGGCGTGAAGGCCGACCTCATCATTGGTTGCGCTGGCGGTGGTTCTAACCTCGGTGGTCTCGTGAGCCCGTTCATCGGCGAAAAGCTCCGTGGCGAAGCCGACTACGATATTCTCGCTGTGGAACCGGCAAGCTGCCCGAGCTTCACTCGCGGTAAGTACGCTTACGACTTCTGCGACACCGGTAAGGTTTGCCCGCTCGCCAAAATGTACACCCTCGGTTCTAGCTTCATCCCGTCTGCAAACCACGCTGGTGGCCTCCGCTACCACGGCATGAGCAGTATCCTCTCTGAACTTTACGATCAGGGTCTCATGCGTGCAACGTCTGTCGAACAAACTAAGGTCTTCGAAGCCGCAAAGCTCTTCGCCCAGACCGAAGGTATCCTCCCGGCTCCGGAATCCAGCCACGCCATCCGCGCAACGATCGACGAAGCTCTCAAGTGCAAGGAATCTGGTCAGGCAAAGAACATCGTGTTCGGTCTCACCGGCACGGGTTACTTCGACATGGTTGCTTACCAGAAGTTCAACGACGGCGAAATGAGCGACTACATCCCGACGGATGAAGACATCGCCAAGAGCCTCGCCCAGCTTCCGAAGATCTAAACGAAACTTGGCAACTTGTTGCCTTAGTTGAGTTATCCCCTTTGGGGAGAAGGCTAATTCGCTTTTGTCATCCTTAAGCAAAAACGTCCAGCGCTCGCTGGACGTTTTTCATTATAACCACAACAATTTTATTGTTTCCGCCCGGTCAAGCGGTAGCGATGTTCCACACCATTTTTCTTGAATCGCACAAACAAACTATGTTCGCGAACATCATAGAACAGCCTCGGCAAATGCGATTCCACAGCACGAGCAACAGCCGAACTGTGAATAGCGTTTGTACTATCCGATGATGTAGAATCACTCCCTGTCGAATCAGAAGGCACGACTTTCGAGGAATCCGTTTTAGATGAATCTTGAGCCGGTTCCTGAGCCTTGAGCAATTCAAGCATCTTTTCCGCATAGCGTTCGCCCAAAGTTTGATAGCCATCGCGAGTGAAATGGAGCGTATAGCTCGGTTCCTTAATCGCAGGGCACCCCTGAGCCGAAATCACATAGCCATTCGGAATCAAGTCAGCCGCCTCTTTCACGGCATCGTTTCGCCAGCCCAAATCGCCCGTAGGCGCAAGTTCACCAAGCAAAATCGGAGTCTTTTCCGGGTCTAGCTCCAGTTCTTCAATGAACTGGTCATAAACCTTCTTGACGCGTTCGGGCCAGTCCTTCATCTGGTAATCCGCTTCGCCCTGATGGAAAAGGAATCCCTTGATGACGCCTTTCTGCTTTGCTATTTTTCCCATTTCAACAATGCGCTTGTGCACATCGCCACCATATTCATTCAGATACTGAATCCACCAAGTATCGTTCTTGTTTTTGGCATTCTGCACATAAGCCGCATTGCGGTCTTTATCGAACAGGTCAATGCTCTGCCCGCCAATCGCCACATTCGCGACCGCCACCGTGATGCTATCCGGGAGTTCCTTAATCATTTTGCGACCAAAGAAATCGACAATGCCGACCTTGGAACCACTATGGCCCATCGGAGGTGCCGCCGGATAAAATTCACCAACTTTCTGGTTGGAATGATTCCCTGCACGTAACACCAAGAAACGCGGATTCGTTTGACGGTCCGTATCCGTAATAGTCGCCTGCCCCGACATATTGGACTGCCCGTAAGCAAGGTAAATATGCAAGTTCGGGTCCTGAGCAAAAGACGCCGCTCCCAAAACAGCAAGCGAAAACAAAAACTTTTTAACCATTTTTACTCCATAAATATCCAACCAATATTATTATAACCAAAAAGAAACCCCATTTCGAGGTTTCTCAAATTTATTTTATTGCCAAAACGACAAGAGGCCGCACATTTTACATCAGAAATGGCGATTTCACCTTACATTCACGCGAATCAAACGATGCGAACGTTTTGCACGAACTAGATACATTCCCGCATTAAATCCTGATGCACGTAGTATCTTTTGCAAAGCTTTATTGCCTAGCGCACTCCATTCAGAGGGTGTTACTTTCGCAAAACCGAGATGTTTTCCATTCAAATCAAACACATCATAAGCTTCATTCACATCACTTAACTGGAGCGCCGCCACCCTAGAAACAATACCCGTTGTATGCCCCGGATCTGTCTGCGTGGAATCATCTGCAATTGTATACCATTTGGCATTTTCAATGCTTGCAGTCGCATCCGTCGGGGGCGTCGTGAGGTTTGCGCCAAAGTTCGCATTGTTCAGCATGTCAGTATTGACCATGCCATAGAAAATTCCCTTCGAGATTTCTTTATCGAAGTTGTTTTCGAGGTCGCCGCGAAGCTGGGCCGTGCCGGAAAGTTTCTTGCCATTTACCGCCCACATCACGCCGTAAACTTGTGCGTTATCCGTCACCGTTGAATTCACAATCAGCGAAAGCGCACCGACTTTAGCCTTGCCACTAATCATTCCGCTTACAAGCCAAGCGTCTTCTTCAAGCATAGCGTCATCGCCAATCGTGCCAGCTGTCACAAGAGCGCGCCCGCGCACCACGGCGTTACCGCTAATCGTTCCGCCATTCACGACAGCAAAATCCTCAATGCGGGCATTCCCAGAAATCGTACCGCCGTTCACGACCGCATCGGGGCCCACATAAGCGGTAGCCGCCACTTTCGCCTTGTTGCTCACAAGACCGCCGCCATTTGCATGCTTAGTATAGCCGCTTGCATTTGCGGGCTTCCAAAAGTCCTTGTTATAGCCTTCAGGCGCGCCGTTCACAACTTCAATCATGTACGGATAGCGATAAATGCTGTAATAGAACTGGTCCCAAAGAATCGTCTGCATTTCCGTCGGAGTCGCCGTCACCGCAAGCCACAAAGCCTTATCATTCGCCTTCGTTTCGATTTCAAGATTGAAGCCCGTTCCGTGTTTCATTTCGCTGTAACGTGGCGTGCCATCTGCACCTTCCGCGACCAAGCCAACCGTCCAACCCGACGCAGGATCCGGCAATTTGTCCGGTGCGTAATTGCACCATTTATAAGTTTTACCCTTGTAATAATCTGTATTGTCGCCAAAGCAAGTGTATCCATTGACCGTCGGCTTTTCCTGCACAATACCACGGAACTTAACCGTTACCTTTCCCGCCGAATTCGGATAAATGCGCACCAGGTTATAACCCCAACGCTGCGGAGCCCAGTAACTCGGCGAAATGTAACGGTCCACGCAATTCTCGGTCGCAACATTCCCATCCGAATTCTCGGAACTTTCGCATTTCATCTTGTTCAGCATGGTCACGCGGGAATGTCTGCGATACAAATCACCCCAGCCATCATGCGTTCGACGAGTCGCAAATTCGTAATCGCCCCAGGACTTTTTGTACAAAGTTTTCTTGGCAGGAGCGTATTCTACCGTTGCATTCTTCATCGCAAACTTGCCAAACTGATCATTCAGCTGTTCCAGCGACCAGCCGTAAACCATCATCATCGCACTAAACGGAGTCTGTTCCATGCGACCATTTTCACCGTCGCGAATCGATTCCATCCAAATGCGATTGACTTCGTGAGCGCCTTTATTGCCGCCACCAAATTCTTCTTTCAAATGTTCCAGGAACTGCCAATTGCAATAGCGGTCGCGCGTGGAACCGTAATACAAATACGGAAAGTTAATCAGATATTCAGAGCAATGAGCATCATTCGGATTGTACTGATGCGCCATCCAGTTCGCATGCGATTCCGCCATCCAACCCGAGTGACTGTTGTTCCCGAGCCAACCCGCCACGCCCTGCAAACCATGCGCAAACTCGTGCGATGTTCCCCAATAATCCTTGAGCGCCCCGACTCCAATCCACATGCCAGGCCCAAACTCGCCATTCAAAGCCTTCACATAATCCTGGCCACCGTACAAGGACGGCAATGTTTCAAACACATAAATATTGCTTTTGAGTTTCCTGTCCGAACTTTTCGGGAACGGCAACATCCAGCCGAGCGAATCGATGTAGAACGAATACACCTTTTCTAGCGACTGGAGCACACCCTCGGCATCAGAAGTCGAGATTGAAACATTATTCGCCGCACCATCGTCGGTCTTTGGCTTTTTGCAAACTTCAAAATGTTCCGAAGAACGGATTAGCGTAAAGCCGTTATCTTCACACTGCGGGACCCACGTCACGTCGGCAAACGACGCCACCGCCATAGCACAGACTATCTGCGTAAATTTCATACCACCACCCATAAACAACCCTAGAACATTCTAGGTATTACTAATATATATTCTCGCCCCCTCAAGCGCAAGAATCAACTAGCAAATTGTTGTCTAGGGACACCCCGTATGAGGTTACTTTCTTCCGAGATTTTTGAAATCAGGCGAAATAAACACGCAATTGGAGTCTTTTGGCGCAGAGCGATAAAGCACTAATTCAACCGTAAAAATGCCCTTGGTTGAGGCACTCACCGACCAGCGGCTACCGGCAGGACAATCCTTGACTTTCTTGTTCAGCGTTGCCGTAAACTTTCCGCCCGTCACGCGATACGTAAAGTAATCAGACACTAAAGAATCCGGCATCTGGAGCGATTTCGGCCCACCCACCTTGTTTGTCTTTGCAAAGAAAGACTTTTGCGCCTGGATATAGTACAAAGTCTGCCCGGTCAAATCTTCGGACACCGCCTGCGATCCACCGAAAACGCTCGGTGTAGAACAACCGCGCACGCCAAAGACGAGCACAAGCACAAACGCAAGCGAACAACCGATAAAAACCCAGTACTTCAGTTGAACTTTTTTCGCCGCAGCCGCAATCTTTCCGCAAAGTTCCTTAAGTTTATCAGAAACGCTAGGTCCCTCTGACGGAGTTCCCGAGAGTTTCATATCCTGCAACACAATTCCGTCTTGCCACTTGAGGAGCTTCGTTGCAACGAGCATGTGACAGAACTGCTTGGGGAAAGCAAGGCCAAACGCAGCAATGATAAAAAGAACAATGCTCAAGATGAAAAGAACGAGCAAAGCGTTATCTGCAGCCGGCAACAAATCCTTCGCCTGACGAAGAACATCCAAAAGCTTTTTGTCATCCGAGAAATTCTCGGCCGCAAAACGACCTGTGAAAGAATTCGAATAACGGTTGAGCCCCATCTGCACGCCATCTTTTGCCATAAGGCAAACCTTCGTGAGCGCGCGCTCGACTGCAAAACAGAACATTCCAAGGATTGCAATCAGCGATGCAACCAAACGCGCAGTACGTACAGGGGTCAAGCTTTTCATTTTTTCTCCTAGTCTTTAGTCATTAGTCAATGGTCATTAGTCATAATAATCGCGGCATAGCCGCCAAACTTTAATCTAATAACTACCAACTAATAACTAGTAACTGCGGCTCCGCCGCTTACTTTTTCTCCACCAGTTCCTTTGCCATCTTCTTTGCGGTCACAAAGTCAGCCTTGCCAGAACCAAGCTTCGGCATCACATCTACGTTAAACGCAGCGGACGGGAGCATGAGAGGCGGCATGCCGCTTGCACGCAATTCCGAGAGCACGTCCTTCGGATCCTTTTCGCCCTGGTACAAAAGAACAATCTTTTCACCCTTGGTCGCATCCGGGATTGCCGTAACAACGTAATCGCAACCCTGCAACACAGGCGTATCCTGAATCTTCTTTTCGACTGCGCCAAGGCTAATCATTTCACCACCGAGCTTAGCAAAGCGGCTGTAACGGTCCACAATCGTAAGGAAGCCGTCTTCATCGAGATAGCCCTTATCACCCGTGCGGTAATAGCGAATGCCATCCTTCTGGACAATCACGCTCTTCGTGCGGTCTTCGTCCTTGAGGTAGCCCTTCATCACCTGGCAACCGCCAATGAGAATCATACCCGCTTCACCAGTCGGGAGCGGTTCGTTTGTTTCAGGGTCGACAATCAAGAACTGCGTACCCGGGAGCGCAGGACCCACCGTACCCGGCTTGTTGTTCACCTGCAACGTGGTATAGTCATCGAACAACGTATTTTCAGTATTGACCGATGCCACCGGAGCCGTTTCCGTGCAGCCGTAACCTTCGTAAATTTCCTTACCGAACTTGAGGCGGAATGCCGTTGCAAGTTCCGGACGGAGAGCCTCGGCACCAGCGATAATAATACGCACAGACTTAAACATCAACGGGTGCACATAGCGGCTCACCGTAAAGGCTCGGAGGAACGTCGGTGTTGCCACCAAGAACGTCACCTGGAATTCCGCACAAACGCGAGACATCGTCTTCACGTCGGTCGGGTCAGCCACAGCTACAATCGGGCAGCCTTCCGTGAGGTTCAAAAGCGTCGTCACCGTAAGACCAAAGCTATGGAACAGCGGGAGTTCCGAGAGCATCACGTCGCCACGGCTCACGTTCAAAATGCAAGCAAGCTGCTGGATGTTGCCCATCAAGTTGCGCTGCGTAAGTTCCACACCCTTCGGCGTACCTTCAGAGCCAGAGCTAAACACAATCACAGCATTGTCGTCCATGTTGCGATGTTTCACAAACACAAGGCGAATAAGCCAGCTCGGCATGAGGATGCAAAGCACAAGGAAAGCAGCAATCTTTGCCTTCGGGATTTCCTTCATGATATCTTCGGCATAGAGCAAGCGCACCTTGTCCGATGCAATCTGCGAGTAATCGTTGCCACGGCCTTTCAGCTTTTGCACAAACTGGCGGCTCGTAATCACGGTCGAGCATTCAGCGCGATCGCAGCAGAACTTCACGTTTTCGACAGAAGACGTGTAGTTCAAGTTCACGTTCGTCTTGCCAATCACCCAGAGAGCGAGGTTCACAATCACGCCCGCAGGGCTCGGTGGGAGCATAATGCCCACGTTCTGTTCATTCTTGCCAAGCGTCTTCTTGAGGTAGCCGCGGAAAGCCATCACAGCGCCCATCAGCTTGTAACCCGAGAAGTGAGCGCCATCCGGGCTATAAATAGCAGGACCATTCTTCACGTACTTCTTGTAAGTGCGGATCCAGCTATCGGCAATCGGGTGCACAAACGAAACAGCGTAGTTCCAAGCGTCAATCGAGATGCGGCGGATAATGGCACGGATTTCATTAGGCGGCGTGTTCGCCGGGAGAGCTTCACCAAAGGCGACCGTCACAGAACGTTCAGCCGAAGCACCGAACATGTTCGAAGAGCTATAGCTATAGTTAGAGCCCCACAAGCCCTGGATGTAGAACGGAATTACCTGAGCCTTCGTGCCATCGACAGCGGAGGAATAGTCAATCGTAAACGGTTCCACGTGCGGAGACTTGGAAACTTCGCCCGACGGGAAAATCACAACAGCCTTACCTGCGAGGAGGGCTGCATGAATCTTGTCCATCGCAATCTTTGGATTGCGGTTATCAATACGGATCATGCCCAAGCGCTTGAGCACGGCGCGCAAGTACCACTTGTCGAAATGGTCCTTGTTGCTAGCAATGCAAAGCGGACGCGGAGAAGCCATCTGCACCATAGCCCAGTCAATAAAGCTGTGGTGGTTACCGACCAAAAGAATCGGACCTTCGTTCGGGATGTTCTGAACGTTCAACACGCGAATTCTATAACGGCTGAACACAAAACGTAAAAGCGTACGCAACATCGCCTGCGGCAAGTTGGAAATCGACCAGACGAACACACCCACAGAAATCACGGCAAGGCCAATGAAGTAGTTCTGCGGACGGACATCGGTGTAGCGGACCATCATCGTGAACACGAACAGGAACGCCACAAGCACCACAGCCTGGATCAAGTTTGCAAGTGCAATCACAGAACCGGAGTTGTTCGGACGCGTGTTATACTGCAAAAGCGCATTCACCGGCACCAAGATGAGACCGCCAAAGAAACCGGTCATGGAATAAAGCACAACGAGTGCAACCGGATGCACAAGGAACGGCACGAGGAACATGCAGATTGAGGCGCCAAACATGCCAAGCGGCACAAAGCCGGATTCAATAAAGTCCTTGGAGAAGTGTGCAGCCACAATCGTACCAACCATGAGGCCCACAATCGCAAACGACATGTAGTCCTGCATCATGTTCACGGTCGAAGAACCGGACACGTCCTGGTAAATCAACACGAACACCTGAGCCAAAGCCCAGAACATCGAAAGGGCGATGATAGACGCACGGAGCGTAGGCACGCGGAAACCGAGACTCAAGTGGCGCTTGACCTTGTCAACGCTCACGTTCAAGTCTTCGAACTTCACGCGTGGAATCATGAAGTTTGCAACCGTACCCAGCACGCTCACTGCCGTCAAAATCCACGGAATCACGACGGACTTTTCCGTAATGCGACGCACTGCTTCGTAAGAAACGAGCTGGTCCAAGTTGATCAGGTTCACGCCGACAATCGCAAGCCAGGATGCCGCGATAATACCGCTGATACTGAATATCTGGAGGAAAGCGTTCGCGTAGCTCAAATTGCGCACGCCAAACATTTCCTTAAGAATCGCGTACTTTGCCGCACTGTGGATGGCAAAACCGCAGCTAAGCCCAATCGAGAGCCAGAATGCGATTCGCGGGTAATCGACCGTCACCAAGACCGACTGCGCTATCACAAATAGCGTCATCATGAGTGACGACCAAGCCATCACCTTGTTCTTCGAGAACTTATTGGTGAAGAACCCCGCAAAGAACACCATCAACACGTATGGCGCGAGGAAGAAAATTTGGAGCATGAAGTTCTGCCAGATGATACCGTCTTTGGCAAAGAACGATCCCGACAGAATTTTCTGGGCGTAAATAAACACACCCGCCTGAACAAAAGCTGTTGCAAGGATAGATAAGAAGAATCTTATAGAACCTTTAACTTTCCACATTTACAAAACCCTTTTTTTGCAAAATGTCCTTTCGTTCAAAGATAGAAAAATCACTTCATGAGAGCCTCAATCTCCTCAACTGTACGCGGAATATGCTCCGAAATATTTTCAAAACCGCTTTTTGTAATAATTAAATCATCTTCGATGCGGATGCCGATACTTTCGCGGTAGCGCTTGCCGTCAATTGTCGCCGTAAAATCGCCGTAAAGTCCTGGCTCACAAGAGATTAACATTCCCGGTTTTAACACCACATCCAAGGAACGGGAACCCGGGTCGCCCTCGTGGATATGTTCCCCAATAAAGTGGCTTACCCCATGCGGCCTCTTATCGTACAGGAGCTTGAAACTCCCCTTCGCGCCCTTTACAAGGCGACGGTCAAGTTCCATCATAATGAACTCCCAGCAAATCATGCCGATTTCCTTGAGAGCAACTCCCGGACGCACCACGCGCTGGTACACCTTCGCAGACTCGAGCACAATTTCGTACAACATTTTTTGGAGCGGGTCAAACGTGCCGTTTACAGGGATTGTACGCGAGATATCGCTGTGGAGCGTCCCGAACCGCACACCAAAGTCAAAGAGCACCAGTTCGCCATCGCGCAATTGCTCGTCATTCTTCACGTAATGCAGGCAGCAGGCATTCTTGCCCCCCGCAATAATCGTTGGGAACGCAAGGTCGCCATCGCCACGGCGCTGCATCTCGTAATTGAGGAACAACGCCACATCACGCTCGGTCTTCATGTTCTTCATCTCGGGCAAAAGTGCGCGGAACGCTTCATCCGTAATCTCTTGCGCCACGCGGGCATCATCGATGCGCTCCGGTTCCAGCACCAGGCGGTCTTCAAAATGCATGTCAGCACAGCTCTTGACGTTCAACTTATAAGGGCGGAGCACCTTCTTCAAATCGTTCTTGAGCTTTTCGTTGTGGTCGCCCTTGAACTTCTCGTAATAGAATGCATAAGCGTGATCCACCGCATTTTTGCCATTCGCATATTTCTTCGCAAGCGACTCGACAAAGTCCCAAAGTTCGTCAATCGGTCGAACATCCTCGACACCCGTCAAGCGAGCAACCACATTTTCGCCATCCACAAAGCCAAGGCGCTTGCCGTTCCAGAATTCCTTGAACGGGTCCTTGCGCGGCACAAAGAGCGTCGAACGCATGGCACGCGGGTCCAGCACCAGATAGCAACCCGCCTGGTTCACGCCGGTCAAATACAGAAACGCCGGGTCCTGCACAAAGCGAGTCCAAGTTTGTACAAAGGCTTCCTCGCCCCCCGGTTCAACTATCATCCCGGCAAAAACGCAAAAAGAGTCTAGCTTTTCCATCAAAGACTTTCGTCTTTTCGCATAAATTTTCTTGGAATCGTAATTTTTGGACGATAAAAAGACCTGAGAATAGGCCTGAACGTCATTTTTACGTGCTTGCATAGTCAATTTTTACCTTTTTTAACATTTTTTCTGCCACAACTATATATATTTTAGCCATCAAAGACTAGAATGGAGCTTAATAATGTCTCTTAAAAAATGGAAATTAGTTCTCGCCTCTGTTTCTGTAGCACTTTTCACAGCTTGCGCAGGTTCTTCTAACTCTAGCAGCAGCAGCGACACAGGCTATACGGGAAGCAACGAATCCACATCTGAATCCTCTTCTTACACGGGTTACAGCGAAAACCAGGCCGAAGCCGCTAAGCCGGCTGTTCAGCCGAAGAAAGAGGCTCCTAAGGAAGTCATCAACGAAAAGACTCTGAAGAAGACTCAGGACGAAGCAGTCGCCGCTAACGAAGACAACCACAAGCTCCGCAAGGAAATCTTCGACGCAAGGACCAAGCTTGGTCTCCCGATTCAGCAACCTTCTACAGATGAAGAGTAGTATAAGGCATTACTCACTGTCTGACAACCTGAAACGCGTTATTTCAGGCGAACGTGAAACGGTTTTCCGATTACTGGAGAGCCGTTTTTGCGCTGAAATACGCACCCGTCTTCCGGGTCTGGACCTAGTTCCCCAGGAAGGAGCCGACTTGTCAGGCCTGCTGGCCGTTCTCGACCAGCTCAAAATTGCCGCACGCAACGGCGAAATTTTAGACGCATCCCAGCTCGAACGCATGCTCGGTCCTAAGGAGACTTCCGAAGCAAGCTACACCGAGCTCATCCCCGACAGCCCTGTCTTTAGGAACAGGTTCGGCATCAGCGTCTCCGCCAAGACGCCCGCACAGGCGGAACTGGTCAAGGCAGTCGAAAAAAACGACATCATTTTTGCAAAAGGCCCTGCAGGTACAGGCAAGACATTCCTTGCGGTAACGCTTGCCGTTGCAAGCCTTGAACGCGGCGAAGCCGAACGCATCTGCCTCGTGCGCCCCGCCGTCGAAGCCGGCGAATCGCTGGGGTATTTGCCCGGTGATCTCAAAGAAAAGATTGCCCCCTACCTCCGTCCGATCCACGACAGCCTCTCCGAGCTTTTGCCCGCCGAGAAGCTCAAGCGTTACGAAGAAACAGGCGCCATCGAAGTCGCTCCGCTCGCCTACATGCGCGGTCGCACGCTTAAACGCGCCTTCATCATCCTCGACGAAGCACAAAACACGACAATCGCCCAGATGAAGATGTTCCTTACCCGACTCGGTCCCCACAGCAAGGCGATTATTACCGGCGACACAAGCCAAATTGACCTCGCCAAAGGCCAAACATCCGGTCTCGAACACGCGATGAAAATTCTCCAGGGGATTCGGGGAATTGCCGAAGTCGAATTTAGCGCTACAGACGTGCTCAGGCACCACCTGGTCAAGGACATTTTGCTAGCTTACGAACAGAACGAGCAAAAAAAATAGAAGAGCATTAAATGAACAAGAAAGAGAAAAAGATTCATTTATTTATTGGCTGGGTTATTTTAATCCTTATCGCCATTCTCTTATTCCCGGACAAGAATATTGCCCTCCGCGCCGAGCGCCCGCACTTGGGCCAGCTCAGTACAAGGACAATTGTTGCCCCGTTCAAGTTCGAAGTCCCGAAGACCGAGCAGGAAATCCAGAACGAAAAGGCTCGAGCCGCAGACAAGATCAACGCCATTTTTGAATTCAACGCCGACGAAACGACTCGACAGCTGCGAGAACTACAGCAGTACCTCAAAAAGCTCGAGCAGTACGGCAAAATGCAAGCGCTCATCAGCAGTAGCAAAGATGACGGCAGCGCCTCCATGCAAGAAAAAATCAAGGAAGCGTCCAGCATCTACGACCAGTTAAAACAGCGCCTTTCCATTACCGCCATCAAGCCGCTCAGCACGAATTCTATCGCCCGCGATTCCTTGATGTCCGTATTCTACCAGATGATGCAGAAGGGCGTTTCGAACACGCTCCTCGCCAAGACGGAAACCGAGGTCAGCCTGTTCTGCAACAGCTACAACATCAAGCAAATCAAGAACATCATTTACAACAAGCCAAACATTTCGCTCATCAAGGATAACGAAGAAAGCACGCTTGAAATCAGCGAAGTCCAGCCGATGCAACGCCGCATCGAAGAAGCCTTTAGCCAACTACAGAACTCGTTCTCCGCCGAACAAGGATTACAGAGTGCCTTCTACGAAGCCCTCTACGTTTTCACAAGCCCGAACGTATTCTATCTCGAAAAAGAAACGGAAGCCCGCAAGCTCGACGCGAGCAACAAGGTCACGCTCATCAAGGGCATGGTTCCCCGCGGCATGGAAATCGTAGCCCAGGGTGCCCCCATTACTAAGGAAATTCTTGAAAAGATTGACGCTCTCCAGCAAGCACAGCAGAACGAAGAAAACTCGAAGATGCTTACCGCCCCGTACGGTAACGTGCTTGTATTCGTCATCATCATTACACTTCTCATCATGTTCTGCCTCTACACGCCTACGCGTACGATGTTCAAGACACCGCGCCAGTTGTGGAGCCTCATATTCCTTACAGTTTTGCAACTCCTTGCGTTCTGGATTATCCACAACCTCTCGGGTTCGCTCAACAGACCGGACAGCATCCTCCCTGACGCCATCGACTTCATGTGGCTGTACCCGGTTACGTTTACACCCGTGATTGCCGTTGTGCTTTACGATGCCCGCATGGGACTTGCATTTGCAACTTTCTCCGCCGGATTCTACGGCATCTTGAACGGCTATGACCTCGCCGCAACGCTCACAAGCTTGGTCGTGAACATCGCCGTGATTGCCCCGCTCTTCCGTATGCGCTACCGTGTGCAGTTCGCCTGGAGCATGATTGCAGGTGTCGTTGCAGCAGCCGCATCTGTAAGCATCATGCTTCTCCTCCGCAACCGCTTCAACTTCGCGACGTTCTACCAGACGCTCATCGCCGCAAGCGCAAACATCATCATCTTTACCGCAGTCGCCTCCGTGCTTTTGATCCACGTTGTCGAAAAGGTCTTCAGCATTACGACCGTGCTTACGCTCATGGAAATGTCGGACTTTAACCGTCCGGCTCTCAAGCGCATTTCGGAACTTGCTCCGGGCACGTTCCACCACAGCATCCAGGTTTCGAACCTCGCCGAAAGCGTTGCCGAAAGCATTGGCGCAAATTCGCTCCTCGTCCGCGTGATGGCTCTTTACCACGACCTCGGCAAGACGATGCGCCCCGAATACTTCACCGAAAACCAGAAGCAAGGCGTGAACCCGCACAACAACCTCGATCCGTACCAGTCCGTCAAGATTTTGACCGGTCACGTTTCGCAGGGCATGCTGCTCGCCAAAGAATACAAGATTCCTGAACTCGTCGCCACCGGCATTCAGGAACACCATGGCACAACGCTTATCCAGTTCTTCCACCACAAGGCAAAAGAACTCGCCAAGGAAACCGGTAAAGAAGTCAAGGAAGAAGATTTCCGCTACAAGGGACCACGTCCGCAGAGCATGGAAACCGCAATTCTCATGCTCGCCGACGTCATCGAGGCTACCAGCCGCTCCATGACAGACACCTCCTCCGAAGCACTCGTATCCATGATCCACAAGACGATTCTTGACAAGTTCATGGATGGGCAGTTCAACGAGAGCAATTTGTCTGTAAAGGAACTTTCCAAGCTCGAAGAAGCGTTCCTCCACAGTCTCGATGGCACGTACCACACCCGCGTCAAATACCCTGGACAGAGATAGACGAAAAAAATTAAAGAAAAACGCCTATATCCCTTGACACACTAATTAATTCTTTTTATATTTGGGTCGTTCGGTTGGAAGACTGAAACAAACCACTGGGGTGGTAGCTCAATTTTGGTTAGAGCACCGGCCTGTCACGCCGGAGGTTGCGAGTTCAAGCCTCGTCTATCCCGCGATAAAGCACTTCTCTTTGAGAAGTGCTTTTCGTTTTTGTACGGTTCTTCTCGCGCCGTCATCCTGACGCCGAAGGCGGAAGCCCCTCCTCCATAAAAATTTCACTTTTTTTCGCGAAAAACACCGTTTCCGGTTGACAAGACTTTTAATATTTGTATATTTGGCTCGTAACTCGAGGTTGTAGAAAATGTTGAACAAAAAGAATCTTATTCTTATCGGTATTGGCATTTTACTACTGGTTATTGGTTTCATCTGCCTCGCCACTGGTCCTGCAGATAATCCGGTTAGCCTCTCGGTTGCACCAATTATCTTGACGATTGCTTACGTTGTGATCATTCCTCTTGGAATTCTCTACAGCGGCAAGGAAAAAGACAAGTAATTATTTGGACGATTAGCTCAGCTGGTTCAGAGCGTCTGCCTTACAAGCAGAATGTCAGCGGTTCGAATCCGTTATCGTCCACTACCGAAGAATCGGAAACGATTTTGGGGTGGTAGCTCAATTTTGGTTAGAGCACCGGCCTGTCACGCCGGAGGTTGCGAGTTCAAGCCTCGTCTATCCCGCGATAAAGTCCTCTCGAAAGAGAGGACTTTTCGTTTTTATTAAGCTACACAAAGACTAAAGCCTTGCATAGCAAGGCTTCTTTCGTCTCTAGTCTGTAGCCACAAAGTGGCGTTCTTTCGTCTATATTTGGAAGCCTATCGCAGCATTCAAGTCGATGACAAGCCCCTTGTCCATCTTAAAGAAGGCGTTCTTGCGATCCGCTTCAAATTTGCTCGTCCAGACATAACCGAACCCAGCATCGGCAAACACGGCAAAACGCCCTAAGAAGCCTTCCCCATCATTCAAAACTTTCTTGATGCCGCCACTAAGCATAAAGCCCCAAAGCCATCCATTAAAATCGCCATGTTCGTCCGTATCGATTTTCAAATGGTTCAGGAGGAATCCCGCCTGGAAATAGCGCCAGCGCTTGCCACCAACGCCATACAAGCGAAAACTTTCTTGCAAGCCGATATCGTAAATCTTGTAGCCATCATCAGAACGGTCCACACGCACGTAATGCGGCATGGACACCAGAGAAATCTTCTCCTGTAGCTTCCATTCAAACGTCAAATTGAATATCGGATAGTCCGTAAAGCCATTCGGAACGTTGATGCCTCCCCAAAAGTGCGAATAAGGCACCATAAAGTTAAACGGATGGATATACAACGTAAACGTAGAGTCTCTGAGCGAATCATCAGCCGCCTGAGTCTCGGGAGATTCAGCATCAACCACTTGCAAAGCACTAGAATCAGCTTCGGCTGTAGTGACTTCGTCCTTTACGACTTCTTGTTTTGCCACAACCTTCGCATTCGATTTCGGCTGCGATTTAGCCGGTTTAGCGACACAAAATACAGACAAAGCAATCAATAAAAGGACGACTTTCTTCATGACTCAAATTTAGCTTTTTCCTCCATCATTTTTTAAGCCATCGCGAAACTTGAACGCAATTCCAGCCTATTGAATTGTGCTTAAAACCTCTAGCATACGAGGCGCCGTAATGCGATCCGCTGAACGAAATTCCTAAGGCTACGGCAAAGTCCGGGAATCGGTAAGACGAGCTTAACTCCACAAATTTCCAACGGAAACTCGCCCCCACATACAGGTAATCGAAATCGAATTCCGCAAACGCCGAAACGGCCTCGTCCGAAATCCAATGTACACCCACCGCAGGCGAAACGCCCTCATCCGTAAAGCCACTCAGCATCCCAGCCAAATAGACTTGATGCCAAATAAAGGAGCCTGCCCACTTGAATCGGTGACGCGTCCAAAGAACCTCGCCAGGATTCCATTCTATACCAAGTCCATAGCTCATCCCGAGTGCAAAATGCAGCCATGTTTTCGCATAAGATACTTCTGAATACAAATTGCGATACAGCGAATCCATCGACTCGTAAGCCACAAAAGTGCCTACGCGGTAAGCATCGTTCCCAAATTCAAGCGACAAGTTCCACGAAGTTTCTTCCACATCGTCCAACCAATAATACGAAACGCCGTACGACGGAATCGCATACCGTGCTGGAGTCGAATGGTAACCGCCAAGCCCAACAGGCGAAAGCCCTCCCGCCAAGAGCGCAGCAAACGAAGCACGCCCCTCTGCAGCCAAAGCTCGTCCCGGAACAATCAACACCCCCCAAAAACAAATCAAACCTATGCAGAGCTGAGCGCACAAACACGTACAAAATCCCTTACGGGCGAACAAGAATACCGACCACATCCTCGTACTCCCCCACAGACAAAGAAACAAAAGCGGCACCAATTCCAAGGTTTTCCTGTACCGGAACTTTCACCCATTCATTCGACATCGCCGAAACTACAGACTTCCAAACACAACGGCCCGCCGAATCCAAAAGCGAAAGCACAACATTGTGTTCAGATTCTACACGCACTCGAAGCGGAGAGCCTTTTTTTGAAACTACACGAGAAGATAGTTTGTATACAACAGGCGCTTTTGCCGCCACTAGACTCGTCGCCACTTGATTAGCTCCGCCCGTCTGAGACACATTCCGAGCATACACTTGCGAACCATGAGGCAAATACCCCGGTGTAAACTCCCGCCGCATCGAGAGCGGATTAAATCCAGACGGGCACGATACAGTTCCCTTGTTCCAATAAACGCTATCAATCACGCTATCCCGGAAACAAAGTCGGAGCATTCCTTCTGTGTTGTTTAAGAACCCCAGCGACACCTGAATCATCCGAATATCGGGAATGTTGAGTGCAGCCCGCAGAGACGCTGTATCCTTGCTTACCAGCAGCGCCTGGTACGGTCGAATCGAATCGCCCACCGTTCCCAAAGCGCCTCCGCGATCGCAAAAGCGGAACGCATCTAAGGGCAAAGAAATCTCGCTTGCATTATAGAGTTCCACCCATTCGGGCATAGGCTCTTCCGGGCAATGATGAACTTCCGTCACGCGCAACTGCGCCATCCCCGTCGACACTTTTTCCATCAATAGAGAATCCGAAGCATCTAGCGACACCGCCTTAGAAGCATCGACAAACTCCCACTTGTCCGTCAGCCCCACACGCTGAATTACCTTCCCTGGTTTAGGATGAGGAACAGTCACAGAATCCATACACGTCCCTGCCCAGACCTTCCACACGGACTCTCGTGAATTCGGCAGCGAGATTTTCCCAAGCGAACCACACGCAGTCCCCGCCTGCGACGCATGTTGAGCAGCCTCCCGAGCAGGGCATTGCGCCGAGTCATGCACGAGCACAAAGCGCTCCGCCTCCGGCCAAGCAAAAGCCATTACCGCCTTGGATTCAAATTGCACATAAAGCGATTCCGCCCGAAAATCGTCCATGCGAATTTCGACGTACTCGCCCTCCTGGTCCGAAACATCTTTCGGGTCCGGATAGAATTCAGTAAACACCGGGCATGATAATGCCCACGAAAAAAGCGCCAAGCTCACCGCCGGCACGACACCATAATTTTTCATTGCACCCTCCCCAGGGCGCGCCCACCACGCGTAAAAAAGCTAGCGGGAATTAGTCGACTTCATAGTCGTTAGGGAGAATATAAGGAAGAGGGTTTACCGGGACACCGTTTCTCCAGACCTCATAATGGAGGTGCGGACCGACAGAACGTCCTGTATTTCCCATATAACCAAGAATCTGATAACGATGTACAAACTCGCCCGGAGTCACGGCGGACATCTGCATGTGCCCATAACGGGTCTTGAGACCATTGCCATGATTCAGGACTACAAAATTCCCAAAAGAGGAACTCAGCTGGGAAATCTCAACTACGCCATCCGCCGGAGCATAAATCGGAGTCCAACGGTCGTTGGAAATATCAATGCCCTGGTGCATTTTGCCGACTTCACCCGTCACCGGATGGATACGCGGACCAAAGGCAGATGCATAGCGGCCATTCGTCGGCGATATCGACGGGATATAGCGTAAAACAGAACGGCTCTGATCAATGTACTTGGTCAGAGAATTAAAGGATTCTTCGTTGTTCTGGATCTGTCCAAAGATACGCCAGACATCTTCGTGCATCTTGGCGGTACGTTCAAACACCGGGGAACTCTTGCGCAAAAGCTGAACATTCGGCTCAATATGGCCACCTGTCGAAAGCTTGCGAGAAGCTTCATCCGGCAGCGGGAGTCCAAGCTTAGCATGGAGCATCTTTTCGGCCTTGAAAAAATCCTTGGACGTACTGGAAATGTAATCCACCGTATTCTGGATTTGCGAAAGTTCCTTGTTCAGCTTCTGGCGGCTAGAAAAAGCATGCTTCAACACACCGTCATAAACGGAGGTCGAAAGCACTTGTACAAGGAAAAGGATGAATCCGATAACAACAACAATTCGAATAAAAAGCGAACCGCGGAGAATAAAAGAAGGCACCTTCACGGTCAAAGCCCGTGACGACTTCTGAAAGTGTATGGATGCCTTCACAAAATTCATCAGACGATAATGTAAATAAATGGCACTAAAAATTCAAAGGATTTATCCGTATTTTTTTATTACAAGCCATATATAGAAAATTGTGCCATTTTTGTAATAAGCCTATAGCCATTTAGCACCATCACAAGCCATTTCTAATAAAAGTTTACATGAGACTTGTGATGCGAAACCCACTTAAATCGGGTTATCCAAATCGATGAATTTAGATGGAATGCTAAGTTCAGCCTGGATTTTAGAAGCAAGGGCACTGACCCCAAAAATCTCGGTTCTATGGTGCCCGCAAGAGACAAGGTTCACCCCGTTTTCCTGACAGAATATGGGAACTTCTTCCTTGATGCTACCCGTAATATAAGCATCGCAGTTCATTTCCATAGCTTCCCTGATGTCAGACACACTGCAACTACCACTGCAAATAGCAACACGCCTGATTTCTTCAGGACCATAGAAAAACTGGTTCTGCACGCCATGAGCAAAAGTAGTATTCAGGCAATCCAAAAACTCTTCGCGAGTCGCAGGCGTATTCCATTCAGCAATCACGCCAATAGCGCGCAAGCCCGTATGCACAAATTCATGAACCGGATTCAAACCGAGAAGCTTTGCGATGACGGCATTGTTTCCGATTTCACGATGGCCATCGAGCGGCAAATGGAACCCGAACACGGAAATTCCATTGTTCATCAACTTACGAAGGCGTTCAGCAAATTTGCCAACCGGGAGCTGGGACTCGCCCTTCCAGAAACCATTGGGATGGTGCACGATGATGCAATCCGCTTTTTCGGCAATGGCGGCATCAATCAACTGGTCACGCAGGCTCACGCCCGTCACGATTTTAGTCACCTTATCACTAGCCTCGACACAAAGGCCATTTACACAGTAATCATTAAAGGATTTCGGGTCAAGCAGGTCATCAAACCATGCGGTCATAAAAGACAGATCCATAAATTCTCCTTGTTGAACAAAACATCCTGACACCATGCCAGAATCAACTCTCCACCATCCAACTCTTATCGTTAGCTATAGATAATATAGATACATAATTTTTATTTACAACTATAAAACGCGATTTAGGGCACAAAAAAGCCTTTTGGATTATTTTTTCGTTGTCAAAATCTATGCATTTAACTAAATTTACGCATAGAAAGAAAAATGAAAGAATTATTATAGGAGCCCCAAATGGCACATTATCTTTTTACCTCTGAATCCGTTTCTAAAGGCCACCCGGACAAGGTCGCCGACCAGATCTCCGACTCCATCCTCGACGCCTGCCTCGCCCAGGACCCGAACAGCCGTGTCGCTTGCGAAACTCTCGTGAACACCGGTCTCGTCGTCATCAGCGGCGAAATTACCACCAAGGCAGTTATCGATTTCCAGGAAGTTGCTCGCAACACCATCAAGAACATCGGCTACGTGAACCCGGACCTCCAGTTCGACTACAAGGGCTGCGCCGTGCTCGTCGCTATGGACAAGCAGTCTCCCGATATCGCCCAGGGCGTTGACGCCAAGGCTGCCGTCGGTAAGAAAGACGACCAGCAGGGTGCTGGCGACCAGGGTATGATGTTCGGCTACGCCGTCAAGGAAACCAAGGAACTCATGCCGCTCCCGATCAGCCTCGCTCACAAGCTCATGGAAGAAATCCAGAACCTCCGCGAAAAGGGCAAGATTAAGTGGCTCCGTCCGGATGCTAAGTCCCAAGTCACCGTCGAATATGACGAAAACGACAAGCCGGTCCGCGTTGACACCGTCGTCATCTCTACCCAGCACGACGACAAGGTGAACGGCAAGGAACTCAAGCACTCCGTGATCGAAAAGGAAATCATCGAAAAGCTTATCAAGAAGGTTATTCCTGCCAAGCTTTTGGACAAGAAGACCCGTTACCTCGTGAACCCGACCGGCAAGTTTGTTGTCGGTGGTCCGCACGGAGACTGCGGCCTCACAGGTCGTAAGATTATCGTCGACACCTACGGTGGCATGGGCCGTCATGGTGGTGGCGCATTCAGCGGTAAGGACCCGTCCAAGGTCGACCGCAGCGCAGCATACGCCGCACGCTATGTCGCTAAGAACATTGTCGCAGCAGGCCTCGCCTACCGTTGCGAAGTGCAGCTTGCCTACGCTATCGGCTACTCCAAGCCGGTTTCCGTGCTCGTGAACACGTTTGGCACAGGCAAGATCGACGACCGCAAGATCGAAGAAATTGTCGCACAGAACTTCGACCTTTCTCCGGCAGGCATCGAAAAGATGCTCGACCTTCGCAAGCCGGGTTATGTCGCCACCGCCGCTCTCGGTCACTTCGGCCGTACCGGTGAACGATTCACTTGGGAAAAGACCGACAAGGCTGAAGATTTGAAAAAAGCAGCAGAAATTATTGCTGAATACGACGTCTAAAAAAGCCACTGCTGAACTTTAACAACGTCGACAAGACCGTTTAGTTCAAACAAATTAAATAAAAGCGATTCGCAATAAAATGCGGATCGTTTTTTATTTTTCGCGCCTTTGTCGCACAATTTCCTCTATTTCCAGGCTCCGTTTTGCTATCTTTACATCGTTCAAATTTAAACAAGGATTAACAATGAGCAAGAATTACAAGATTGCAGTGCTCCCGGGCGATGGTATCGGTCCGGAAGTGATGAAAGAAGCTGTCCGCGTGTTGGACGTCGTTTCCAAGAAGTTCGGTTTCGACGTAAACGCCGAATGGGCAAATGTCGGTGGTGCCGCATACGACGAAAGCGGTTCTCCGCTTCCGGAAAGCACCCTCAAGCTCGGTGAAGCTTCTGACTGTATTCTTTTCGGTTCCGTGGGTGGCCCGAAGTGGGAACACCTTCCGCCGAACCTCCAGCCGGAACGCGGCGCTCTCCTCCCGCTCCGCAAGCACTTCAAGCTTTTCTGCAACCTCCGCCCGGCCCGCGTTTACAAGGAACTCGCAGGCGCATGCCCGCTCCGCGCTGACATCGTGGGTGACGGTTTCAACATCCTCACGGTCCGCGAACTGACGGGTGACGTTTACTTTGGCCAGCCGAAGGGCCGCGAAGGCGTTCCGGGCTCCAAGGAAGAAATCGGTTTCGATACCATGAAGTACAGCCGCTACGAAGTTGAACGCATTGCTCGTTTCGCTTTCGACGCCGCTATGCTCCGCAACAAGAAGGTCGCTTCTATCGATAAGGCCAACGTGCTCACCACGAGCGTACTCTGGCGCGAAGTCGTGAACGAAGTCATCAAGGACTATCCGGAACTGACTCTCGAACACCTCTATGTGGATAACGCAGCCATGCAGCTCCTCAAGCGCCCGCGTGAATTCGACGTGCTCCTCTGCCCGAACCTCTTCGGCGACATCCTCACCGACGAATGCGCAATGCTCACTGGTTCCATGGGTCTCCTCCCGTCCGCTTCTATCGCCGAAGGTTCCTTCGGTCTCTACGAACCGGCCGGTGGTTCTGCTCCGGACATCGCAGGCAAGGGTATTGCCAACCCGCTCGCACAGATCCTCTCCGTGGCCCTCATGCTCCGCTACACCTTCAAGGAAGAAGAAGCTGCAAAGGCTATCGAAGCTGCTTGCGAAAAGGTCATCGCTCAGGGCTACCGCACTGGCGACATCTACCAGGAAGGCTGCACCAAGGTCGGCACGACTGGTATGGGTGATGCTATTATAGCCGCACTTGCCTAAGTGTAACTAAGAACCTACGACAGGCAAGTGCTCTCACCTCCACGACTCGTTAATACGAGTCGCTTGAGGCTCACAGATTAAAGCACTCGCTTAATTTTTGCGACACAACGCAAAAAGCGACCGGATTTCTCCGGTCGCCTTTTTTTGTATGATGGGAAATCAAACCCTTGTGAGGCTGACTACGCTTATTACTTAGCGCAACCCGTGCCGAGCGTACCTTCCAAAACAGATTCGCACTGAGCCGTCATCGCAATGGCTTCATCGCTACCTGCCGGGAATTCAAGGCATTCGCCCAAGACACCCGGGATATCGCAAGAGACCATGTCACCTGCCGGCGTTTCACCAGTTTCCTTGTTTTCCGGTTCTTCAGTCGTGTTAGATTCTGCCGGCAAAAATTCCTTGCAAGCCTTCTGTTCAATTTCAAAAAGCGTCGCCTTATCAAAGGACGTGCTAGAAGATGCAATATTGAAATAGGCATCAGCAGAACAATAGTGGATGCCGCTGAAATCGGCAAAGTTCTTGGAAACGCATTCAAGATGAGGCATCGGATAAATCGAGTAGTTCATATTGACATAACGACCATCTTCCGGATCAAGGAACACAAGCTTCTTCTTGGGAACCGTATCACCCTTCAAGTCTTCGTCCTTATAGAAGTAGCTCCATTCAGCATCATCCATGGTAAAGTCACACTTGGTCTCAGGCACAATTGTGATCTTAGCATAGCGTGCCTCGCCAATAGCGGCCTTGCAATCATTCCGCACAGCTTTGAAGGCATCTTCGCGAGTTCTATTTGCAAAGTACCCCTTTTCAGTCGTGCTAGAAACATAGATAACCGTGTTGCCATCTTCATCACAAGAACGTTCACCCACAAACGCTCCATCAGAAGACTTGTTGGATGAAGTCGGGTCAATGTTGCACATCATGCTGGTCATGCTACCTGTATAGCGAATGGAATCACGAATGACAAGGTCTTCGCCCTTGATTTCATACGTTGTCGTAATATTAGCATTATTCTTGCCATCACTCCCCTTGTACGAAATCGTCCAAACATCGTCCGTAGCCGCAAAGCCACAGGGATCAGCTTCTTTTACAGAAGAGCTAGACGGTTCTTCAGCAGCACTCGAAGAACTAGCGACATCGGAACTAGAATTCGGAGACGATTCAACAGAGCTAGAAGAGACCTGCTTATCAGGCGTATCGGAAGCCGCAATCGGAGACGAAGAATCGTCACCACACGCCATAAAGCCCATAGCCATAGAAAGAGAAAGGCCCACGCCAATCTTTTTGTAATTCATATATAACACTCCTTTTTTATTTTAATCGTAACGCCAAATATACAAAGTTTATACATAAAAAACAAACTTTTTCAAATAAAAAAAAGCGACCAGATTTCTCTAGCCGCCTTTTGGTTCTCTCTCCTATGATTTTTTATTTTCTTTGTCCTTGAAGGGCTGCTATAAACCCATTTATAAAAACAATTGCGCTATCGCCTTCTGGCTTTTGTTCTTTCCACGCATTTAGCTCATTGATAAAAAAATCTCTAATAAGATTATTCGTAGAAAGCGAGCCCGTGTAGCCAAAGGAATTTGCAATTTGCAATGGCGATAGATCGACAGACCACTCAAGAATCAAATCCTCTAACAGATTATTGACAATCAAGTGGCCCGGATTATGAGCAAATTCTCGTTTATCAAAATCGAATGTTTCGCCCGGAAGCCCAACGGCACTCATGATTTCTTTATCGGCATGTTCTTTAGCTTCAGCCAAACTATAGTCTAAGTAAACTAAACGATGCAAACGAAATGTTTCCAAAAATGTCATCACGTTTATGTCGACGGTTCTCGATTTTCTCAAATCGACAATCACTCCATACGATGCCACAAAACGGTCTTTTTTCTGATCAAACATATCAAAGGACCAGTCGCCATTCCATTGCCATGATTCACTTTCCGCATATGGAGCGAGTTCAATTTTCACATACGGGCTGTTCAGTGAGACATGGTCAAACGAAAACTCACCTGTAGAACCATCGCAGCGGCTATAGAACACCACTCCCGTTGTATCCAAGGTAACAGAATCAAGTTCAGCCATCCTTACCATGGTACCCGCTTCGGCAACACGTCGCAACGTCATCGAATTTGTAGCAGCGGATGCAGATAGATGCGAGGCATGGCCTTCGACCGTGATATTGTCAAGAGCTACGCGATTATCTTGTTCACTCAGGGCAGGATCCATCACCGAATCACCGACATCCGAGCAAGCTGTCAACGCAGCAGCCATCAACATGGCATAAGCAATTTTAGAAACCTTCATTTTCACCCCAACTCGTTTTTATGATTCAATTACAAATCATTCATTCAAAGACATGCAATAGTTATAGACGGAAACTGCAGATTTAATCATTTCTTCTTCAAGCGGTTTTTCAATCTTATCCATATATTCCCCGTATTTTTCATAAAACTCGATCGTGGTACTACGAGATCCATTGGCGCACACAAACGACAAAGGATGAGGATTGTCACAAGGTAGATGACCAAATGCATAACTCCGTCTTATCTCACGTAAACTATCCAAGCTATCAAGGGCATTATTTAAACATTCTTTCGTTAAATCAGAAAGGACATTATCATTTTCAGCATTATTTTTCCATCTCTCGAGTTGGGATCTTGCCTCAGTCGTAGCCACGTCAAGAGCTCTGTCTTCCGTAGTAAACTCGCAATCACAGTAAGATGCATCCACGTAAATCGGTTCACATGTTTCATCATAAGGATGAGCATCCGTCATTGGAATTTTAGTTATATCATACCAATCAATACTTATAATATCAAAGTCTGTATTTTCTTCATTATAGTTGAATATGATGCGAATACCCTTTAAATGAGCGAGCACCTCCTTCATTGGCACAACTTTAGACCAATCCATTTCACCAGATGTGTAAATTTCAAATCCCCCAAAAACATTACACGTCTTTTTACTTTTTGACAGAAGATTTTCAGGATTTAACGAATTTGTACGGAGCCCATGAGTAGATATTTTATTTAAATTAGTAATAGAATCACTAGGTATAAGTTCCACGGAAATATCTCCCGAATATTCCACACAAATTCCATGCATAGCGCGGGCATCGATTTCTCCGATATTTCCCAAAGAATCTTTCCCCGCAAAATAGAATTCCACAGAAGCACGTCTGTCAAACACATCTTCAGCATCGGAATCAGGTTTATCTCCATTCAGTTCATATATAACCTTACCACACAAGCTCCCCCCACATTTGTCTATAACATCGGCAAGAGACATCGAATCAAATTCGTCCGTAGCCACTCCCGGCCATTCAAATCGAACATTGCCACCATCGCCCGGCTCTACATGCCAAGTCCAAATACCTGAAGTATTTGTTCCATTATCGTAACCGGTGCGAACGCGGTATCCCGATGTGCGGTTCCACAATGTAGGCGACCATATACACCCTTTTTCCACGGCTTCTAGGGAGTCCGTCACGCCCATCACGCTGCACAGCACAGGTGATTTCGGCATTAAATTATTTTCCATATTCGGGACACTCGTCGAGCCCGAAACCGGCAATGCATTTTCGGAACATGCGACAAATAAAAGAGCACCGAGAGCAAACAAACTATAAAGCTTTTTCATACTAAGCCACCTCATCTTTATTTAATTTCCATGTTAGCGGGAACAGCTGCATATTCAAATGATAGATTTGATCGGCATCTTCTGTTTCCGATGCCATTGCGGCAATCTTTTTGCGGAACGCATCAATTTCTTGAGCAATGCGTTCGTAACATTCGCGGTTGACCGTAAGAGTCACGCTCGACACGCTACGGTCTTGCGGTTCAAAGCGTTCAATAGATTCACTGGCAAGTTGCAACATTTTGTGCTGCATCGCATGTACTGCATAGGCCAAGCCTTCCTTTGACGCAGTCACGTTCTTTTCGGTTTGACGGTACGAGCCGTCCGCACCTTTTTTAAGGAATCCCGCTTTTGTCAAGAACTCAAGCGACTTGCTGACTTCGGCTGCAGATATTTCATTGCAGCACGTTTTCGCCATCTGCCCTGGGGTGGCCCCATTCATCATCGGTGCAAGTTCGCGAACGACCTGATTTTTCCAGCCATCGAAATATTCAACAGCCTCCTTATCGACGACGCGTACTTTAAATTCAAGCGCAATCTGGCGCATTTCTTTCCAATACGGCTTTTTGGCTTCGTCATCCTTGGCATTGCAAAAATTGACAAGCGCCTTGAAGTAGTTTGCTTCAAAGCCAGCCAGCCCCATTGCCGAAATCATGCGGTTCATCGACACTCGGCTCAAATTGCTCTTGCCTTCGCTCACAAGTCGCAAGTAAGTCGGTGAAGAAAACCCCGCGAGTTTCGCGAATTCCCGCCAGGAGAAATACGAAGTCCGCTTTTGATCTTCGTAGAAATCCTTGATCAAGGGATGGTAATCTTTGTATTCTGTTATCGGTTTCATGTTACCAAATATACCCTATTTACAGGTTTCTATGACACAAAACATGCATTTTTAGTTAAAAATCAACATTAAAAATAAAGATTTTTTCTATATGACACAGTCTTGAGTTTTTTCGACACAAGAAGGCGATTCCGGAATAAATCCGGAATGACATGCTAAAGTCGGGCATAACAGCACAAAAAAAACACCCTGCCGCGGGGCAAGGTGCATTCTGAATAAATTTCAGCGAACGAATTAAGCGTTCTTCGTGAAGTCCACGTATGCCTTAAGCACGTCGAGGAAGACTTCGTCCGGAGTGTTGTCGCCAACGATGTGGCTGATGATCTTCGGATCGTACTTTTCGAGAACCTTAGCGGTGGATTCCTTATAAACATTGAGGCGGTTCTTGATGACGTTCACGTCAGCGTCGTCCTTACGGCCTTCAATCTTAGCGCGGTTGAGGAGGCGAGCAACGATGGTTTCTTCGTCCTTGATGTCGAGAACGAAGATGTGTTTCACGTCAACGATCGGCTTGATGAGATCGACCTGAGCAACCGTGCGAGGAATACCGTCGAGGAGGAGGGTATCCTTTTCCGGGTTGAGCTTGTTCGTGTTCACGAGACCTTCAACAAAGCGGCCGAAGATTTCAACGGTTGCTTCATCCGGAACGAGGAGGCCCTTGCTGGAGTAAGAAGCAAGGAGCTTGCCGGATTCGCTAGACGGAGCGATGCCACGGAAGATGTCGCCCGTGGAGAGGTGCTTGAGAGCGGTCGTAGCGGCGAGCTTTGCGCCCACAGTGCCCTTGCCAGAACCCGGTGCACCGAAGATAAGAACTGCAGAAATCTGAGACATTTATAACCTCATAGGTTGATTGTTAATTTTCGCGACAAATATAGCAAAAAAGATGACCCCGGCACACTGACCGGGGTAACAAAGCACTACGACTTAATCTTTTCGCACTTGAACGAGAGTTTACCGTCTTCGACGCCCACGTAAATCGTGGAAAAGTCCGTCATCGTCCCGAGCAAAAGCCCTTCGGCGATTTCGTCTTCCACCAGATTCTGGATGGAGCGGCGAATCGGGCGTGCACCCAGCGAAGCATCGTAATTGTGGTTTACGACAAATTCCTTTGCTTCCTGGCTCATTTCCAAGAGGATACCGCGGTCGGAAAGGTTCTTCTGCAAGAATCCCATCTGGATGTCCACGACAGAAACGAGGTCCTTCTTCGAGAGGGCTCGGAACACAATCTGTTCGTCCACGCGGTTCAAAAATTCCGGAGAAAACACGCGCTTGACTTCTTCACGAATAGCAGTTTCCATGCGTTCGTAATCGTCCGTCTCGCCCATCTTGGTAAAGCCCATGCCACTGCTATGGCGGACTTCACGGGCACCGGCGTTACTCGTCATGATGATAATCGTATTCTTGAAGTTGATCTTGCGGCCATAGCTATCCGTCAAAATGCCATCGTCCAAAATCTGGAGGAGCAAGTTGTAAATGTCCGGATGCGCCTTTTCAATTTCGTCGAGCAACACCACAGAATACGGATGTTTGCGAACCTTTTCGCTCAGCTGACCACCACCATCTTCAAAGCCCACATATCCCGGAGGAGCGCCAATCAAGCGGCTTACGCTATGCTTTTCCATGTATTCGCTCATGTCGATACGCACAAGCGAATCTTCGCTACCGAAAAGTTCCTTGCAAAGCACCTTCGCGAGTTCCGTCTTACCCACACCAGTCGGGCCCAAGAAGAGGAAGCTTCCCATCGGGCGTTTGTTGTTGCGGATGCCAGCACGGCTACGGCGGATGGACTTCACAATCGCATCGACAGCCTGATCCTGACCAATCACGCGCTGCTTGATTTCATCGCCGAGGTGGATGAGCTTTTGCGCTTCTTCGCCACCGAGTCTGCGGACCGGGATGCCCGTCATCTTGCTGATGACGTCACGGATAACGTTGTCATCGACAATCGGCGTTTCAGATTCTTCGCTCTGCAACTGCTTTTTGCGTTCAGCAATGCTGTTCTGCAATTCTTCTTCGCGAGCGCGGAGTGCTGCAGCCGAAGTGTAATCCTGGTTGGCGACAGCTTCTTCCTTTTTATGGAGGCATTCGCCAAGCTCGTCTTCCATGTTCTGCAAGTCCTGCGGGATCTTGATGGAGTTCAAGCGCACACGAGCGCCCGCTTCATCGAGCACGTCAATCGCCTTGTCCGGCAAGAAGCGTTCGCTAATATAGCGTTCACCAAGTTCAACAGCGGCACGCACGGCATCCGGAGTGTAATGAACATTATGATGTTGTTCATACTTCGGGCGGAGACCTTCGAGAATCTGGATAGAATCTTCGACCGTCGGCGGATTCACAATAATCGTCTGGAAGCGACGTTCAAGAGCCGGATCCTTCTCGATGTACTTGCGGTATTCATCAAAAGTCGTAGCGCCAATGCACTGGAGTTCGCCACGAGCAAGAGCGGGCTTAAAGATGTTCGATGCATCAAGGCTGCCTTCGGAGCCGCCAGCCCCCACAATCGTGTGGAGTTCATCAATAAAGAGTATCACGGAATTGCCCACGCGCTGGAGTTCCATGATGAGCCCCTTCACGCGTTCTTCAAACTGGCCACGGTACTTTGTACCTGCCACCATGGCGGCAACGTCAAGCGTCACAACGCGCTTGTTCGCAAGCAAATCCGGAATCTTGCGTTGCACAATCTTGAGAGCCAGGCCTTCGATAATCGCAGTCTTACCTACACCCGGTTCGCCAATGAGCGCCGGGTTGTTCTTTTTACGACGGCAAAGAATCTGGATCAAACGTTCAATTTCAGCTTCACGACCGATAATCGGATCAAGCTTGCCTGCGCGAGCCATCGCCGTGAGGTCACGGCCGAAGTGTTCGAGAATCGGAGTCTTGGAACGGGACTGCGGATTCGCCTGACGAGTTTGCGTATAACGTTCACGCGGTTCATCGTCGGACTGACCATCATCCATCGGCTGTCCATCGGCCTGACGCTTGATTTGCATCAGCATTTCCTGGTAGTTTTCAAACGTCACATTGTACGTCGAAAGTGTCGCTGCCGCCGGGGAATCGGTCTGCTGCAAAATGGCAAGCATCAAATGTTCCGGGCCAATGAACTGGACGCCCTCTTCCTTAGCAATCTTCGCGGCATTGTAAAGCACCGCCTTGCACTGCCCCGTAAATGTCAAAAGACCGCCATGAGAATCGCCACCGACCGTCATGAGGCCACCGTTCGTGCTCAGCGCACGCTGAATCGTCTCGCTGAGTTCCGTCAGGTTGACTTTCAAAGCCTTGAGCGTTTCCGAGGCAACACCAGAATCCTCGCGAACAAGACCAAACAAAAGGTGTTCTACCGTTACGCAGTCGCTCCCTAAATTGCGGGCCGCAATACGTGCCGCCTGCAGCGCTGCTTTTGCCTTAGCTGAAAAAATACCGTTAATATCTGCCATAAATTTCCTTCCACCTACTCTGCATTCTGAATAACACCATTATGCATAATCACACGGCGTTTTGCAAACTGCGCAAGCTTTTCATCGTGCGTCACAATCAAGAACGCCTGATGGAACTTTTCATTGAGTTCGCCAAAGAGTTCGTTCAACTTCGCCGAATTCGCTTCGTCCAAGTTGCCGCTCGGTTCATCCGCAAACACGAGAGACGGATTGTTCATGAGCGCACGCGCAATTGCAATTCGCTGGCGTTCGCCGCCCGAAAGTTCACGCGGCAAGTGCTTGAGGCGTTCCTTGAGGCCCACCGTTTCCAAAAGCATTTCAGCACGTTCACGGCATTCCTTTTCGGGAGTTCCGAGAATGCGGCCCGGCACACAGACGTTTTCAAGTGCCGTAAATTCCGTCAACAAATGATGGAACTGGAAAACGAACCCAACATGCTTCCGATGGTACATGTCACGTTCTTCGCTATTGAACTTGCTGAGCGGTTTCCCGTTGAACAAAATCTCGCCCGAAGTCGGCGTATCGAGCATCCCGACCAAGTTCAAAAACGTTGATTTGCCGGAGCCCGACGAACCCGTGAGCGCCACAAGCTCGCCCGCTTCCATCGAAAAATTCACGCCCTTGAGGATTTCAAGTTTTTCACCCGTCTCGGAGAAAACTCTGCGAAGGTCGACTGTTTGCAATAAACTACTCATGTCTAATCGCCCCCACAGGATCCAAACGGCTTGCTTTCCATGCCGGCAAAAGCGTCGCGGACACGCACAAAACAATACCAATCACAAAAATCAAAATCACGTCAATCGCATGCACCGAGATTGGGAAATACGGAATCACGTACACATCGCCCGGCAACTTAATGAAGTGGTAAGCCTCTTGCAGTTTGCACAAGATAAGCCCAATCGAGCCACCCACAACGGTACCGCCCACGCCAATGAAACTACCCATCAGCATGAACACGCGCATCACGCCCGCCTTGCTAAAGCCCATGCTACGCAAGATGCCGATTTCCTTTGTCTTATCAATCACCACCATGATAAGCGAGCTAATGATGTTGAATGCAGCGACCAAGATAATCAAACAAATCACCGCCGCCACAATGAACTTTTCGTAATTCATCCACTTGAGGAGCGTGATATTCTTGGACTTCCAATCCATCCCGTAGTACGGATAAGAGAGCCAAGTCGCCATGCTATCGACCGCCTCGCCCGCTTTCCAGTGATCCTTGATGCGGAACTGGATTCCGGTCACGGTGTTTCCCATGCCGAGCAACTTCTGCAAATCCGAGATGCCGACATACGCAAGGTTTCCATCATATTCATAAGTGCCCGTTTCGAAGATGCCGCTCACCACGCACATCATCATCTTCGGGCCACCAGCACTCATCGCCTCGTCCGGACTCTGGAACGTCTGCAACACGAGTTTGTCCCCAACGACAACGCGCAGGCGCGCCGCAAGCCCAGTCCCTAGAATAATTCCCGGACGGAGTTTGCCCCCCATGTCCTGCAAACTATCGACAGAGTACTCTCCCCACTTGATGTACTTGTGGATGTCGGTCACGCCCTTGGCTGTCGCCGGATCAATGCCGTAAATGACAATACCATCGTTCACCTTCTTGGAGCTGATGCCCACCTTGTAAACGATAAACGGCGACGAAGCGACTACGTCAGGCACGCGTTTTTGCACTTCCTGCGTGAGGCTATCGTACGGCCCAATCGGATTGCCATTGTACGCCATCAGTTCAAAGTGAGCGTCCTTCCCAATCATCTGGGCAGTGACCTCTTCTTCGAAACCGTTGACCGCCGCAAGCGCCACCACCAGCGCAAACACGCCAATGGAAACGCCGAGCATACTGAAAATACCAATAAGCGAAACAAAGAGACTCTTGCGTTGAGCCCCCAAGTAACGCCAAGCAATGAGGAGTTCGAGTTTGTTCATCTTAGGCGAGAAATAAACGAGATGCTACACTTCCGGCTTCATGAGCGGGAAGAGCTGCACGTCGCGGATGGTCTGCTGGTTCGTGAGGAGCATGACCATGCGGTCGATGCCAAAGCCCACGCCGCCCGTCGGCGGAAGACCGCTTTCCACAGCATGCATGAAGTTTTCGTCCATCGGGTGGGTTTCACCTTCACCACCACGGCCACGACGCACCTGGTCTTCCAAGAGTTCGCGCTGACGGATCGGGTCGTTAAGTTCGGTATAAGCGTTACCGAGTTCCCAGCCGTTGGCATACGGTTCGAACTGTTCGATGAGGCCTGCAATCGTGCGGTGCTTCTTGCAGAGCGGCGTGCTTTCGGTCGGCATATCCTTGATGATCGTCGGCTGGATGAGCTTGCCTTCCACCGTGAGGTCGAAGAGTTCCAAGATGCCACGGCCACGAGTAAATTCACCATCGAGGTGACCGCCGAGTTCTTCCATCTTAGCCTTGATTTCGTCGTCGCTCATGTCGTTGACCTTGATGCCACCGAACTTTTCAATGGCTTCGATCATGCTGTAGCGCGGCCACGGAGCCTTGAAGTCGATTTCCTTGCCCTGGTAGTTGATCTTGGTCGTACCGTTAGCGGCAATGCAAGCGCGTTCGTAAATGTTTTCGAAGTGGACCATCATGTCGTTGTAGTCGGCATAAGCTTCGTAGAATTCGAGGCCGGTGAATTCCGGGCTATGCGTACGGTCCATACCTTCGTTGCGGAAGTTCTTGCAGAACTCGAACACCTTTTCCATACCGCCGATGATGCAGCGCTTGAGGTAAAGTTCCGGAGCTACGCGCAAGTAGAGCGTCATGTCGCAAGCATTGTGGTGCGTCGTAAACGGACGAGCGTTAGCACCACCGTAAATCGGCTGGAGCGTCGGGGTTTCGACTTCGATGAATCCCTTTTCGATGAGGTATTCGCGGATAGCCTGCATGATCTTGGAACGCTTGATGAAGACTTCCTTCACGTCGTCGTTCAAAGCCATGTCGATATAGCGCTGGCGGTAGCGAGTGTCCACGTCGGCAAATTCGTTGAACACGACCTTGTTGCCGTTTTCGTCGACCTTTTCCTTAGCGACCGGGAGCGGGCGCACAGCCTTCGAAAGCATCGTGACCTTTTCAGCACGCACAGAGTATTCACCGCTCTGCGTTTCGAACATTGTACCGTTCACACCGATGAAGTCACCGAGGTCGGTCATCTTCACAATTTCGTAGTTTTCCTCACCCACTTCGTCACGGGCAACCACAACCTGCAAGCGACCATAGCGGTCCTTGAGGTGCATAAAGCACATCTTGCCCTTGCGATTGAAACGCACCACACGGCCGGCAAATGCAACCGGTTCCTTAGAAGCCATCAAAGCTTCCTTGTTATCCTTCAAAACCTTGGAATCATGGGTCCTGTTAAACTTGTGCGGATAAGCATCCACACCCATTTCCTTGAACTTGTCGAGCTTAGCCAAGCGAGCCATCACCTGGTCATTCATATCTTGCATTGCCATATTGTATTACCTCGTGAATATATCACGTCTTAAATTTGAACGGGGTAAATTTAGAAAAATAGAAGGCGGCTATTTACGCTTCTTCGTAAAATACCACGCAATCAAACCCGATATACTTAAAGTATGCGGGACACTAAGCCAAAGTTCGTTCAATGGCGCAGTACGCATCGGAATTTTCGATCCCAAATGCAGCGATAAAAGTAAGCACACGGTAATAATAATCGTAAAAACAAGCCACTCGATAAAAACCGAAGTTGACCTTTTGGACATACAAAGTAACAAAGAAGCGAAGGCAACTAAAAAAGACGATTCAAAGCCCAGCCTTACATTCCAAGCAAAGCTTGTTACAATAAAAAATAGAATACAAATTAACAGAGTTCAAAAGAACCACTTCATACTTTTCAATATACAAAAAACGACAACTTCGTTAGAAGTTGCCGTAAAAATGTCACTGGATCCTTCGACTTCGCTTACGCTTCGCTCAGGATGACACGACGCCAAATTACCCCTGAGAGGTTTCGGCGAAGCTTAGGCGTTCGTAGTTCTTGAGCGCAAGGTTCAGACGGTATTCATTCGGGAAGAGGCACACGAGATTGCGTTCCTTGTCCATCATGCAGTCGCCGGCGTATTCTTCGGCGAACTTGCCCACGTCAGCTTCGGGGCCTTTCACCCAGCGGATGCAATGAGCAGGCACGCGGTCGAGCTGCACGTCGGCGCCGTATTCACTCTGCAAACGGAACTTAAGCACGTCGAACTGGAGTTCACCCACAACGCCCACGACAGGCACAGCGGACTTGAGCGGTTCATAGAGCTGCGTTGCACCTTCTTCCGAAAGTTCGGCAAGGCCCTTCGCCATCTGCTTGGACTTGAGTGGGTTCAAGAGCGTCACGCGGGCAAAGTGTTCCGGCGCAAAGTCCGGGATGCCCGTGAAGTTCATCTTTTCGCCATCCGTGAGCGTATCGCCAATGCGGAAAAGTCCCGGGTCGTTGATACCCACGATATCGCCTGCCCAGGCGTGGTCAATGACTTCCTTGTCCTTCGCGAGGAACGCGGTCGGAGCAGCCAAGCGGATGTCACGGCCCGTACGCACGTGAAACACCTTTTCGCCACGGGTAAAGCTACCCGAGCAAATGCGGAGGAATGCCGTGCGGTCGCGGTGTTTCGGGTCCATGTTGGCCTGAATCTTGAAGACAAATGCGCTGAAAGCGTCTTCGTCCGGCTTGACCGGGCGCTTGTCGGTGTCGCGGATCATCGGCGGCGGAGCGAGTTTTGCAAAAGCGTTCAAAAGTTGGCGCACACCGAAGTTGTTCACGGCAGAACCGAAGAACACCGGGCACATTTCGCCCTTGAGGAACTTTTCGTGGTCGAACGGGTCCATACCACCCGTGACCATTTCGTATTCTTCCTTGAACTGATTCACCCAGTTTTCACCGCAGAGTTCAACGAGGCGCGGATCATCCGGTCCTTCCATCTGGATAATTTCTTGCTTGCCATCATCCGGGTTGAACGTGTGGAACGTATTTTCGGCGATGGAATAGACGCCCTTGAAAAGCTTACCGACGCCAATCGGGAGCGTAAACGGAGCGGTCTTAATCTGCAAAACGCTTTCAATCTGGTCGAGCAAGTCGAGCACATGGCGGCCATCCAAGTCCATCTTGTTGATGAACGTGATAATCGGCGTATGGCGCATGCGGCAAACATTCATCAAGCGAATCGTCTGCTTTTCAACACCGTTCACGCTATCAATAAGCACCAAAGCAGCGTCCACGGCGGTGAGCGCACGGTATGTGTCTTCGCAGAAGTCCTGATGCCCCGGGGTATCGACGAGGTTGAACATGCAACCTTCGAACGGGAAGTTCAACACGGAACTCGAAACAGAAATACCACGCTGCTGTTCAATCTTCATCCAGTCACTAACAGTATAGCTCTTGTTGGCCTTCGCGCGCACGTGACCAGCCTCGCGAATCACATTCCCGTACCACAGGAATTTTTCGGTGATGGTGGTTTTACCGGCGTCAGGGTGGCTGACGATAGCGAAAGTGCGGCGTTTTTCAATTTCTGGATTCATGGCGCCAAATATAGTAACTTTAGGGGGGTAGTTCAATGTTCAAAGCTAGTCTTTAGTCAATGGTCATTAGTCATTAGCAGAATCTTTCTAATTTTCTTATAGCATGGCAACAAAGAAATCGCAAACTAGAACCGCAAAGAATATGAGGACTCGGGTAACGCATGAGTTTCCCGCACTTTTCGACGATAACTCGGAAGTTCTTTTGCTCGGTTCCATCCCCTCGCCCAAATCGCGCGAACAGGGGTTTTATTATGGGCACCCGCAAAACCGATTCTGGAAAGTTCTTGCAAGCGTCTTGAGCGAGCCGCTCCCCGCAACCATCGATGAGAAAAAAACAATGCTTTTAAAGCACCACATCGCCCTTTGGGACGTTCTCGACAGTTGCACCATCATCGGAGCAAGTGATACAAGCATAGAAGACGTCGTCCCCAACGACATCGCCTCGCTCCTCGCGAAAACAAAAATTAAGCGTATCTTTTGCACAGGCGCCACCGCCCACAAGCTCTACGAAAAATACTGCGAAGCAGCAACCGGTATCAAGGCTGTAAAACTCCCCTCCACCTCCCCCGCCAACTGCGCCGTCAAATTCGAGAAACTCGTAGAAGCGTATAAAGCCATACAATCCGTTTAACACAAGAATGGCGACCCCCGAACAAGTCGGGGGTGACAAATGCAAAAAAAACGCCCCGCGGCTTTAACCACGAGGCGCTCTTTATTTTACAAGGAAATCCTTATTTCTTTTTCTTGTTGTTTGCGCTATTGCTGCGGATATCCTTCGGCTTAAACTGGACGCTGATTTCCACGTTCGTCACCTTGGAACCGAGTCCAGACGGGTCAAACACCTTGTACGTAAATTCGTCGATTCCAGAGAAGCCCTTGTTCGGGGTATATTCGAAGGAACCGTTCTTTTCGTTCAAGACAATTCGACCATTGCGCGGCTTCATCACGGTCTTCACAGATTCGAGCTTGTCGCCGTCCGGGTCCTTCGCAGCAGACATAAGGCCTGTAGATGCCGGAACCTTGAGCACTTCGCCTTCGCGAGTCTGGTAAGAGAGCGGCTTCGTTTCCGGAGCGTTGTTCACGGCAATCACCGTAAACGTTGCAGTCTTATGAGCCGTTGCGCCTTCCGGGTCGGTGACCGTGAACGTAATGCGTTCCGGCTTGCCCTTCCAGTGAGAGTACGGCTGAGCCACAATCACAGTCTTCTTAGACTTGTCGTAAGTCACCTGCAACTGCTTGTTACCCGTGAATTTCCACTTGAGGTCTTCAAAGTTGTGGTCCTTATCGCGAGCATACTGGTCAAGCTTAATCGTTGCAATCACGCCTTCATTCTGATTTTCCCTGATGGTAAAGTCAGGAATATCGCGCATCACCGGAGCGGCATTCACATGCTTCACGATGAACTTCACGACAGACTTGTCAGAAGCGCCAGCCGGGTCAGTAGCCGTAAAGATGATGGTTTCATCACCGAACCAGTTGTCTCTTCTCGGCTTGATTTCAGCAACACGGTTGGCGTTGATTCTCACGTCGAGGTTCTTAGCGCCAGAGACCTTCCAGCGGATTTCGTTCTTCTTGTGGTCCGGATCTGTAACGAAGTCATCCAAATTGATAGACTTGAATGCCTTGCCTTCGAGAGTCGTCTGACCCGGGATTTCCTTTACAACCGGAGCATCGTTCACGGACTTCACCGTAAAGCGAACTTCAACAGAAGCCTTTTCCTTGCTCGGGTCATACACGTTGATGGTCACCGATTCACTACCGTTCCAGTACTTGTTCGGGATTTCAACAGTGAGAATACCCTTATCACTGATGTTGTACTTCAGTTCATGCTTGCCAAAAGTCGGAGCCGGAGCTTCTTCTTCGTGCTTCTTAGCCTTCTTTTTCTTCTTATCCTTCTTGTTGTGCTTAGCCTTTGCAGGAGCTGCAGAAGCAAACGGATTTTCGCCATCGATAGACCACTTGAGTTCATCGATGCTGTTATCCGGGTCAACAACATACTGAGCCAAGTTGATAGCCGGGAAGGTCTTCTTTTCTTCGATGACCTGCGGCGGAATCGGCTTAAACTTCGGCGGATCGTTCACCGGAATGACTTCGAACGTAGCCTTGGTAGACTGCTTGTCGCCAGCCGGGTCCATTACCGTGAACACGAGCGTTTCCTTGCCGTTCCAGTTCGGGTTCGGCGTCGTGATGCTTGCACGGCCGTTCTTGATATCTACAAGGAGATCCTTGTTTCCAGAAACAGTCCACTTGAGTTCATTCGGCTTGTTATCCGGGTCATTCACGATCTTAGCAAGATCCACCGGAGCGAATCTTTCCTTTTCCTTGATCTTCTGGTCGCCAAGATGCTTGATAATCGTCGGCGGGTCGTTCACCGGAGTCACATTAAATTCAATCTGCTGAGATGCTCTTGCGCCTTCAGGGTCAGTCACATCGAGACGAATCTTTTCAGAACCGTTCCAGTACTTGTCCGGAGTCGTCACCACGAGCTGCTTCTTTGCATTGATCGTAGCCTTGAGAGCGCGTGTTGGAGCCACTTCGAACTTCAAAGAGCTTGTCGGATGATCCGGGTCAGAAACAAACTTGGTCAAATCAATCGGTTCAAAGTGTTCCTTTTCCATGATCGTCTGGGCAAGAATCGGTCTGATCACCGGAGCGTCATTCACAGATTCCACAACAAAGTTAACGGTCTTGGAATCAGTTGCACCATCCGGGTCCTTCACGGTGAACACCACGTTGCGTTCGCCATGCCAATGCGGGTCGGCAATGTTGATATGAGCGAGACCGCCCTTATAAATCACAACGCTAAATGCATCCTTGACGACTTCTTCTTCCTCGTCGTCATCATTCTTGCCCTTCTTACCCTTCTTGCTCTTCTTGGCAGGTTCGCCAACCTTCTGGACCTTGACACCCCAGGAGAGCTGCTCCATGGTGTTATCCGGGTCACGGACAAACTTGCTCAAGTCGATATCCTTGAACTGGCCCTTTTCGCGAATCTTCTGCGGCGGGATATCTCTCAAGACCGGAGGATCGTTCACGGACACAATTTCAAACGTGATGGTCTGAGAAGTCTTTGCACCATCCGGGTCGCTCACTTCGAGCATCATCATTTCAGGAGCGCACCAGAAATCCTTGTTCGGAGCAGTCACCGTAAGCACGCGGCTTGCAGAGATTTCAGCCTTGAGCTGCTTTGCGCCTGTAATTCTCCAGCGGAGTTCATTCGGCTTGTTGTCCGGGTCCTTCACGAATTCATCGAGCTTAATCTGCTTGAAGGTTTCCTTTTCCTTGATCTTCTGATCCGGAATTCTCTTCACGAATGCAGGAGGATCGTTCACGCGAGTCACTTCAAAGAGCATCTTATGGCGAGCATAAGCGCCTTCCGGGTCCGTCACGGAGAACGTGAGGTTTTCCTTGCCGCTCCACTGCTTATCCGGAACAGAGACAATCACAGTGTTGTCCTTGCGGATATCCACCTTAAGGTCACGATTGCCAGTAACTTCCCACTTCAAGGAAGATGCCGGATGGTCCGGGTCTTCGGCAAGAGATGAGAGGAGGATAGTCTTAAAGCGGCCACCTTCGAGAATAGTTTCACCCATCGGAGCGTCCTTGGCAATGACCGGAGCGTCGTTGACGGAGCGCACTTCAAAGCGAGCCGTCTTGCTTGCAGAAGCACCTTCCGGGTCAGTAGCCGTAAACGTGATATTTGCAGCACCATGCCAGTACTTGTTCGGGATAATGATATTTGCCACCTGGTCAGCGCCCACCTGAACGCGGAGCGTTTCACCAGCAGGTTCATCGTTGCCCTTCTTCTTCGAAGAGCCCTGGCTAATCGGGCTAACCTTGAAAGTCCACTTGAGTTCGCTAATCTTGTGGTCCGGATCCTTCACGAAGTCAGCAAGCTTGATCGGCTGGAACTGCTTCTTTTCGTCAATCGACTGGTCGCGGAGATCGCGCACAAATTCCGGAGCGTCGTTCACAGATTCAACCGTGAAAGTCACTTCCTTGCTATCCGAGGCGCCATCCGGGTCCGTTACCGTGAAGCGGAGCTTTTCAGAACCATTCCAGCTAGCATTCGGCGGAGTCACCGTTACCTTGTGAGTTGCATCCATAGCAACGCGGAGTTCCTTGTTGCCTTCAATCTTCCACTTGAGGCGATTCTTGGCGTGGTCAAGGTCTTCAACGTAGTTGTCAAGTTCGATCGGCTTGAAGGAGCCCTTTTCCTTGATGGTCTGGCTTGCAATTTCCTTCATAACCGGCGGGTCATTCACAGACACAACCGTAAATGTTGCAGTCGTACGAGCCTTGGCACCAGACGGATCCGTCACCGTGAACGTCACCTTTTCAGAACCGTTCCACATCTTGTTCGGAGTCTTGACCGTCACAATACCGGCCTTGGACATATCGACCTTGAGGTCCTTATTGCCCATAAAGTCAATCTTCAAGCTTTCAAAGCGGTCATCCGGGTCAGACACGAGTTCAGACACGTTGAACGGAGTGAATTCACCCTTTTCCTGAATGGTCTGGTCTGCCACCTGCTTGATTTCCGGGAGGTCATTCACAGATTCGACAGTAAAGAGAGCCGTAGAAGAAGCCTTGGCGCCTTCCGGGTCCGTTACTGTAAACGTGATTTCTTCAGCACCGTTCCAGAACTTGTTCGGAATGACAATCGTTGCAACCTTGTTTGCATCGATATTGACCTTGAGTTCAGATTCTCTCTTCTTGGAACCGGCAGCCGGCTTGCTAGAAACAGAGAACGAGAGGTCAGAAAGCTTGTTATCCAAGTCCTTCACCATATCTGCAAGCTTAATCGGCTGGAACTGACCCTTTTCACGGATCGTCTGCGGCATGACCTGCTTGACAAACATCGGAACGTCATTCACGGATTCCACTGTGAAGTTTGCCGTGCGTTCATCACAAGCGTTATCCGGGTCGCAAACCTTGAACGTCAAAGCTTCGGCACCATGCCACTGCGGAGACGGCGGCGTAATACGGACAACGCGAGCACCATCCATAGCCACCTTGAGTTCCTTATTACCCGTAATCGTCCACTTGAGGCGATTCTTGGCGTGGTCAAGGTCTTCAACAAAGTTGTCGAGTTCGATCGGCTGGAATTCGCCCTTTTCCTTAATGGTCTGTTCGCGGATATCCTTCATGACCGGAGGATCGTTAATAGCCTTGACCGTAAACTTGGCAGAGGTCGTTGCACGAGCGCCTTCCGGGTCAGTAGCCGTAAACATCAATGTTTCCGTACCGTTCCACTGGTCGTGCGGAATCTTCACAGAAACTTCATGAGATCTGTTATCGATATTGACCTTAAGATCGCGATTGCCAGTGACTTCAACTTTGAGCTTGGAGAAATCGTGGTCAGCATCGCTCAAGTAGTCATCCAAGATAAACGAAGAAAATTCGTTCTTTTCTTCAACAGACTGGTCCGGAATCTTCTTGAATACCGGAGGATCGTTCACAGAACGCACGTTAAGGGCGACATCCTGCTTTGCAGAACCACCTTCCGGGTCCATCACAGTGAACGTAGCGACCGTATTGCCAAACCAGCTCGGGTCCGGGATTTCAACAGTAGCCACATGCTGGTCATCAATCGTTACGTTGAGCGTACCCGTTTCCGGCATCGGGCCCTGGTGCTTGACTTCGACATCCCAGGAGAGTTCGGAATTCTTGTGGTCTTCATCCTTGACAAAGTCATCAAGCTTGATCTTGGTGAACTGTTGCTTTTCGTTGATGTTCTGGTTCGGAATCGGGCGAATGAACTTCGGCAAGTCATTCACGGAATTGACCGTGAACATGGCTTCGCATTCAGCAGAAGCGCCATCCGGGTCCGTGGCCTTGAACTTGATGGATTCAGAGCCATTCCACATTTTGTTCGGAATGCGGATTGTAGCCACACCGCCAGAAACAGAAACCTTCAGGTCCTTAGCACCTGCAACAGCCCACTTGAGCATTTCGATGCGGTGGTCCGGATCCTTGACATACTGCCCCAACTGAATCGGAGCAAATTCCTGCTTTTCATCAATCGTCTGGTCAGGAATATTTTGGACAAACTCCGGAGGGTCGTTAATGGAGCTTACTTTGAACAAAACGTCCTGCTTTGCAGAAGCACCGGCAGCGTCAGTCACCGTAAACGTCACGCGTTCCTGACCGTTCCAGTTTTCGTTCGGGAGCGTCACAATGGCAGAACCGTACTTGTCGACTTCAATCTTCAAGTCCTTATTACCCGTCACAGTCCAATTGAGCTTCATCGGATCGTCATCCGGGTCAGTGACATAGTCCGCAAGGGAAATCATGTCGAACTGGTTCTTTTCTTCAATGACCTGGTCAGGAATCTTCTTCGTGAACGTCGGAGGGTCGTTCACAGGCTGGACCGTAAATGCAGCGGTCTTATTATCGCTACCGTAATCCGGGTCATTTGCAATAAACTTGATTCTTGCAGCACCATACCAGTGCTTGTCAGGAACCACAATCGTTGCAACGCGACCAGCGTCAATTGTTACAGACAAATCGCCGTCGGCCTGTGCGCCACCAGCCGGAACAACTTCGGTATCCCATGTAATCAGGTCTTTCTTGTGGTCCGGGTCATTAACAAAGTCATCCAAGCGAATCTTCGTGAACTGCTGGCCTTCCGTAATCACCTGGCTTGGGATTTGAGATACGACCGGCGGATTGTTCACGGATTCGACAGAGAAGTTCACCGTTTCAGAAGAACTAGCACCTCTGGAGTCCGTTGCCGTAAAGGTCAAGTCTTCGGAGCCGTTCCAAAGCGGACTTGGAGTTGCAATTTCAACCGTATGGTCCGGAGTAATCGTCACCTTTAAGTTCTTGTTGCCGCTGACCTTCCAACGGATCTGCGAGGGCTGGTCCGTGTCGTCCGAGACAAAGTTGTCGAGTTTAATCTTCGAAAATGTACCGCCTTCCATAATGGATTCGCCAGGAATGCCGCTAACCTGGGGAGCATCATTGGCAACCGCCGGTGCGGGTTCGGGAGCGGGTTCATTTACAGGGGCTGCAGCAGGTGCCGCTTGTGGAGCAGGTGCTGGATTTTGCGCAAACGATGATGTTGCTATAACACTAGCAGAAGCTATCAAGGTCGCCATGGACCTTTTCAGTTTATTCATTTTCGATCTCCGATACCATACACGCAATCAAAATTTCACAGTGAAATTTATCACACGTCCTTAAAAACGTTTCTAAATATAATGCTTTTCCACAAAAACTTTTCATATTTCGAAAATGTTTTTCCGTAACAAAAATTGAAAGATTTGTCTATTCCGTTAAAGAATTTCACGTAAGTATTTGAGTATCAACGACTTACAGCAAAACCGCACTCCAAAAGCCTCTCTTTTGCCATTTTCAGAAAAAATCCCCTTTTTTACGAAAAAAACGGGTTATAGCCAATTTCTATTGTAAATTTTTTGTAAAACTGAAACTTTTTTGGCTTTCGCCCGCCGCCAAACGGCTCCAAAATATGACAAAATGCTCCAGAAATAACTAATTTTGAATTAAACCATTAAATCTAACCAGGAAAAACAATGAAATTCGTATTCCTCTGCGACGCCAACTATCTCAAGGGCGACATGGTAAACTTCCAGAACAACTTCCCCACCAATCACGAACTCGTGACGATGACCTCTGAAGACCTTCTCCAGAGCAAGTCCATCATCGAAGGGACCTTCGCTATCTTGGCAGAACGCACCACTTGGCAGAAGAACTTCAGCCTTTTCCGCTACTTCGGTCTCCTCCCGCTCCTTGAAGTGCTCCCGCTCGGCATCGTTAGCCGTGGCCGCCGCAACGAACCCATCAAGGGCCGCAGCCAGAACCGCAACCAGGAAATTTTCTTCAACCCGGCAGCATCCGCTGAAGAACTCTACCTCCAGGTCGACAAGTTCGTCGCCGCACCTCCTTCTGGCTACTCCTACCCGCGCGGTGCCGCCAAGTAAGGCATGCAAAGAAAGGTCCTAGAAAACCTTTACAACCAAGGCGGGTTCACGCTTTTCGCCATTTCAGACGAAGAAGCGTTGCCCACAGAAGCCTTGCAAAAATTCGCACTGGCACTTAACGCCGGTGCGCGTTTTGTTGTAATTGACTTTACCGGGAAGCGCCCCCTTGAAGGGAACGCCCCCATCCAAGCCGGAGACCTTTCAAAAAAAATCCTTACCGCCGAAGATATTAACCACATTTCGTCTTCGGACACAAATATCACTATCACGGGCACCAACGCTCTCCCCACTTCTGATAGTGAATTCCGCACGCTCTACCACAACATCAAGAGTCTCGAAAAGATAGCCCCGCAAGTCATCGGCATCATTTCGACAGAACAGGTAGAAAACGTCGGACTCCTCGTCTCTATGGCGCGCCTTTTGATGATGCATGTGACGCCAATGTCCATGAAATCGGCAGCGTCATTCATAGAAGACGTCAAAGAAGCTCAAAAAATCGAGATTTTGTGGCTTTCCAAGGAACGCCCCGCCCGCAGAGCATACCCCAAGGCAAGCAAGGCTATCCGCCGTAACGCAAAAGCCACCAAGGAAGCTTTCGCCCTCGACTTCCAGAAAAATCCGGAAGAACTCGCCAAAGTCGTCAAGAAACTCCATAAAGTTTCCATTCTCGTCAAAAATCCACTCGACGGATTCCCGAGAATCATCCGCAACCTGTTCCCGCTCTTGCTCATCGCGGTCATCATCGCCCCGTTCCTCTTTGTCACGGACATCGACAGGAGCGATTCCAACCTCCGCGACCGCATCCAGGAAAGAAACCAGCTTTCCGTAGCCCCGTCGTTCGAATACACCTTCGACGGAGTGGAAAACATACAGCGCATAGCCCGTTACGCCATCGGACGATTCGACGCCATCATCACAAACGACAAGATGATCAAGAATTACGTGGCAAAGACGCTTGAAGACAACGGATTCGGCGTGACCGCCTGGGAAAAAGGCAGCCTGAACATCCCGCCCAAGGGAACAACGCTGCGTTTCTCGCGTCCAGACGAAATCAAGCGCCCGGCATCTGCAGATACCATCGGCGCCGCCTGGAAATACTGGACATCCGTCATTTCGGATAGCATCGCCTACATTACGGAATTTTATCACGAAACCGCCACCGCAACACAGAGAAAGCACAACGGCATAGACGTCGCCAGCCGCCAGGGAGCCCGCATTTTAGCCCCGTATGGCGCCAAAGCCTGGACCAGCCGCGATGAACGTGGAGGCGTGATTATTGCACTCGTCCGTAAGCAAGACGTTATCTTGTTTATGCACTGCGACAAGCTCCTTTATTTGAACGGTCAGGAAGTCATGCCAGGCGACCCCATTGCGACCGTCGGCACCACAGGGCACACCACCGGACCGCACGCCCATATCGTTACAGGGCTTGTGAGCAAGAAGGGAAAAAAGAGAATCGGGAACGTCCGCTACGATGTAATCGACCCAATAAAGTGGTTTTACAAGTTCAAGCCGACTTCCAAATAAAAAAATTGGTGTTTTACGTCACACGGAACGTAAAAATACGCCAAAAAAGCCCTTTCGTAACAGTAAATTTACACCCATACTATCGCAAATTAATCCACAATTAAGTAACTTTGGTACACGGGATTGATGTAGCAAAAAAACAATGTCAAACAAAAGGATTAGGACATGAAAAATTCCATCATTTGGGCATCCCTCGCACTCGTCGCAGCATTCTTCTCTGCATGCTCTGGAGTCGTGACCCCAAAGGCCGAACTCGCCTCTCACAACGACTCGGTTCACAACATTCCCGCCATTGACAGCCTCATCGTCAGCATGAAGCAAGACTACATCAAGCAGTGCTATATGCCGGTTGCAAGCCACTTGCCGCCTGAAAACTCCTGCCAGTCCGACTTGTTCCAGATGGTCGAACGCCGTTACCACATGGACTTCAACCAGAACCACGTCGCAGCAGCTAGCAACGAACTCTTCTTCAAGGACGTCGTTCCGGAAATCAACAAGAAGGTCAAGAGAGAACCGGCCCTCCGCGATCCGCTGCGCCGCGCATTCTCCAACAGCAACGAAATGCTTGCCTACTACAAGGACAAGTATAAGTTCAACACCCAGATTGAACAGTTCTAATTTAAGTTTTTCTTGTTAAGACTACATTGAACACGGCTACTCCGCCGTGTTTTTTTCATGTCATCCCGGACTCCGTTCTCTTTGACAACTTGCAGCTATGCTGCTTAGTAGTCATGATCCGCGAATGGGGACGGGATCTCCAGACACAATTCTAATAGCAATCTAAATTCAATACCGACCTTTTAAGTATTTTCAAAAAATTCTATATTTACGCCGCAATAAAACAAACCTAAAAGAGACAAATCTATGGGAAAATCACTCTATCAGAAAATTTTCGAAAGCCACACGGTAGCTAAGCTCCCGAGCGGCCAGTGCCAGCTCTTTATTGGGCTCCACCTCTGCCACGAAGTCACGAGCCCGCAGGCATTTGCGCAGCTCCGCGAAGAAGGTCAGAAGGTGCTGTTCCCGGAACGCACTTTTGCAACGGTCGACCACATTATCCCGACCACTTTCCCGGAACGCAACCGCCCGCTCCAGGACGGCATTTCCGAAGAGATGTTCTCCCATATCGAAAACAACACCAAGAATAACGGCATCAAGTTCTTTGGCCCCGCTACTGCAGAACAGGGCGTTATCCACATCGTTGGCCCGGAAGAAGGCGTGACGCAGCCGGGCATGACCGTTGCTTGCGGTGACTCCCACACGGCAACGCACGGTGCTTTCGGTGCTATCGCATTCGGTATCGGCACAAGCCAGGTGGCCGACGTTCTCGCCACCCAGACGCTCGCCATGAGCCCCTTGAAGACTCGCCGCATCAAGTTCACCGGCAAGCTCAAGCCGGGTGTGACCGCCAAGGACGTTGCCCTTGCTTACATCGCTAAGCTCGGTGTGAACGGTGGCGTTGGCTATGCTTACGAATTTGCCGGTCCGGTCATCGAAGAAATGGGCATGGAAGGCCGTATGACGGTCTGCAACATGGCTATCGAAGGTGGCGCCCGCGTCGGTTACTGCAACCCCGACGAAAAGACTTTTGAATACCTCAAGGGCCGTCCGTACGCCCCGAAGGCAGACAAGTGGGACGAAGCCGTTGCTTACTGGAAGTCTGTGGCTACCGACGCCGACGCTCAGTTTGACGACGAAGTCGAAATCAACTGCGACAACCTCGAACCGATGGTCACCTGGGGTATCACTCCGGCTCAGGCCATCCCGCTCAACGGCAACATGCCGAAGATCGACGAATTCGAAGGCAGCGAAAAGAAGGTCATTTCCGAAGCTTATGAATACATGGGCTGGGAAGAAGGCAGCCAGATGATTGGCCGCCCGATCGACATCGCCTTCGTGGGTAGCTGCACCAACGGCCGCCTCTCCGACTTGCAGGCCGCCGCCGAAATCATCAAGGGCCACAAGGTCGCCCCGACCGTCAAGATGTGGGTTGTTCCGGGCTCCATGAAGATCAAGGTGGAAGCCGAACAGCTCGGTCTCGACAAGATCTTTAAGGAAGCCGGTGCCGAATGGCGCGAAGCAGGTTGCTCGCTCTGCCTCGCCATGAACCCGGATAAGCTCAAGGGTCGCCAGGTCAGCGCAAGCTCCAGCAACCGTAACTTCAAGGGTCGCCAGGGCAGCCCGACGGGCCGCACCATCCTCATGAGCCCCGCCATGGTGGCAGCAGCCGCCATCGAAGGCAAGATCACCGACGTCCGCAAGTACATCAAGTAACGCAAGGAGATTTAAAAAATGAATTCTATCGACATTGTTAAAGGTTCCGGCGTTCCTGTACGCGGCAACGACATCGACACAGACCGTATCATCCCGGCACGTTTCCTCAAGTGCGTGACTTTCGAAGGCCTCGGCGCAAACGCCTTTGCCGACGATATCGCTGGCCTCGCTGCTCAGGGCAAGGTCCACCCGTTCCGCGATCCGGCCTACAAGAACGGTTCCATCCTCGTTTCGAACCAGAACTTCGGTTGCGGTTCCAGCCGCGAACACGCTCCGCAGGCACTCAAGCGCTGGGGCATCCGCGCCATCATCGCCGAAAGCTACTCCGAAATCTTCTTCGGCAACTGCGTCGCTATTGGCGTTCCCTGCTACAAGGTAAGCCACGAAGTGGCTGACAAGATTCTCGCCTGGATCGAAGCACACCCGAGCGAAGAACTCGTCACCAGCACCGAAAGCCGCACGCTCAAGATGGGTGACGAAACCATCGAGCTCACGCTTGCTGAAGGTCCGCGCGGTCAGTTCCTCGACGGTTCTTGGCACGCACGTTCCGCCCTCATGGCCAACGCCGACAAGGTGCAGGAACTCGCCAGCAAGCTGCCGTATATGAACTTCTTAAAGTAATCACAGGATGTCATGCCCGCCTCCGAGCGGGCACCTCCCTTTCAAAAACGTCCAGGTCTATCCCTGGACGTTTTTATTTTATATATTCTAACTTGTGTGTCTAGGAGAAAATAAACTAATGAAACGGAAAGCATTAACTATCAGCGCATTGCTTCTTTGCAGTTGGGCATGCTGCGGATTTTTCTGTACAACCGAGTACGATATGTCCTGGCCATGCGGCTTAACGATTTACATGACCCCACCGAAAAATGTGGATTCCGTCCATGTATCCATATACAACGACGAAGAAGTATACTTCAAGCTCCGAGATGAGTTCATTCGTCCCAACTCCGACTCATCCAAATGGATTCGCCTAGACAAGGACCCCGCCGATTTCAAGAACATCCGCAACTGGAAATTCGGCAAGTATTTCATGGCAGAAACTGTTTTTTGCGGAAACAAGAAAACGATATTCCCCATAGTTACATTCAACGTACGGAAAGGAAGGGCATCCACCCTTATCGAAGCTGGTTACAAAGACAGCCTTCCGTCACAATCGCCAAACTATGATTTTGCCTCTATAGAAAAAGATTCTACATACTATATAACACAGCGATTCATTCCGCTTGAAAACGGTTGTGGCGTAGACTCAACTTACTACATTGAAATCGACTATACAGACTACTGTCACGAACGAAGCGACAATTATCTGTTTGAATAATGACTTTATTTGACGTTCTTATTTAAATTCAAGTAAAGCACAGGATCGGTACCGAAAACTTCAGCAAGCTTCAGAGACATCTTTTTTGACACCGGACGGATGTTCCGTTCGATTTCCGAAAGGTTTTGTACTGAAATACCAAGTTTTCCGGCAAGCACCTTCTGCGTCCATCCACGAAGACCTCGGTCTGCCTTGACCGCATCGCCAGAAGTCATAGATGCAGAGAGTTCCTTATACCAATCCGTTTCCTCGAACGGAACCGCATCATCTGCGGAATCAGCAACTTCAACCTTCAAAGCTTTCTTGAACGCAGATTCCAAGAACATTATTACAAATTTTGGGACATCACCCTCAATTCGGAACGAGGCCGCCTCAGTGTTTCGCGTACGGGGCCGATTCACGACTGCCTGCATAATATACCTCGATTGTTAAGGTTCCTTTTTCGTTTTTCCAACACGCCACCCAATGTAAAGAGAGATGGCAATGATATTTACCCTCACCAAGCTTAGAATAGTTCATAAAAGATGGTTGCACGGGCCCAGATTTCTTCAGTGCGACCATAAGCTGCGCAAGCTTCATCTGTTCCGGCAAGGGCATCTTCTTTGCGGACTTTTCTGCACTTTTCTTGAGTGTCACTATATATTCACTCATAATATAGCCTTTTTTTGGCTATAAGTCAATAAAATATCATAAACAGACATTGCATAGCCTCCATTTTCGGTCACCTTCGTAACCATTCAATTTTTCGAGGCGTTATCGCAATAATACGAAAACGCACCTCGCCTTAAATTAACGAGATGCGTTCGGGATGCAGTAATTGTACCTATCTTTCGAAATGTTGGCAAGGGGCACGAAAAAATTTTACAAACATCACATAAAGAGTCAACCTCAACCATTGCAACACCATTCCAAATGTTTTATTTTTCAAATCATCATGGATTACGCAGCAAAAATTGAAAAAGACAAAGATATGGGATACGTGGTTTCGTTCCCAGACCTACCGAACGTAAATGCATTTGGCAAAACTCGCGAAGAAGCTATTAAGCAGGCAAAAGACGCTCTCGATGGAGCTATGGAATGCGACCTTGATATGGGCTATTCGTTCGTATATCCAAAGACAATGCCTGATGCAAACAAAGACCTTGTCGCCATTCAGTTATCCCCAAGAATTGAAGTTGCGTACAAAATTTTTGAAGCCCGTCGAGGCAAAACAAAAGCAGAAGTAGCAAAAGCAGCCGGATTCACACCACAAGCGTACCAGCGTTTTGAGACACCGAAAGGCACACCTACAGTAGAAACGCTCTACAAAATCGCAGCGGCACTAGGGAAAAAATTGGAAATCAAGTTCGCATAAAACGCACAATCTTCGCTGCTTACAATCCATTAAACATTTTGTATATTACAAAATGTTTAACATACAACATTTTAACCCATGTTTACTTCACCCATCGACAACATTCTCGTAGAAAAGGCGAACCGCAAAATGTATTTGCGCAACGGTGATAACATTGCCAAAACGTACAGAATTTCATTGGGTAAGAATCCAGTCGGAGCAAAAGTCAAATCCGGCGACAACAAGACGCCCGAAGGCAATTATACCATCGAGAAACACAATCCCAAAAGCATTTTTCATTTATCGCTGAAGATTTCGTACCCGAGCGCGGAGCAGATCAAGGCAGCGAAAGAGGGCAATTACGAGCCCGGTGGTGACATCATGATCCACGGCTATCCGAACAAAATTCCTGCATTCCTCTTTAAATTTTGGCACAAGTGGAAAGACTGGACTGCCGGCTGCATCGCAGTCACGAACGACGAAATCGAAGAAATCTACGACGCCGTCAAAGACGGAACGCCTATAACAATTCTACCTTAGCAAAATATGAATTTCATTAAAAAGTCTTTAATTTTACTGGCAGCAGCAACAGCTTTTTCCTGTAGCGACAACGACGCAGACTCCAAGGCCATAGAAAAAATCCAGACATTCTACAGCAAGCATATTTTCGGAAATGAGTTCGCAAACGATTCCGTCATTGCGACGTATTGCACAAAGAATCTCGCTCAGGAGCTTTCAAAAGCGTACGATGACGAGTTCAGCGATGGTGGCGGCTACGCCGTCTGGAAATTCCGCAGCAACGCCCAAGATGGAGAGGACATTCATGAAGTCGAAAAAATCGAACCTCTCGGTAACGGCAAATACCTCGTCCATTACAACGACATGGGCAACAAAGGCACGCACACCATCACCATCGTCCAGCAAGACGGCGAGATTTTCTTTGACAAGCTAGATTAATCGTCCTTGACGCAGCGGAGCGAAAGGGCATCTCCGCGTTCCATACCGCCACAAATCAACTTACCGGCAGGATTTTCATCAGAAAATTCCACATAGCACTCACCTTGCCCGATGACTTCCGTCGAGGACCAGAAATACGCCTTCTCTTCGATAAGGCTATAAGTTCCATCCGTCTTGCGGAAGCCCGCCGATAACGGCTTGAACACGCGAACGTAATCCTGGTGGCGATTCAGGTACTTCAACAACTTTTCGTATTCATCCTTGCTGGGCACATGCCAACCGTTTTTACAAATATGGAAAATCGTTGACTTGCTGTAGAGTTTCCCGTACTTGGTGCAGTTGGAGTCTTTATCATCGTAGCAGTGGCTACCGACCATGTAGTAATTCATGTTCTGGGCGGTCCACACCATGCTATCGATTTCCACGGTCCTGTAAACTTGTCCGTCACGCAGATCACAGAATGCTTCATCGGAAACGTCCTTGCATTTCACAGAATCGCCGGCAGGTTCCTCCGAATTTGTCCCCGATCCTGAATCAGAATCTGTACAAGCGGAAAGCGCAAAGGCAAGCGCAGCAGAAGCGATAACGGAACGATAAAAATTACAGGTAAAAAAAGACATACCCATTCTCCTTCTATCAGTTAATATAATATATTCTAGCTACATAGTGTTACAAGAGATTAACAGGAAAACATGGATATCAAAGTTCTCCGAGCGACAGAAGAGTGGCAACGCGCAGGTGCGTACAGCGTGCGCATCCAAGCAATGAATCGGGCATATCACATTTCGCTCCGTGATGAATTCGACGAACACGATTGCGACGGCACAAAGTTTATCGTTTTACTGGATGATGAATACCCCGTAGCAACGTGCAGATTCTACGAGATTGATGCAGAAACGGCAACAATCGGGCGTGTAGTCGTGATGCCTGAATATCGCGGTCAAAAGCTCGGTGCCATGGCCGTCCGCGAAGCTGAAAAATGGATTGCAGAATGCGGTTACAAAAAGATTGTCATCGACAGCCGTTTGGAAGCCACCGGTTTTTACGAAAAGATTGGGTACAAACTCATCGGAGATCAACCGCACCGCTGGGGCATCTTTGATTGCACCCGCATGGAAAAAACGCTCTAGCTATCCGCGATACTTTGTATTGTATCCGTGGTTTTCGCGAGGGCGCAAATCGTTCGGGTACATGACATCAGCGTACACATCTTGCTGGAGCTTTTTCACGATGTTGTAGACTTCGATGTAATTGGAAATACTATCGATAGAAATACCCGCATTCGTAGAAGTCATTCTTCCGTTCCGCGTTACAGGATTTGCCTGGGCAGACGTCGTGATAACATCCCCCACACCAAACCACTGGTCAAAAATGCCGCGATGCAAATCCACGTGCGAAAGTTCCGCAAACGGTTTTGTATTGTAGCGCTTGCTGAAAACACCACCAGACGCATAGATAGCCTTATCCGTGATGATATAGTTTGTATTTTGGTAGCGCCTAAACGACAACAGCGCACCAGCCAAGTAAATCCAGACCGGCATCATGTGGAGCAACATGAACGGGACCAAGAAAAAGCCGATGTGTTCATCTTTGGACGAGAGCGAAGCGCCGATAACGCCAAAGTCAATGATACCCCAAATCAACGCAAACGGGAGCAACGGATTAAAAATGCTTTCGAAGATAAAGCACTTTTTGTTGGGCTTCCCTGCATAAATGATTTTTTCGTCTTTGCCAATTAAAAGTTTAAGTTCATTATCCATAAAACGCTCCAGGATGGCGGACCATAATAAATTACAATATTTATTGGAATTTCGATAAATTACGTTTGTTTTTGTTTACAGTTTTGCAAGAAAGATGATATATTATAGGTACTCTCTTTAAGGAGAACGGAGAAAATCAATTTTTTAGGGTATGGAGATTAAAATGGAAGAACAGAACATCCATTCGGCAGAAATGCAAAAGCAAATGAGAAAGGTGGGACTGAAAATTGCATTTATCATGGCGCTTTTGATGAGCTTCGGGCTTTCGCTTACCGGTCAGCTGATGGCGGAACACCCGCCCGAGATGCCGACAATCGCAATTGTCATCGGATTCTTGAAATGTTTCGCCTTGAGCTTTGTCATTAGCTTTGCGATTGGCTTTTTCGTGCCAATTCCCAAGGTGAATGCAGCCCTCGCCCGCAAGTTCCACCTGCAGCCGCGTACCCCAAAGGCACATTTCGTGGAATCGCTCGCTTCGAACTTGATTTACACGCCACTAATCACGACGGCAATGGTCTGCTTTGTGTACTTCACGATGATGCCAGAAGGTCACAAGCCGCCGTTCCTTGCGATGTTCATCTTCTCGCAAGTCGTTTGCCTTGTCGTAGCGCAAGTTCTGATTATGGTGTTCGTGCCGATTATCATGAAGCTTGTGCTGCCGAAAATGCCACCGCGACAATAACTAACAGAAATGCGTACGCCGATCCCGCCCCGGAATAAATCCAGGGTGACAAAATGGTAAAGATGACAAAGCAATAAGAGCGATTATGAAAAACGCACGGGATGACCCGTGCGATTTTTGTTGTTGAGAAATGCTTTTAGCCGAGGCGTTCGTTTACAACATCCCAGTTGACGATACTCCACAGCGACTTCAGGTAATCCGGACGACGATTACGGTAGTCTATGTAGTAGGCGTGTTCCCACACATCGAACGTGAGGAGCGGCTTGAGTCCCTTGGTGATCGGGTTCTGGGCGTTGCCCTCCTGCGTAATCACAAGCTTGCCCGTATCCAAAGCCGAAAGCCAGACCCAACCAGAGCCAAAAAGCCCCGCACCCTTCGTCTGAAATTCTTCCTGGAACCGATCAAACGAACCAAAATCATTTGCAATGGCTTTAGCAATTCTTCCCGTCGGTACATTGTTCATCGTCGGAGCCCTGAACTGCAAAAAGTACATAGCATGGTTCAAAATCTGCCCCGCATTATTGAACACGCCACCTTCGGACGTCTTTACGATTTCTTCAAGAGACTTGCCTTCGAAAGCACTCCCAGGAAGCGCCGCATTCAAATTGTTCACGTAAGTCTGCAAGTGTTTGCCAAAATGAAACAGCATTGCTTCTTGGCTTAGCGCAGGTGCAAGATCCGCCATCCCATATGGGAGTGACGGCATTTCAAATTTTCCATTGACAGGTTCAAACATGGAGAATCCTCCTTTTTTGATAGTTTTTTATCATTGCCCATGGTAAATATATACTTGTTTAGCACGACATCGTATCAAAAAAGTAAGAAACTATTATTCCATATTAAACAGGAGATGCCCGCTCGAGGGCGGGCATGACAAGGGCTGTATAAAAAGGCGATGCCCGCCGATGGCGGGCATAACTCGGGGATGACAAGGTTGGGCGCAGCTAGGCGTTATTCTTCAGCGCCTTCTTCGTCGGAACCTTCATCGCTAGCAGCTGCTGCGGCGGCATAATTGCCGAGCAAGATGCTCACGTCCACAGACTGGAGGTCTGCAAGGCTCTTCACGCCCGTTTTCTTGTCTTCTTCGACCTTGGCGAAGTTAGCGACAATGACGTTTGCGGAGCTGGCTTCAAAGCGGCGAGTCTTGTTAGAGAGGCTCATGTTGCCCTTTGTTGCCGGGAAGAACTTGGCTTCGAGCCTTGCCATGTCCTGAGAAGTTCTCACGGTCTGGAGAGCGCCGCAAGCGATTGCCCAAGTGGACTTGTTCATTTCGATGCCGTTGTTCACCAAATCAAGCACCATGGAATTACCCTTGAAGGACTTATTTGTCGTGGCTTCGTAATGTTCTCTAGCCTGGTTGACATAGTTACCCTTCTGCATGAAGAGCATGGCGATAACGCCAAAGACGAGAACGGTAAGAGCAATGGAAATATTCTTTAAATTCATGACGTTCTCCCTTATTCGAAATGGTATTCAGCCGGTTTTTCAATCTTGAGGCTGTTTGCAAGGTTGTACTGGACCAAAGCGCTATAATCGACGTTCTTGAGCTTGCCCTTGGCATAGCTGAACTTCACAACGCAATTCTTACCGCAAGCAACTTCCTTTGTACCCTTTTCGTTCTTGAGGAGGATCGTACCTTCGGCAAGACCAGCCTTCTGATAAATGCCGTTCTGCACAGCGTCGTTAATACCAGCGCCCGTGTAAAGGTGAGAAATCTGCTTGAAGCGAGCATCCTTGTCAGATTCGATAGCGGCAAGAGCGCTCTTGAAAGCAGCTTCGCTCTTAGCACCGGAAAGCACGGTGTAAACAAGTTTCCAAGCCATGCTGTACTGGTCCACAGAACGCCACTGTTCCACGAGAACCTGCGTATTCTTTTCCAAATATGCCGATTCCTGTTCGTTTGCGGTACGCTTTGCCTGTTCCTCATAGCCGCCCTTGAGCGTCATCAGGATAATGATGAGAGCGACGAGGATGACAACGTCAGCCACGACGAGGATCTTCATTTTCTTTTTATCCATAGTATTCCTTTAGAAAAAGTCGTTTCAGAAACAATCTAAACTTTAATTTAAAAAAATCAAGCAAATTTAAAGTAAAAATAGAGAACTTACGCGCCTATTTTTTATATTCTTCTCGTATGAGCGAAGATATTTCCAAATTACCCTCCCAGATTATCTACAATAACCTCAAAGAGATGATGCGCGCCAAAAATACCGCGCACGAATCCATTTTCAAGTTCCACTGGAAAAAGATGTGGCCGTTCAGCCTTATTTGGCCGCAGGTGGATTTTGTCCGTATTGTAAGGCTCATGGACGAACTGCGCAAGAACGTCATTTCGCAAAAGGCGCTCGTGAAAGAAGCCAAGAAGAAAGCCAAGCCGTACGAAAAGACGTTTCTCGACACCGTGCCAGCTTATTTAGACAACTTTGACACCTCTTGCAAGTGCCTCGCCGATGTCGCCCAGTGGAAGCAAGACATGCTCGAAAAGAAGCTCCATCACGATGTGAAGATGATGCGTGACGTTTCGGAATACAACAACATTCTCAAGGCTTACGAGAAAGCCCAAAACGATCTCGTCAAGGCGGGTGAATTTGTCAGACTGGGCTGGGTGGAAATGCTCAAGGGTTACGTCAACGAAGTCGAAGGCAAATAATGCCAGCCGTAAGCGTCATAATCCCCATGTACAACACCGAGGCGTTCATCAAGGATTGTCTCGACAGTCTCGTTGCACAGACTTTTACGGATTTTGAAGCTATCATTATCAACGACGGTTCGACCGATGAAAGTGCGCGAATTGCCGCCAGCTACGCCTCATCCGATGCCAGGTTCAGGCTTATCGGACAACCGAACAAAGGTCCGTCCGAAGCCCGCAATACGGGGCTCAAGATTATGCGAGGGGAATACGTTACGTTTATCGATAGCGATGACTGCGTAGCACCGAACTATCTTGAAGCGCTCATTTCCATAGTAAAGGAACACGAAGCAGACATCGCATGCTGTAACCAGCAACAAGTCGATGAATCGTTCAAAGTCGACAGCACAACAGTCGAGGTTGCAAGTTCTGCAAGCATCACCGCTGAAGACGCCACTAGAACAGCCTTGTACCAAGACAAAGTTCCTGACTATTCCGCATGGAACAAGCTGTACAAATCAAGTCTCTGGAAAAACAAGTTTTTCCCAGCCGGAACGATCTACGAAGATTTCGCCGTCGTTCCCGAAATTTTGCTAGCCGCCAATAAGGTCGCCATTACAAAATCAAAGCTGTACTTTTACCGCAAGCGCGCCGGAAGCGAACTTGCCACGCAGATAGACCGTCAAAAAATCGTCCTTTTGCTCGACATTGCCGAAAACGTTTTTGAAACAATGAAGCCAAAGTCGAAGGCTCTTTACAAGGCAGCCCGCAGCATGCTCGTGAGCGCGAGTTTTAGCGTCTTGATGCGCACGCAGGACACCGAAGAAGTTGCGGAATACCGCCAAAGAGCTCTTGCGCAGATTCGCAAGTACCGTTTTGGCACGTTCTTTGATTTGAACATCCGCATGCGCAACCGCATGGCAATTTTGATTTCATACCTTCCCCGCTTTTTGTTTTTCAAGCTTTTGAAGAAAGGTCTTTCGTGATTCCACTCTCGCCCAAAGAAATCATTATTCGCATGGCGCGGTGCGTTCTCGGAGAGGAGCGCGTTCACGACCATTTGATTGAGCGAGGGATTCAGTTAAGGCATTTGCGCGATGGGTACACAGAAAATGGCGAAAGTCGCGACGATGGCGAAAGTCGCCAGACGCTCATATTCATGGCAGACGGCAAATGGATGCACGGCGGACTTACGGACCGGTTGCGCGGAATGGCTAGTGCATACAAATTCGCCACCGAGCATAATCTCGATTTCAAGATTTATCACACATCGCCGTTTGAACTGCAAGAGATATTGCAACCAAACAAAGTAAATTGGGTTATTGGAGAAAAAGAAATTAGCCACAATTGTGAAGTGGCGAAGCCCGTATTGCTTTACCGAATAGACTTTAAAAACGATTCTGCGCTAGAACGCCAACTCGATTCGAGCCACAAGCAGTTCCATCTCTATTCGTGCGTAGATACTGTTGGCGAAGAATTCTCTAAATACTTCAACGAGCTTTTCAAGCCTTCGCCCATTTTAGAACAAGAGCTTTCGCATTACGGTGAACTGCTAGGCGAAAATTACACGTCGATTTCGTTCCGCTTCCAGAATAAGCTTGGGGATTTCAAGGAATTCACGTTTAAGGAATTGCCAGAGAAAGGCAAGCGCAAGCTGATGATTGCAGCGATGAATGTTTTGAGGAAGGAGATGCCCCATCATCACCCTCTCGTCAATGAAACAAGTAAAATACTTGTGACGGCGGATAGCCCGACATTCCTTGCGGAAGTGGAAAAGTTGCCGAACGTCGTGACAGTCAAGGGCAAGAGCATCCACATCGATTTCAACAGTTCCAAGAACGCTACAGATTACATGAAAGCGTTCACGGAATTTTTCCTCATTTCAAAAGCTTCGAAAGCGAAGCTCTACCGCAATCGCAAATACAAGACGTATCCGTCGAATTTCCCGAAGTACGCTGCACTGCTCGGACACGTGCCGTTCGAGATTGTGGAAGAATAAGCAAAAACCGCTCGGTGAAACCGAGCGGCTTTTTGCTGTTATAAAGCTTGTGTTGCTAAGCTTGTGTTACTTCACAAGAATGCGCTGCGATTGCTGCTGAGAGCCGACGCGAACGCGGAGGATGTAAACGCCCTGCTTAGGCAATTTCATCGACACAGCATTCGTGCCAAAGACAGCCTTTGCAGATTCCGTAGCCCAAAGTTTACCCTTCACATCCAAGAGTTCGACCTTGGTGCGTTCACCCGCAAGGCTTTCCGGAGCATCGAACGATACATGCAACTGGTTACCCACCTGAGACGAACGGAGCCCCTTGATGACATTCTTAGCCATAACTCTTGCAGAGCGAGCTACTCGAACCGTAGCCTTCTTTGAGCTAGAGTTGAGCGACACCTGCAACTTCTTGCCTTCTTGCATTTCGGTTGTAACGCCATCGATGGTCACATACACATGGTAACCGAGAGATTTGACACCGTCAACGCCTTCAAGCGTGAGATAGCCTTCGCGAGCATCCGAAGCAGAGAGTTCAAGCGTCCATTCCGTTTCGTCGCTAGCACTCTTGATAGACTTGGCAAGAGAGCGCTTGCCTTCGACAATCGAGAGGTTCACGTGATCACCCATACTTGTAGGCGGTTCATCAGCCACGAACGGATTGTTGCCGACACCCAGAATATTCCAAGAGTCACGCTTGCCATTCTTATCCGAGAGGATAGCCTGCAAAGTCCAGCGGTCCGAAGTCGAAGCCTTTGCAAGAGCACTCTTTGCATTAGATTTACCCGAATTATTAGCATTTTCATCCGGTTTCTGATAATCTAAACGCACCGTATCAATTTTAGAAGCATCGACAGAATGGATCACATATACCGGTTCTGCAGAAACTTTCCACTTCGTCTTCTTAGAAACCTTCACCCAAGCAGCTTCATAAGGTGCCAGGTAACGAGTTTCCTTGTATTCACCCTTTTCGCTGTCGTATTGCCAGAAGGTGATTTCGGATTCTTCGTCCACATTCTTGCGAGCCGATTCGTTCATGCTGAACAAATCAACATACCAGCCATGCGGATTGGCAACAAGGTTCCAGCCCGTCGTTACACTATCGAGATTCCAGGCAATATCCTTGCCATCATCTTCGAAATCGGTACGCATCATGAGAGAGCCTTCATGCTTAGAGCTGACCCAGACACCGCGAGAAGCGTCAATTTCATCGCCTTGCTTATATGCATGATACTGCCAGAAATCACCAACGCGGGTTTCATCCCACCAGTAGAAGGAAATGCCTTCATTCCACTGGATCAAAGACGTATCCACCGCCGTGAGTGAAACCATCTGCCAGCGTTCTGCCTTAAGCGAAGCCACCTGAGAATCGACCGTAAATTCCTGACTGTATTCGTCCGTTTCCTTTTCGTCGCCAATCACAACGCGAACCTTGTACTTGCCCGGCTGCAACATACGCAACGTGATTTCATCCGAGAACGCCATCGCTGCAGAATCGGTAAGCACAGTATCCACCACAACAGCATCCTTAGCCACATCGATAAGTTCGACCTTGGCAGAAACACCGCGCGTCACTTCGAATTCGCTAGCCTTGATGTTCACACAGATTGTGTTACCGCTCTGAGAGAAGTGCTTGTTCACAATTTCGACAGGCGTCTTGTTTGCCTTACCGAAGTAAGCCTTCAACGTAGCGTTTTTCATGATCTTCGGCAACTTGTCGCCATCATAAAGCACAGTATCGACCTTCTTACCGTTCATCACGACAAGAGAATCAAGCGTGTAGCTAGAATCCGGGATTGCCTTCAACGTCCAGTTCTTGCCATCAAGTTCAGCAGGCAACATCATCGTGCCATTCTTATTGAACTTATGCACAAGCGTGGACTTGTCCTTCTTTTCGACAAGCTGCACATCGCCATGTTCCATTTCGACAGTTGCCTTCGTGATGTTACCCGCGCATTCTTCCACATTGGTCGTCCAGCGGGCGTACAACTTGATATTCGACAAGTCGTTCATCGTCGGGTAAACCTTATAAAGCGAATCCACCAAGCGTTCGTTCAAGTCAGTCCAGGCAGAACCGGATTCAGACTGGATGCTCCAACCGGCAAGGCAGCGATCCGTATCGTAGACAAGCGTCGGGAACGAAAGCTTACCATCATCCGAATCAAAGTCACCTTGTTTGCTCCAGTCGTCACCATAGAACAAGCCCTTATCCGACGGGATGTCGAACACAAGATGAATTTCCTTGAACGTTGCAAGAGCGGTAATCTTGACATCGCCAGTAATCGGCCTGGTCACATCATTTGCAGTCGATTCCTTCTTACCCTTGGCATTCGTCCAGACTAACGGCAAGCCTTCATCGAGCGTCCAGGAATTAATCACATCAAAATGGGCTGTGACTTCAATATCGTCCGTTGCAGGGACCTTCAAGCCGGTCTTCGGGACAACGATTGAGAACACCGTATCGCCAACATTCTGCGTAAACGTGAGCGTACCCTTGTTTGCGCTATCGGCAGTCACCGTGTAAGTTTTCATAGACTTCTTTTTCCACACGGCATAGAGAGTATCCGTACCGAACGATGCGCCATACTGCATCACAAACTTTTCATATTCTTCGATAAAGCGATCATTAATAGATTGCCATACAAAGTCGTTTTCTCCCACATCAGACTTGAATGCCCATCCCACCAATTCAGCATCGGCGCGATAGAGGTCCATCGGCAATTCCTGATTATAAGCGTAGAACATTCCCGGAACCTGATGTGCAAATTCAGTTCCCGCAAATACGTTAGCATCGCCTACATTGGCATTGAACACAAAGGCAAATTCCGTCGGGATCGCACCCGTCGACAACTGAACATCCGACTGAGCGTCCGACACCGTAAAGAAGCCACCATTGTCAATGCTAAAGAGCAAGTTGCCGGCAATATCACGACCTGCTATAACATTGTCAAACTGGTAAGCATTCGAGCCTGCAAACGAGACTTCAACTTCAACACCAGCAACCGCAGGAATTTCAACGCCATCTTCAGTCACTTCAAAGCTGTACGTCTTGTCTTCGTACCTGTAAGATATTGTGAATACGCCTTCTTCGGCACTCCAACCTGAGGCGACCTTGAACGTCTTAGGAGTGCAAGCATCACCCTTTTCTTTCCAGACGGCATACAACGTTTCCGTAGACTTGCGAGCCTTTTCGAAAGCATCGAGCGTGCGGAGAGCATCGAGATTAAACGCTTCTAGCATATTTTCGCCATTAGCATCCAAAGCCCAGCCGACAAGGCAAGCATCCGTACGACCCAAAACATCGAGAGACTGGAGGTCCTTAGATTCCGTTGAGCGATTAAGCTCATAAGATTCGTGCTCCTTTATTGCCGGGTTTACAAAGACCATCGCATCTTCAGGAGCGTTCATATCGTAAACGAATTCATAAGAACTCTTGAGGAGCGAAAGTCTAATGGCTTCCATATCCGGTTTAATAGTCAAGAGACTACCCGTCCAATCGCTCCATTCCGAGCCCGTGCGATAACCAATACCAGCCGAGGCATCGAGAACAACACCTGCCCCGCTCTTGATTGTGAACGAAACTCCCGTAAACGAGATATCGCCCATTTCGGAAGGCACGAACATCTTGTCAGAGTCGAACGTGTAAGAACGCTCAGCTTCTTCGCCTTCGCCCAAATCAAACTTTCTGGTAAACGTGTAAGAGCCCTTGTCAGCATCAGCAAGTTCCACTTCCACGCCAGGAGTCTGGCACTGAGACCAATTGGCATACAGCTTTACCGGTTTCTTCAAATCCTTGCCAAGTTCTTTAAACTTTTCTATGAAAGGTTCATTCAGTTCAGTATACACGCCGTTCGCATCGTCATCGACATCGAACGTATAACCATTCATGCAAAGACCTTTACGATAGAGCGCAAACGGGAATTCCGTATTGGCGCTTTCAACATTGTAATTAACCGACACATTCCAGTTCTTCGTGTCTTCATCTTCTGCAAACGATTCCTTTGTCATGAGCGGAGTCCAGGAATCACCGAAGTAAGCTTCGCCCGACGAGTTATCGTTAAAGACGAGTTTGTATTCATCCTTTGTCACCTTAGCCGTGAACGAATACACCGTCGTCTGCGGCAGAGTTTCCGGTTTCAAGCGCCATGCACCTTCACTCGGAGTAACTTCGACAGATTCAGAGGTTGCCGGATCCACATAAGAGACCTTGAAGCTCGTATTATCCAAGCTATATCCAGCCTCAGCCTTTGTACGGACATCATCCACATAGAAATCAAATGCTATGCCAGCAAGGGCAACACTCTCATCCGTAATCACATGGCGCAAAGAATCTTTACCAAACGGCTGATAAACGACAAGCGTTGCGTGTTCCAAGCCACTCTTAAGAGCAATCGCTCTCATCGGAAGCGTAATCGGACATTCACGCCAAATGGCGTAAAGCGCTGTTGGATTATCCAGGTCTTTGCTAAAGTCAGCATAATTAGACGAATTCAGAGAAACCCAAAGCGGGTCGGTATCCGTAAATACGTCTGCCTTCACATTGGACCAACCAGCAAAGCACTTATCCGTACGATACGGGCTCCACATCTCAATTTCATCTTCTGCTTTTTCCATCTCAAGAGTTGCTGTTGAAGAAGCGTCAACCGGCAAATAAGTTTTTGCAGAATCCGCCGCAGAAGTCAAAGACAAATCGTAAGTGACATAGACCGGTACAAGCTCAATGAACTCAACTTTCATTTTCAAATTCGATTTCATATCGATATTTTCGCCTTCAAGCAACGGTACAAAGTTCGCTGCTACGCCAGTCATATCATCATATAACAAGGACTTGAACAAATTGCCGTCCTTAGCATTCGCTTTAAACGAAAGCTTGATACCGAGTTCACTACCATCAGCATCACGCGCAACAGGCACATCGAGATAATATTTATCATTAGCATCTTTCTTAAACGAATGCTTAAGGACAATCGTATCGATAGCCCCCTGAGTTGTTGCCGAAGGATAAGGCAGTTTCTGCACCGCAAAAAGGTCTCCATCACCATCACGATTTAATTGAATCGTATGCTTGTCTACCGTGACGTTTGCAGACGGGCAAGCAGGATTATCGATATCCGGAACAAGCGTATTCACAGCAAGGCTATTTTCTTCCTTGGAGGTCAAGTACTGCAATTCTTGCTGAATATCGAGAGTCTCGTGCGTTAGGCTAGAGCTTTCAAGTTTCCAGTTAATGCGACAGCCATCAGAATTGAGAAGTTTCGGAGCCTTGACATTTTCAGCAGTGACATCGTCCAGTTTATCAAACCAATCCAGTTCTAACTTATTCGTCGATTTATTTTTCTTGTTAGACACATAAATATCAGCATCACGCATATCTTCTGGGATAGCGAAAACAAGGTCGTAATGAAGCTGCGTAACCGTCGGCATAATCACCATTTTCAAATAAGATAGATTATTCGCAAGACTCGTAGTGGAAATTGCCGTAACAATGGAATCCATGTAAACAGAATCATTTACCGTCAGCGGCTTTCCAGACGCCCCAGTGACCATCCATGATTTAGTATAACCATTTTTATAGAAGTCTTCTGCAGATGTGATATAATCATTTTCAGTAGAAATGACATCATGAATACCACTAAATACAGAACCCAAGCCAAACTCAGCATTCCATTCAAGACTATAACCTAAATCAGTCGGTGCAACCGTTGTGCGCATAAATGGAACATTTACAGTTTCGTTGGCATCAATTACGGTTTCATAAACCTGTTTACGCCCCATACCATTAGCATTTTCCAAGAAGCTCTTAACCACGACAGGAGAGGTTCCCTTATTCTCTACTGGGAATTTATATTCAGGGGCTGTGTTACCGAACACATAATACAAATGAATGGTATCGTTATATACAGTTCCAGACTCCAAATCGCTCTTTTCATTGTCAGTCAAACCATCAAGCAGTTCTTCAAAATTGTACAGAACAGCCTTATGGATTGAGCTTTGTGTCGCGTTTTTAGAGTTAATTTGATAAAAATCAGGAGAACGGAGCATATACAAATGAGAACTAAAATCGCTCATCACCAACGTTGGATAACCACCTCCCATATAATTGAAGGTGTATTCTGTCATAGGAACACCATTGAAATCGATAGAATAGCCATTCCAAGTAGCACCCTCTTTAGGAACTAATACTTCGGAACCATCAAGACAGCCGCTATTACCATTGTCTGAGCACACATGGACGGCAACATTCATCACGAGAGCCTTTTTATACGTATAAACAGTAGGAATATATGCAATATTATAGCTATACACTTGATCCGCATCAAGTTTTGGATAGGACGCATCATACCACAGTCCGTCTTCACCCATAAGCGACTTCACAAAAGCAACATCATCAGGATCGAGCCTACCATCTACATCTGTGAAAAGGACGATACCGCCATCGGGATATAGAGGAATGTATTCCAAAACACGCGAGCCATCCTCAATGGCATCGTTCAAAATCTTTTTAGACGTTTCATCTGCAAAGGTATTGAATGTTGCATAATCAAAGCTTATGGCATAAACAGGTTTCGATGCTGCACTAGTAGAGCCCTTAATTATTGGCAATCCATCGTTTTCTTCATCCACCAAAGTCCAATACAAAGACGTAGCGCCCATGTTTAAGACGGCTGCCATACGGCGACTCTTCATCTGTTCCGAAGGAATAACACCGTTAGAATACGATTCCGTGGCAGTGTAAACCGGCTTAATAGCATAACGCAAATCGCCATCCGCTTCAAGATTATCCACAGCATTGCGGAAATTGTAAGAAAAGACGCTACCATCAGCATAAGCACTTGCATCAAAATTCTTCCAATCTTGTACCAGAGTTTGACCCAATTTTCCAAAAGGAGCTGTAACGTCTTGTTCACTATAATGGTAGTTATCCTTCACTTTGAAGAGGTATTGATTATTGTAATCATCGTCCCAATAAACTTCAGCAATCAAGAAGCCACCAACATTAGAAAACTTGACATCACCAATAACATAATTTTGCCACACACTAAGTGCAGTTCCATCTTGCCCACTATAATCTTCTATCAAACCAACAAGCCCACCCGCTTTGTATCCTTCTACAGAACCATCAAAAGCATTATAAGCCAACTCAGCGCCGGCTCTTCCAATCGAAATCTTACCAATAAGACCACCAGCAAAGTCATCATTTCTAGAAACTACTGTAACATCATACGCTAACAAACCACCAACATACAAATCAAACGAATTGTATTGCGCATAAATCCAACCAAAGGCACCACCAGCCGTTTTTTCAGAAATTACTGTATCTTTTACCAATATCACATTTCGAATGTTTCGCACACCTTCTGCAAAACCAGCAATTGCACCAGCAAATTCACTGCCGATAAATTTGGAATTTTTCACGATAATATCTGTAATATCGCCTTCGTCCGCCGACGTAAGGTCCACCAAAATCAAGCCTGCTCTTTTACCATTAAAGAAGACTTTGTCAAAAGAAACATTGGTTAACACGCCTTTTTGATTTGCCATTTTGACAAAACCAACATCATCAGCAGCATCAACATGGCAAAGTTCCGATATCGTATGGCGTTCATTATCTGCACTTTTGAAATAATCATATTCGCCCAATTCTAAATATTTACCCTTGAACGCATTAGGAGCATCATTACAGACGCCATCGGTATTCCCCGCAAAGTCGATATTCGACGTCAGAGTAATCGTTTTCTGACCAGACCCTAACCAATACTGAGCTTCATTGTATGCATCAGGGAATATATGATCAGTTGGATAGTTTGCGGTATTTACCTCATTCTGACTATTCTCTTTGTACCAATATTCATAACAATATTCGCCTGAAGGCGTTTCGCTAGCAACAACAGAAACCTGATGGAAAAACACGTTGTAAGTATTATCAGGATCATTTGCAAAGCAGAAATATTTGACCTTACGTATTGTTTCATAATTATACGTCACATGGTCTGTATATTGCTCAGTAGTACTTATTTTCTTTTGAGTGACTTCGCCACAGGATTTCGTTACATTTGCATTTCGCCAGCTAAATAGTGTAGTTGAGTTATAAACATTCCAAGAACTGCAATCATCCAAAAGACTATTTACAAAATCAACATCACCTTGATCGAGATATCCCTTACTGTTCGTATAAAGGTTTATACTAGAATTATTATCCCAACGACCTTCATAAAAACGCAAACCGGCATCTATAGAATCCAACAATATTTTTTTATGAGCAGAATCAGCCAGATCAAGGAACCAATTAAACATACTGAAAGAAACCCTCTTAATTGGATCACTATTGCTTACGCTGCCCGCAAAAATCGGCAAACCATGATTTACCCCATCTACTTGGCTCCAGGCATCGCCCAAAATAGCTGCCATACGGCGAGATTTCATCTGTTCATCTAAAACAGCACCATTCTGAATCCTTGAGAGTGCGCCATTAGAACTAGCTGTACTAAAAGGATAATTCCAATCCGTTAAAGTTCCTGCAGCATTAATTTTTCCATCGATAGCATTGCGGAAATTACGCCGGATTACACCATTGTATATCGTTGGAACTGTACTAGCAGAAGGATATGCCCATACACCGCTAGAAAATGTTCCTATACCCAATTTTACCGATTCATCATCCGTTCCATAGTGGTAGTTATTTTGGATATCAAATTCAAAAATATCATGTTGATTAAAGGCGCCAATCAAATAACCAAGCGTTGCGTCCGGAGATACGCCTGTAACGGTTCCTATTGAATAAGTATTTTCAATTTTTATAGAACGACTCGTAGTATATTCAAGATTGGCTAAATAACCAATAAGCGCACCTGCATAAATAGGGCTCGTACCAGAAACTTCGACATCAGCTTCAACTTTCGCAAGTTCAATTTGCACATTTTGCTTAAACGTATTGTTCCAATACCCAATAAGACCACCGGCATACTTTTCACCATTAACTTTGACGTCTTCGACAACAACGTTCGTCAATTCACCGCCACCGCGACCAAATACGGCACCTGCAGCAAGTCCGTAGAATTCAGAATTAGTCACCTTGATAGAGGCTGAACCAAATCCAGACGCAATTATACCAGCTCCAGTGTGATCATTCGACTTAGTAGTTTTAAAATAGGCATTGTCAAAAGCAAGTTTGCTCATATCGCCTTCAAAGCGTCTGAAAAAGCCCGCACTAGTGTCATCATCAGTAACATAGCAAAGTCCCGAAATCACTCTATAACCGTCATCAGATGCACCAACACCCTGAATGGTATAATCGCCCTTTGTATAAGAATAATTGCTCTGATAATGACGAGAGAAAGTCAGTAACTGATTAAACTCATTCTTCGCTGTTTTACAAGTTCCATCAACATTGCGACCGGCAAAATGGAGGTCACTTTCCACAACAACATGTGCAGTTTTTTTATCATTACGAGAATCCAGCCAATACTGAATTCGGGAGGATGCATCGTCAAAAATCCCGGCAGCAATCTGGTCATGTTGACCACTGCGATCAAACCAATAATCATAGCAGGTATAACCTTCAGGCGCAGTTTCGCTACTGCTAATTTGTTTCAAATACAGATACTCATTATCCGCAGAAATTTTAACACAGAACAAGTATTCTTCGCTCGAACCCGTATTATTCTGATACTGATTCAATACCACAGTTTCAAGAATACCATTTGCATATTTATTAGAAGTCGTTGCATCTTCGATATAATAGCCATCGCTACCACTTTTTAAAGAACCATCGGCAACAAGAGAAGTTTGTGCAGATTCGCCATTAACTTCATTACGGAAGTTTCGCTTGACAACTAAGCCTGTTCCAGTAGCATTTATAGGAGCCGGAGGATTCAACCAATCTTTCGGATCAATAGAACCAATTCCCTTTGCAGCAACATAGTCATTATCACCATAGTGCGTATTATCTGTAATTTGTTTTAATTTGATCTTTGTAGAGACCACCTCGCCCACAAGGTAGCCCATCTTATAACTGTCAGAACCACCAATGACATCGCCCTCCGTAATCGTGTTGTAAATAGACAAATTGCAATTTTCATTTGATGAACTATTCATTAAATTGCCGATGATACCACCAGCCGAAATATTATTTTCATTATCAATGCGGACTTCTATTTTATTATCAACATTGTAAATTTCAATATCAGCACCATCTGTGTTGTTGGCATTATTACCCACATCACAATAGCCAATAAGTCCACCGGCACGAAGCCCCGCCTTTATAAATCCGTTTTCATCGCCACTACCACCTACAATTGGAAAGGAACCGTGTTCGATAGAAACATCATGAATCAAAAGCTTATGCTCTACAGCTGCCGAACCTAAAGAAGCATCATCACTACCATCGTAAAAGACTTGTCCAAACAGACCTCCAGCATAGGAGGATCCATATATTCTAAGCCCTTTAATTGAAATGTCATGATATTCCTGTTGAACATTAAGCTTAATGGAGCCCGCGATACCGCCAACATAAGACTGCTGCCCCGTAACAATGGTGCCAGATATATCCACGTTCTCCAGCACAAAAGGTCCAGCCGACTTTCCATTATTTTTAGCATTTGAACAAGGATGAATGACCCCTTGATCCGCATGCAAACAACGAATCGTATTATCACCGACAATACCGCCTACATAAGAATTTCCGTTAGTATTACCAGCGATTTTGACATTATGGAGTTCAGCACTAGAGATATCGGTATTGCCCTTACCCATAATGGCGCCGACATTAGACCCTTGAAAATCAGAATTGCTGACCTTGACATCATGGATATAACCGTTAAAGATTCTTGAACCATCTATACCAGTCACACCTTCTGCAATGATACCTGCACTAGAATTTGTCGCCGTAGCCTTTAAATAGGCGTCATCAAAATTCATATTGTACATAGTACCACTAAACTTTTCAATAAATGCCACTTTTTCAATAATCCCAAAGTGACAAAGTCCAGAAATGACATAGGGCTCATTCGTTTGGGGATCAATCTGAGAATACAAAGTCTGAAATGAATACAGAGTAATCATCTTGCCTTCAAAGGCGTTATTACCTTCTGCACAGCCAATGGTACTGCGACCTGCAAACTTAATATTCGATGTTACGCGCACAAAAGCAAGATCATCGTATTTCTGAGAAAGCCAATTATTCAAGTAGGTGCTGGCATCAGCCGGTTCGGAACCGGTCGGGTTCGCCTCATACCATTTATCAAAGCAGACTTCAGTTGCCGCCCGAGTGTCATTTTCCTTTTTTTGGCTAAAGTTCAACCGAGGATAATCGAGATTACCTTCTTTATCTTCATAAAAGCAGAATTGCAAGCCTTCGCCAGAGTCAGCCGCATAGGCAGAAGAAGCTCCAACAGAGGCACTCACAAAGAGGAATGCCGAAAGTACGAATAAAAACGGATTTTTAGACATAAAAAACCTATCTATATTATTACAAAAATAAATATAGCTATCTTACGAAAAGTTTACGGAACGTTTTGTGCCGATTGTGACGGAATGCACGATGTACTCGCGGGCATTCTAGAACTTCAGGAGATTTTTAGGGATAAAGAGCTTGGGCAAGCGGAGCCAAAAACGCGGAGATAGCGAGATGACCTGCGGAATCAGGCGGAAAGCCGCTAAAGAGCTTTGGGCTGCGACAGCAGAAAACCAGTTTGCCTTCCAAGCGCGTACTGCCTTTTTGTACAGAGGATGTAAACTATAGTTGTCACGCAAAATTCGCAAAATTTCTCGGTAAATGCGATCATGGAACACATGCATGTTGTCGCCATGCTCACGGTAATAGCAACACACGAAATCTTTGGATACAGGCTGCGGACCGTACTCATAAAGGATTTTCAGATAAAGCGGATAGTCCTCGAAATAGTAACGCGAGTCATAGCCGCCGAACGCCACAATTTTTTCGCGCACGAACATTTCGGCACAGCCATGCAAAGCCTTTTTGCCCAGAAAAGATTCTTCAAAAGTCACCTGGGGCACGCTTCGCAAATAGCGCACATCCATCTCGCCCAACGAACCATCGTCGTACAGCGGGACAATCTGCCCAAAGCATGCGACGGCATCAGGATGAGCTTCCAGAAAATCGCTCTGTTTTTTGAGCCTGTCCGGAGGCATGATGTCATCCGACGAGAACGAGCAAACGTAGCGCCCACAAGTGAGCGCGAGCAATTCATTTAGCGTAGCGACAACGCCTTTGTTCGGGCGATGGATATACTTGAAGCCGAGTTCTTCGGAAAGGCGCTTTAATATTTCGGGAGAACGGTCCTTGCTCCCGTCATCAATGACAATGAGCTCAAAATCGACACCGGTCTGCCCCATCACGGAACGCACGGCAGCTTCGACATACTGTTCGTGGTTATAGCTAGGCAGGATTACGGAAACTTTCGGAGTCATTTATTACCCCATTTCAGGCTGTTGACGAGAATAAACGAGGCGACAAGCGTCAAAAAGTTTTCGAGAGCATACGCCATCATCGGACCATTAAACTCATAGAGTTTTACAAATGCGTAGGTCGAACACGCAAGGACCAATTCCGAACAAATTTCAAGTACCAAGAATTTTTTCGTTTCGCGGCGGGCAATCAGCACAAGCCCAAGCGCCCACCCCCCAACGCGGAAGAAGTCACCCAGCAGTTGCATCATCATGTAATCGGCAGCACCGGCATACGATGACGAAAGCATAATAGCAACCAAAAGCGAACGCCCAAAATAAAAGATTGTAACCGCCACAAGTGCGAGAGCCATGGACTTTACAAGAATCGGGCGGAACATTCCCCAAAACTCGGACTTTGACATGTTTGCAGAAACTTTCGGCAGAATAATCACACCGAGAATCGCCGAGAAAAACGCCGTCATAAAATCCGAAATTTTCCAGATACCCTGCCAAATGCCAGCCGCATCCCAGCCAAGTTCCGTGCCAATCGTAGAGCGCATGAACGTGAGCACCACAGGCGAAAGCACCATCGGCACAATCCCCATCAGCGCATAGGACAACCACGGAGCACGGATATCAAGAGCTGTCTTACGGATTTCACTTAAGCTAAAGCCCGCACGGGCTGCAATTTGAGCGGCAAAGATACCCGCCACCACAGACTGCGTCGCCACAATCGAGAGAATGCTAAGCCGTTCCGTGTAAAGGAAGAACGCCACCCAGAACATTTGCCACAACGACGAGACCATGTTGATGAGCGCCCAGCGACGGTAATGCCCAAGCCCGTTCATCACGGACGCCGAAATTGTAATCACGTTTGTCGCCAAAACTCCAGGTAACGCAAAGATAACCGCCGCCTGCACAAGACGCGGGTGAATCCCCGGAAAGAAATTTTCAAGCGGAACCGTAAAACAGAGAACGAGAGCTATAGCAAAGGTGGCAATACTTGCAAAAGTCGTCAGGCGAAAACCGCCGCGCCACACGCCACGCAACTGTTCCAGATTGTCCTTATTCTGTGCCGAGAGGCTTACCCAGCCGTTCTGGAGCGCCAACGAAGAGGTCGCCTGCCCCATCGTCATAAAGTTCATGAACTGCCCGACACATGCAAACGCTGCTGGCGGGAGAAACACCGCCAAAAGCTTGTTCACGACAAAAACACGCACCGCGTTCAGGAATGTCACCATTCCCGAACCCATAAACGCTTTCCAAAAATTCACGGGCTGATGATTTGTCTTGTTTTCCCTAGAACTCATTAATTGCACCAATCACTTCGGAGACTTCGTCGTCGGTCATCACAGGACTCATGGGAATGCTGAGAATCGTCTTTGCCATGGACTCTGCAATCGGATACTCGCCGCTGAATTCGTGCGCATAAGCCTCTTGCTCATGCGGAGGAATCGGGTAATGAATCAGCGTCTCGATGCCACGCGCACTCAAGAACTTTTGCAGTTCGTTGCGGGATTCTTCGCTCTTGAGGCGAATCACGAACACATGATAGACATGCTCCGATGGCGTTGCAGGCATCTCGGGCAAAATGACTTTCGCATTCTTGATTTCTGAGCAATAGCGAGTCGCAATTTCACGACGGCGTTCGTTAGAAGCGTCCAAATACGGGAGCTTTGCAAGCAAAAGCGCCGCCTGCATTTCGTCTAGGCGGGAATTGACGCCTTTAAACTTGTTCACATACTTGCGTTCGGAACCGTAATTCCCGAGAGCGCGTACCATGTTTGCGATATCGGCATCATTCGTAAGCACAATGCCCGCATCGCCAAGCGCGCCCAGGTTCTTGGTCGGATAAAAGCTAAACGCAGCCGCCGAACCAAAAGTACCAGCAGAACGACCATCGCTGAGCCGCGCCCCATGAGCTTGTGCGCAGTCTTCGAAAAGGAGCAAGTTATGAGCGTCTGCAAATTCACAAATTTCATCCATCGCACAAAGGCGCCCGTACAAATGAACAACGAGAATAGCGCGGGTCCGTGCGCCACAAACATCCTTCAAGCGCTTCGGATCGATGTCATAGCTATTTTCGGCAGGTTCCACAAGTACAGGCTTGAGCCCCACAGCACTTATTGCAAGGACTGTCGCAATAAACGTGTTCGAAGGCACCAAAATCTCATCGCCTACACTCAAACGCCCCATTTCCATCGAGGCTCGCAACATGAGCGAAAGCGCATCAAGCCCGTTCCCTACCCCCACAGCGTATTTCACGCCGCAATATTCAGCAAACGCACGTTCAAATTGTTCGCCATAATGCCCTCGAATGTACCAGCCAGATTCTACAACAGAACACGCAGCACTCTTCAAGGCATCCATGTACGGGGCATTTAAACTTTTGAGGTCGAGAAAGGGAACTTTAGCCATAGCAATTCACAAAAACAAACTTTTGTCCTAATATACAAAAAAAATCGGCTCCGATGAACGGAACCGATTACTGAGCTACGAAGGGCTCGAACCTTCGACCCACGCCTTAAAAGGGCGTTGCTCTACCAACTGAGCTAGTAGCCCGAGCAAGGGCAAATATATAAAAAGATTTTTGAATTGTAAAGGCTTCGGCACAGCGAATAAACAAAAAAAATCATCCATTCTTCATTTTTTCACAAATCATTCGCTCGACTTTTTATAAATTTACACCATGGATTTATTGAAAAAACTATCAGCAATTGCGGCTATCGCTATCGCATGTCCGGCATCCGATTTTGGCTATTTTTCTAAGCACGATGCAGGGCAAGAAGTTTTTTCATTCCTCTCTACTTTTGACAGTCCGCGCAATGCGGCTCTTGAAAAGTCTGCATCAGCTCTCCCTACAACAGATCCGTCTATTGTGCAGTTGAACCCTGCAGCAGTTACGATAACCGAAGGCAAGAAACGCGTTGTCGAAGCCCACTGGCAAACTGGCGAAATGGCAAGCAACGTTGGAACGCTTTCTTACACAACGCAGTACCAGAAGTTTATCCTACAGTACTCGTACAACTGGCAATCGTACGGCACCATCACCGGCTATGACGAATACGGTGAAGAAAACGGCAGCGAATACAAACCGTTCAGCCAACTTGTAACAGCCACAGTCGCCTACCCGATGAAGCATATCCGCGTAGGCGCCACTATCAAGTTTGCATCGGACAAGCTGACCGGCGATAACGAAGACCAGACGGCAATGGCTGCCGCTTTTGACTGGGGTTTGACCTGGATGTCCGATTCCAAAAACTACGGCTTTTCGTTTGTTGCAAGAGACTTCGGTGCCATGCTCCGCGGCTATGTCAAAGAAAGCGCCGATGACACGTACCCGCTTTCGCAGACTTTCGCCGTTGGCGGATTCCTCAAGCCCCGCAGTGTCCCGCGTTTGACCTTGTTTGGCGAAACAGACTTTCCGCGCTACGCAGAACCGGACTTGCACCTTGGCGCAGAATATGCGCTCGGCGAATACTTCCGCATCCGCGCCGGTTTCACGCGCACTTGGCTCGACATTTCACGAGATTTCAAGGAATTGGCAAATTCGTCTAGCAGACCTGACGAAACAAACAGCGCACGCTTGTTCAGCCTTGGTCTTGGCTACACTTCAAGCTTGTTCGCCTTTGATTACGCCTTCTCCTACCTCGCTTCGAGCTTAGGCTACGAACATAGGCTCGGTCTCCGCTTGGATTTCTAAAGGTTCAAGACATGCGGCAGTTCGACGTTTTTGTTTTTAGCGAAAACTTTGACGAAACGCAAGGAACACTCCCCCAACCACCATTCACGGACCCAGAACTCGGCTGGTTCTTTACCAACGACTGGAATAAGCACCTCGATGAGATTGAAGGGGAATGGGTTGTTTTTGCCCACCCATGCATCAAGATAGACCGCCAGTTTTTGAACAACGTTGCAGAAGTGACGGACGGGTTTCCGATGGTGGATGCGTTCGCACCAAGAATCCGTACAGACAAAGGAAAATTTTTAGGCGGTTATTTATTAAAGCCTACCGCTAAAGGATCCGGCTTTGTAGAGATCGACGAGAATGCCCCATTGCGTTACGTCGCCGCTCCGCACCCTTTCCTCGCCGTGTTTTCTCGGCGCATTATCCAGCGTACCGGCGGGTTTGACACGACACTCCCAGAATACGCAAGGCTTGCAGACTTCACGCTCCGCATGATGCATGCCGGTGGCAAGATGTTCTCCGTGCCGTACCTCGTCGCACAAGCAACAAGCGATGAAGCTGAGGCAGTTGCGGGAATGCGCGACCTCAAATCCATCGCAATTATTTTGTCGAAAGCATTCGGTGCAGAAGCATCCGTGCCATTCGCACTCCACCACCCAAGCGTTATTTGGACGCTATTCCGCAATCGCAAAATACGCAAAGAAAAGCGCAAAGCGGCAACACTCCTTTCCAAGCTCAAAGCGGATTTTCTGAAAGAAGTGACATTGTGATCCAGTAAAGTCGAGAAATAACTGGATCCTTCGACTCCACTACGTTCCGCTCAGGATGACGGACTGCTGATTCTCAGAAAATGGCGACCCCGTCCCCATTCGCGGATCATGACCACATAAGCGCTTAAGCGCAAGTGGTCAAAGAAAATAAATCCGGGGTGACAATGCAAAAAAAGAACCCCGCCGGGTGGCGAGGTCCAAAAGCTTTTTTTAGCGGAGGTGTGGGAAACAATTTGCTTTTAAGCGGTTACGCCCACACCACTAACACTAGTTAAACTTTAATTAGCCCTTGTAGTTGGTGATAACGCGAGCCATTTCGCAAACCTTGTTGCTGTAGCCCCATTCGTTATCGTACCAAGAGCAAACCTTCACGAAGGTCGGGTCGAGCTGGATACCGGCCTTAGCGTCGAAGATAGAAGTGCAGGAGTTGTTGCGGAAGTCGGTAGAAACAACAGCGTCTTCAGTGTAACCGAGGATGCCCTTGAGTTCGCCTTCAGAAGCTTCCTTCATAGCAGCGCAGATTGCTGCGTATGCTGCGTCCTTGTCAGCAGCCGGAGCGTTCTTGAGTTCAGCAGTGAGGTCAACGAAGGAAACGTCGGAAGTCGGCACGCGGAGAGACATACCAGTGAGCTTGCCGTTGAGTTCCGGAAGAACCTTACCCACAGCCTTAGCAGCACCCGTAGAAGACGGGATGATGTTTTCGAGGATGCCACGGCCACCGCGCCAGTCCTTCTTGGACGGGCCGTCAACGGTCTTCTGAGTAGCAGTTGCAGCGTGAACGGTGGTCATGAGGCCACGGACGATGCCGAACTTTTCGTTGAGGACCTTGGAGATCGGAGCGAGGCAGTTGGTGGTGCAGGAAGCGTTGGAGATGATCTTCTGACCAGCATAGGTCTTGTCGTTAACGCCGTACACGAACATCGGAGTGGAGTCCTTAGACGGAGCAGACATGATGACCTTCTTAGCACCAGCCTTGAGGTGGGCTTCAGCAAGTTCTGCAGTGAGGAAGAAACCAGTGGATTCAACAACGACGTCTACATCGAGAGCGCCCCAAGTGATGTTGGTCGGATCCTTTTCAGCGAAGATCTGGATCTTGTTGCCGTCGACGATGAGGAAGTTGCCTTCGACTTTGATGTCGTGGTTGAACTGACCGTGGACGGAGTCATACTTCAGCATGTATGCGAGGTAGTCAGCGTCGAGGAGGTCGTTGATACCGACAACCTGGATGTCATTTGCGAAGTTTTCCACAGCAGCGCGGAACACCATACGGCCGATACGACCGAAACCATTAATACCGAGTTTGAGAGCCATTATTGGATCCTTTTTTTATTGTTGAAATTGCTACCCACCTAGTGGTGGAGCTTTGCTGGCTGGAAAGATACAAAAAATCAAACTTTTTGTGTAGTAATAATCAAAAAAAAAGAGTTTTCTGGACCTGTTTTAGGGGGCATAAGCCGTCCAAACGGGTTACGACTACCATGTGCGGTTAGCCTAACCTAATGTAAACATTAGGAAAGGATAATAAGATTATTCTTGTTTGTATCGCAAAGCGCTACTTTGTCCTACCCTATTTTTCTAAAATTAGGGTGTTAAACAATTTATCCCGAGATTATTATGCGTTACTCGTTTGTAAAAAAAGAGAATTTGCTTGCCCGCCTGACTGTTGCTTTCGGGCTTTTTTTCTTGTTTTCTTGCGCGGGAAACACTCCCGATGTAAACACCTCCCCCGCAACAGAAGTTTCGGGTTCCGCAGAAGATAATTCGTACGACGAAGAATCCTCCAAAGTCGATTACGTTACCGAAGAAGCTCCCGCCACAGTCGCCACCGGCGGCACCATCGAAACGAGCGGTTACACATTTACCGCCCCCGACAACGGCTGGACAATTATCGGCGGTGAAGACAACGCCCCCTACGAATTTTATAATCCGAAGACCGGACGCCGCGCCGTCCTCGTGGAAGTTACCCTCCCCGAAGGCGAACCGCTCCGCCTCATGGAACGCGCTCAAATCGAAATGCAGTCGTTCGAATCGAGCGGCAAAAAGGCAACACTCGCCGAGACCTACCCGGAAGAAGCTTTTGGCACGACCGGCGCGTTCTTTGACGTGGCAGGCAAGCGTTACGACACGCCTTACGAAGCCGTCGGTCTCGTGATTGGCGCCGGGAATCGCATCTTTACACTTACGCTCGCCGCAACAGACACACAACTCTCCGAAGGCGCCCTCAAGCAAGAATGGAAAGACTTTTATGCCACATTCAAGCTGAAAGACGTCGTCAAGGAAGAAGTCTCGGAACTCTCAGCCGAACGCATCATGCAGCATTCTAGCGCAGACCTCGGCTATTCTTGGAGCACCACCGACACGCTTTGGCACAACTGGACAGGCGTCGTCCGCCAGAACGAAGACCCGGACTTGGTTCTCAGCAACAAGAAAGAAGACATCTCGCTTTTTGTGTACGGAGCGATTGTCCCGGGCGACGAAGTCAGTCAGCAAGACATGTTCAAGGTGCTTTTAAGCCGTCTTGGACTTTCCATGAACGAAGCAAGCTTTGAAGTCCAGCGCGTCAAAGTCGGTGACCGCTACGCCCAGGAATTCACCCTCACCCACATCGTCAATAAATACGACTTCTATTATACAGGTAGATATTTCTACGACAACGGACGCGGCATCTTGATTGCCACCTGGACGCAGGGCATCAACAAGAAGAAATACGCGTCTGTGATGAAGAACGCCATTAGCGGGCTCAAAGTCGGTGCCATGCCCAAGACCGCAAGTGACGAAGAATCCCGCAAAAAGCAGAACAAGTTCAACGCCGCCGTCATGAGCCAGGTCGGTATTCTCCGCTTGCTCGAAGACCAGCCGTTTGTCGCCCTCAGCTACTTTGAACGCGCGAACAAGATGGATCCGGAAGAACCGCTCTATTTAATTAACTGTGGTTTCGTGTACCAGATGAAGGAACTTTACGGCCCAGGTATCAGCTATTTCACAAGCCAAATGGATCTCGTGCGTAAAAACGGCAAGCTGCTCTCCATTCTCGGCGAAATGTACGAAGCCCTCTTCGACTACGGTCACGCCCGTGAATGCGCCGAAGCGGCCCTCCGCTACACACCAAACAATCCGGAATACGTCATCAACTTGAGCGATGCCCTCTGGGGCTTGGGACAGCGCCACCAGTCCCTCATCGTGGTGCAGAGACTTTTCGATACACAGCCGAGCTCCCGCCTGGGCGTTTACCTCGCTAAGACTTACATGGGACTTGACCAGTACGCCGAAGCAGTCGACATCTTGTACGGCATTCGCGGTCGCTTTGGCATGAGCAAGGAACTTGGCGAAACGCTCATGGACGCATTGATGTTCCTCGGACGCTACGAAGAAGCCCGCGCCATCAGCGACGAAACGCTCGCCAAGGCAAAGAACGATTATAAAGTATGGACGATGCACGGCAAGATTTTGTTCTACAGCCGCAATTACCGCGATGCCGAAAAGGCTCTTACCAAGGCACTCGCCCTCAAGCCGGATAACGAAGACGCGAAGAGTTTCCTCTCCGCTACGAAGGCTTACCTCGGCAAGGCAGACAACCGTACGCTCCAAAAGCCGATTACACCTGTTGAAGAACGCACTGCCGACCTGAAGACGCTCCTCAGCCCGCAAGCCAAAAAGACAGCCACGGAAGGAGACTTCCCAGCCGTAATCCATTACCAGAAGGAATCTCTCAAGGCAGAAAAGAACGCCAACTGGGTCCGCAGCGAAGAAATGCTCCTCGAAGTTTTGGACCAGCGCGGTGCCGCCATTTATCGTGAATTCACGTTTGACTTTTTACCGGGCTATGACCGCATCTTCTTGAACGCGCTCGAAGTTTACGACAGCAACTGGAAGCTCAAGCAGAAGGCAACACTCAACGGAGCCTATATTACATACGCAACTGAAATTGGCGGTGGTAACGAAAGCCAGACGGCACACTTCCCGCTTTCGGAACTTGCTCCGGGTGACTTTATCTACATGCAGTTCAGCCGCACGAATCTCGAAAACAAGGGCATGATTCCGTACACGAACTACGAAAGCAGCCGCGATGTGCCTGTCGGACAATCCATTTTCCGCATTTATGCCGACACGACTCGCTTTGTCACGGAAGAATACGGTCCGCTCCAGAAGACCGCCATCAAGGGTGGTATCGAATGGAAGATTGAAAACCCGGTCATTGTCCGCAAGGAACTTTACATGCCGGTGTACCGCGACTTCGGTGCAGGCCTCATGCTCACAGGTAAGCAGGAATGGCGCGATGTCGGTGACGATTACCAGAACCTCATCAGCCACCAGTTCAAGAAGGCAGTCAAGGTTCGCGAACAGGCATTTGAAGTGCGCGGCAATAAGATTGGCGATGAAGCAGTCAAGGCAATTATCAACTTTGTCCGTCAAGACATCCGCTACCGCGACGTACGATTCGGCGGTCACAGTCTGATTCCGCAAACCGCAGAAGTGACGCTCAAGGAACACCGCGGCGATTGCAAGGACATGGCACTTTTGCTCAAGGATATGCTCGAAGCGATTGGCGTGAAGAGCTACCTCACCGCCATCCACCTCACGGAAGAAGGTTTCTCGCACTTGCCAACCATCCAGCAGTTCAACCACATGATCCTCTACATCCCGAAGCAAGGGAAGATTAGCGAACGCTGGGTTGATGCGACCGACAAGACGGGCAACGATCGCCCGGTTCCGCTCGACATGGAAGGCAAGGTCGCTCTCGTAATTGACGGCGACCAGAGCCACGTGGTCACAACTCCGATTCTCGAAGACAATCAGGAACACCAGATTGCAATCCAGCACGACTTGTTCATCGGCGCTAACGGCGAATGCGAATTCCGCGATTCCGTGCAGCTCCAGGGCAAGTTCGCCAGTGCCATCCGTAACAAGTTCTTTGGCCGCGATGTCAAGGATCAGGAAAAGCTCTTGGAACAGTTCCTCGCCTCTGGCGTGCCGGACGTGAGCATCGGCAACATCCGCATCCAGAATCTCGACCAGTTCAATAAGCCGCTCATTATCGTGAACACTTACCTTTCCAAGGGTTACTTTGGTCAGGGCGGTTCCGAACTCAAGGGCCGCTTCCCGAACGTGTGGGAACGTAGCCTCTTCAAGCTTCCGAAGGTCGCCAAGCGCCACCACCCCATCCGTATGCCGCACGAAACGCAGTTCAGCTTCAAGCTGAACATCAAGACGGCTAGCGGACACTCGGTATCGCTCACCGAAGCAAAGCCGCTCAACCGCGCCCCGGATTACGTGAGCTTTGAAAAGCAGCCGAAGTCCAAGACCTCTAGCGGCATCAAGTGGACCACGTTTGCGCTCTATGCCGATCCGACCGAATACGACAAAATTCGTGAAGAATGGAATTATTTGTTGAGCGAAACCAGCCCGATGATTACGGTAAAGTAGGAGTCACAATGCGCGCATTAATTCTCTCCGATATTCATGGTTCTGCCTTGGCAGCAAGGCAAGCGCTCTCGTTCTTTGAAAAGTTCAACTGCGACAAGATTTTCTTGCTGGGCGATACGCTCTATCATGGTCCGCGAAACCCGCTCCCGGCAGGGCACGGCCCCATGCAAGTCGTCGAAGCGCTTGCCCCGTACAAAGACCGCATTGTCGCCGTCCGTGGCAACTGCGATGCCGATGTCGACTTGATGATGCTCGACTTCCCTATCGAAAACGAATACAAGGTTGTCGAAGATTGCGGACTCCACTTGTTCATGAGCCATGGGCACATCTTTATGCCGGAATGTTTCCCGAGGGATGCGCTAAACGCCATTGAATCTACGGGAGCGACGCAGTCCACAGCGCAGGATCAAACCGATGCTCCGCAAAAACCGCAAATAGACGTGTATCTGTACGGTCACACGCACATTTGGATGCTCGAAAAGAACTTCCGCAATGTGCTTCTCGTGAATCCGGGTTCCACGAGCCTCCCGAAAGGCGGGAACCCGCCGACATTCGGGCTGTACGAAAGTACGCCCGCCAATGGAAGCGAGCCTGCCCATGCCAAGTTCAGCATACACATGCTGGAGAATGGCAAGGAAATTAAGGCAGTGAGAATATAGGGAACGGCGCACCACCTGCTATTTTTTTCTTACATTTGAGCCATGGTTTTAAATGTAATTTGGCTCGTGTTTTTCTTCGGTGCATTTATCGCATGCATCGTCCAATGGCTTGCTTTCGGCGATACCGGCATTTTTAACAAGGCTATTCTCGGGGCATTCGACATGTCCAAGACGGCGTTCGAAATTGCTCTTGGTCTCACAGGCATTTTGAGCTTGTGGCTCGGCATCCTGAAAATCGGAGAAAAAGCAGGCGCCGTCCAGATTTTGGCAAAAATCGTGCAGCCGCTTTTCTCAAGGCTTTTCCCCGAAATCCCGAAGGGGCACCCGGTTGTGGGCACCATGCTCATGAACATCAGCGCGAACATGCTCGGGCTCGACAATGCTGCAACCCCGATGGGCCTCAAGGCAATGAAACAGCTCCAAGACCTGAACCCGAACGATGACAAGACTGTCGCAAGCGATTCGCAAATCATGTTCCTCGTCTTGAACGCAAGCGGACTAACGTTAATTCCTGTTAGCATCATGACTTACCGCGCACAGCTCGGCGCCGCAAACCCAAGTGACGTGTTCCTCCCGCTTCTCCTCTCGACTTTCTTCAGCACTATCGCAGGCATTTTTGCACTCAGCTTTTTCCAGAAAATCAAGCTCAAGGACCCTGTAACCGTGATGTGGCTTGGCGGCATTAGCGCCTGCGTTATCGCCGTGATGTTCTACTTTAGCCACCTTACCGCCGAAGCACTCGGCACGACAAGCCTTTTTATTAGCGGTCTTGTGCTGTTTGGCGTCATCGTTGCATTCCTCGGACTTGCCTGCTACAAGAAAGTCCAGGCATACGAAGCATTTGTCGAAGGCGCCAAGGAAGGATTCAACACCGCCGTAATGATTATCCCGAACCTTGTCGCGATTCTCGTGGGTGTCGCCGTGTTCCGCGCAAGCGGTGCGATGGACCTTGTCATGAATGGCATCTCGGCTTTGCTTGGACTTATTGGAGTCGGGAATGACGTTGTTCCGGCCCTCCCCACTGCCCTTATGAAGCCCCTCAGCGGTAGCGGCGCTCGTGGCATGATGATCGACGCCATGAAGAATCTCGGTCCGGATAGCTTTGCAGGCCGCCTCAGTTGCATGTTCCAAGGTGCAGCCGATACAACATTCTATATCATTGCCGTGTATTTCGGTTCCGTGGGCGTTAAAAAGACCCGCCACGCAGTCACTTGCGCCTTGATTGCGGATGCCGTCGGAGTCATTGCCGCCATCATTATCGCCTACATATTCTTCCCACCAATCCACTAGCTTTGTAATCCAAATCACGCGCTCTAAAATGGACTAAAAAAAATGTGTTATATTAACTTTTTTTTACCCTTTCCAAAAAATTTTATTTACATTTAGAGCACTCAATTGGTGTATAAAGTGTGGACTTTAAGGGGCGAAAATGGACTACGTCATTTTCAGTAGTGTTTATAAAGATTTTAGGGATGCGATTTTAGATAATATTCCAGATATGGTCGCAATGAGCAAGCGCGTCAGTGCTGCCATTCCTCCAATCTGCAATATTCTAAGCATCGGTTTTATCAAACTTAAACTTATAGCCCCTAGTTCCATCATTGCAAGAAACGGTTTAAATGAAGAAAGAATAATTTACGAAGACCCCAATGGTCGCGAATCCATGCCGCTCATCCAGACTTACCGGACGGGAGAAAATGGCATGGCAACCGTCGAAATCCACGCAAAAAAAGGACACAAGTTTACCAATCCTGAGTTACAGGCTGTAAAGCTTATCAGCGATGACATGTTCATCATTCTCGGTCGCTCTCGCCTCATGAGCGCTGTCCACTACGCAAGCCAAACCGATACAATGACGGGTGCCCCAAACACCGCCAAACTAGTCCACCACAGTATCGAGCTCAAGGCGAAAAACAAGCTACACAATTTCAGCGGCCTTTTTATCAACCTTAAGAACTACAAGTACATCAACCAGTCCAAGACCCCCGCCGTTGGCGATATGGGCATTGCCACCTTTACGCACGTTGTCATGGCAATGTGCCACGATGACGAAATGATTGCAAGACTCGGTGGCGACAACTTCTTTGTGCTTGTCAAAAAAGAAAACAGGGACATGTTCGTCAAGAACCTCGCTATGGTAAAGGTGACCGTCCCTACACCGCAAGGTCAGCAGATTCCACTGACAATACAGAGCCGCATTGGCGTTTACGATATCCAGCCTCAGGACACCATGAACGAAATCATGCATTGCAGTTCTGTAGCGCTGAACGAATCCCGAATTCATCCGGGAAACGATATCGTTTACTTTACCAAGAAGATGCTCGAAGACGCCTACCACGAAAAAGAGATTTCCTCTCTTTTCCGCGAGGCTTTACGCCGCAAGGAATTTATCGTCTACTACCAGCCCAAGGTTTCTGTCAAGGACCAGAAGCTCTGCGGTTGTGAAGCACTTGTACGTTGGTACCGCAACGGGCAGATCATTCCGCCCAACGAATTTTTGCCGATTCTCGAAAAAGAGGCATCCATCTGCCTTCTCGATTTTTACGTATTCCGCAAGGTCTGCGAAGACATCCGCAATTGGCTCGACACCGGTATTGAACCGGTCCGCGTGTCTTCGAACTTTTCAAGACACCATCTGAGCAACCCGCACTTGACTGAAGATATCCTTGCCATCATGAAGGAATACAATATCGATAGCAAGTTTATCGAAATTGAGCTCACGGAATCCTCCAATTTTGAAGATAAAATTGCGATGCAGAAGTTCGTGAACGGACTTCGCCAGCATGGCATTTCCGTCTCCATAGACGACTTTGGAACAGGCTACTCCACATTTGCCGCCATCAAGGACTTGAATGTCAACGTCATCAAACTGGACAAGTCGCTCCTCGACCATATCGGTGACGAAAAGTACCATGATGAAGTTGTCATCAAGAACATGGTGAACATGATCAACGAGCTCAATCTCGAAGTCGTTGCGGAAGGTGTCGAAAATTCGAAGCAGCTCGATTTCTTGCAGAACGCCAAGTGCTCGATTATTCAGGGATTCCTATTCGACAAGCCGCTGACTAAGGAAGATTTCGAAAAGCGACTTTCGAACGAAGTCACTTATACGCACATCTCTTAAAAGAACATCCAGACAGCCATCCACAGGACGATGAGTCCAAACTCGATTTCTCTTGAAATTCGAGCCATAAAGCAGCAACCAAGAGCAATCTCGGCAATTGCGGCTAATCGTATCCAGGGAGCTTCTTCGCCGCCCTGATAAAGCGAAATATTTCCGAGAAGTTCCACCCAGAGCCAGAATGTCTGAGCCAGCACCATAAAGCGCCTGCGGTTATCGCGAAGCCCCGTCGTGAAAACGCAGAAGGTGAGCGCGACCATGCGGAACGGGTAATTTTCCAGCATCGGATTGGCGAGATTCCCTGCAAAGGCTGTGTAAAGGCAGCTCGTCATGACAATCAGGAACATCACGAATGTAATGCGGTACATGCCCTTTATTTTCCAAAGGAACGCCGCAAAAACAAGGCACAACAAGCATGCCACGGCATTTGCAAACATGCTCATTTGCGACCCCTCCTACGCTTTCTAGAAAATCCAAGATGCACAAACGGTTGCAGACAGACTAATATACAACTCACATACGCGCCAAACGGTCCTGCCAAATTGACCCAGTCCGAAGTGAAATAGCCATACGCCACCGCCGTGAGAACGCCACACAGCACCGGCAAGCGCACCACCTTGAATTCGGGGGCAGAAAACGGCGAAAGATATTTCTGTTGTTTATCTTCCTGAACTTCACCATCGGAGCTATCGCTCTCCTCGCCCATCAGGATTTCATCGTTTTCAAAGAAGCGCGACAACAAGAAACGCACCCCAAAGAAAATAGCGACAAAAAACGCACCACACGCAAACATCAAGCCCGCATTTACAAACGTTGCATTCGAGAAGAAATGGAAATCGTTGAGGTTTACAACAAAGTCGCACTTGAGTATAATACCAAACAGAACAAAACAAACCACCAGCAATCGTCCCCAGAGACTTTCGCGAACTGGCTCAAAGAATAGTAATTGCGGTACAACACACGCAAATGCAAAAGCGGTATAACTCCCCTCGCCTTTCACAAGGATAATCCAGAGGAACAGCAAAGAAATAAACCAGCTGCAAAGCAGGACAAAGCGTTCTATCAAGCGGTTATAATAGTTTTCGAATGAGAGGAGCGCAATCGAACTTGCAAGCCCCATATAAAAGACAATCGAGACCACGTACAACGGAAAGAACGCGCCACGCCACACGGGATTTTCGAGTCGGGCAAAATCGAGTGCAAATTCGGAAATAACCCAAAATACCGTCGGAAGGATAATCCATGCAAGCGGTCGCCTAATTTTGGCAAGTTCCTTGCAAAGCGTCATATCTTCGGCGCTATCCGCAGCCACAAGATGCGTCACGAAAAACAGGAGCGACATAAAGCCAACGATGCCAATGCCATAAACATCGCTATGGACGGCGCTATTCATTTGGATGGAATGAGAGTAAACAAATGACAGAACAATAGCCAAGACGAGACTGCAAAGTGAACTGAGTTCTAGCAAAAGCGATGTGCGGCGGTGGATTTTTACCTTCATGATAAGCAGGAAAGCCGATAGAAGAACGCCCGCCTGGGACATGCCAATCCAGAAGATAAATAGCGTCTTGGGAAATTTCCAGTTCCCGCTATCGTGCAAAAGAACGTCAAAGGAGCCATCCCAAAACGAGCCCCCAACAGACAGCAGGAGCAACAAGCACAACCCAATAAAAACTATAGTAACGACTTTGTTGTTCATAAATAGTCACTAGTTATCAGTCACTAGTTATTAGTTTAAAACTTGGCGGCTTTGCCGCAATTAATCGCTAAAGACTAATGACCATTGACTAAGAACTAAATTATTATACAATATATTTTTTATTTTTGGGCGCGTCATGAGTACTCTTGAAATTATCATTATCGCGATTGTCGAAGCGATGGACTGCTTTGCGGTCGCTATTTCGACCGGGCTTTGCAAATCGTGCATCAAGCGTTCGCGCGCAGTGCTCCAGGCTGTTTCGTTTGGCGTTTTTCAGGGAGGCATGACGCTTCTCGGGTATTTCTTGGGCAGCTTTGCCGAGCGTTGGTTTAATGCAGTGGGCACGCCAATTGCCTGTGCGATTCTCTGCATTCTGGGCGCACGCATGATCTGGGGCGCCATTCGGGGCGGTGAAGCGACAGCCTCTTGTGCGCACCTGAGCCTCATGAACATTCTGCTTTTGTCGGTTGCCACAAGCATTGATGCATTTGCGGTCGGCATTTCGTTTGCGTTCTTGAATGCAAACATGGTTTTTGCGACCACAGCCATTGCGATTGCAAGCTTTGCGATGGGCGTTATCGGTTTTGAAATCGGGCGACACACCTCCAAGCGGTTCAAGACAAAAATCCCGGAGATTATTGCGGGGATTATTCTCATTGCCATTGGCGTGAAGATGTTTGTGTAGCGCCTTCGGTGCGACCACCTCAAACTCTTTCTATATTGCGTTACATGAGTGAGCAGAAAGATATTGACCATACCCGCTATTTTGAATTAAAGAAACAACTGGAAGAAGCTAGCCGTCTTTATTACAAGGACGGGGTCTCCCCTATGAGCGACCAGGATTTTGACTTTGGGCTCAAGGAGATGGAAGCGCTTGAGGCGAAGTATCCGGAATTGCGCGGGAAGGGTTCGCTCACGCAGAAGGTCGGTAGCGACCTCACGAATGATTTTGCGAAGGTGGCGCATGCGGTGCCGATGCTCAGCATTGCAAACGTGTACAGCGAAGAAGAAATGCGCGAGTTTGTGAAAGCAGCGGAAGAAGGGATTGCAGCTTTAGGCGAACGCGCGACGTGGATTTGCGAGAGGAAGATCGACGGGGTTAGCCTTTCGGTGGTTTACGAGAATGGTCGTTTGAAGCAGGCGGCGACTCGTGGCGATGGCGCCCAGGGCGATGACGTGACATTGAATGCGCTCACAATTGCGGATATTCCTGAATACTTTGATGCGAAGAAATTGAAGATTGACCCGAGCGAGATTCCGCAGGGTACGTTCGAAGTCCGCGGTGAAGTCTACATGGAACGCGAAGCTTTTGAACGATTGAACGAACAGTTCATCTTGGAAAACAAGAAGACTTTCCAGAACTGCCGCAATACGGTTTCGGGCTCGCTCAAGCTCAAGAGCGTCGCCGAATGCAAGACGCGCCCGATGCGCTTTTTTGCGTACCACATTCCGCAGAGCAACAACAAGACTCACGAAGAGAACTTGAAACAGCTCAAACGCCTCGGATTCCATACGAACGATTACTGGACCGCCGATACGGTCGATGAAATCATGGCGATTTCCGAGAAGATTGGCGCAAGCCGCGATAGCCTCCCGTTCGACATTGACGGCATGGTCGTGAAGCTGAACGATTTGCAGCAGCAGCGAGAACTCGGCAGCACAAGCAAGAGCCCGCGCTGGGCAATCGCCTACAAGTTCAAGGCGGAACGCGCTTACACACCGCTTTTATCTGTAGAATTCCAGGTCGGTCGCACCGGTGCCGTGACGCCAGTGGCAAATCTTGCACCCGTGCGCCTCGCCGGCACAACCGTAAAGCGCGCCACCCTCCACAACTTCGACGAAGTGGCAAGGCTTGACTTGCACTACGGCGACACAGTCGGCGTAGAGAAGGGTGGCGAGATCATCCCGAAAATCACCGATGTCAAGCGCGAGCTGCGCCCCGCCGGGGCATCCCCCGTCGTGGCTCCGGAGAAATGCCCGGAATGCGGTGAGCCACTCACGCACATCGATGGCGAAGTAATTTTGCGATGTGAAAACCTGCACTGCAAAGCGCAAGTGCAATGTCTGTTTGAGCATTTCGTAAGCCGTGAAGCGATGAACATCGAAAATCTCGGACCCGCACTTATCGCAAGCCTCCTCTCGACAGGGAAAATCAAGCGCATTCCGGACCTTTACCGCCTTACGCTCGAAGACCTGGAATCGCAGGAACGCATGGCAAAGAAGAGCGCTAAGAACGTGTTCGATGCTATTGAAGCTTCGAAACAGAAGAGCCTCGAAAACCTGTTGCACGGCCTCGGCATCCGCTTTGTAGGCCGCACCAGCGCCCGTAACATCGCCAAGCATTTCCGCACGCTCGAAAAAATTCGCACAGCTACGGTCGAGGAACTGCAAAACGTGACGGACGTTGGAGAACGCATCGGAAAATCCGTCTACGAATTCTTCCACACGCCGCTTTACACGAATGAAATTGACGAACTCGTGGCGCTTGGACTCCCGACGGAATTCAAGGGCGTTGTCAAAACTTTGTTCCAAGGGCAAACGGCGGTCATCACGGGAACGCTCCCGAACATGGACCGCGACGAAGCGCGCAAGCTCATCGAAGAGAATGGCGGCAAGGTCTCCGGTTCCGTCAGTAAAAAGACTAGCTGGGTTTTGGCAGGCGAAGCGGCAGGTTCCAAGCTCACCAAGGCAAACGAGCTCGGAATTCCCGTGCACGACGAAGCATGGCTTATGGCTCAGATCGCGAATGGTGATGAAAGCGAGGATGGCGCAAACGCCAGCGAAGACCGCGCGCCCGCTGATGCGAGCAGCGCAACAAAGCCCGCTGAAGATCAAATGTCGCTGGATCTATAGTTTTTCGCAATACAAGAAGGTGATGCCGTCCCCATTCGCGGATCATGACTACTAAGCAGCAAAGCTGCAAGTAGTCAAAGAGAACGAAGTCCGGCATGACATATAAGAAAGGCGCCCCGAAGGACGCCCAGAACTGTTTTGATTAAAGATTTAGCACAGCGAAGCTACAATCTGCCACCTTCAAGGAAAGGTAGAAAACCAAAGCAGCTCGTTTCGGAACAAAACTCGGCTCAAAAGCCCTCGCTTCAATCCCTAAAAACAAATGTATTAAAATTTTAAGAAAACGGCAAGATGTTTGATAGTACAATTTGGAATGGCCCTAGAACCTGTAATCCGTGTCACATTGCCTAAAATTCCATTTTTTAGTAAATTTTAGCGCATGAAATCAGTACCTATAACGCTCCTGACCGGTTACCTGGGAGCCGGCAAAACAACTCTCCTCAACTACGTTCTCAACAATCAGCAGGGCTACCACGTCGCCGTCATCGTAAATGACATTGGCGAAGTGAACATCGACCAAACTTTAATTGAAAAGGGCGGAAACATCACGAAGGAAGATTCGGGCAAGGTTGTCCCGCTTTCGAATGGTTGTATCTGCTGCTCACTCAAGACCGACTTGATCGAACAAATCGCCGAACTTTTGGAAATGGGCAAGTTCGACTACATTCTCATCGAAGCTAGCGGTATCTGCGAGCCGATTCCTATAGCCCAAACCATCAGCTTTGCGGGTAGCCAGCTCCGTAGCAAGGACGGCAGACCTCTCCCCTGCCATTTGGACAACATCGTCGCCGTTGTGGACGTGCTCCGCCTCGCAGACGAATTTGCCGGTGGCGAAAAGCTCCTCGACGAAGATCTCGAAGAAGAAGACATCGCAAACTTGCTCATCCAGCAGATTGAATTCTGCAACACGATTATCATGAACAAGGTCGATGCTCTCAGCAAGCATGACTTGGAACACGTGAAGGCAGTCGTGAAGGCTTTGCAGCCGACCGCCAAGATGATCGAGACGAACTACGGCAAGGTCGACATGAAGGACATTCTCGACACGAAGCAGTTCGACTTCAACAAGGTCGCTGAATCGAGCACTTGGGCTATCAAGCTCAACGAAGAAGGTCACGACAACCACGATGACGATGATGATGACGATCATGACGAACATGAACATCACCACCACGATCATGACGATGACCACGATGAGCACGAGCACCATCATCACGACCATGATGAACACGATCATGACCACGATGATGAAGACCACAGCCATTGCGACCATGAACATGGTGTTTGCCACTGCGGCCACCACCACGACAAGGACCATCCGCATGGCGACGAATACGGCATCAGCACATTCGTGTTCGAAGACCATCGTCCGCTGAACCGCGAAAAGTTCGAAGCATTCCTCGATGACTATCCGACGAGCATTATCCGCACGAAAGGTCTCCTCTGGTTCAGCGACGAGCGCAGCGAAAGCTACTTGTTCGAACAGGCTGGCAAGCAGGCATCCGCCCAGAATTTTGGACGTTGGTTTGCCGCCGAAAGCAAGGCCGAACAGAAGCGCATCCTCGAAGAAAATCCTCAGCTCCAGAAAATCTGGGACGAAAAGTACGGCGACCGCATCATCCGCCTGGTGTTCATAGGCCAGCACATGGACAAGAAGAAGATCATCCAAGTGATGAACGACTGCTTGGACGACTAATTATTGGTCAATAGTCATTGGTCATTAGTTATTAGAATGTAAGACGAGAATCCCCGCGACCGAAGTCGCAGGGATTTTTTTGCAAATACTTTACATTTTTGCTATTACTTACGATATATTAAAGTATATAACTGCATTTTTTTGATTAAAACAAACCTAAATTCAACCTTTTGGGGAAAAATATGGCAAAAGAATACAAAGTTGAACTAATTCAGGATCATTTTATCATCAATGACAACGGCACCCGTGCATTGATTGACACAGGATGTCCGTTCACAATTAACGAAAGCAACAAAAAACAGATTCCTGGGGGAGCGCAACACCTTGAAAGCGTTCGTCAAATGGTCGATGCCAACATCGAAGAATTCCGTGGATTGGAATACTTTAAGCAGCACAAAGTTCTTTTTGACTACAAGAATGCAAAAGTTATCGTAGCAAACGCAAACGAAGAACTTTCCGTAGACAATCCAGTTGCAAAATTTTCCCTAATCAACAGTGCCGGACTCCCCAGAATCATCATTTCAATGAATATTGAGGGAGTTAACCGCAATCTGATTTTCGATACAGGAGCATCAATTGCAAACTACATGACGGAATCCATCGCCAAAACAGGCAAACCTGCGGGAACTGTAATCGATTTCCACCCACAATTGGGTAAATACAAAGTCAAGCTTTACGATCTTTCCATTGATATCGGTGGTGAAAAAGTCAGCATTCCATTCGGCATTCAGCCAGACGAAGTAGATCGCGACGTTCAAAGTTCCAACGCTGTTGGCGTTATTGGCGTCGGATTGTACAAGAATTATCAGGTTCTTGTAGATATTCCAGGAAACAAATTGGTTCTTGGAAAGTAATACCTAGCCAACATTTTAAAGGCTACAAAAATCCCGCCTCAGTTCACAAACAAGGCGTGATTCTTTTTATCGGTCCAAATAAAACTACTTTCTCATTTTATTGCCAAGCCAAGCATAAAATTTCAGCATAGACTTTGTCAACGGAATGGCATATCCTTTCATATTGAAGAGTCCCGTCGAAATATTGAAGTAAACCAGAACGCAGTACAGAATAACTGCAAGAATTTTTTCTACAAAACTACCACAAGTAACAATTCCAAAAGCAACAACAGCACACACAAGCGTCCAAAAAGCAAATGTAAGCCAGCATCCGCCTTTCACTCCGAAACGACTAAACAAAGATCGTCCCAAAGGATTCATTTCCGTATAAACACTTACTCGTGCGATTGTAGAAAAGACATCAATAAGCTTTGTCAATGAGGCTAGCGCAGCTGCAACAATCACTACAATATCAATCGTTTCCATTTATACGTTTCCTTATACTTTATCAATTTTTTCAGGTTCAGAAACATCTTCAACAGTCTGCATTTCAATAGCATCAACGTCTGGCGGGAGCGGATTTTTGGAGTCTTGTTTTGCACCAAGACGTTCCAGCTTGCGGCAGGATTGCACTATGCTAGCCCCCTTATCATCGAGTTTTGCCATTCCCTTATTGTAAGCATCCTGAGCTTTACCGAGGGCGCTGCCAATATCTTCCATATTTTTCACGAACATGCCCACGCGCTTGAGCACTTCGTTCGCAAGTTCAAAGACCTTTTGCTGGTTTTGAGCCTGTTGCACTTGGCGCCAGGTCAACTTAACGATACGGAGTGCGGCAAATAGCGTCTGTTCATCGGCAATATACACTCCACGATCCATGGAATCACGCCAAAGAGAGGGTTCTTCGGAAAGTGCAGTCCAGAGAGCGGCTGAACGCGGAACGAACATGATTACAAAATCAACGGTTTCTCTCGGAGCCTTCACGTATGCCGAATACTTTTTCCTGGCAAGTTCATCCACGTGCTTCTTGAGGCTTTCAATATGACGTTTCAAAAGGGACTTTCGCTGTTCTACATCTTCGCAGGCGACGTAGTCCATAAAAGCTTTCATGGAAACCTTAGAATCGACAATGACATCCTTTTTCGTATCCAGATGGACAATGACGTCTGGGCGCATCATGCATCCGGTCTCTTCGGCACGGAGCACATAGCCACTTTCATCGCGCAGCGTTGATTGCGTTTCAAAATGAATTCCCTTTTGGAGCCCGAGCGACTGCAGAAGTTCTTCGAGGACGCATTCGCCCCAGTCGCCCTGAATCTTGCTATCGTGCTTGAAAGCGCGAATCAAGTCATCGGCGGTTTGCTTTGTCGCCTTGTTGGAATTGATGGACTGTTGCAGGACTTCCTTAAGCGAGGTATTCGCCGCAGTCTGCTGTAACGTCGTGTCGTTCATGGTCTTTTCCATCTTGGCGATGGTTTCCTTGAGCGGGCTTACAAGCTGTTCCATGGTCGCATGACCGGATTCCGAGATCTGCTTTTCGCGCTGTTTAAGCATTTCTTCGGTAGAGTTCTTTGCTTGGGCATATAAGCGCTGCGACATTTCCGTAAAACGAGCATTTTGCTCATTTAGCGAAGACTGATGCACCCGTTCCATATCCAACTTCATACTTTCTAGGCGCTTGGCACTCGCCTCTTTTTCATCGGCAAGAGTCTTAGCTGCAGCAGCCCGTTCGTCAGCAAGCATTTTCGAGGCTTCGGCTTTTACCATTTCAAGCTGTTTTTCGATATTTTCCTTAAGTTCTGCATTTTTAGCAGTTTCTGTCGCGAGTTGGCTACGCAGCACGGCGACTTCCTTTTCCATCTCGACATTCGCCTGACGCGCGGCGGCTTCGCGCTGCGAATTTCCATTACGAGCAAACAAGATGCCGATTACAATTCCGAGGACAGCGCAAATAATGGCTACGGCTATGGTCATGAAGATACTCCTTTTAACGTTCTATCAATATATCGCTATTTAAATGAAAAATGTCAAATGTTTTTCGAGAAATAATGGTTCCTACGCTCAGCTTGCGAGATCCTTGACCTTGTCCCAGAGCTTGGCGCCGGCGTTTTTGACGGATTTGAGACTTTTGCGAGCCTTTCCGAAAAAACTGTAATTATCAAGTTCGTCTTGCGCGGATTCATTGCCGACGTTTTCAGCGACATTCACAGGCTTATCGCCTTCGTTGTTCTCAACGGACGGATCAGCGCCGGCATCAACAAGCATTTTGACGATACGACCATTCGCATAACGCGCCGCAATATGGAGCGGACGGTTTCCATAAGCATCAACTCGGTTGACATTCGCATTTTTCTTGATCAAGAAAGCCACCAAATCCGTTCTATTCCGCTGGATGGCGTAAGCAAGCGGCGTTTCGCCCGCATTGTCCATCGCATCGACTTTTGCTCCATGCGAAAGGAGAACGTTCATCCACATCGTTCCATTCTGCATGCTCAAGGCACGATGCATCAGCGTTTTTCCGTTCGCAAAGACTCGAGTCGCAGAGCCCACATCGTTTGCAAGCAAGAACTGCAACGATTCCTTTTTCTGACCCATAAGCGCCTTTTCAACAGGCGCCATGCTTTTATACGGCAGCATCATATTGGCGCCCTTTGACTTCAGGAATTTCAGAGAAGACACATCATTATTTTCTACAGCATAATGAATTGCCGCACAACCAGTGTATTTTGACACATAATTGATATTCGCGCCCAACTGCAAATAGGACTTTGCCTGGTCCAAATTACGATGTTTTACAGCAGCCACAAAAAGGCTATCCCTATAGGTATAGTCAAACAGATATTTCGAGGTTTTGTTGTGGACAAAGGTCATGGGATTCTGCGCAGAAGAGTTCTTATCATACACGGAAAGCCCAAGCGACATCAGCTTTTGAGCGATCGCAAGATCGTTCTTCTTGACAGCCACGAAAAGTGCTGTTTCGCCCAAACGGTTCCTGGCGTGAATATCCGCACCCAATTTCTGCAATTCCGTAAACATCGTAAGATTGCGTGCAACCGCATAATGAATAAGCGGGACGCCATTTTCGTCCTTATCATTGACGCTTGCGCCATACCCAACAACTTCTTTCAGCAAATCAATATTACCCTTCTTGACGGCATCAAAAATCAGCTGATTTTTGAGCCTGTAATGGTTCAAGAACTTTTTGTTCACCGCATTCTTCGTCAATTTTTCAGCAAGCACACCTGCATTATCCGGAGTATTCACGTCAAGACCTAGTGCAATGAGATGCTTAAGGACTGGCACATTACCGTTCACAGCGGCATAATGGAGCAAAGTATTGCCTTTTTCATCCGTGTAATGCAAGTCTGCGCCATTTCTATACGCAAGCTTTGCATCAAGCGCAGCAATATTCCCCGCCTTGATGGCGTTCTGAATTTGCTCCACCTTGGTATACGCATCGTGAAGTACAAGCAAACTCTGCTGTGTCTTAGCATAATTCTTCAAATGCTCAAAGTTTTCCTGGATCCATTCATGCGGACGCGCCTGGACAAAAGGTTTCGCATAATAAGAGCATCCCGATTCAAGCGCAAGCTCTAGTGGAGTTCGCCCCATATTATCGGTCAAGCGCTCATCAGCGCCATGATGCAACAGCGTATCAATCAGCTCCGCAGAGCCAATCCTTACTGCATAATGCAAAGGCGCATCACCAACTGAGTCCTTGCTATTGACAAAGACTCCGTTATTCAACAAATCCGCAACGTACTTGGCATCGCCCACGGCACAAGCGGAGAATAGCTTTTCCATTTTACGCTTAGGGTCTTTCGGAATGTAGCCGTTATCGTACAAGACAAAATAAGCCACAGAAATCAAAAGCGTAGCACCAATCAACGTAAAAAGCAAGCCCCAAAGTCTTACTCGACGGGCTTTTACCAAAGCCACCTGCGAATACATCGCTGTTTCACGCGCTCTCTGTTGCGTAGAATCGCGCTCACGCTGCAGAGTTGTAATCTGCTGAGTCAACCCGACAAGAGTCCCCTCCAAAGTCGGCACAACGACATTCTTGACAAGCCCCAATGCATACGCATACGAGTCAATCACATAATCGCTCATCACGCGATCGAGCTTGGAATTCTCGGCAAAAGACTGTTTCTGCTTGCGAATGCAGAGGTTCAGGTCACTACGATTGCTTGCAAAACCGAGCATAGAACTCCCCACGCCCAGCTGCTCCGCAAGCACTATTGACGAACGGTATTCATAAAACGACTCACCGAGTTCATCGGCAAGCAACCCCCGCAATCTATGATCGCAGACAATGTCGTTACCATAAGTATCGACAAGCTGACGCATGATAATATGTAAGGGGCGCTTATTCATTTACTGTTCGTTTCCTTTTTTGTTGATGATCCCGGCAAGGCTCATGTCGTCCTTGCTGCCGTGCAAGCTCATATCGCTGAAACCTTCGTCCATACGGGCGACCGCCTGCTCTTTACCGATATCCAGATACATTTGCAAAAGCCGCATATAGAACCGGTTCAGACATTCAGGAGCCAAATCGTAATCGCCTACAGAATCCTCGATTCCATCGCTACACGCAAACACCGCAAACGGGAAATGCCCTGTACCGTCAAATGCGTAGCGGAACGAGTCCGCGGGATTCTTATCGCAAAGCGATGTCGTGTAGTTCAAGAAACACGTTGAATCCCACGGCACTGGCGGAGTCCAGTTTTCGTAAGGCTCGGCACTATCGTTCAGGCAAAGCAGTCTGCCATCGCCCACGTGAATCGCAAGCCAGCCCCACCGCGTCTGTACATAAGCCATCAGCGTTGAGCCATAAGCCTTCACCAAGTCGTTTTTGCCCAGGAGTTCCTTCTCAGCATCGGTCAGCGGGTTTTCTTGTGCGTCCTGCCGGATGGCGGCAACCCACTTTTCGCAAATTCGACGGCACACGTCGCGGATTAGCTTTTCTTGCGGCTGGATATTCCCAATCTGTTGCTGATACAGCATAGCTTGCTCTTCGCGAAGCTTCGCTGTTTCGGATTTTTCCTCCGATTTTTCAGACCAACAGGAATCCCCCACATCCGTGCGGGCTGTCACCGCCCCCGTCCGATTTCCAAGGAACTTGCGAGCATCTTCGGATTGCATGAACTGCATCAGTTCATCCTTTGCAATCCCAGCCGCAAGCCTTGCCCCAACATCACTCCGGACGTAAGACGGTGAACCATGCCCATCGCATACCACGATCAACTGGATTTCGCCATCATTATATTCTAGCGAGAAATCCTGGCACGGGATATTTGCAGGCAAATGCTTCGCCCCGACTTTGCTCACCGCAAACGTTTCAGCATTTTGCATACACACCTCAGACTCCCTAGTTCCAGCCCGACCAGTCATCGGAACCGGAATTCGCCTTGCTTGAACCCACATCGACTCCAGAAAGCGAGGCGTCATTAGCAACCGTATTCGAAATCGACTGCGCGACAAGCTGGTTCTGCGTTACCATTTCGGCACCAACAGATGCACTTTGGCTCGCCACTGTCGTTGCAGACACGCTGACCGTATGAATCATCTTCTTGAGCTGATCCACATTGTGAACCGTGATGACCGATTCCGAACTGCCCGTAAATTCCTGGAGCACACCATTGTTGGCGTCGTCACCGATAGCGATTGCCACTTTCACGCCCGCCTTGAACCAGCGATTTCCCTTGAGCTTTTCCAGCTTACGGACATATCCATCCGTCGGAGCGCCATCCGAAAGGAGGATAATGGCAGGTGCGCGGCACCCCGTCTTTTCGTCCATAAAACCATTGGACCTGGAAAGTTTAGCGTCCAGTTCCGCACAGGCGCTGCCAAACGCTGTCGTACCACTTGCGCTCAAATCCTGCCACTGGAACTTTTCGGCTTCAAGCGGCTGTTCATACATCCAGTTGACAGCGCTACTGAACTCGAGCACGGCAATCTTGATTTGCGAATCGCCGCAATTCTTGGAGATGTCGCCCACATCGTCAAGAGCGTCACGAACTGCCGTATTGAGCGAAGCAATCTTTGAACCGGACATACTGCCCGACGTATCCACCATAAAAATCAGATGCGTGACACGACGCGGGATCGGTTCCAACGCAAACGGGTCTTTTGTAGCCATATTCTATTCTCCTTTTATTCAATAACGGCAGTTTCGCCTTGATTTCCAAACTTGATCTTGTAACCTTTGCGGGCAGGCATGCCCTGACCATCCGCAACGACTCGCTGAGTGCCGTCCAAACACGTCACCGTCCAGGATTCGCCAGAATTATTGCAAAGCCCCACCTCATTGTTCTTGACGACGGTTCTGCCAACGACCTTGTCGTAATCGGTCGAGCCGTGGACTAGACATTCATGGAGCTTCTGTTCCATCATCAGCGGAATTTTAAACTTACCTACGCGCAACATTCTATAATCTCCAAAGGACTTATCGCAGTAAGCACACTTTTTGTCAACACAATCCGGGTCTGCAAATGAAAATTTTCCGCATTTCGGGCATTTGACAAAATCCGCACGCACCTGCAGCAAGATATCGCGCCATTCCTTATCCTTCACGCGGAGGTCTCCGTTTTGCAGAGCCTCCTTACTGAACGTCTTGCAGAATGCATCGCGCAATACCTTCGGATAGATATCCCAACGGCGCATCACATTCTTATGCAGACTCGGATCCGGCGCATTGCTCTTGTCGTTTGGATCCATAATAAATACGGCGTTATACCCCAAAAGTTGCCTTGCCATTTCCGGGTCGTTATCGCACGGACAAGAGAGATAACGCCTCCCCTCAAACGGACGGTTCATATAAATCAAGATGAACAGACAAACCGCAAGTGAATGGTAATCCGTCACTTTGCGCGGTCGGGACTGTCCTTCGACAATTTCGGGAGCCATATACCCCGCCTTGCCAAGAATGCCGAGGTCGTCGGTGCCATCGGGAGCCACGTTGTCGTTATCGCAAATCAGCACGTCACCCGTTTTAGGGTTAATAAAGAAGTTGCCATCGTTCATGTCCTGGTAGCTATAACCGTCGCGATGCAGGTCCAAAAAAGCCTTCACGAGTTGCATACAGGCGTTCAGCTGGGCATTCACATCGGCAAAACGGGCGGTCACCAAGATGAACTTGCTCATATCCACATAGCCTGCGGGGCGGATTTTCATCAAATAGCCAAAATCACCATTGGGGTCTTCGGCGACAGCCATCGGCCAAATAAAATGTTCGTTCGGCGTCTGGCGATTCGCATTGCGCTTCAGATTTTCACGGAAACGCTCACTCACCTTTTGCGTGTACCATTTTAACGCATACTCACTACCATTATAATTGACAGCGTAAACGATTCCCTGACCGCCGCGCCCCAATTCACGGACAACTTGACAAGTGTCACCGCCAGCGAGCGCGACCACATCCCCTTTTTTCAATTCGGACATAAAGCCTCCCAAAAATTTTTTCTTCATACTTATCGACTTGAGGGGGCAAAATGTCAAGTGTTTTTCAAGAAATCATAGGTCCTTCCGCCTTCGGCGTCAGGATGACAAGAGGCGGAGCCTCTGGATGACGAGATGCGGGTGTCAGGATGACGAGAAGCGGAGCCTCTGGATGACGAGAATCGCGAGTTTTTAAAATTTTTCAATAAATTTTAGACTGACCCCTTGCCATGCGCCATTTGGATTGATATTTTTGTGGCATGATGAATTTTGTTACAAATGCAACTCTCAACCGTCGTTGGTGGCGCGGACTCTAACATAGAGCCCGGTATTTGTTACAAATCACCCAAGATTTTTAGGCAAAGGCTTCCGGACTCACGGAGGCCTTCCTTTTTACCGAAAATTGACGAAATCCTCCGGGAAATAAAGCCTTTGCAAAACGCAAACGAGTTTTAAAACTAGAGGATTAAAATGACTAAGATTACTCACATCACCGAACGCCCGGGTTACGCTCCGCGTACTGACAGCATTTACGTCGCACTCCCCGGTGAACGTTACACCCCGTTTTCACTCGCCAAGAAGCTCGGCGCAAAGGCCATCTTCGAATCGGCAAGCTTTGACCACGGTCGCAGCCGCTATTCGACCTTGATGGTGGACGAAGGATTCCGCCTGCGCCAGAACGACAAGAACGTGAGCATTGTCGTGGACGGCAAGGAAAGCGAATTCTTGGCTGAAGGTGATGGCGATATTCTCGACGCCTTGCTCAAGATTTCCGCAGAAAACACGGTGCCGCCTAACCAGATTCCTATCCCGTCTTCGGGCGTGGGCTACCTGGGCTACGAATTCTGCGCCCGCTGCGATACGATTCGCCTCGCCCCGCAGGTGGATGAGCTCAACATTCCCGAAGCTGAATTTTTGGTCGGCCACATTTACATCGTGTTTGACCACTTCACCGAAAAGCTTCACTTATTCGCCCTGAACTACGAAGAACACCAGATTGACCTGAAGGCCGCAATTGAAAAGGTGAAGGCACGCCTTGCTGACCTCGACTTTAGCTACCTCGCTCCGGAAAAGCAGTACAGCAAGGGCATCACGATGACCGACCTCGAACAGTCCCGCAAGGAATACGTGGAAAAGGTCGCCGCTTTGCAGAAGCACATCGTGGCAGGCAACATTGTTCAGGCTGTGCCATCCCGCCGAATCCAGTTCGCAAGCGATATCGAAGCCCTCGACATTTACCGCCGCCTCCGTACGGTGAACCCGTCTCCGTACATGTTCTTCTTGGATTATGGCACGCACCAGTTCATCGGCGCATCTCCGGAAAGCTTGATCCGCGTGCGTGAAGGCATCGCCACCATCCACCCGATTGCAGGTACCCGCCGCCGCGGTAAGGACGACGCAGAAGACGAAGCATTGATGAAGAATTTGAAGGGCGATCCGAAGGAACGCGCAGAACACTTGATGCTCGTAGACCTCGCCCGCAATGACCTCGGCCGCGTTTGCGATGCCGGTACGGTCGAAACGACCAAGTACATGGAATGCGAAAAGTTCAGCCACGTGATCCACTTGGTCTCTGACGTGCAAGGTAAAGTTTCCAAGAACAAGAAGGCCATTGAAGTGCTGCGTTCCAGCTTCCCGGCAGGTACGGTGAGCGGTGCTCCGAAAATCAGCGCCATTGAAATTCTTTCTGGTCTCGAAAAAATCAAGCGTCGCTTCTACGCTGGCGCCGTGGGTTACATTGAATCGGACGGTGACTTGGATTTCTGCATCGCCATCCGTTGCTGCTTAAAGCAGGGCAAGACCATCAGCCTCCAGGCAGGCGGTGGCATTGTGGCAGCATCGAACGCTGACCGCGAATTTGAAGAAACGAACGAAAAGCTCGGAGCGATCAGGGCTGTACTGGAGGGTGACAACTAGATTGCTTCGGCTTTCAGCCTCGCAATGACGAAACACCCCAAAACTTTAAAAAAGAGATTACAACCATGATTATCATTATCGACAACTACGATTCTTTTACTTACAACGTTTATCAGGCTTTGGCCAAGATTACTACTGAAGAAATCCGCGTGCTCCGTAGCCGCGAATGCACCATTGCAGACATTGAAAAGTTGAACCCGAGCCGCCTCATTGTGAGCCCGGGCCCGGGCCGCCCCGAAGATGCCGGCATTTCCGTAGAAGCCATTAAGCACTTTGCAGGCAAGCTCCCGATTTTGGGCGTATGCCTCGGCCACCAGGCTATCGGCTACGCCTTTGGCGCAAAGATTGTGCAAGCCAAGTTCATCAAGCACGGCATCGCCGAAGAAATCGACCTCGACGGCAAGGGACTTTTCCGCACCATCGGCAAGAAGAACATCTTCACGCGTTACCACAGCTTGGTCATCGACGAATCTACGCTCCCGGGCGATTTCGAAGTGAGCGCACGCGCTACCGACGGCGACATCATGGGCATTCGCCACAAGACGCTCCCGATTGAAGGCGTACAGTTCCACCCGGAATCCATCGCTAGCGGCCGCGCCGACGAATTCTTCAAGGCTTTCCTCAACTACCGTCGCGAACCGCTCGATATCCGCGGAATCCTGAACACGCTTACTGCAGGCAAGGATTTGACTCGCGAGACCGCCGAAATGTTCATGGAAGACTTGACAGACGGTATCATGGACGAACGCCAGATGGCAGCAATCCTTACAGCACTTTCCAGCAAGGGCCCCGTGACCGAAGAAATTGCAGGCTGCGCCAAGGTGCTGAGCAGCAAGAAGCGCAAGTTCCCCTACAGCGGCGACGAACTCACCGATATCGTGGGTACCGGTGGCGACGGCAAGGGTAGCTTCAACGTGAGCTCTCTCTCCGGCCTTATCGCAGCAAGCTGTGGCGCCAAGATTGCCAAGCACGGCAACCGCGCTGTTTCGAGCAAGTCCGGCGCTGCCGACTTCTACACGGCTGCAGGTTTCAAGCTCGACATGACTCCGGAAAAAGCAGCAAGCGTCATCGACAAGACAAACTTCGTGTTCCTCATGGCTCCGGTTTACCACAGCGCTATGCGTTTTGCTGGCCCGGTTCGTGGCGCACTCGGCGTGAAGACCATCATGAATTTGCTCGGCCCCCTCACGAACCCGGCTGAAGCTAAGTACCTCATGCTCGGCGTTTACAGCAAGTCGATTCTCGAACCGTTCACGAAGGCTGCAAAGTCCCTCGGCGCAAAGCGCGTGATGGTCGCAATCTCTGATGACGGCTACGACGAAATCTCTCCGTGCGTCCCGACAACGATTGCAGAAATCTTGGAAGACGGCGAGTATCGCGAATACCGCATTGACCCGAAGGAATTCGGCGTCCCGGCTGTGGACCCGGAAGACCTCGCAGGCGGTACGGGCGTGGACAACTTCAACCTCGCTCTCGACGTGCTGAACGGCAAGGGCCGCCCGGGCATCAAGTACGCTTGCGCCCTGAACGCCGGCGCCGCTCTCTACATCAGCAACAAGGCTGCAAGCATCAAGGAAGGCTTCGACAAGGCGATTAAGGCTATGGAAGACGGCTCTGTTCTCAAGAAGATCGAGGAAGTCAAAGTCGCTACAAACGCGTAATTAGGTCCGCCGCGCTTGCTACCTTTGGGAGCGAGCGCAGGCAACGTCCTTTGTGATAAGTGCTCCGAGAAATCGGGGCATTTTTTTTATCAATAACACATTTTGACATTCATTTTTGTACCTTAAAATGCGTCGGACGAAACTACTAATAAAGTAATTCTATAAGTAGCGATATTTTTTTAGTATTGGACAAAGGGTTTTGCGTTCTCTATATTTGTTTCTCAAAAATGGGAGACATTCTATGGCAGTTGATTATTCTACTCTTAAAAAGGGCGGCTGGATGCGCCAGAAGCAGAAGAACAATTTCTCGTTGCGCGTTCGCGTTGTTGGTGGGAACCTCACGGCAACACAGCTTGCCAAAATCGCCGAAGTCGCTGAAAAATATGGCGAAGGTTACGCTCACTTGACTTCGAGGCAGAGCGTCGAGATTCCTTTCATCAAGCTTGAAAATATTGACGATGTGAAAAACGCACTTGCCGAGGGTGGCGTTGAACCAGGCGTTTGCGGAGCCCGCGTGCGTACCATTACGGCATGCCAGGGTGAAGCCGTTTGCCCGAGCGGTTGCATTGACACATACGCTATCGCCAAGGAACTTGATGACCGTTACTTTGCACGAGAACTTCCGCACAAGTTCAAATTCGGTGTGACGGGTTGCCAAAACAACTGTCTCAAGGCCGAAGAAAACGACGTGGGCATCAAGGGCGCCATCAAGGTGGATTGGCTCGAAGACAAGTGCATCGGTTGCGGGCTATGTGCAAAGGTTTGCCGCAAAGAGGCCATCAAGATCGAAAACAAGAAGGTCATTTTCGACAAGGAAAAATGCAATTACTGCGGCCGTTGTTACAAGTCCTGCCCCACTGACGCCTGGAGCCACATTCACGGCTACATCGTATCGTTTGGCGGGCTTTTCGGCAACAACATCAACAAGGGCGAAACGATTATTCCGTTTGTAGAAGACAAGCAGAAGCTCTTGGACATTTGCGATGCTGCGATTCAATTCTTTGCAGACAACGGAAAGAGCGGTGAACGTTTCAAGTACACGATTGACCGCGTAGGCCGCGATGTATTCGCAAAGAAAATCCAGGACGTATACAACGGTTAAGCGTTGACATAACAAGCCAGTATTCTAGCCACTTATTAACAAATGAAGATTGAAAAAATTAAGACAGACCTGCTGATAATTGGCGGCGGGACCGCTGGCTGTTATGCAGCCATTACCGCAAGTACTTTAGGTGCAGCGAAAGATGTCGCAGACATCAAGATATTGGTTGTCGAAAAGGCGAACATCAAGCGCAGCGGTTGCCTTGCAGCCGGTGTAAACGCGCTGAACGCCTACATTACCGAAGGCCGCACGCCCAGGGATTATGTGGAGTACGCCAAGAAAGACGCCGACGGAATCGTCCGCGAGGATTTGCTGTACAGTATTTCCGAGAAGTTCAACGAGGTCACGGCGCACTTGGAAAAGTTGGGCCTTGTCATCTTGAAGGACAAGGACGGCAAGTACGTCACTCGCGGGAATCGCAACATCAAAATCAACGGCGAAAACATCAAGCCGATTTTGGCAGCTGCGGTCGCGAAAGCTCCGAACGTTCAGGTGCTAAACCACGTGAACATTTTCGATTACTCTGTTCACAACAACAAAATTGATGGCGCTTTCGGTTTCGGAATCGAGAACGATACTTTTTACGCCATCGAGGCGCATGCGGTGATTATCGCCACAGGTGGTGCGGCCGGGCTTTACCGCCCGAACAATCCGGGATTTTCGCGGCATAAGATGTGGTATCCGCCGTTCAACACGGGCGCTGGCTATGCGATGGGAATCCGTCACGGAGCCGAGATGACGACGTTCGAGATGCGCTTTATTGCGCTGCGTTGCAAGGATACGATTGCCCCGACGGGCACGCTTGCGCAGGGCGTGGGGGCAAAGCAGATAAATTCGCTTGGTGAAGTTTACGAGACAAAGTACGGCATTTCAACTTCGGAACGCGTGTACGGAACAGTGGCAGAAAACCTGGAAGGCCGCGGGCCGTGCTATTTGCGCACCGTCGGGATTACGCCCGCACAGGAAGACTCGCTTTTAAAGGCATACCTGAACATGGCTCCGTCGCAGACGATCCGCTGGATTGAAAACGGTACGCCGTCAAAAGCAAATGTGGAAATTGAAGGCACGGAGCCTTACATTGTAGGCGGCCACACCGCAAGCGGCTACTGGGTCAATACCAAGCGTGCAACGACAATTGACGGGCTTTACGCTGCAGGCGATGTTGCCGGTGGAGCCCCGCAAAAATACGTGACGGGCGCGCTTGCCGAAGGCGAGATTGCGGCGAAGAGTGCAGTGGAATATATCAATGCGGTAGATTGCCGCACCCCCTTACAGGGGGTTCGCAATGACGTAGATGCTGATCCTCGCGAAGACGTAGACGCCAAAGCAACCATCAAGGAAGCAGAAATCGCCCGACATGTCGCAGAAATCGAAACATATTTATCGCAGAAAAACTCGCTGTACACTACAGAACAACTTGAAGAAGCCATGCAAATAGCCATGGACGAATATGCAGGCGGAATCAAGACGGGCTATGGCTACAGCGAAAAGCATCTCAATATTGCCAAAGAAAAAATTGACGAAATTGAAAGCCTTACAGACAAGCTTAGCGCAGCCGATTTGCAAGAAGTGATGTACATCTACGAACTCAAGGAACGTCTAACAGTTTGCAAGAGCGTGATAGCCCACCTCAAGGCACGTCACGAAACACGTTGGCATAGTTTTGCAGAAAACCTGGACTACCCCGAAAAGGACAACGCAAACTTCCGCAAGTACGTCAATTCAAGACTCGAAAACGGCGAAATCAAAATCATCTTGCGCGACCTCACCGCAGAAGGGCAAAAGAACTATGAGCATCAGCATTGATCAAAGCAAATGTATCGGCTGCAGGAGATGCCACGACGTATGCCCCGGCACGCTAATCAAGATAAATGAAGACAAAAAAGCATTTATCAAATACCCCAAAGATTGCTGGGGTTGCACATCGTGCATCAAGGAATGCCCTGTTCACGCCATCCAATTTTTCCTCGGTGAAGACATTGGCGGCAAGGGAAGCAAGGTACATACCGAAAAAGTAAACGGTCTAATTCGCTGGATTGTGGAATTCCCAGACGGGAGCGTCAAATCCATTGACATTGACCCTAAAGAATCAAATAAATACTAGGAGTTTCACAGTGAGCGAATTTTCACACCTCGACGAGCTGGAAGCCGAAGCCATTTACATCATCCGCGAAGTCGCCGCTGAATGCGAAAAGCCGGTGATGCTTTATTCCATTGGCAAGGACAGTTCTGTCATGCTGCATTTAGCCATCAAGGCATTCTACCCCGAAAAGCCTCCTTTCCCGTTTTTGCACGTCAATACGACCTGGAAATTTCGCGAAATGATTGAATTTCGCGATAGGATTGCAAAAAAGTACGGCATTGAAATGCTGGAGCATATCAACCAGGATGGCGTCAAACAAGGCATTAACCCATTTGACCATGGTGCCGCCTATACCGACATCATGAAGACGCAGGCTTTAAAGCAAGCCCTCAACAAATACGGTTTTACAGCCGCATTTGGCGGAGGCCGCCGCGACGAAGAAAAGTCTCGCGCCAAGGAACGCATTTTTTCGTTCCGCAATTCAGCACACGCTTGGGACCCGAAAAACCAGCGTCCGGAAATGTGGAAGCTTTACAACACCAAGATTAACAAGGGCGAAAGCATCCGCGTTTTTCCGATTTCGAACTGGACCGAAAAGGACATCTGGCAGTACATCAAACGCGAAAAGATTGATATCGTGCCGCTTTACTTTGCGGCACCGCGCCCGGTTGTGGTGCGCGATGGCAACATCATCATGGTGGACGACGAACGTTTCCCGCTGCGCGAAGGCGAAACGCCCGAAATCAAGTCGGTGCGCTTCCGTACGCTCGGTTGCTACCCGCTTACAGGCGGCATAGAATCAACAGCTACAACACTTGACGAAATCATTGACGAAACTTTGAGCGCCGTATCTTCGGAAAGAACATCGCGCGTGATTGACAACGAAGCCGCCGGCAGCATGGAACGCCGCAAGAGGGAGGGCTATTTCTAATGAAAGGTTTATTGAAGTTTATTACTTGCGGTAGCGTTGACGACGGAAAATCAACCCTTATCGGTCATATTCTTTACGATTCCAAATTGCTTTACACCGACCAAGAAAAGGCTCTGGAATTAGACAGTAAAGTTGGTAGCCGCAGCGGTAAAATCGACTATTCACTTTTGCTCGACGGTCTCATGGCTGAACGCGAACAAGGCATTACCATAGATGTCGCGTACCGCTATTTTACAACGGACCATCGCAGTTTTATTGTTGCCGATACACCGGGGCATGAAGAATACACACGCAACATGGCAGTAGGTGCATCATTTGCCGACCTCGCCGTGATTCTCGTAGATGCATCGCAGGGTGTTCTCGTGCAGACGCGCAGACACGCTCGTATTTGCAGACTGATGGGCATCCGCCACTTCGTCTTTGCCGTGAACAAGATGGATCTTGTGGGTTACAGCGAAGAGGTATTCAACAAAATCAAGGTACAAATTGCAGAACTTGCACAGACTCATTCCTTGAGCAACATCCAAGTTATTCCGCTCTCGGCAACGGAAGGCGACAACGTTACCATCAAATCGAAAAACATTGCATGGTATCAAGGCCCAGCTTTACTCGAATACCTTGAAAATGTCGATACATCAAGCACTGCTCAAGAAAAGGGATTTTACATGCCCGTGCAGCGCGTGAGCCGCCCTGACCGCACATTCCGCGGATTCCAGGGGCAGATTGAATCAGGAACAGTTCGAGTCGGAGACGTCATCAAATCCCTCCCGAGTTACGAGAAAGCATCCGTCAAAAGCATTCTCTACACAAACAGGAATGTCGAAGAAGCCCACGCTGGCGAACCGGTCACGATTACGCTTGACCGTGAAGTTGACGTATCGAGAGGTTGCGTGCTCGCTAGAGATGCAAGCATCGGTAGCTACAAGAAAATCAAGGCGTCACTTTTGTGGATGGATGACGAGCCGCTTTCGCTAGGCAAAGACTACCTCGTCAAAATCGGGACAAAGATTATTCCTGGAACACTCACGAAAATCGACTATGCCATTGACGTGAACACAGGCGCACACTTAGAAACCGAAAGCATTTCCAAAAACGGGATTGCCGTCTGCGAACTTGTTTTCGCCGAAGCCATTGTCGTTGATCTTTTTGAAAAGCACAAAACGCTTGGCGAGCTCATTCTCATTGACATCGTAACGCATGCAACAGCCGCTTGCGGCGTTGTTGAAGGGCTCTACGAAAAGCAACTTCAATCCAACGAAAAGGCAGCCTTTGTGCAAGGCGAGCGCCATGGTCGAGGAGAAATTTTTGAAGAATTTTTCTACGATACAGCAACGCTCTCTGTCGTAAAACAGCAACCCGTAAAGCAACACTACACGGTTGGCGACGAAATTCCCACCACAGGCGAAAGCTACCACTACCCCGATGATTTTGATATCATCATTTTGCGAGACAGTATCGCCGTCAAGGTTCGTGGCAAGCGCATCGAGGAAATCACCACGGCAGAGGAATACCACTACGGAAACGTTCCCGTCATCAATGGACGCGGCTTTGAAATCAAGGCCCATTCCGATGAAGACGTGAAGCAGTTGCTCAACGAATACGAAAAAGCAGGTATCGCAGGTCGTGAAGAATTCTTCCGCAAGTGGGCTTCATTTAATACATATCGCAAAGTCGTATTACACTAAATCACTTTTGCTTCTTCACCACCATAATGCTCGGCACACCACCGAGCATTTCTTATTTTAAATAAAATAATCAAAAATTACAAATAAATTTCACAATAGCAAAAATCAATATCTCAGCATAAAAATTTAGTATTAGACAAAGTGAAAAACGCGTTCTATATTTTGCCGCACAAAAAACAAAACACACAACAACAACAATAAAAAACAATAACAAGGAGTTACGAATGAACCAGACAATATCCAAGATTTTGATTACAACAGCACTGGTATCATCCATTTGCTCTGCTGCAGAATCTGCTAACGAAAGCACATTTAAGCTGACAGGAAATGTTCAAGCACAGGCAATCAAATCACTTTACGACAACGATGCCGACAACACGCTCGACAATTCCTTCTTGCGTGCAAATATCGGTGCAAAGTACAACTCTGAAAATCTCAGCGCCGTAATTAACTTGCGCATTTTCAGCCCGGCTTTCGGCAATACGATTGAAGGCAAGAACTACGACAAGATTTCTGCAGATACATACTATGCCAACTACAAGTGGGATACCGAATACGGCAAGTTCAATGTTCAATTCGGTCGTTTTCGTACTGACTGGAGTGTTGGCGGTAACTTCGGTACTTATGTTGATGTCGCCCTCAACAAGCGTGGATTCCTCGCCCGCGATTACCAGCATGATGCAATCGCTTTTGGTCACGAAAACGGCATTTCCACATTCAACGCCTTGCTCGGTACTTATGATGCCAAGTTCAACACGGGTTACATCCGCCTTGAAGAAACGCTTAAGTTTGGCGACGCCAAGGTGAGTGCAGCCTATCGCGTGAACGCACTTGATCCGATTCAGCATACGGCTCAGGTGACGCACCGCGTTGCAGGTCGCGCAAGCTACTACTTCCAAAAGAATTTTGGCCTTTACGGTGAAGTCGCTTTGATCGCTACCGGTGATGAAGAAAATCTTAAGGCAGCAAACGCCATCAAGCCTGAATACGCTCAGGATTCGCGATACATTCCGTTCTTCGTCGGTTTGGAAATTCCGACCGCAGGTTTCTTGAGCAATCTGTACGCAGAATTGGAATACCTCTCTAACCGAGACGAATTGCAGGCCGGTGCCGATGGAATCGCATGGACCGTAAGCTTCATCAAGAAAATCAACGATTATTCTAAAATCCAGGTGAACGTCTATAGTGAAAAGAAGGCTTCTGACGTTGCTCTTGCCGCACGATTCACTGCATCGCTCAAATAAAACTTAGCACATCCCCGAGCGCCCTCAGCACAGCTCACGCTTCTTTGATCCATTCCGCTGAGGGCGTTTCTAAAAAAAAACAACCAAAACATTTAAACAAAAAGAGGTTTAAAACATGAATTTCAAAAAAATTACTATAGCATCCATCGCTCTTCTCTCCATCGTTTTCACCGCCTGCTCTTCTTCGGACAGCAAGACCGAAAGTACAAAGCAAACACTTACTAACGTGTCTTACGACCCGACGCGTGAGCTCTACGCCAACTACAACCAGGTCTTTGCTAAGCACTGGAAGGAAAAGACCGGCAAGGATGTGGAAATCACGCAGTCCCACGGCGGTTCTGGCAAGCAGGCTTTGGAAGTCGCCAACGGCCTCGAAGCTGACGTTGTAACGCTCGCCCTTGAATACGACGTGAACGCTGTGCGCGATGCAGGCCTTATCGAAGATGGCTGGGTCAAGGAATTTCCGCTGAACAGCGCTCCTTACACCTCCACCATCGTCTTCCTCGTTCGCAAGGGTAACCCGAAGAATCTCAAGGACTGGGGCGACCTCGTCAAAGACGGCATCGGAGTCATCACGCCGAACCCGAAAACTTCTGGCGGCGCACGCTGGAACTATCTCGCCGCTTGGGCATGGGCCGAAAAACAGTACAACGGCGACGAAGCCAAGGTCAAGGAATTCGTGAAGAAGCTCTACAAGAACGTGCTCGTACTCGCTTCTGGCGCTCGCGGCTCTACGACGACATTCATCGAAAACGGCCAGGGCGATGTTTTGCTCGCTTGGGAAAACGAAGCATTCCTCTCGCTCAAGGACTACCCCAAGGACTACGAAATCGTCATCCCTAGCGTAAGCATCTTGGCAGAACCGTCTGTCGCAATTGTAGACAAGGTTGTTGACAAGCGCGGCACCCGCGAACTTGCCACCGAATACCTGAACTTCCTCTACAGCGACGAAGGCCAGCACATTGCAGCCAAGAACCACTACCGTCCTTCCAACAAGGCCATTCTTGACCAGTACAAGGAATTTGACCAAAACGTGAACCTGATTGACATCAGCTACTTCGGCGGTTGGGACAAGGCTCAAAAAACGCACTTCTCCAACGGTGGCATTTTCGACCAGATTTACGAAAAGAAGTAATCTATCTCCATAGAAACAGTCCTCGCTCACAAACAGGCGAGGATTTTTCATACAATCAGGCAATTACTTTATCTATTATAAAAAAATTTAATAACAGACGCTAGAAATAAAATATTGGACAAGCTGAAAAGTGCGTTCTATATTTGAGCCCAATTATGAAAAGAACAAATAGAAGTGTTATACCAGGTTTCGGCCTTACTACAGGCATCACGCTCGCCATTTTGAGCGTTGTCGTGCTCATTCCGCTCGCATCGCTTGTGGTGTTTACGGCGCAAATGAGTTTTGACGAAATTATAGAGACCATTACGCGCGACCGAGTGCTCTCTAGCTTTCGTGTGAGTTTTACAACTGCATTTATCGCATCGCTCATCAATGCAGTAATGGGCATCATTCTTGCGTGGGTTCTTGTAAAATACACATTTCCACTCAAACGATTGATTGACGGAATGATCGAACTTCCATTTGCCTTGCCGACAGCCGTGGCGGGCATCGCTCTCACGGCACTCACAGCAGATACAGGCCTTGTGGGCGGATTCTTTGCAAAATTCGGCATCAAAATTGCCTTTACGCAAATCGGCATTACGGTTGCGCTCGTGTTTATCGGCATTCCATTTGTAGTACGTGCAGTGCAGCCCGTACTCGAGAAACTGGACCCTGCATACGAAGAAGCCGCAGGCGTGCTAGGCGCATCACGGGGCCGCATTTTCTGGAAAGTGATTTTCCCAGAGATCGTACCAGCCGCATTGACGGGATTCGGGCTTGCGTTCGGGCGTTGCCTCGGTGAATATGGCAGCGTCGTTTTCATCGCAGGCAACAAGCCATTCGAAACAGAAATTGCACCGCTAATTATCATGTCAGAACTGCAGGAATACGATTACGCGAGTGCGACGACAATTGCGCTTGTCATGCTCGTAGCCTCGTTTGTAACGCTTTTCCTCGTGAACTTAATACAAACAAGAAATACCAAAATTCTGAAAGGAGGCGCTTAATGTACAAAGAAACGACTTCTTCAAAGATTGTCAAATGGTCCTTGATTGGCATAAGCATCGCCTTTGTGGTGCTCATGCTTTTACTCCCCTTGATTACAGTTATCGCCGAAGCATTCAAGCAAGGATTTGACATTTATGCAAAGGCTGTTAGCGACAACTACACCATCAAAGCCATTTGGCTCACCCTCGAAGCGACTTTACTTGCGGTCATCATCAACACCGTTTTCGGCTTGAGCGCAGCATGGTCACTCACCAAGTTCCATTTCAAAGGCAAAAAAGTCCTTACGACATTGATAGACTTGCCGGTAACGGTTTCACCGATTATCGCAGGTCTTATCTTCTTGCTCACGTTCGGACGCCAAAGCCCCATTTACCCGCTATTGCAAAGTTGGGACATCAAGATAGTCTTTGCCGTACCTAGCATTGTTCTTGCAACGATTTTCGTCACGTTCCCGTTCATTTCGCGCGAATTGATTCCCGTTCTGGAAGCTCGCGGAAACGACGAAGAAGAGGCCGCCGCGCTGATGGGCGCTAAAGGCTGGACCATTTTCCGCAAGATTACATTTCCGCACATCAAGTGGGCATTTCTGTACGGCGTGGTGCTCTGCGCCGCCCGTGCCATGGGTGAATTCGGCGCCGTCTCGGTCATCTCCGGGCACTTGCGCGGAAAGACGAACACCCTACCCTTGCACGTAGAAATTCTCTTCAACGAATTCCAATACGTGCCCGCTTTTGCAGTTTCGTCAATTCTTGTGATGCTAGCCATCGCCATTTTGATTGCACGAAGCGCGATTGAATACAGAGGTCGAAAGAAAATATAATAGGAGTTTTTATGTACGTAGAATTAAAAAACATCAACAAGCATTTTGGCAATTTCAAGGCATCAGACAACGTTTCTTTCGGCATCGAAAAAGGCAAACTCATCGGCCTCCTGGGCCCGAGTGGTTCCGGAAAGACGACCATACTCCGCATGATCGCAGGACTTGAAAATCCCGATAGCGGAGAAATAATCATCGACGGGAAAGTCATCAACAACGTCCCAGCAAGCAAGCGCGGCATCGGCTTTGTGTTCCAAAGCTATGCGCTATTCCGCTACATGACCGTTTTCGAAAACATTGCATTTGGCCTTCGCGTGCTCAAGAAATCCGAAAACGAAATCAAGGAACGCGTCGCCGAACTGGTAAAGCTCATCGGCCTTGAAGGTCTCGAAAACCGCTACCCGAGCCAACTTTCGGGCGGCCAGCGCCAACGTGTCGCATTTGCACGCGCACTCGCGCCAAATCCACAGTTACTTTTGCTCGACGAGCCATTCGCCGCCATTGACGCGAAAGTCCGCCAAGAACTGCGCCACTGGCTCAAGGAGATGATTGCAAAGCTCGGTGTCACAAGTATTTTCGTGACCCATGACCAGGACGAAGCCATCGAAGTCGCCGACGAAATCATCATCACAAACAAAGGACGCATCGATCAAATTGGCAAGCCACTAGAAGTTTACAGCAAGCCCAAAACCGCTTTTGTAGCCTCGTTCTTTGGACAACCAAGCATTTTTAAAGATTACAACAAGTTCCAAAGCTTTGACTCAATCCCGAATGTTGACCAAGCGATAGTCCGCCCTGAATTTGTCAAGGTCACCAAGAAAAACGAAGTTCAAAAATTCAAGAATTCTGCCGAAGAAGGTGTCGTGACAGACGTCGCATTCCGCGGGAGTGGCATCGAAATCACAGTACTCGTCAACGGAGAAACTCTTACCGCGCGCCGCTCTTTCGACGAGCCTAGTATTTCCGTCGGCGAAAAAGTCGATGTATTCATTTACCGTCTCTTTGTGACCGTAGGCAATTACGCGTTCTTACTCGAAAACAAATCTATTCGCGAACCAATCGTCGTCATTTAGCAATCCAAAACAACCAAAAACACAAGACGCTCCGATATTTTTCGGAGCGTTTTCTGTCATTTTTAATCATACTTTTTTCTGTTTTTTTTTAATTCCCTTGATTATGTAGAAAAAAGAAATATCTTTTGGCATCAGGAATATCAGCTATGAAGAATTTTTTGGTGTCAACAAAAGACAAAATTGTAAAAAAATTACAAAGTTTCTCGTTCAGAACAGGTATAATCGTTTTACTGCTCTGCATTCCCTTTTACATATTGTCATTTGCGCAAATGGCGCTCCCCATTTCAGCAGAAGCCAAGGGCGTGTTATGGGTTGTACTTTTTGGACTAGCCAAGACTTTTCAGTACAGCGGGCTTTCCATTTTGGGCGTTGAAGGCGTAAAAAGACTCAAGAATTTTTTCAAGAAAAAATCCGCCGCCTAAATCACGGCGTAAAAATCACGGTCTGAAAGTCTTCAGCGCAGCAATCGTGCGGGAGATGAGGTCATTCAGTTCCCAGCCAAGCAGATTTGCGCCGCGTTCAATCACTTCGCGAGAGCAGCCTGCCGCAAATTTCGGGGACTTGTACTTTTTCAAGACCGATTTCAGTTCCAAATCCTGCACACTCTTGGACGGACGCATCAAAACGACCGCACCAATCAAGCCCGTGAGTTCGTCAACGGCATAAAGCACTTTTTCCATTTCGTGTTCCGGCTTGACATCCACCGTGATAGACCAGCCGTGGCTCGTCGTCGCGTGAATCAGCTCTTCCGAAAGGCACGCCTCTTGCATCAATTCGCGTTCCTTGATGCAATGCTGTTCCGGCCACAATTCAAAATCAAGGTCGTGCAAGAGACCGACAATTCCCCAGAATTCTTCGTCTTCGCCATAACCCAGTTCACGAGCAAAATAACGCATCGTATTTTCTACGATTTCGCCATGTTCAAGGTGGAACGGATCCTTATTGTATTTCTTAAGGAGTTCAAGCGCTCCTTCGCGTGTAATATTTGCTGATAATGCCATGGCTCGAAATATAAGAATTTTATGGGGATGATTGACAGCATTCTCCCACGAATTTTTGCGCGTCATAAAGCAAAATGCGGCGTGCTATAAGTTTTTCTAATTACTGATAATTGCTTATTTCGATAGACACCCCACGCACACTAAATTACTAATAAATTAATCTTATAACCTACAATATTAATTAAGTATTGGACAAGGCAATAGTTGCGTTCTATATTTTCGCCGTACAAATAGAATTATTCAAGAGCAAATATTTTGCTAAAGAGGAGTTTTTAAAATGACAAAGAATACATCAAAAAAGAAAATTGAATCTGCAAAGATTACCGCTAACGTTACCGATCCGAGCACATGGAATTTTGCAACAAAGTGTTTACAGGCAGGATGGAAACCCAAGATTGGCGAGCCGCGCGTACTCCCGATTTTCCAGTCCACGACTTACAAGTACGAAGACGTCGATGAAGTGGAACGCCTCTTTGCACTCAAGCAATCAGGCAACAAATACACCCGCACAGGGAACCCGACCGTAGCAGCATTTGAAAGCAAGATTACGGAACTCGAAGGCGGCGTGGGGGCAGTCGCAACAGCATCGGGGCAAGCCGCAGTCCTCCTTGCGATTTCGAACCTCGTGAAAGCAGGCGACCACATCGTTGCAAGCAAAACCATTTACGGCGGCAGCTACACATTGCTCAGCGTAAGACTTTCCAAGCTCGGCATTGAAACGACATTCATCGACCCGGAAGATTCCATTGCAGAACTCCGCAAAGCATTCCGCCCGAACACCAAGCTCATTTTCGGCGAAACGATTGGCAACCCCGCCTTGGGCATTTTGGACTTTGAAAAGTTTTCCAAGCTCGCCAAGGAATTTGACGTTCCCTTCCTCGTTGATAACACGCTCGCAACGCCATTTCTCGTGAAGCCTTTGAAACTCGGCGCAAACGTTGTCATTCATTCGGCCACAAAGTACATCGACGGTCACGCCGTTGCGCTCGGCGGTGTCGTCATTGACGGTGGCAATTACAACTGGGAAAACGGTAAGTTCCCAGACCTCGTGGAACCGGACGCACAATATGCGAACACTTCCTATACTCAAAAATTTGGACGTGCAGCATTTATCGCAAAGGCTCGCGCTCAATTCTTGCGCGATTATGGCGCCGCATTAAGCCCGTTCAACGCATTCCTTTTGAATTTGGGCCTTGAAACGCTCCATTTGCGAATGCCGCAACACAGCAACAACGCACTCGCATTGGCAGAATTTTTGTCCAAGCACCCCGCCGTGAATTGGGTCAGCTATCCGGGACTCAAATCTAGCCCATATTTCAAGCGCATCCGCAAATACTTTGATTTCCAAGGCGGCAGCGGCGTACTCACATTCGGCCTCAAGGGTGGCAGAGCTGCCATCCGCTCGTTTGTCAAAGCTTTGAAAGTTGCCGCCCTCGTCGTTCACGTTGGTGACGCACGCACAAGCGTTTTGCACCCGGCAACAAGCACACATTCGCAGCTTTCGCCTAAAGACAGACTCGCCGCAGGCATCCCCGAAGATATGATTCGCGTATCCGTTGGCATCGAAGACCCGCGCGACATCATCGCTGACTTTGAACAAGCTATTGCAGCAAGCACCAAAGGCGGTAAGTAATGAGTATCGTTGTAGATGTCAATAAATACCTTGCATTAAATGGTGCGACAAAGCGCATCAAAGATTACCTCTCTATTGAAGTTGCCGATCACGCCTACCTGCCGAAAACAGAAGACATTAAAAGCGACTGGGTCGCCTACATTGCAGCCCCCGCATTCAAGCTGATTCGCGAAAAATTGGGTCACGACATTGATTCATTCGTTTCCATCGGCACAGGCTCCGGCATTGACGTGTTGGCCGGCATTGAACTTTTGGGAGCAAAGCGCGTAGGCTTCACGGATTTGCAAAGAAGCGTTGTTGCAGCCGCGGCACAGAACGTTCGAAGCAATATCAAAGAGACCTCCAAAATCGAATTTGAATTCGGCAACGGCGACCTTTTGCAACCGCTCCAAAACGGCAAGCGAAATTACGATGTGATTTACGAAAACCTCCCCAACGTGCCGCTCGCAAACAACACAAAGATTGAAGACAAACGCAATAGCGGCCATTACTTGGAAAAGCGCGAAGAAACAATCCCCGAATTTGTACATGAGCAAATGCTCGACTTGCATTATCTTGCACTCAAGCAAGCTCGCGATTACTTGGCAAAAAACGGCGCCGTCTATTCCACGCTCGGCGGGCGCGTTCCACTCAGCGCATTCATCAAACTCGGAGAATTGGCAGGACTCCATTCTGAAATTTTCACGTATTCCTGGAAAGTCCAAGCCGAGCCGGAAGATGTGATTTCGGGATACGCCGCGCAAGAAAAAGCTGGCCTCGGCCCGTTCAGATTCTACCGCGCTGAAGACTTGCAAAAAGCATTCGCAAACATTTCTGTCAAGGATTCCGGCAAACGGGCTTTTGAAATTGAAAAAACTCTCGATTCCGTAAAGCTTACCGCAACCGCCGCATACGAAGCGTTCAAAAAAGGCGAAGTCATCGGCCATACCGTCGCCGTGTTAAAATCAAGTTTAAAATAGAGGTTCCATGAAAAATGTTATTCAAAATTTAATTGAAGAATCCCAAAAGTTCCTTTTCAAGAGAGCCAAAATAGACGACAAAATCGGGCTCGAAGCCGCCAATTTTGCAGTCCGAGACATTCCAAAGCCAATTGGAAAATTTGAAAAAAGCGACTCGCCGCTAATCCGCTACATTGGAGAAGCCATCAAGCACGGGAACCCTGAAACAGCGGATTTGTTAAAAGCTTTGGAGCCCGCCCTCCCCTATTTGCCGTGGAAATACAATTACGAGCCGCGCCCCGACATGCCTGATTTGGCCGATCAAATGGGATGGGGAGAAATTCTCGGTCCAGAAGCGCCCTATCACGACGAGCATTTTTGTTTCGGTTTTACGCTCCTAGGCAAAAACACCTTTTACCCCTCCCACTTGCACCCCGCCACAGAACTGTACGTCATTTTGTCCGGACACGCCATCTGGACATTAGACGGGATCTCAAAAGTACGCAGTCCTGGTGAATTTGTACTGCACCCGTCCAATCACATTCACTCCATGCAAACCGAACACGAACCCATGCTCGCGCTCTACACGTGGAGCGGTAAAGACGTCAAAACGCTTTCAAAATATGTGTAAAAAAATTACACTTTTTCTTAGCGCTAGATATCAAAATTTTCAATAACACTTTTGATAATTTCTTTTTGTACATTGCTTTACGAGATGGAGAATAAGTCAAACCCATAACAAAAAGGATACAACATGTACTCTACTCACTATATGGATCTGCTGATGCAGAATTCTCCCTGGAACCTGATTCTCTTCATGGCAATCCCCGTCATTCTCGCAGAGACCATCGCCATCACGGAATTGTTCCTGCTCAAATCGCCAAATGCGCACCCGACACTCTCCAAAGTGAATCGCACCGCGGGGATTCTTGCAGGGTTCGCATTCTTTGGAATCATAATCTATTTCATTCCGAACGTCATTATACCGCTAGCATCTGCTGGTGAATTCAGAACATGGATTGACGTCGTAGCCATATTCTCTTATATCCTTGCGGGCATTCCGATGATATTGCTTGCACTTTTGAACTTGAAACTTTTATTCCGCAAAGTTGTTGAGCAGAAAAAAACGACATACGCTATTCTTCTACTCGCCGCATTTCTCGTGCTTTCTCACATTGCCATGATCTTCGGGATGGTTGACCCGGGAATTGCAGGCTACAAGCCCAAGGCGAAGGCAGTTTCCGAGGTTCAACCCCCTGCACACCACATGGATTCAATGCACGAAGGTCACCACTATCACCATTGAGCATTCAATTTCTTGAATAACGCCCCTACAAGCCATAGCTTTTTTGTATTAGCCAAGCATTAACTTGGCTTTTATATTTGTCACCAAAATTCAACAAGCTCAATGACGGTAGTTTAGGAATGACAATTACAGATTATTTGACAAAAGACTGGGACGAAAGCAAAACCCTTACTCGCGAAGAATGTTTGCAAATTTTAAATTTTCCGGATAATCAACTTGACTTGCTAATTGAAGCAGCATTCAAATTACGCACGAAATACAAAGGCAACCGTGTCAACATCCAGCTTTTGACGAATGTCCGTAGCGGCAACTGCACTCAAAATTGCGCCTATTGCGCCCAATCTCGCGATTCCCAAGCGCCCATTGAAAAATACAAAAGCGTTTCGGACGACAAGCTCTACGGCGATAATAATCTTGTTGATGAATTTCACCTGTCTCGGCATTGCATCGGGCTTTCGGGCATGGGTTTCACAGACAAAGAAATTGAAGAACTCGCCGAACGCATTGCGCACATGAAGAAATCGGGGACGCACATTTGTTGTTCCATCGGATTCTTGACCGAGCACCAAGCCCGCATTTTAAAGGCGGCAGGCCTTGACCGCATCAACCACAACCTGAATACGAGCCGCCGTTTTTACCCCGAAATTTGCAGCACCCACACATACGAGCGACGCATCCAAAACATTCGCATGTTGCAGAGCATCGGCTTTGAAATATGCTGCGGCGGAATCATAGGCATGGGCGAATCAAAAGAAGACGTGGTCGATATGCTTTTCGATTTGGTCGCCATCAATCCAGAATCCGTCCCCATAAACTTTTTGTTGCCGGTCAAAGGCACACGCCTCGCCAACCGCGACATTTCCGGGCTCACATTCGAATACGGCATCAAAATCCTTTGTCTGGCCCGTCTATTGCTCCCGAAGTCGGACATCCGCTGCGCCGCCGGTCGCGAAGTCTATTTCAAAGGACACGAAAAGGAACTCTTCAAAGTCGCCGATTCCATTTTCGCTTCGGGTTACCTCACCGAAGGCGGTCAAAGTTTGGAAGCTACATTCCGCCAAATTGAAAACGCAGGCTTCACGTGGGCTATAGAAAGCAAAGACGAATAATCATCGAACAGGTCGCTTAGTGTCATTAGAAGTAGCACTTTCTTTTTTACTATACGCATTCGTCTCGGGAATTACCCCGGGACCCGCGAACCTCTGTTCACTCTCAGTAGCGATGGGAAGCGGGAAAAGCGTCGCCATAAAGCAATGGTACGGACTTTTCACCGGATACACAATCGTCTCGCTAGCATCTGTTTTTATAGTTTATTTTATCAGTAGTGCTTTTGAAAATTTCATCCGGGTATTTGCTTTCGTTGGAGCAATTTACATTGCATATTTGGCAATCAGCCTTTTAATTCAAGCGTTCAAGCCACTCGAAGAAATCCGCAACAGCCGCACAACCGGCAGCTTCCGCACAGGTCTTTTCGTGCAACTCACGAACGTCAAAATCATGGTGTTCTGCCTCACGGCAATCACAACCTACATTCTCCCCTACCACCAAGATTTTCCGCACCTGCTGCTGTTCGGCATACTATTGCCGCTTACAGGCCCCATCTGCAATTTGGCGTGGCTTTTCACAGGCGTTCTACTGCAAGGGCTTTTCAAAAAGCACCACAGAATATTCTACACGCTTATGGGACTCTCGCTACTGTATTGCGCCATCGGGATTGTGAAGTGAGGAAAATTCTATACCGACACAACAATTCAAATTTGCTTTTTCCGAAAGAGCATTCAGTTCTCTGCCTGAAAATGGAAAATCTTCAGAATGCAAATTATACTTCATTTCGGATTCCCAAATGCTAACAGCACTATAATAAATCGAATGTATGCATCCAAACAAGAATATGAGTATCAACCAATATTCTCATTTATACCCCAAAAGCATCTGCAATTTCATCATCATGCAAATTGATATCATCAGGGTATTTCCACTTTCCCTTCGCAAGTCCTAGAATTGGGCGTCCCTTATTTTCCTTTTTTGCCGTAGAATCCTTGGATAAAGTCAAAATAATTTGTCTTTTAACAAAAAATAAAACAGACGCTAACACGCGACTGATTCCTTCACTAAGAGAAACCTGAGGTTTCCATCCAAGATGTTCTATGGCAGTCGTATCTAAAGCCGTGCGGCGATAGGCGCAGTAGCCTTTCTGTTCGCCTTTATTCATCACCACGCGAATAGCCTTATCACTTCTTGAACTGGCCAACATTTGAGCTAAATCCTTAACACTGATTGGCTCGGATTCATTCGCCAAATTATAGGCAGCACAAGCATTCCCCTTAAAAAGTACCGTAAACATACCCAAGACGGCATCAGTAACATAAAGGAATGCGCGAACAGCATCACCACTGCTTTTCAAAACAATATCCCTACCCGCCACAACATCGCCCAACAGGTCAGCCATCACTCTTCCATCATTTTCCAACTTCATCGTTGGACCATACGAGTGAGCTATACGAACGACGTTATAAGGGACACCATATTGCAGAAAATAGCTTCTCAGCAAAGTTTCTGCAGCACGTTTGCACTCAGGATAGCAAGACCTATCATCTAGAGGATCGAGCGATCCATAAGCATGCTCATCCAGCTGTTCGGAATCTTCGTTCTTTCCATAGACCTCACGTGTGGAGGCAAAGATGACTTTTGCGACTTTCGATTCACGAGCCCAATCAAGCACATTCATCGTCCCTAGCAAATTACACTTCATGATTCCAACAGGATCAGAATTGATGAAATGCGGGCTTGCATTCCCCGCCAAATGGAATACGTAGTCTACCCTTTCCTTATAAACTATAGGCTCACAAACATCCTGAATCAACAAATTGAAATAAGGCTTATCAAAATACGAGCCAAAATATTGCTCTGCACTCTGGCGATTCCGGCAAAGAGCTACTACAGAAACATTGATGCCCACATGCTCATGCAAATAAAGCAGCAGCCAAGTCACATACGAGGCCAACATACCTGTCGCCCCAGTAACAAGAACCGTTTTTCCGTCAAGTTCACACCAAGGCAACCTAGCCTCACACATCCCCTGCAAATCATTTATGACAATTTCGTCTTTCACCATACGCCTTTTTAAAGACCAAATACAGCTCCCTCTTCCCTCGCCTCTATAATAGATTTAAACATAAAAAAGTCAGCAGGCGTCGTAATCTTGATATTCTCGGCCGTTCCAAGAATCGTATGCAACTCATAACCATAATGTTTCATCATCGAAAAAGTATCTACGAAATCATGCAAGCCATCAGCCAAAGCCTTTTGGTGAGCCTCCAGCACATCTTTCAGTACAAAACATTGTGGAGCCCGAACCATCAGAACAGAGTCTCGCTCAGGTTCCTCCAGCGAGCCATCATTCTTCTTAATTACGATAGTCTCTGTCGTTGGCACACAAACAATGCTGTTACCTTTCTCCTTGGCAACTTCTATACATTCAAGAATCGTTTTCTCCATCGCTAAAGGACGCACACCGTCATGTATCAGCACCAATGAATCCTCAGGGAAATGCTGTTTGACGCACTGCAGTCCATTATAAATGGAATTCTGTCCTTTCTGGCCTCCAGGTACGACATCTATAACTTTAGTCAATCCATATTTTTCCACCTGACTACGCAGATAAGGGATCCAGTCTTCCAGACAGACCACCACAATGGCATCAACTTCCTGAATATGCTGAAACACCTCGATGGTATAAACCACGATAGATTTTCCACGATACTCAAAAAACTGCTTGGGGCGACTATGATTATAAAGTCTGTGTCCTTGCCCACCTGCAAATATTACTGCTATGTTCATATCGATTACGTTATTTGTATTGAATAATCATTTTGCCATTCTACGGTCTTGCCATCCAGAAAATCTGCCATTTTCTCTGCGATGTCCTTAGCCGAATGGCCAGTCTCGTTAAGTCCCATTCTCACAGCAAAGGCGTCCCACTTTTTCAGATAGCCATCCATGTCGAAAGCCTTCACATTTTGTACCATCTCGTCATTATTCTTGGCGTATGGAAACGGAAGTTCATCCATTTCGTAATACACGCCGCGTTCTTCATTCTTATACTGTTCGAAGTCTGTTGCGTATGCAAAGCAGGGAATCCGCCTCAAGGCAGCATCAAAAATACAGCTCGAATAGTCACTTACCATCACGTCCGTTGCCATCAGCAGACGTTGCATATCTTGATAGTCCGTTACATCGATCACATCAGGATACTTTTCCATACAGCCCTTGGCACACAGTCTCAAATCGGCATGGAACCGGACAAGCATCGTCCATTCTCCCCCGAACTTTTCTGTCAGCACTCGTTTCAACCGCGGCATATCCAAGTCATAGACTTTCATATCGATATACTGCCCCTCTTTGAATCGAAGTCGCCATGTCGGCGCATAGAGCAGCACCTTGTGGTTCATCGGAATACCAAGCTCCCTACGAGCCCGCGCACCATCCTCCGGATTATTCTGCACAAGAATATCGTTCTTCGGATAGCCGCATTTCCAGATAGGCCCATGAAACTTGAATGCCCTGCGATAGATAATCGAGATATGGTCAGAATTCGAGATATACACGTCAGCCAAAGATGTCCCTTTTAGGTATCTGCGGTCGTTCCTGATCTTAGCCAACGCACCAACACCATCCATCGCCACTTTCTTGATTCCTAGCCCACCATGCCAGGTTTCTATATACATCTGTCCCTTACGCTTAACAAAATAGTCAGGCAATGTACAATTATCAATCCAAATCTTTGCGGTCACATATTCATACAGCCATTTCCAACTGCGCCAATTTACGGACCTCATCCACGAAGGCAACTCGTAATTATAACGAGGCCTTCTCACCCAAACAACATCCATATCAGGCCGAAGCTTATGCAACTCCTCCATAATGAATTTTTGGTTGTCGTCATAGCGTTTACCCTCATAAACACTTACCAACACCTTGTTATTCTTTATAGGGAACATGCGTAGCAAATAGAAGAGAATCTGCACGCCCTTCGCCAACACAGGCCTGACCACAGGCTTTGCTATTTTCCACAACTTTGAATTCATTTGAAATGTTTACGTTATGTATTTGTAATACAATTATAACAAATAACTAAAATGCAATGCTCCAAAAATGGAAATAATGTTATTTTTTGAAAAAATCTTTACCCGCTGTTCCTTGTCGAGTCCATAATATAAGGTATATGCACCATCCCAGCCATTTTTTTAAGTCACGCAAAAACATAGATGGATGTTCCAGCCTCATCCAAACCTTCCGTAGATTCCACACAGTTTTAACAGCCCAAGGAGATGACACACTTAACAACCATCTGTCCATGGGCCTCCATACACCTGACTCATCCATATAGCGCTTTATATCTTTGACAAACGGATGGTGGGAGTCGCTGTGATATCGAACATCTTTCAGAGTCAGATTAAAGAACACCATTCGTTGTTTCATTTGCAACAATGGAAACCTATTTCCCCAAACTCCCATTACCATATTATCAGCTAAACCACATATCTTTTGACAATAGTCAAAGGTTAGAGAATTTATGTGCATAGTTGATAGGGGGTTGTATCTTCTATAATACATTGACTGTTTATATACTCTTATATCTTCCTTATTATCTATTGCGATTTGTAAATTCATTAAATAATCCTCTCCAAGGACATAGTAACGGGGAAACGCTAAAGTTCTTTCATTAAATAATGATTTGTGAAACAGGCGACCAAATGGTGCCACATAAATGTCCCTTGTATAAATCATTTTTAAATACTCATCTTTACTTATTATATCTGGAAGCTTTTGGATTAAATTGATGTTATGTGTATGTCCACTAAGAACAATGTTCGTTTTTTCAGATAGTTCAACCATATACTCTAATCCGTTATCCAAAAGTATATCATCAGAATCCACGAACATAATCCACTCACCATGAGATTCTTCTACACCCCGTCTTCTTGCTGCTGTAGTTCCAAGGTTATCTTGCTCAATGTATATCACATTGGGACGATTCTCATACTTCTTGCAAATATCACCAGAGCCATCTGTACTTCCATCATTCACAAGAATCAGCTCAATATTCTTGTATGATTGCGACAGAACAGACTGAACACATTCTTCAACGTATTCTGCCGTGTTATATACAGGGACTATTATACTGACTAACGAATTATCCATAACCAGAAAAAGTATATGTATAATAGCACTTGATATATGATAGAATGCCCTTTACGCAGGTCATTTAGTGCTTTCAATTTTGAAGGATATATTTCGTCAAGCTTATAAAAATAATATTTGAACAACCTTCGATCCTGTTTTAACATCCTCCATAGATAAGGCTTTAACCTACGTTCTCTATCATATTTATTTCGTATCAAAAATCTGTCAGCCATAAAAGCCACCTCCGCCCTTATCTCTAACTCTCTAGGCTTAGAACAAAAATCATCTGCTAATGAATTAGGGCGGGAAGTACTAACATAAAGGATTTCATTGATAACTTTAATGCTTTTAGCATAATAACCAGATTGCATAGAAAATATTATATCATTACCATACATTACTTCGTCAAATCGAATATTGTATTTGTTTATCAAATCCCTTTTCATCATTTTGCCCCATGGAACATCCAGCCTAACTCTTATATACCATTCATCACCATCCGAAAGATATTGATCAATTCTCCTATTTATATGAGGATCCCTAACTGTTTCTATATTAACATTATCAGAAAGAACCGACTTCTTTTTGAAGAAAATGATATCTGCTTCTGAATCAATATCGGATAATATCAAATCATACATATCTTCAACAAAAAAGTCATCTGCATCTGCAAACAGGAGCCATTTTCCTTTTGCATGATCTAAACCGATATTCCTGGCATAACCAGCCCCTCCATTTTTAGGTGCACGAATAAATTCGAGGAAAGGACGGGAAAGTTCTGGATATCTTTCCAAATATGTGTCTGCATCTAGGCTATCATCATCCACTACGATCACCTGAATGTCTTCAGACACAGGGATGGATTTCAGACAGCGCATCAGCAAGTCTGGAATATCGTAATGAGGAATTATGATACTAAACAGCGGCTTATCCATATTTTAAACGAATAAAAATACAATTTGATTTTGAATCTACAAGAACAACCTTTAGTGATGTCTTTGAGCGCGGCTATCTTTGATGTATAGATTTCGTCCAATCTTATGAAGTAGTACTTAAATAAATTCCTGTCCTGGCTTAACATCCTTTTTATGTAAGATACAATTTCTCTTCCTTGGCTCATATTGTGTTGAAATAAAAAAGAATCATATCTGAATGCAGCTCCTGCTCTAATTCTTAATTCATCAGGTTTTTTACAAAATTCATAAGTCGCTGAACCTTCATGATATGTCACGACATATAGAACAGTATCAATGGCTTCGATCTTCTTTGCTAAACAACCTACATGTACGGAAAAAAGAATGTCATTAGAATACTTGATTTCTTCAAAACAAATGTGATGATTCTCTACCAGACTTTTCTTAATCATTTTACCCCATGGTACATTATATCTGGTTCTTACTGGCACCTCATCACCCGTTTTGAGATAAATATCCATTATTTTATCAATATAGCCACTTCTGGATGATTTGCAGTTCAGATTATCAGAATAAACTGCCCGTTTCTGGAAATAGATAACATCGGCGTCAGATTCTACATGCGTATTAATAATATCATACATATTGCCCACAAAGAAGTCATCTGCATCTGCAAACAACAGCCATTTCCCTTTTGCATGATCTAATCCGATATTTCGGGCATATCCAGCCCCTCCATTCTTAGAAGCACGAATAAACTCTAAGTATGGACGAGACAGCTCTGGATATCTTTCCAAATAGGTATCTGCATCAGGGCTGTTATCATCCACTACAATCACCTGAATATCTTCAGATACAGGTATTGACTTCAGACAGCGCATCAGCAAGTCCGGAATATCGTAGTGAGGTATGATGATACTAAACGTAGGACACATAGATTTTATATTTGCCATAATACTTACAGGAGTCTTGTCCATACCAATAATGAATATAAATAGAATTTAATCTTGAATCTTCGGGGACTATTCTTGCAAATATCCCGTAATGCCGATAACTTTGACGGATAGATTTCTTCCAACTTGAAGAAGTAGTACTTGAACAACCTCCTGTCATGCGTTAACATCTTAACTAAAAAAAATTTCAATCGATGCTCTCTACAAAAATCATTTTGCAGCATAAATTTGTCCATCCGAAAGGCTGCCTCTGCTCTAAGTTTCAACTCATTGGGCTTTAAACAAAAATCTGACATCTGGGAATCAGGACGAGAAGTGACAACGTAAAGGACCCTATTAACAACCTGAATTGTCCTTGCGTAATAGCCTATCTGTAAAGAACAGTAAGCATCATCAGCATACATTACTTCGTCAAAACGGATGTCGTGTTTGACCATCACATCTCTTTTAACCATTTTACCCCATGGTACATACATTTGTGCTCTAATAGGCCACTCGTCACCGTCTATCAGGTATTGATTAATTATTTTGTTTACATGAGCATTCCGTTTTGCTTCTCTATTTATATCTGCTGAAAGAACCGAATTAGATTTAAAGTATATAACATCTGTTTCTGAATCAACGTATGAGCAGATGATATCATACATGTCTTCAACAAAGAAGTCATCCGAATCAGCAAACAATATCCATTTCCCTTTAGCATGGTCTAATCCTACATTCCTGGCATAGCCTGCACCTCCACCTTTTGTCGTTCTGATAAACTCCAGATAGGGGCGTGACAGTTCCGGATACCTCTCCAAGTAGGTGTCAGCATCTGCACTATTGTCGTCTACCACAATCACTTGAATGTCCTCAGATACAGGGATTGACTGTAAGCACCGCATTAGAAGATCCGGTATCTCTTTATGAGGAATGATAATACTAAATGTAGGATGCATTGTTTTCATGTTTGTTGAATATTCACAGAATCCTTGCCCATATCAGCAATGAATATATATACAACTTGATTTTAATAAACAGAGATGTACCTTTGCTAATATCAAGCAATGCCAATAGTTTTGATGGATATAATTCGTCTAATTTATAAAAGTAATATTTGAATAAAGAATGGTCTTTCTTCAACATTATCAATAAATATTTTCTCATAGACCTAACTCTACAGATATTATGCCTAATCAAGAATTTTTCTTCTCGGAAAAACACTTCTGCCCTTGTTTTCAATTCACCTGGCTTGGTGCAAAATTCTGCACTTAATGATTTGGGACGAAAAGTCACGACATATAGGGTTATATTTGCAACCTTGATGATTCCTGCATGATAACCAACAAGCATGGAAAAATATACATCAGCCGAATACACTACTTCGTCAAATCGGATATTGTATTTAACAACTAAATCCCTTTTTACCATCTTGGCCCATGGAACAAACAACTTAAATCTTACAGGCCATTCATCACCATCTTTCAAACACTGATCAATCTTTCTATTCATCCAAGAACATCGATTTGATTCTATGTTTATATTCTCCGAAAGAACCGCCTTGTTTTTGAAGTATATGACATCTGCTTCCGAATCAACGTATGAGCTGATGATGTCATGCATATCTTCAACAAAGAAGTCATCCGCATCGGCAAACAGCAGCCATTTGCCTTTAGCATGCTCCAGTCCTACATTCCTGGCATAGCCAGCTCCTCCGCCCTTAGTCGTTCTGACAAACTCCAGATAAGGGCGTGACAGCTCTGAGTATCTTTCCAAATAGGTGTCAGCACCCACACTGTTGTCATCCACCACAATCACCTGGATATCCTCAGATACAGGTATTGACCTCAAGCATCGCATCAGCAAATCCGGAATGCCTTTATGGGGTATGATGATACTATACGTTGGAGTCATCGTTTTAATATTTGCGACAATACTTACAGAATCCTTGTCCATACTAAAAATGAATATAAATAGAATTTAATCTTGAATCTTAGGGGTTTGTTCTTGCAAAAATCCCGCAGTGCCGATAACTTTGACGGATAAATCTCATCAAGTTTAAAGAAGTAGTATTTGAACAGTTTCCGGTCATTATTGAACATGAGTAACAAATATTTTTTCATGGACCTTTCCTTACACATTTGATGCTGATGCAAAAACAGATCAGAACGATAATGCACTTCTGACCTTATTCTTAACTCATTTGGTTTTGAACAATAATTAGCCACTAACGAATCGGGGCGGGAAGTCAAGACATAAAGGACTTTATTAACTACCTCAATAGTTTCAGCATGATATCCTACAAACAAAGAGAAAAACACATCATTTGAGTATCTTATTTCTTCAAAGCGGATGTTATATTTATTAATCAAATCTCTTTTGATCATCTTGCCCCATGTAGGACAATACATAAATTTTAAAGGCCATTCGTCACCATTCGCATAATAATTATCAACTATCCTATCAATATTAATATCCCTATCTGTTTTTTGGATAATATTTTCTGAAAGTACAGATTCTTTCTTGAAATAAATGACATCTGCTTCTGAGTCTGAATTTGAAGTAATGATATCATACATGTCTTCCACAAAGAAGTCATCGGCGTCAGCAAATAGCAACCATTCACCCTTTGCATGATCCAATCCTATATTGCGAGCATAGCCAGCGCCTCCGCCTTTTGTCGTTCTGATAAACTCCAAATAAGGACGCGACAGTTCTGGATATCTTTCCAAATACGTATCGGCATCTGGACTGTTGTCATCCACCACGATCACCTGTATATCTTCAGATACAGGTATTGATTTCAGACAGCGCATCAGCAAGTCTGGAATATCGTAATGAGGAATTATGATACTAAATAACATCTTACTCATTTATAGGTAGACTTATTTATATAGTTTATCTAGGGAAGACCGAAAAGATTTCATCTTTCTTCTTTTCAACAACAGAAGGCTCTATGCAATAATCATCTATAATAGACTGAATAGTTGGCCAAGTGGTTGTCGTCACATCTATAGGGTTGTCTTTCAATCCATATGATGAATAATAGTCGGCAAACTTAAATCCGTCACCCAACATTCTCTCTCCATAAGGATACAAGAGTATATGCTTATTGGGGATATGAAAACTATCTGCTACTATCAATCCATGCAAACTACTTGACAATATGGTTTCACATGATGCTATTTCCTTGACCACATCTATTGGCTTCTTTCCCAAATCAATGATTACTGAATCAGAATATTTTTTCTTCATTTCACCAACAAATGGCGAATCCTTTTCTTTGTAATGAGGAATAATTCCTAAACGATATTTCTTTGGCGGTTTTTCACCAATCCATCTGTCAACAAGCAATCCTCCATCACCTGTAGGTATATTAAGATCTTCTCCTAAAACTCTCTCAACTCTATTTTTAGAAAGATTTCCTCTCAATGATAAAAACTTAAGATTTCTAAATTGAACTATATTCTCTTCTTTAGTATTATAATCCATGAAACCAGTTCCCCAAATATAAAAAGGATCAATATTGAATAATTTTATTATTACTTGTTTTATTTGTCTTTTAAAATTGACTGAATACAGCGCACGAAGTCGAAGTGCAGATGATAAAGAACTGCCAATGGCAAATATATTACTTTCTTTTTTACTTACTCTTTGAACTTTAATTTGAAATAAAGACTCAAGCATGTCTTTATTAAGCAAATCACCCATGTTTGGTATTTGAGGATAGTAAATTCTATATTCCATCACTAATGTCTATCAAATTATTAATTATACTGATTCCAGGCCCCAAAAACCATCCCTTGAAAGGTTGATTGGGTGCGCAAATTGGTCATAAAAACCTTCAACACGGATGGTCTGGCAATTGGGCGCTTTAAAAAACACCTGACAATTGGGTTCGTATAAAGCCATGTCTATGGTATAAGCGCCATCAGCCATGTATTTGGGAAGACGAATGTGGCGCTCAATGGCAAATTCACTAGGTGGAATATCGTTAAGATGCCCTTTATAACGACCTTCCATATAACATGCCATTGGAGTTCCATCCAACTTTTTTATGACCAACTTGATGTCACACCTCATGGGTTCACTGGTATTACCCTTGACAAGCACATCAAATACTTCCTGACCATGGTTGAGGGATGTGAAGTTATATGGCGTGTTGTTTATCTGGATTTCGCTAATTTTCAAGAAACTCTTGCATTCTTGGATGCAATCGGTCATCAGTTTCTGTTCCTCCGCTTGAGAGGTAGATGATTCCATATAATGATTGACGGCTTCATCGACTGTGCCGATGAAAGCCGTCATGCCATCGCGAAGGACGACACCCTTCTGACAGAGACTACGGACTGCAGCCATATTATGACTTACAAAAAGAACAGTCCTTCCTTGCCCTTTCGACACATCCTGCATCTTGCCGATAGCTTTCTTCTGAAATTCGGCATCGCCTACGGCCAGTACCTCATCAACTACCAGAATCTCTGGCTCCAAATGAGCGGCAACAGCAAACCCTAAGCGCACCTTCATACCCGACGAATAGCGCTTGACGGGGGTGTCGATATAACGCTCGCAACCAGAGAAATCAACGATTTCGTCGAGTTTGCGGGTAATCTCTGCCTTGGTCATGCCCATGATGGCACCATTCATATAGATGTTCTCACGACCTGTCATCTCTGGGTGGAAGCCTGTACCTACTTCAAGCAGTGAGGCAATACGACCGCAGACGTTAATCTCGCCAACGGTTGGAGCAGTCACACGAGAGAGTAATTTCAGCAAGGTACTCTTACCTGCGCCATTCTTGCCAATGATGCCTACTACATCGCCTTGCTCCACACTGAAATTGATATCCTTCAGCGCCCATACAAAATCGCTGTCGCCCTTCGTGGAACGTATGTTGGTATCGCCAATCTTCAGGAAGGGATCTTCCTTGCCCAAGACATTCATGGCCCACCAACGACTCAAGTCATTTTTGAAGGTACCTGTGGATACCAGCCCCAAGCGATATTGCTTGCCTACATGATTAAACTCAATAGCCTTCATACAGTATCCATAAAATTACGTTGTACCTTATTAAATATAACGACGCTGAATAGCAGCAGTACACTCATAAACAAGAAACTATAGCCTAAGGCGAACCATGAGAAATAGCCCTGTCCCAACGTGGCATACTTGAAAGCCTCGATAATGGAGGTCATCGGGTTGGCCATAATCAGTGTGCGTAGGGGCCCTTCTTCCACCATGCTGAGTGGATAGACAATAGGCGTAGCATACATCCAGAGTTGGACGATAAAGGTGAAGAGAATCGTGAAGTCGCGATACTTCGTGGTAAGCGAGGAGATCAGAATTCCAAAGCCAAGACCAAGGCCAGCCAGCATCATGACCAAGAGGGGAGTAAGCAGAATAGTCCAATTAGGGGCAATCGGAGCACCCTTCACAAAGAAATAGAGATAGAGCACCACAAAGAGTCCTACCTGAATGACAAATCGCAACAGATTGGATATCACCACAGCGATGGGCACCACCAAACGGGGAAAATAGACCTTGCCGAACATATTCTGGTTGGCTACGAAAGTGTTTGACGACTGGTTCAGACAGTTAGAGAAATAGAACCAGCAGATGTTGCCAGCCATATAAAACAAGGCCTGGGGCATCCCGTCGGTACTCATCTTAGCAATATTTCCAAACACCACCATATTCATGATAACGGTCAAAATGGGTTGTATCAGATACCAAAGCGGCCCCAGTATGGTCTGCTTATACTGCACCACGATATTGCGCCTGACGAACAGTTCTATCAGGTCGCGGTAATGCCAGATTTCCTTGAAATCAATATGCCACAGTTTTTCATGTGGCTTAATTTTCATTGTCCAGTATTGTTTTTGCTCTGTTTCAGACATAATTGGATTACAATAAAAATAAGAAAATAATACACATTTTGTTACCATGCGCAAGAAAAACAAACATATTGGGAATAAAATATTACTATCATTCTCAATAAGAAGGAATTTCACTATGAATCTGCATTTTTTCAAGACGGTTTTTGCGGTGGCGCTGGTGGTGGGCGCGGGTTGTTTTTTCGGTTGCAGTTCGGAAAAGGCTCCCGAGATTGAGAACAACACGCTTGTCAACGTGTCTTACGACCCGACGCGTGAATTCTATTCCAATTACAATCATATTTTTATGAAGCATTGGAAAGAGGCGACCGGCAAGGATGTGAAGATCACGCAGTTTCATGGCGGTTCGGGCAAGCAGGCGCTTGAGGTGGTGAACGGGCTTGAAGCGGATGTGGTCACGCTCGCGCTGGAATACGACGTGGACATTGTCCGTGACGCAGGGCTTATTGAAAACGGCTGGGTCAAGGAATTCCCGCGCAACAGCGCTCCTTACACTTCGACGATTGTGTTTCTCGTGCGCAAGGGGAATCCCAAGAAAATCAAGGACTGGAACGATCTCGTCAAGGACGGCATCGGCATCATCACGCCAGATCCCAAAACTTCGGGCGGTGCGCGCTGGAATTATCTCGCGGCTTGGGCTTATGCAGAAAAGCAGTTCAACGGCGACGAAGCGCAAATCAAGGGATTCATGAAGAAGCTATACCAGAATGTTCTTGACCTCGCTTCGGGGGCGCGCGGTTCTACAAATACGTTCATTGAAGAGCGCAAGGGCGATGTGTTGCTATCTTGGGAAAACGAGGCGTTCCTTTCGCTCAAGGACTATCCTAAGGATTACGAAATCGTGATGCCGAGTGTGAGCATTTTAGCAGAGCCATCTGTCGCGATTGTAGACAAGATTGTAGACAAGCGCAACACACGTAAACTTGCGACGGAATACCTGAATTATCTATACTCTGACGAAGCGCAGCATGTTGCGGCAAAGCATCATTACCGTCCGACAAACAAGGCGATTCTTGACGAGTACAAAGAATTCGATCAGAATGTCAATCTGATTACGATTGAGCATTTTGGCGGTTGGGAAAATGCACAGAAGACGCACTTTTCCGAGTATGGGATTTTCGACCAGATTTACGAGAAAAATTAAGCATTTCAAAGCGCAAATAAAGTAACAAAATCCTAGTTATAGAAGCACCTCGTTCAATAGCTGAGCGAGTTTTTTTTATAGCAACCAAAAACCTCTTTCCTATAGAAAATACCTATTAAAAGCCATATAAAATTAGTATTGGACAATTACGCTTTTGCGTTCTATATTTACCCACAAAATTTATAGGATTATGTACGGAGAATGTTGAATGGATTTTAATACGACTTTATTGCATCATAATTTTGAAAGTGAACGAAGTACCGGCTCTACGCTTACCCCTATTTATCAAGTCAGTGCATTTTCGCAAGAATCCGCAGAGAAACTCGAAGCTGTTTTTAACAATAGGGCTCCGGGTTTTGCATATACGCGCATTGGAAACCCCACGACAGATTCTTTCGAAAGGCGCATTGCATCTCTTGAAAAGGGCATTGGCGCCATAGCCTGCTCGTCGGGCATGGCTGCCGTGACAATGTCGCTCTTGAACATTTTGCAGTCCGGCGACGAAGTTATTGCAAGTACAGCGCTGTTTGGCGGCACGATCGACTTGTTCCACGATTTGGAAGCATTCGGCATTAAAACCCGTTACGTCACAGAAGTTACCGCTGAGAGCGTTCGTTCGCAATTGAGCGATAAGACCAAGGCAGTTTTTACAGAACTTATCGGCAACCCGAAACTCAATGTCGTTGATATTCAAAGCGTTGCAGATGTCGCACACGAAGCAGGCGTCCCGCTGATTGTCGACAGCACGACGGCAACTCCTTACCTTGTTCATCCTTTTGACTTTGGCGCAGATATCGTTGTCCACTCCTCTTCCAAGTACATCAACGGAAACGGCAGTGCCATCAGCGGCATCATCGTCGATAGCGGAAAATTCAAGTGGGATTACACCAAATACAAGGGCTTGGAAGAATACAAGCGCTTTAGCAAGTTTGCGTACCTCGCGAAGCTCCGCAACGGCGTCTGGCGCAATATTGGTTGTTGTCTCGCACCCGCTACCGCATTCCTGAACTCGCTCGGGCTTGAAACTCTCGGACTCCGCATGGAACGCCTTTGCGATAACGCACTGCAGCTCGCTGAATTTTTGCAGGGTTTCGAAATCATCAAGGTCAACTACCCCGCATTGAAGGGCAATCCCTATTACGATCTCGTTCAAAAGCAGTTTAACGGCAAGGGCGGCGCCATCATTTCCATTGATACAGGCACAAAAGAAAAAGCATTCAAGCTCATCAACAGCTTGAAATACGCTACAATCGCCACGAACATTGGAGACTTGCGCACACTCGTCATCCACCCGGATAGCACGATTTTCACGCACAGTACCAAACTGCAAAAAGAAAACGCAGGCGTATTCGAAGGTTCCATCCGCATCAGCGTAGGCATCGAAGATATTGCCGACCTCAAGGAAGATTTCGAACAAGCTATAAAGCAAATTTCGTAGCTATTAACCAATGACCATTGACTAATAACTAACGACCATATAGAAAATTTCAATAACTCAGCATAAAAATTAAGTATTGGACAAGTTAAAAAACGCGTTCTATATTTAGCATCAAAATTAAAGTACGGAGATAAAAAATGTCAGAAGAAATTAAAGTAGACGATACCGTCGACGTCACCGACGTCAAATGCCCCACTACATTTGTCAAGGCTAAAGTCGCTATCGAAGAACTTGACGAAGGTCAGATTCTCGCGATCCGCCTGAACGACGGCGAACCGGTGCAGAATGTGCCGCGCAGCCTCAAGGAAGAAGGTCACGAAATCCTCAAGCTCAACGACAACCAGGACGGAACCTTTACGCTCTTTGTGAAAAAAGTCGGGGACTAACCCCAAAAGGCGATCCCGGAATAAATCCGGGATGACAGCGAAAACAATTTAACCAAAAAGGAATTTCAAACATGATTATTACTGTTGCAGGAAACAAGAAAGAAGTTAAAGACGGCCTCACCGTCGCAGAACTCATTGAACAAGAAAAGGTAGAAACGCCGCAGTATGTGACCGTTTCCCTGAACGATGAATTTGTCGAAAACACTAATTTCGCAACGACCGCTCTCAAGGACGGCGACAACGTCGAATTCCTCTACTTCATGGGAGGTGGTCAGTAATGGCTTTTACTAACGAACAACTCGAACGCTATTCCCGCCACATCATCCTCAAGGAAGTGGGCGCAAAGGGCCAGAAGAAGCTTTTGAACGCCAAGGTGCTTGTCATTGGCGCAGGTGGCCTCGGTGCTCCTGTCGCTATGTACCTCGCCGCCGCAGGCGTTGGCACCATCGGCATTGCCGATGCAGACGTCGTTGACCTTTCCAATTTGCAGCGCCAGATAATACACGCAACAAAGGATGTGGGTAAGCCCAAGGTACAGTCCGCCAAGGAAACGATGGAAGCGATGAACCCGGATGTTAAGGTGATTACGTACCACACGTTCGTCACTAGCGAAAACATCATGGACCTCATCAAGGATTACGATTTTATCATTGATGGAACCGACAACTTCCCGGCAAAGTTCCTCATCAACGACGCTTGCGTCATGGCCAAGAAGCCGTTCTCTCACGCGGGCATTATCCGCTTCCAGGGGCAGCTCATGACGTACGTTCCGGGTCAAGGTCCGTGCTACCGCTGCGTCTTCAAGGAACCCCCTCCGAAAGATGCCGTGCCGACTTGCAAGCAGGCAGGCGTGATCGGCGCTATGGGCGGCGTTATCGGTAGCCTCCAGGCAATGGAAGCTGTCAAGTACATTCTCGGTGTCGGCAATTTGCTCACGGGCTACTTGCTCACCTACAATGCGCTCACGATGGAATTCCGCAAGATCAAGCTCCCGACGAACACGAAGGATTGCGCAGTCTGCGGTGACCACCCGACGATAGACCATCTGATCGACTACGAACAAGCGGTCTGCGAGATGAAGCACTAAGGAATTTCAATGATTACAATTTCAAAAGACAATTATCAAAAAATCCTGGAGCATGCCGAAAAGAACCTCCCCGAAGAGGCTTGCGGGCTGATAGCCGGGAAAATTGAGGGGAGCGACAAGCATATCGAAAAGGTCTATTTGCTCACGAACATAGACCATTCCAATGAGCACTTTTCGCTTGACCCCAAGGAACACTTAGCCGCCATCAAGGATATGCGCCAAAACGGCCTATCCCCGCTTGGTAACTGGCATTCCCACCCCGAGTCCCCGTCGCGCCCGTCGCAAGAAGACAAGCGCCTCGCTTTCGACAGCAAGGCTAGCTACTTGATTCTTTCGCTGATGGATCGTGAAAATCCGGTGCTCAATTCGTTCCATATCGAAGGCGACAACGCCACGAACGAAGGCTTGGTGATCGGGTAAAAGGTCTCCGTACAAGTGGCGCCCCTGGGATCCTTCTGAAATTCCGATTCCGGGGGCGCTTTTTTATAGGGGAAATTTTAATGATGGCGAAATATAGTAAAAACATTTATGAACAAATGGCTCTAGCCGCAAAAAAAGCATATCCGAACGAATGCTGCGGCATTTTGGTGGGTAAAAAGTCCGAACAGAGCGAAATCGAAGTGACCGAAATTCGCGAAGCCGAGAACCAGTTTCAAGGGCAAAAAGCAGTCCACTTCAAAATAGATCCGCTATATCTTTACCACTTGGAACAAGAACTTGATCCGCGCGGTCTTGAAATTGTCGGCATTTACCATTCGCACCCCGACTGCCCCGCCATTCTCTCCAAAGAAGACGAAAAATACATGCTCCCCGGCCTCGAATACGTCATCATGTCCGTACAAAACGGCGAAGTCGTGGATGTGAAAAGCTATAGGAAATGAGTTAAGAGATTCTGTTGTAAAAATATTTTTCCATCATTCTTGCTAACGGTAGATTGCAAAATTTAAGCAGTTTCTGTTTTTCGTGATTATCGTTTGTAGATTTACCTCAAACATAAAAATGAGGTCTAAAAGGATAATGTCTAGCAACACCAAAGTTCACACTCAAGGGAAAAAATATATTTTAATGGAGTCTGTTTTTCCGGAGGCTTTTATGACATATTCTGAAATTGAAAAAAAAATCAGAAATGTGCCAGAGGAATATCTTGCCATCATCGACGCCTTTATCGACGGATTGATGATTCAGCATCAAATGAAAAAGAAACCATCCGATGAATTAACCGCCGCCATCAAAGAAAGCGAAGCAATGCTCAACGATCCGAACACCAAAAAGTTCGATTCCGTAGATGCACTATTTGCCGATCTTGATGCGGAGGAATAGATGGCATATCAAATTGAATACACCTCTCGTTTCAAGAAAGAATACAAATTGGCAAAAAAGAGAGGACGTGACATAAATTTGTTGCAAGCAGTCATTGAGATTCTTGCAAAAGGCGAGCCTCTCCCAGAAAAATACAAGGACCACCCACTGGTATCTAATTGGAGCGGATACCGAAAATGTCACATTCAAAACGATTGGTTACTGATATACAAATACAAGGACAATGAACTCATTTTGAGTTTAACAGCAACAGGCTCACATAGCGATTTATTCTAAAACAATTTAGGACAGTCCAAAGCTGTCCGTTTTCCTAGTGGACTCCTGCGGAGTCCCTCGCTGTTAATCCTTCAAGCAACGAACACTAAACCCGAGGAACTTGTAGTTGCCGTTCAGGAATGCATTGTCATCGTTGCCATTCAAGGACATGCTGATTGCGCGGTTGTTATCTTTCTCAGTAGAACTCCAGAAGTACGTTTTGGAACCCTCGAGGTCGTAATCTCCACGGACGAACCTGTAGCCAGCTGACAACGCCGAGAACCCGAAATCATCCGTGCCATTACCATTCCAACCAGATGTGGACTTGAGCACCTTGCCCGCGGTCGATACTCCACCGACTGCAATAAGCATTGTTTCCCATTCGGTATTACTAGGCAGGTGCCAGCCCTCGGGGCATACACCGCGAACAGGGTCCGTTGGCGAGCACCTCGTAAGATCACCACAGTCTTTGCCGTTTGTGTTCCATGCGCCCACGCTGTCCATGGCAGCACTCCACAGATAAAGCCGTCCATATTTTTCGCAATTCTCAGCAGAACTCTCATAGCAGAAACTGTTTGCCGTTTTGTAGTTCAGGTTCTGAGCCATCCAAGTCTGAGTGCCGATGGTCACCGTCTTATATGTTTGGCCATCGCGAGAATCCATCATGGAACCAACAATCTCATCAACAGCCTTGCCTGACGATGACGAAACCGTTTTTCGGCTGCTACTAGACTTTGCAACCGAGCTTGACGACGACTTTGCAGAACTGCTACTGGATTTAGACGAAATTTCCCCATCATTCGAATTATTCGCCGAAGTTGACGAATCGTCACCGCAAGCAACAAAAAGCAGAGCGGATAAAATAAGAAACAAAGTATTTTTCATAATCGTAAATATAACACTTTTTCAAAAAAACACAAGAAGGCGATGCCGCCCCTCAATAGCAATAACTAATGACTAATAACCATAAACTATTGACCACAGACCAACGGTCATCTGCTATAGAAAAAATCAATAAGTTCGCATAAAAATTAAGTATTGGACAAACGCGTTTTTACGTTCTATATTTCAGCACAAAAAAATCCTACAACTATTGTGGGAAAATTTGTACGGAACAACCACTTTTTAATGTACGGAGAAAAAAGTGAGAATTTATATATCAGCAACCCTTAGGAATTTCTTCGGGAAAAACGCGCAAGTCAGCGTCCCCGAAAACACGGTTAGAAAGGCTCTCGCCAATTTAATAAGTACTTATCCAGAAGGAGAAAAAGTCCTTTTTGATGAAAACAACAAGCTCAGAAGTTTCATCAAAATATACCTCAACGGCAAGAATTTGAACGTCGATACACTCTGGGACGCCACACTTGAAGACGATTCTGAAATTTTGCTTTTGCCCGCCATCGCAGGCGGCGCACCCGTCGAAGAATCGCAAAGCAAACACGTCGAAAGCTTGATTTCTGACGAAAGACGCAAGGAAGTCGCTTTTGACGATAGCGAAATTGAACGCTTCGGCAAGCATCTGATGCTCAAAGACATCGGCGTCAAGGGCCAAAAGCGCATCAAGGCCGCAAAAGTCGTCGTCATTGGCGTTGGTGCACTCGGCTCTCCGGTGATTCAGTATCTCGCCGCCGCAGGGGTTGGCACCATCAAGGCCATCGACTTCGACGAAGTCTCGCTCGAAAACTTGCAAAGCCAGGTATTGCACGGCACACGCGACGTCAAGCGTCCGAAGGTCGCCTCAGCAAAGGACAAAGTCAAAAACATCAACAAGAATATCGTCTTTGAAGCCGTCAAGGAACAGCTCGACGCATCGAACATCGAAGCCGAAATTGAAGGCTACGATCTCGTTATTGACTGCACGGACAACTACAAGACTCGCTACCTGATCAACGACGCTTGCGCTCTGCACGGCATTCCGCTTGTGTTCGGCGCGATTTACCAGTTCGAAGGCCAAGTCGGCATTTTCAACTTGGATGGCGGTCCATGCTTGCGTTGCCAATACCCATCCCCTCCGCCGGCAGGGCTCATCCCCTCCTGCGCAGAAGGCGGTGCCATCAGCCCGCTCCCGGGAATCATCGGCAGCATCCAGGCAAACGAAGCGCTCAAGCTCATCTTGGGAATCGGAGAACACCTGAACGGCAAAATTCTCCACGTGGATAGTTTGTACTTATCTTCGAGAATTTTCAAGGTCGAACGCGATTGCCATTGCCCGATTTGCGGTAACAATCCGACAATCACAAACGTCGAAGATATCGACTACGAAGACCTTTGCGGATTGAAGACCACAAACGAAACGCCTGTGGAAGGATTCACGCCCGAAGAACTCGCCAAGCGCATCGACAACGGCGACGACATCACAATTGTTGACGTCCGCGAGCCGCACGAACGCGCGATTTTGCGATTCCCGAACGCCATCGTGATTCCGATTGGACAGCTCGTTCGCAGACAAAAGGAACTCGATCCAAATAAGGATACGATTTTCATTTGTAAACAAGGCAAGCGTAGCGAACTAGCCATCAACACCTTGCGCGAAGCGGGTTACACCGGTCCTCTGTACAACTTAAAGGGCGGTATCGACGCAATGAAGGACATCATGTTCTCGCACGAAGGCGCTTGGTTATAACGTAGGGCTTTGAATAGGGAAAAGCTATGTCAAAAAAATTTTTCGACAAGGACAGATTCTCGTAACAACAAAATAAGCTTATTATTTTCTAACATTCACACATGAATACTAGGAAAATAGTTTTAAACACAACTAACAATAAGAGGTAAACCATTATGGCAAATGAAGCAGAAAAGAACACGGGCATTAATGCCCTCGGCGCCAAGGCCGCTTACAACCTGGCGAACGTCACCAAGACCAAGCCGCAATTTGGCGCGCTCACGCCCAAGTGGCTCACCAAGTTCCTTGAATTCAAGGGTCTCGAAACAGGTCTTTTCCGCGTGAACAAGGTCGTCGAAGGCCAGACACCGCTCGACGTTCTTTGCAGCGCTACCAAGAAGTCTGACATTATCCCGGAAGGCTACGTCGAATACGAAACCGAACCGCGCGAATACAAGCTCAACTCCATCTCCACGATCATCAACGTCAACACCGCTATCGAAGACGTTTACAGTTCCCCGTATGATCAGGTTCAGGAACAGCTCGGTCTCGCTATCGAATCTCTCCGCGAACGTCAGGAAAGCCAGCTCATCAACAACGATGACTACGGTCTCTTGAAAAACATCGCTGACTCACAGCGCATCCAGCCGCTCCGTGCCGACGGCCGCCCGACTCCGGACGATCTCGACGAACTCATCTCCAAGGTTTGGAAGGAACCGTCCTTCTTCCTCGCCCACCCGCGTGCTATTGCCGCATTCGCCCGTGAATGCACCCGCCGTGGCGTGCCGCCTGTCGTTGTAGACCTCGCCGGTAGCAGATTCCTCACCTGGCGCGGCATTCCTCTCGTTCCGACCGACAAGCTCCTTGTCGATGGCGTGAAGAACCCGAAGTCTCAGGGTGGCAAGACCAACATTCTCCTCGTCCGTACTGGCGAAGCCAAGCGCGGCGTTATCGGTCTCTTCCAGGCCGGTCTCAAGAACGAACACTCCCGTGGCCTCTCTGTGCGTTTCCGCGGTATCGACAACAAGGGCGTTGCATCTTACCTCTTGTCTCTGTACTGCTCTGCCGCAATTCTCGCAGACGACGCTATCGCCGTGTTAGAAGATGTCGAGGTTGGCGAATACTATGACTACGAATAATCCAGAAACCAGATCGCTGGAAGAACTCGCCGGAGTTCCCAATGCGGCTGAACTGGAGCAATTGGCAAATGCGTATTTCCCGGATTTGACGGATAGCGCATACGCAGCAACCCCCGCCGCTCCCGAAGCGCAGAATGCATCTGCCGCTCAGGGCGTCAGTGCAGCTCAGGGTGCCGCAGCCATCAGCCAGACTCCAGCCTTCGACTGGGAACACCCCTTTGCGACCTATGGCGACCAGCCGACATCCTCGGCTCCGTTTGCCTACGGCGGAAGTTCTACAGACACCTGGCTCAACACGGTCGAAGCCCCTGCGGTTCCCGAATCGCAGTTTGCATCGCAGCTGAGCGATATTCCGACAGCCCCCGCACCGGCTCAGGGTTACTCCCCGAAGGTCGTGTCCAAGACGCAGGCTGCCGAAGCTAGCCGCCAGATCGATGCACCGACCTCTCTCGGTGGCGATTCCGTGAAGACGGGTTCTGCAAACAGCGGCGCAAATTCTCGCAACGATTCCATCCGCATCGGTTCCAAGACGCTTGCCCAGATCCGTTCTGACTTCCCGATTCTCTCGAAGCAGATCAACGGTCATCCGCTCGTCTGGCTCGATAACGGTGCAACAACGCAGCGCCCGCAGGTCGTCATTGACCGCCTCAAGTACTACTACGAAAACGAAAACTCCAACGTGCACCGTGGCGCTCACACGCTCGCGGCCGCATCGACAGACGCCTACGAAAATGCACGCAACATCGTTCGTGACTTTATCGGCGCTCCGTCTTCTCAGGAAGTCGTTTTCGTTCGCGGTACGACCGAAGCCATTAACTTGGTTGCAAACGCCTACGTGAAGCCGACGCTCCAGCCGGGTGACGAAATCATCGTCTCCATTTTGGAACACCACGCCAACATCGTGCCGTGGCAGCTCATTGCCGAAGAAACAGGCGCAATCATCAAGGTGATTCCGTGCGATTCTACCGGCCAGCTCAAGCTCCATGATTACGAAGCTTTGTTCACGAAGCGCACCAAGTTCGTTTCCGTGACGCATGTTTCAAACGTGCTCGGCACTGTGACCCCGATTGAAGAACTCATCGCCATTGCTCATAGACACGGCGTGAGAATCCTCATTGACGGCGCTCAGTCCATCGCTCACATCCCGGTAAACGTTGCAGCCCTCGACGCAGACTTCTTCGTGTTCTCTGGACACAAGGTGTTCGCTCCGACCGGTATCGGCGTTGTCTATGGCAAGAAGGAATTGCTTGAAGCAGCAAGACCTTACCATGGCGGCGGCAACATGATTGCGGACGTGACGTTCGAACGCACAATTTACAACGGAATTCCGAACAAGTTTGAAGCTGGTACCGGAAGCATCGCCGACGCTGTTGGCCTCGGAGCAGCCCTCCAGTACCTCACTGAAATCGGGATGCCCTGCGTATTCCGCTGGGAACATGAACTGTTGCAGTACGGCCTCAAGGAATTGAAGACTGTCAAGGGAATTCACCTTGTAGGAACCGCACTCAACAAGGCTTCTGCGCTTGCCTTCAAGCTCGACGGTTATTCCGACGAAGAAGTGGGCAAGAGACTCGACGCATACGGCGTTGCCGTGCGCACCGGGCATCACTGCGCTCAGCCGGTTCTCCGCCATTTCGGCTACGAAAGTACCGTGCGACCCACTCTCGCATTGTACAACTCACCGGATGACATCGACGCCCTCGTAAGAGCGTTGAAGACATTCGCGTAGGTTAGACAAAGACGGCCCTTCGGCAGGCTCAGGGACCTAAACAAGTTCACTGAGCTTGTCGAAGTGAACGCCGTAATACTCTTTCAACAAATTTGACTTATGCACGAACTTATCCAAGAATCTGAAGTTGAAAAAGCCGTACAAATTATTTTCGACGATTACAACCGCGGCAAGCATATCGACAATATCGATATTTACAATCGACCCGACCAGGCCGAGATCCAGACGATTTTGCAAAATCTGATTCGAGTCGTTTATCCCGGACACTTCAGAGATCGTTCGCATAAGATTTACAACCCTAAAAATAGCTTTGCAGTTCTTATCGAAGATACGTTCTACCACCTCCACAAACAGGTGGCAATTGCGCTAGATTACTGCAAATTGCGCGGTTCCATGACCTCGGACGAGCGCAAAATCGAAAGCTATAGAATTTGTAAGGAATTTTTCGCCAAGATTCCGCAAATCCGCGAATTCCTGGAAACCGATTTACACGCCGCTTATGACGGCGACCCTGCTGCCGGTTGCCTTGACGAGATTATCCTCGCTTACCCCGGCCTCATGGCGACAACCATTTACCGCATCGCCCACGAACTTTATCTTTTGCACGTTCCGGTTCTCCCGCGACTCATGACCGAATATGCACACTCCAAAACGGGCATTGACATCCATCCGGGTGCAACCATCGGCAAATACTTCTTTATCGATCACGGCACAGGCATCGTGATTGGCGAAACCGCAGTCATCGGCAAGAACGTCAAGATTTACCAAGGCGTCACGCTCGGCGCACTTTCAACTCGCGGCGGACAAAAGCTCTCCGGCAAAAAACGCCACCCCACCATTCAAGACAACGTCACTATTTACGCAGGAGCATCCATTCTCGGCGGAGATACCGTTGTTGGCGAAAACGCAATTATCGGCGGCAACGCCTTCATCACGCGATCCATCGAGGCCAACACTCGCGTCAGCCTCAAGAATCTTGAAATGGATTACGTTTCAACCACCAATAGCAAGCACAAGACAGAAGAGCTCCAGCAAAGCGACGAGTGGTACTATATTATTTAGTAGGAAGTAGGCGGTAGGAAGTAAAAAGGACAAAACCCGCACTCGGACGAGCACGGGTTTTCAATTTATTTTAAGATAAGATTATCGAACAGTTATGCGACGCGTTTCGTTACCGACACGCAAGAGGTACATGCCCGCACGAGGAACGGTTATCGAGCTTTCGCCACCCAAAGACTGAACTTTTGTAATCAGCCTTCCCTGAGCATCCAGGAGATACGCCGTTTGCGTAGCACCTTGCACGGTAAGCACACGACCGTCGACAGAGACATTGAAATGCGGAGCAATCGCAGCGACATCCAACGAAGTCGTGCCCTGCTCCGAGCTAGAGCTTGATTCGACTTTACTAGAACTTGATTCAACAGAACTAGAGCTAGACTCTGCAACCGCTCCATTTGCACCAACAACCGTAATAGTTCCGTTCTTGGTTGCATTTGTCGTAGCCCCAGTCGTTGTCACGGTAAAGTTGTACGCCCCCACAGCAGCATTTTGAGCGACCGTACCTGAGATGTAAAAATCACTACCCTTCATTGTCCCAACAACACCATCAGGCAGTCCCGTAACAGTCGCACCCGTGGCGCCAGCGACAGTAAAGTAAAATTCTTCGATAGATTCACCTTGCTTGACTTCTTGCTTAGCGCTACCCGAGCCGTGCTTAGTAAGCGTCGCCGTTCCAGAAACAACCTCCCCCTGCGAGGAGCTGGACTGCGCGACACTGCTGCTGGACTTTGCGACGCTGGAGCTAGACACCGCAACACTTGAACTAGACACAGCCACGCTGGAACTGGACTGCACCTCGCTCGAAGAAGATGCGGGCGTCACCGTTTGAGATTTTCCCGGATCCGGGAGTGTCGCACCTGCGTACAACTTAATGGAATCACGCAGGGCATACGCCTTCGCCTGCGTACTTACGTCGGTGAGGCTCATGGAATAGCTCGGCTTGAACGCCGTACCCGTACCGTCCTGCTTCTTCTTCACGTTCTCTTCGTAATTTTCAATCATTTGCGCCGCCGTAATGGCTCCATCGCTCGTGTACAAGTCAAGCGCCTTCTGCACGCCAATGAACACGTTCCTTTCGATGCGGATGTCCGCCTCGATAGCGGCTCGCACGCAATAGCTCGCATTCTTGCTGTCGAAGAGGTTGTTCGCCACATGTACCTTGCCAAAACGCACACGCGGCATGCGTTCGACCACGCCGTCAGCCCACCACGTATGGTGAATCGTCACATTCAGGTGCCCACGGTCGCTCGTCTTTGTCTTGCTGTTGCCAATCAAGTTGCTGAACTGGTGACCTGTCGATGCAGAGGTATAGCTGAACTTGGTCCAAGAAATCGTCACGTAGTCCGAAGCATTGGTAATGTCCAGGTTACCGTCGTGACCGTCATACACGTCGACATGGTCAATCCACACGTTCTTGGATTCGTGATTCACTTGGAGGCAATCTTCGTCATCGTCGTCGTGCGCACCCACACCCTTGAATTTCAGGTTGCGGATGATGACGTTCTTCGAGCCGCTCAGTTTCATGGCACTGCCCGAAGTAGGCTGCGCGATAATGGCGCCCTGGTAACCGTAAATCGTCACGTTGCTACCGACTTCCACCGGCCCCATGTACGTGCCCGGCTTCACGTAGATAATCTTGTTGCCCGCCTTGGCGTAGCTCTTGAGGTCATTCACGTTGTCGACCGTAACCTCGGAGTAGCCCTTGCCGCCCGTAGTGCCGCCATTCTGCGTGGCAAAGCCCGCCATCGGAAAGTCCGGCGAAGTCACCGCAAACGCAGGAACCGCAGCCGTTGTGACAGCCAAAGCCGCAAAAGTAGCGGCCACACGTATCGTTTTAGAAAGCAAATAATTCATAGCACATCCCTTTTTTCTTTAAATTTAAGCCGCCGAACTAGAAAACGCATCAAAAAAAAGCCCCACACAACTCAAAGTGTCCTCTATAGACAACTCCATTTTAACCGAAAAAAAAACGATCCACTCCTTGCAGTAAAAGGCTTGCCCCCTAAGGAGCAAGCCTTTAGTGTTTAGGAGGAAATTCAAGGGAAAAGGCTATTTTTCGTAGTAGGTCATGCCATTCGGGAGGGGAACTTCGGTCATGCCGCTCACATCTACCTGGGACACAGAGCTGACTTCGCCACCGTAAATAATCATGCTACCAGAAGAGCTAGGCTTGAAAGCGGCTTTGCTAGAACCATACGCCGTACCAGCCGTGTAGCTTGTAGCAGTGCAATAAGGATACTCTTCGGTTTGGCTTCCGAAACCAAGCAACACGCCACCATTGATGCTAAATCCATTGTCCGTGTCAATAAGCCCACCAGCCGTATTCGTGGAGCAAGAGCTAGAGCCGCCCCAGCTTCCGCCCTGATTACCGCCCTGATTTCCCGGAGCAAACATCGCGCTAGACCTTCCACTAGAACCGATTTCAAGGAGCAAAACGCCTCCGCTCATTGTTGCCGTTCCATTGGCATCAAGCACATCAATATCGTTACCCGCCGCACAGAGGTAATGGTAACCGCCACTGATAATGATATAACCCTTGGAGCCGCTCATCATGCCAGTCGGGCCGCCGCGGCCACCCCACTGAGAACCACTCGTTGAGTTGGCATCAGCCGAGCCTCCCGCCGCATTCCAAGCATCATCGCTTGCAACCGTCGCCGTCTTTCCGCCTTCTGCCCTGATGTAGAACGCTTCAATACCTTCGACAGCCTTGGTGATGTTGATGGAACCATCAGAGATGCGCAATGTTGAATCGGCATGGATGCCGTCATCGCCCGCAGAAATCGTCGTGCGTCCACCGTTAAAATAAATGTTCATGTTGGAATGGAGCCCATCATCGCCTGATGTCACGCTAGTTACACCGCCATTGATGTAAAGACGATTATCCGTAGCAATACCTTTTTCCTTGCTGTTTACGGTAATAAGCGGTGTCGAGGTAGAATCCGCAATCAAGATGTAGTTGTAAGCCTGGATGCCGTCATCGCCAGCATTGATGTTAAACTCACCGCCAGTGATGACCACAATTCCCTTTTCTTCCGTGACTACACCTTCATCGTCGCCCTCGTCGCTCTTGATTCCGTCGCCATTTGTTGCAGTCAGTTCAAAATAACCGCCCTCAATATTTACAGAGCCCTTGCCCTTGATAGCGTGATTTTTGGCCTTGACCGTAATTTCGGGCAAATCACGAATGCGCAAATCGTTGCTGCAATGAATTCCGTTGATGTAGTTTCCGGTTACGGTCAACGCGCCGCTACCCTTAATCGTCAAGTCATCCTTGGCATAGATTGTCGCATTTGTCGTGTCGCTGGAGCCGTTAGACTTTGTATAAGATTTCGTGCGGGTAGAAGCATCTTCAAGGGTATTCTTTGTCCCATCCACCAACAATAAAAATACCTTGTTCGCATTTTGAACATAAATTGGAGCGTCAGAGGCGCTTGCAAGTTGCAAACCATTCAAGTACAGATAAACATTGTCTGTACTCCCAGCGTTAACGATTATTTGGTTGTCGTTCGAACTGCCGGTAAGCTGGTAATTTCCTTGGCAGCTGATGGTAATGGTCTTTTCATTTTGAGCAATGCAACCATTGTCATTCGAGACCGAAACGGATGCGTTGGTAAAAGTAATAACCGGATCACCAGAAATTTCGGAAACCATTACAGGATCCGAAGCCACTTGTTCAATAATGACTTCTTCAGTCGAAGAACTTTGTTCAGTCGACACAGAACTCTGGTTTTCCGCCGTAGAGCCTTGATTGCCCGAAGATGCTTCCGGATTAGAGACCACCGTAGTTTCACCGGCAGAATCAGATTCAGCAGCATTCGGGGCAACAACACCCGTAGAATCAACGCTGCTATCACCACAAGCGCAAAGCGTAAGAGCTGCGCACCAAACGATGTTTGATAATTTCAATGTTTTCATATATCACCCCATTTTTTCTATAAAAGTAGCTCCGGCGAAATCGTAAAAAAAGAGATACAAACATATTTTTGAAATACGCGCAATTTTCTTTTGGGACAAAAAGTTCCATACGGAACAAAACACCCCAACAACAATTACTCCAACTAAGACCAACTTTCTTTTGAACGCGCCTTAAATTTTTCTACAATTGGCGTAGAGGAATTATGAGCGAAGATATTTTGCAAAAAATCGTGCGGATGCGCCGCGAAGACATCGATAGACTTGGGCTGAATTTTAACATTGATATTCCCGAGGCGCGTCGCGTTGGTCATACTGAATTTTTGGGTAACGCAGGAGCCATCCTTGAGGTCAAGAGGGCTTCGCCATCCAAGGGAGACATCGCGCCGAACTTGAATCCGGTGGAACTCGCCACGACTTATGCCGAAGCACACGCTCAAGCGGTCTCCGTGCTGACCGAAATGAACTTTTTCAAGGGCTCGCTCCGTGACTTGATTGCCGTAGCGGACTTGATGGAACGCCGCCGTCAGCAGGGCTTACACACTTGCGCTGTTCTCCGCAAAGATTTCCTTTTATTCGAAGACGAAATTGACATCGCTTATCGCTGTGGCGCCGATGCCGTACTTTTGATTGCAAGAATTTTAGACGACGCCCAACTCGTAAAGATGGCACAGCGCGCGCAGAAGTTCGGCATTCAGGCATTCGTTGAAGTCCGCGAAGCTGACGATTTCCGCAAGCTTGCCGTTGTGACAGCCGCTCTCGGTGATGCAGCCGCCAAGACGATCGTCGCAGGCGTCAATTCCCGCGACCTCGCCACATTCCACACGGACCCGCTGATTCCCGCAAGCGTTCGCAGCAAGCTCCCCGCCAAAGCCGTTTTTGAATCGGGCATTCTGAGTGCAGCCGATGCAACATACGCCCGCAATCTCGGATTCACAGGAATTCTCGTCGGTGAAGCTGTCGCCAAGAATCCACCGCTCGCCAAAGACGTGGTCAGCGCATTCGAAAGCGGATGCGAAAACGCCCGCGGGCAGTTCTGGAAGAAATTCGCCGAACGCAAATTTGCCAATAACGAGACTCGCGCCGCCTCATCACAAGATGCGCGCCCACAAGATGCGCGCCGCCCGCTCGTGAAAATCTGCGGCATCACACGTGAAGAAGACGGTCTCCTCGCCGCCGAACTCGGCGCCGACATGCTCGGTTTCGTGTTCAGCACCACCAAGAGACTCACCACCGAAGAATTCGTAACGTCATTCTCGACCAAGCTCCGCGCAGCTCGCAATGACGGATCTCCGCTTCTCGTTGGCGTGATTACCGACCCGAATTCCGTCGAAGGCAAAACAGCCATCAAGCTCGCCCAAGAAGGCGTGCTCGACGCCGTACAATTCCACGGCGTTGATCCGCACAATTCCGACGCACTCGCGGAATCTTGCAGCGCAGCCCTCCCCTACTACTGCGCAGCACGCGTAGGCGCCCCCGAAGACTTCGATTACATTGCAAGTCTCCGCAAAAACGGCGAACCTCGCATTTTGCTGGACGCCAAGGTCGAAGGCATTCCCGGCGGCACCGGCAAGACCATCCCCGAATCGCTCCTCCGCGAAAAAGCAAACGGAGCCCCGCTCTGGCTCGCCGGCGGCATCAATCCTGAAAATGTCGCCACAATCTGCGAAAAGTTCCACCCCGAACTCATCGACGTATCTAGCGGCATCGAAGACGCCCCCGGCATCAAGAATCACGACAAGATGAAAGCGCTGTTTGCGGCAATTTCCGCAAAATAGCATTCAAGAAACAGCAATTACAAGTAAAGCCTATCCTACAGGATAGGCTTTTTCTATACCGCACCAAAATCGTACCAAAAATTTACAAAAAAGTTATCGTAACCTATTGACAATCAACGACTTACATTATATATTGATATACGTAAAGGTGAAATCGGTAATCCACTCAGACCGCTTGCGGGAGGGGTTCCCGTAAAACGGAACGGATTCACCGGTTTCATCAAGTGTTTGATAAAATGGCTTCCGGAATGTGCCGGAAGCCTATTTTTTTTGCATCTTCAGTTTACAGCGCCTCTGCAACCGCAAATAAAATAAAAATTTACAAAATCCCGCAAAAAGCGAAAAAAGCTATTTTCTGCGACATGAACAAACAAACTCTTTTTAACAACATTTTTTCCATTTGCCTCTCAAGCACTCTTCTTTGCGCTTGCGGCGACAGCACTTCTTCCGACTCCAACAACGAAGGAGAAGAATTCAAAAACACCGTCAACGCCTTGGACTGGGGTTCCGACACCACATTCGTCATCGGGCACAAGACTCCTGATGTCGACGCCGTCACTTCGGCTATGAGTTACGCTGCACTCATGCGAGCTTTGGGGCACAACGCCGTAGCCAAAATCGTAAGTCCAATCAATCGCGAAACAGCTTACATCGCCGAGAAATTCGGATTCAAAATTCCTGAACAGATGTCGTCTGTAAAAGCCGGTACGCGTCTCATCCTCACCGACCACGCCGAATCCGCGCAGTCCGTCGAAGGAGTCAAAGAGGCTAAGATTCTCCAGATTATCGACCACCACATTCCTGGCGATCTTGATGAAAAAGTCACCTCCGACACTTACGTGAACCGTCAAATTATCGGTTCCGCCTGCACTATCATTTGGGACCTCTACAAAAAAGCCGACGTCAAAATCGATAACGACATGGCCAAGATTCTTTTGGCGGGCATCCTTTCTGACACGCGCAACTTGACCAAAGTCGCATCCTCGGCTTTAGATTCGTCTGCATGGAAAAGCCTTATCGAACAGCTCAAGATTTCCCCCGATAGCGTCGCCAAGCTCTCCCGCGAAATGGACGATGCGTCGCACGATTACTACGGCATGACGGACAAGGATATTTTCCTCTCCGACTACAAGGATTACGAAATCGAAGGCGTCAAAATCGGAATTGCAAGCAACGACTGGTATGTCGATTCGACCAAGAGCGACTTCTTTAAACGTCTCGCCGCCGTGATGCCCGAAATTGCCAAAGAAAAGAAGCGCGACATTCTCTTTGCCAAGGTTGACGGACACGACCCGAATCCAGATCCGGAAACCGCCGCCGAAACGCCGTTCATCGAATCGGGCTCCTACACCATCATCTACGCTACAGGCGATTACGAAGCCACGGCTAAAGAAATCGCCGAAAGTGCATTCGGAGAACTTTTCAGCGAAGGCGTTTACTTCTCCGCCGAAAAAATCAGCCGCAAGTCGCTGATGGTCCCAAAAATCACGGAATACCTCGAAGGCAAGAAAAAATAAAACCACCCCTTGCCTCAAAAATTCAACACTATAGCATAAGGGCTTCCGGGATTTGCCGGAAGCCTAATTTTTTACCGTTTGTATTTCAATTATCTGATAATAGGCTTTTCCCATTTAAACACTGGATAACCATCATTAATGTCGTCATCATCGGCAACATAAATATTGTCAAAAGCAAGGCCATTCATGGTACTAATAAATTCATCACTTTGCATAAAATATTGTTCTTTTTCCAAAGCTCCATTAGCAATCAGCTTACGGTCATCTTGGATTAGATAAAATGAATTCACAGAAGTATTATACGTATTGGAATTCGTAGTATTCGAAATTCCTGCAGCCCGTTGGTTATTCGGAGCGATCAGGAAACCCACATTATAACAAACCTTAATTGTTGAAGCCGAGTTATTGTTAAAGCCTGCGATTCCAGCTGTGCGATTAGATTGAGTTACAATCATTCCAGAATTATAGGCGTAATACAACCATCCATAGTTTTTGTAACCAACAATACCACCAGCAAAATCAGAGCCTTTGACATAAGACTTTCGATTGAATACCTGTTGAATCTCAGCATAGTTCATTCGGCCAACAATACCGCCAACATATTTGTCTCCAACAATGTAGGAATTTTCAATGCCAAGGAACATTACATGTCCACTATCGCTTTTAGTCGTAGCGCCAAGAGTTCCAATAAAACCAGCTCGTTCATAAGCAGGCTTATTTACATAAATGCCAGAAACAATATAACCATTTCCGTCAAAAGTTCCTTTATACATAATTTTATCCGTTCCGCCTCCAATGGGAGTCCATTCATTCAAAGAACTTTGAGGCAAAATCAAATTTCCTTTTTCATCCACCATATTATCAGGGTTAAGGCGGATATGCTGCATCAACTTGGCATTAAGTCTTTCTTCGCCCTTATTCGTCACCTGGTCAGCAAAATACGCCAATTCCTCAGCGGTATAGATAAGCATGAATGACTTTCCATCAATAAATTCTGTTGATGGCTTAGTCATCTTGCCTGTCCAAACATCAGAAACATTTGTATAAGCTTTAGTGCTGCTTGACGATTTTACCGAACTACTCGATAATTTTGCAGAACTACTGGATTTTGCCATGCTGCTGGACGATTTCACGCTGCTTGAGCTTTTTGCCTTTTTATCAGGAGCCCAGGTATATTTACCATCAACATAAGAGCACGTGTAATAGTCCACTTCTTCAGAAACAAAAATACGCTCGCCAATGTTTGAATTTTTACAAGCTCCAAGTTCAAACATTGATTCAACGCTCGTTCTTTTTACGCTAGAACTGCTTTTAATTTTGCTGGAGCTACTTTCCTTTTCACTCACCTGCGGAACAACCGGCGAAGCGCTGTCATCACCACACGCAGAAAGAAGGGACATTCCTACGAGGGCAAATACGCCAACAAGGCTAGTCCATTTAACTTGTTTACTTTTCATTTTTTCTCCATTGGTTAAAAATCCAACAATGGAGCCCACCTCATCCCGTAAAAACGTTTTCGATCCGCACAAAAAAAGCGTGGAATCGTCCGCGCCATCGTAGTTGAGGTAACGACCAAGTAAACCTTAAGCAAAATAAACGCAAACGACCCACACCATAGGGTGTGAGTGTCTGCCCTTTTTCTCTTGCTTAGAAAGTTTTGGTCGTTTTTCAACTACAAGAATAAGAGCGAACTCTAAATTATGTCAATGTAAATATAAGTAAATAGTGAAATTTTCCAAAGCCCTTTTTTTATATCGAGAAAAATCCGAAAAAATTTTCCCATTCCCTTGCCAAATTAAATTTCCATTCCTACATTTATAGTATGAAGATGAACGCAGTAATCCGTTTCAACCGTTGGTGGTGGGGCTCTACGAGATAGAGTCCGGTTTGCTGATTTCATCAAGTGTTTGTAAAAGGCTTTCGGGACTCTCCGGAAGCCGATTTTTTTTGGTTTCTGGACTCGCAGCGCCTCAGCAGGCATAGAGACTTTAACCCTTAACTAGATCCTTCGACTTCGGGCTTCGCCCATCTCTCAGGATGACAGAACAACAATGACCTCTACAACTTCTAACAACGGTTTCTTTGACAAGTTCGGCGGCAAGTACGTTGCCGAAATCATCCGCCGCCCGCTCGACGACCTCGAAGCGGCATTCAACAAGTACATCCACGATCCGGAATTCCTCGAAGAGCTCCGCATCATCCAGCGCGACTACATTGGCCGCGAAACGCCGCTGTACTTCGCCCCGACCGCAACGGAACTGTTGGGCGGTGCACAGATTTACATCAAGCTGGAAGGTCTCGCCAACACAGGCGCCCACAAAATCAACAACGCCATCGGTCAGTGCTTGCTCGCTAAGAAGATGGGCAAGACCCGCATCATCGCCGAAACAGGCGCCGGTCAGCACGGGCTCGCCACTGCCGCCGCTTGCGCAAAGCTCGGCCTCGAATGCGTGGTGTACATGGGTGAAGTGGATGTTCGCCGCCAGCAACCGAACGTGGCCACCATGGAAATGTACGGAGCAAAGGTTGTACCGGTCACGAGCGGTAGCCGCACACTCAAGGATGCCGTGAACGAAGCCATGCGCGACTGGGCCACGAATTTCAAGAACACTCATTACGTGCTTGGTTCCGCACTCGGCCCAGCCCCGTTCCCAGATATCGTTCGCACATTCCAGTCGATTATCGGCGAAGAAGTGAAGCGCCAGGCCGCCGAACGGAACATTGACATTGCCGCGGTTGTCGCTTGCGTGGGTGGTGGTAGCAACTCCATTGGCGTGTTCACGCCGTTCATCAACGACGCAAACGTGCGTTTGATTGGTGCAGAAGCCGGTGGCATAGGCCCGAACGTCGGCGAAAACGCAGCCCGCATGACGGGTAACGCCAGCCGCGAAGGCATCGTGCAGGGTTACAAGAGCCGTTTCCTCATTGACGAAGACGGTCAATCCATGCCGACGCGCTCGATTTCGGCTGGCCTCGACTACATGGGAATCGGCCCGCAGCTCGCCGCCCTCGGCGAATCTGGCCGCGTGGAATTCACGGCGATTCTCGACAAGGAAGCTTTGGAAGCGGTGAAGTTCTTCGCCCGTAACGAAGGGATTTTGTTCGCCCTCGAAAGCGCTCACGCCGGCGCTGCCGCGATGAAGATCGCGAAGGAATTGCCGAAGGACAAGGCTCTCGTCATCAACATGAGTGGCCGCGGCGACAAGGACATCTTCATCACAAGCCCGGTGTTCCGCCCCGAAAAGTGGAAGGAATTCCTGAAGGCCGAACTCAAGCGCCTCGAAAACAACGAAGACATCCACGACGCCGAAATTATGACAAGGAAGTAATCACCATGAATTTAATGTCTCATCTTATTGCGGGTTTTCCTGACGCTGAAACTTCTATCGCCATCGCCGACGCTCTTGTGAAAGGTGGCGCCAACATTCTTGAAATCCAGCTTGCCTTCAGCGACCCGAGTGCCGACGGTCCGGCCATCCAGACCGCTTCCACCATCGCTCTCGAAAAAGGCTATTCCACCAAGCAGGGCCTTGCCATCGTGAAGCAGATTCACGAACGTCACCCCGAGACGCCGATTTACATCATGACTTACGGCTCGCTCGCCTTTACGCCGGGCGTCGAAAACTTCGTCAAGATGTGCAAGGACGCAGGCGTTTCTGCTTGCATCATTCCGGACCTTCCGTTCGACCATGACGAAGGCCTCACCGAAGCTTGCAAGAAGCACGGTCTCGAAAACATCCCGGTCGCTGCTCCGAGCATGACCAAGGAACGTCTCGAAACGATGGCTTCCGCCGGTTTCAAGTACATCTACGCCGCACTCCGCGCTGGTACTACCGGAAGCGAAACGACGATTGACCAAGCAACGCTCGACTTTATCGACACAGTCGGTAAGCACGGCGCCAAGGTTCTCGGCGGCTTCGGCATCCGCAACGGCGAACAGTCCAAGGTGCTTTCGAAGCATGTGTACGCTGTGGTCGCAGGTTCCGTGTTCGTGAACATCGTGCTTGCAAACGCAGACACCACCGAAGGCCGCGCAAAGGCCATCGCCGAAATCGAAGCTAAAGCCAAAGAAATCGCCGGGAAGTAAAGTCCGCGCATTTCAGGAGCGCATCGCTCACGCATTACTTATAAAGCTCACCAAAATCCATTGGTGAGTTTTTTTATGTTATTTATTTTTCTAGACTTTAGCTGAAAAACATTATGCGTAAAATCATTCTTTTATTCATCATTTTTGCATGTGCGATCACATGGGCTGAAGACGATGTCGTTTTAGCCCCCAGCATAGTGCCCCCTGCTATGGCAGCTAAGCAAATCGCACCTGGAGTAAGATACCTGTTTACCATAGGTAACTCGCTTGGAGCATGTGACCCATCCACCCCAAAAGCGATGCATTCCGATTTTTGCCGAAGCGAACGCGAATACGGAGAAGATAAAATCAGCGGATTCAACGCCCGCCTTGACATCAACTTATACAACATCACTTGGCCCAAAACAGAAAACACCGAAGGTGCAGAAAACTGGTATGGTCACACCTTTGGCGGAGGGATGTTCCTGACCACGCATTACTCCATCCCGTTAGAAATCGGGATTTCCCCCATCATCGTGCAATGGCTCGGACCAATATACGTTGGTGCCGCATATGATCTGTCTTTCGGTCATTACTTCGGCTATAACAGAGAAAGAAAAGATTATAACGTCAACTACACTTACCATTTTGATGCAGGGGCCAGCACAAACAACTTCTCCGGTTCGCTCAATTTGGGTGGCGGAACCATGTTTTTCATGAATAACCATGGTCTAGCCTTTGGCGCTCACGCCGGATTACGTCAATTGCACATCATCAACGCAGGCGAAAATCTGAACGGAAATCCTGCCACCAGATTTTCATATGGCTATAAATTACACAAATGGATATTCTATTACGGTCTTGAATTCGCCAATTATTCAAATTTGCCTTTACTAAAAGAAGCGAATCAAAAACAGCACTTTTTCTCTATTATGTCATACGAAATGGGACTTCATACAGAAACAAATCCCGTCATTTACTGGTCCTTTTCGTTTAGTTTACTCCTATGAAAATAATCTTAAATCATTGGATACGTTCTTTTTTAGCAATCGCATTAGCGATATTCCTTGCTAGTTGCAGTTCTATCACGCGCCCGCCTCCAGCAGCCGCTTTTATGGACAGCTATGGAAGAAACGATGTCATCAACAACGTCAGTTTTTCATATTATGCAGGGCAACTTAAAAATGGCGTTCGCGATGAAGACGGTCACAACACGGAATGGTGGGGCGACGCCTCTTTCGAAAGATTTATCAGCGGCGATTACTTCACTTTCGGATACGGACTGCAATCACTCACTCCAATCGTGCAAGCCGGTTTTGCCTCCCCGTATTTCGGCATCACAGGATGGGGCAACGCATTTGCAATTTTGTACGCTCCAATGCATGATTCCAGCACATTTTTCACCCGCTATTCCGGCGGAGGAATGCTTATCGAGCAGATTCCGATCAACGACAAATGGAAATTAGGCTTTACACAGCATTTGTCAAGGAACGGTCGCGAAATCGACAACGGCGGTAGATTTAGACAAATATGGATTCCGAATCCTGAGCCTAAATTTTATACAGAAGTTGGCGGAGGCCTTTTTATAACCGGCGCTGTTGGAGAAAATTGCAAAATGTCGTTTGAGCTCCGTTATGGCAGAGACCTCGATGAAAAGCGTAATCGTTTTGCAATAACGATAGACTTTTGGGGATTTTCCTCGCCATTTTCATTCGGCGGAAATGACGAAATAAGGAAAGCAGCTGCAAAGAATCTCGAAAAAATGAAAAACATGAAAACAGCTTCTATTGACAACACTCAGACAGCAACGCTCACAGATACACAAAAAATCGATTCAAAAACGACTAGTTCGCTAACAAATTCAAGCACGATCACCACAACAGATACGCTACATACGATAAAACGACGCTGGTTCCGTTTCAGCGACAGCTCTCAAACGATTTCAACCATATACCACCCCGTTAAAAACGTTACAGCCAGCACCACCAAAGGAATTTGTTATAACGAAAAAAACAATACCGTTTGGCTCAAGCAAGACTACGGCAAAATGTTGTACCAAGTATCCGCCGATTCGATTGACTATTGTCAAGAGATGGAACGCAAAAACCTGTTGGGAACAACCCTTTTAGAAGGGCTTCTCGGGTTCTTGATTGCAGCTCAAACTACGGGGAATTTCCCTGCTGCCATTGCAATAGGAGCCGGTTTTGGCACCGGAATTTGGGCACTTTTTAACTTTGGCTTTGATCCAGAAGAACTCGCCCCCAAAGTGTATCGCGAACTCTGTTCCGAAAAGCACACCCAGGAGCAAATCAAAGAGTGGCTCAAGCAATACCCGTGCGGTGGAGATTTACAACAAACCGCCCCATAAAATAGCGGTTTTCACAAACAAAAAAACTTTAATTTTTCACACAGCGGACAGAAAATGCAATATCCTTGTTATCGCCAGGGATATCTGCAGAGTTGTTGCGGAAATACATATCCATGAAATAAGAATTGGCAAAATAGACTTCAGTCGTACTCCAAAAATACGCACTGCTATCCTGAAATCCGAAATGCCCATTGGCATCCCTGAAACCAGCCGGCATCGCCGCAAATCCGAAAGCGTCCGCTCCGTTGCCATTTTCCGTCCAACCGCTAGTAGCTTTCAGCTTCAATGCGGCGATAGAACTGCCGCCCACCGCTTTTAGCAAAGCTTCGAATTCTTCCATGCTAGGGAGGTGCCAACCTTTAGGGCATACACCGCGAACAATCTCGCTTGCCTTGCAGTCTCTCGTATAACCGCAGCCTTGCGCATCCGTACTGAACAACGCAGCACTGTCCATAGCAGCAGGCCATGTATAAAGCCTCCCCAACGTTTTGCATTTTTCCGGGTCGTTATAGACGCAATAACTTGACGTATCGGCGACACCTCCATTAACGGACTTCAAATTATAGCGGTAATTCAGATTTTGTGCCATCCATACTTTGGAATAGCCCGTTCCTTCGGGAGCGATTGTCGTAGTACGGTAAACTTGTCCGTCACGAAGATCGGTCAATGTATTTTTCTCAGCATCGTAAACACTTTCGTCGCTGAAGGAAATCGTAGAATTACTGTCACAGGCAACGCAAGCAAAAGTTGCGGCACAAAGCAACCAATTCAGGAGCTTAAAAAGAACCTTTTGGGACGTAGATATTACAGACATGGTTACATTGAAAAATATAATAAAGCCACTTCAAAAAAGAGGTCACGCATATAAATCTGCGATTTTAGAATATTTATATGCATTTTTCGAATAAAATATCAGTATATTTTTCTCATCAAAGCATATAAAACACACGCCTTCTCCATTTTTATATGCATTCAAAGCCTCGAGCAGCTCCGCGACAGCACTTACTTTACACAAAATATACCTAAAAATGCATATAAATCGACTGAATTTGAATTTTTATATGCACATCCGCATTTTAACGGCATAATTATAAGCTTTAACCATTACATTTCTTGTTCGCACATTACATTTGCAAGCCCGCCTTTACACTTTCTAGAAGCTGCGTAGAAATCGCGTTAATATATCTCCCAAATACGCTTAAATTTTCCCTTTTCGCTGTTTTTAAAATTTCTATCTTTTCGGTCGAAAAATTCACGAGGTAACTATGCTTTTTAATTTCGACATGATCCAAGCTACTTACGCGCGCATTCCTGCACGAGTTGCAACAGCCCGCAAGCAGCTCAATCGCCCCCTCACTCTCGCCGAAAAGATTCTCTACAGCCACCTGATCGAAGGTGCCGAGAACAGAACTTACAAGCGTGGCGCTGATTTTGCCGAATTCCATCCGGACCGCGTCGCTATGCAGGACGCCACCGCCCAGATGGCCCTTTTGCAGTTCACGACGGCAGGCAAGTCCAAGGTTGCCGTTCCGAGCTCTGTCCACTGCGACCACTTGATTATTGCCCGCGAAGGTGCCGAAAAGGACCTCCCGAAGGCCAAGGAAGAAAGCAAGGAAGTGTATGACTTTTTGCAGTCTGTTTCTGCCAAGTACGGCATTGACTGCTGGCTCCCGGGTGCTGGCATCATCCACCAGGTGGTGCTCGAAAACTACGCCTTCCCGGGCGGAATGATGATCGGTACCGACTCCCACACCGTGAACGCTGGCGGTCTCGGCATGCTCGCGATTGGCGTGGGCGGTGCAGATGCCGTGGACGCCATGGTCGGCCTCCCGTGGGAACTCAAGTACCCGAAGATGATCGGCGTGAAGCTCACTGGCAAACTCCAGGGCTTTGCAACGGCTAAGGACATCATCCTCAAGCTCGCAGGCATCCTCACTGTTAAGGGTGGCACGAACGCTATTATCGAATACTTTGGCGAAGGCGCACGCAGCCTCTCCGCAACAGGCAAGGCAACGATTGCGAACATGGGTGCCGAAGTGGGCGCCACCTGCTCCACCTTCAGCTACGACGATTCCATGAGCCGTTACCTCCGCGCTACTGGCCGTGCCGACGTCGCTGACGCCGCTGACAAGATTGCCGCCGACCTCAAGGCCGACCCGGAAGTTGAAGCCGAACCGGAAAAGTATTTTGACCGCGTTGTGGAAATCGACCTCAACACGCTCATCCCGCATTACAACGGCCCGTTCAGCCCGGACCGTGCATTCGCCGTGACCGACATGGCAGAATCCCTCAAGGCTACCGAAACGAAGCCGGAATCTACGCCGGTCGTGAGCGCAGCCCTCATCGGTTCTTGCACGAACTCCAGCTACGAAGACCTTTACATGGCCGCCAACATGATCAAGCAGGCTCTCGCGAAGGGTCTTTCCCCGAAGTGCCCGCTCCTCATCAACCCGGGCTCCGAACAGGTGCGCTACACCGCCGAACGCGACGGCCTCATCGACTTGTTCAAGCAATTCGGTGCAACGATCATGACGAACGCTTGCGGTCCTTGCATTGGCCGCTGGGACCGCGCCGGTGCCGACAAGAAGGAACTCAACACGATCGTCCACAGCTTTAACCGCAACTTTGCAAAGCGCGCTGATGGCAACCCGAACACGCACGCCTTCGTTGCCTCCCCGCTCATGGCTGTAATCGCCGCCCTCTCTGGCGACATCCGCTTCAACCCGATGACCGATACCCTCGTCAATAACGAAGGCAAGGCCGTGAAGCTCGATCCGCCGGAACAGTGCGAACTCCCGCCGAAGGGCTTCGACGTGAAGGACGCGGGCTACCAGGCTCCGGCTGCCGACGGTTCCAACATTACCGTTTCCATCAACCCGACCAGCAAGCGCCTCCAAGCCCTCGCACCGTTCGCAGCTTGGGACGGCAAGGACATCGCCGGCGCCCCGCTCCTCATCAAGGCCAAGGGCAAGTGCACCACCGACCACATCTCCATGGCCGGCCCGTGGCTCAACTACCGCGGTCACCTCGAAAACATTTCGAACAACATGCTCATCGGCGCCGTGAACGCCTTCAACGGCGAAACCAACAAGGTTCTCTGCCAGTGCGGTGAATACAAGGAAGTTCCGGAACTTGCCAAGATTTACAAGGCCAAGGGCACGGGCTCCATCGTCATCGGTGACGAAAACTATGGTGAAGGCTCCAGCCGCGAACACGCCGCCATGGAACCGCGCTTCCTCGGCGTGAAGGCCGTGATCGTAAAGAGTTTCGCCCGCATCCACGAAACGAACCTCAAGAAGCAGGGCATGCTCGCCCTTACCTTCAAGAACGCCGCCGACTACGACAAGATCCAGGAACAGGACGTGTTTGATATCGTTGGCCTCACCAAGTTCGCCCCGGGTTCCGAGTTCACGCTCGTCGCCCACCACAAGGACGGCTCCGTCGATAACATCGCCCTCAGCCACACCTACAACGAACAGCAGTGGGCATGGTTCAAGGCAGGCTCCGCCCTCAACTTGATCCGCGCTAACAACAAGTAAGCGCATATCGCCATTAACCAAAGCGCAGACTCATCCGGGCCTGCGCTTTTTTTTATCCCCCCACACGTAACATTTTTCAAAGTTGCCATTTTTCGAGGAATAACTAAATTTAACACGATATTCACTGAGTTTCGGCTCAAATTTTAGGAAAAGAACATGGCAAATAATCGTGAAAGCTGGGGTTCCAAACTCGGGGTCATCCTCGCAGTCGCTGGTTCCGCAGTCGGTCTTGGCAATTTTCTTCGATTCCCTGTGCAGGCGGCTACCAATGGCGGCGGCGCATTCATCATCCCCTACCTCATTGCGTTTGTGTTCCTTGGGATTCCGCTCGCCTGGATTGAATGGACGCTTGGTCGTTACGCTGGCTACCACAATTACGGCACCTCCCCAAGCACGTACCACGTGATTTTCCAAAAGAAAAAGAAGTGGGCAAAGTACCTGGGTTCGCTCGGACTCCTCCCGCCGATTTTCATCATTTTCTACTACGGATTTATCCAGTCCTGGATTTTGGCATTTGCGTTCTACTCGGCAACAGGCACGTTGATGGACGTTGTCGCGCAGGGGCCGGAAAAAATGACGGAATTCTTCGGCAACTACATCATGCTCAAGACTTGCGTCGGTGGCATCCCGGTCGCCATCATCTTCTTCCTCATTACATTTATCGCGAACATGATTGTGCTTTCGTTCGGTGTACGCAAGGGCATTGAACGCGCGAACAAGATTTGCATGCCGATCCTCTTGATTTTGGGCCTTGTGCTTGTGGTCCGCGTGCTCACGCTCCCGGGCATTGGCAAGGGTCTTGCCTTCATGTGGAACCCAGATTTCTCGGAACTCGCTAGTCCGAAGGTCTGGATGGCGGCTGCAGGCCAAGTGTTCTTCACGATGAGCCTCGGTATGGCCATCATTTTCTGCTACGCAAGCTACCTCAAGCCAAAGGAAGACCTCGTGCTTTCTTCGCTCACGGCAAGCGCAACGAACGGCTTCGCCGAGGTGATTATTGGTGGTACGGTCGTGATCCCGATGGCAGTGCTTATCGCAGGCGCAAACATCGAAGAATGCGCCAAGCTCGGCACATTCGGTCTTGGATTCCAGACGATGCCTTACGTTTTCGGAACACTCCCGTTCGGAGGCGTGCTTCAGACCGTTTGGTTCACGATGCTCTTCTTTGCAGGCATCACGAGCGCCATTTCTATCATCCAGCCGCTCATCAGCTTCTGCGAAGACGACCTCAAGTTTACGCGTAAAAAGTCCGTCACGACGGTCAGCACGATTACCTTTATCGGTAGCCTTACCGCTATTTTCGGCCTCGCCGCAGGCACAGTCGATGAACTCGACTTCTGGGGCGGTACGTACCTCATCGTGTTCGTGGGCATGATCCAGGCGGTTCTCTTTAGCCTCGTGCTCGGACGCCGCAACGCCAAGAAAGCCCAGGAAAATGGCGACCTCCCAGCCGAAGTGGTTGTGGAACCGGGCGAAAATGAAGCTTTTGCCACCATGAACGATGGCTCGCTTCTCAAGCTCCCGCGTTTCCTCCGCCCGATTATCCTTTACGTCTGCCCGATTTACCTGATTGTGCTCTTAGTTTCGTTCACACTCACGGACGGTCTCCCATTCATCACGCTTAGCAACGTAGACCCGAACGCAACGGTCACATTCCTCGGACACACGTTCCCGCAAATCGGATTCACGTGGGCATTCCGCGGATTCTTGCTCGTGCTTTTCTTGCTTTTGAACCTCGCCATCGCCTATGCCTGGCGCAAGGGTGGTCCCGCAGAAAAGGGCCGCAGCAAGAGCATCAAGAAGATGGAAATCGGTAACTCTGACGAAAACATGGAGGGTTAAAAAATGGACGCTGAATTTACTACGGGCGGACTCGTTTTCATGGTTTGCGCTTGGGGCGCTATCATTGGGCTCTGCGCTTTCTGCTTCTATAAAGTGTTTAAGAAGTAGTTGTTAGTCAATAGTCTTTAGTCAATGGTCATCAGCCATTGGTCGTTAGTATCATGCCCGCCACCGCGCGGGCATCGCTTTTTTTACCCCCTCTAATCATTACTATATTTACCTCGCATTTTTGAACAATTTTTATACTAAACAACCTATATGAAACGTACTACTTGCCCTGGCGAAGTTCCCTATTACATAGCTGTATTTTTAACATCTTTTATGCAACTGGGTTTATTCATCCACTTCCAAAGATGGATAACCTTCAACTCCGAGGGTGCACGGTTTTTCTGGCTGAGCCTACTACTCCAATTCGCCATGTTCTCGCCGAGCATCATCATGATGCATGTGGCAAGTTACTTCGCCGGCCGTTTTCCCAAGAGCAAAGTCATGGGTTGGACCTCCATCGGCATGGCTATCTCCGTTTTGCTCATCGCATTCTTCTTTGGCGATAGACTAGACTTTGGTGCATTTGCATTCCTGTTCCTGTACGGCATTTTCCTCTCGATTTTCAATCCGGCAAAAATCGGCCTCATGAAAGAAATCACCGACGGGAACGACCTCGTGAAAATCAACGCCAAGCACTTGATTTTCATGGCGCTCGGTATCACAATTATATCCTTCCTCACGTTTGACTACAGTCCGAACGACAGCTCGACCATTAGCTACTCGCTCCTCCCGTTTATCCTCTCCGCTGTTGGACTTTTCGCTGCCATTTCGTCGTTCTGCATCCGCATCTGCAAGCAGAACAAGTTCGTGAAGCTTCGCTCCCCCATGCGCAATTTCTCTTCGACCTGGTCGAACCCGATGCTCAAGCTCTCGATGCTCGGCATTGCTGCATTCTGGAGCGTGACGCAATTCCTCATCATGATTTCGCAGAACATGACGGGTACGCAGAGCTCAACGCTATTCCAGTGGACATTCATCTTCACCGGAATCGGCTACATCATTGGCGCCATCAGTGCCGCAAAGTCTTCCAAGAACTTCGTGGAAACAGGCCTTATCCCGCTTGCCGCCATTGCGTCTTCCATCACGATGATTATAACGCCATTCATCAATAACCAGTACGTCCTTGCGTTCCTCTACGCATTCATCGCCTTCTGGGCAGGCTCCGCATTCGTCATCCTCCGCACGGTCATCCAAAACGTCACACGCCCAGACACATCTGGCCGCATCCACGCCGTTTCGTTCATGATTCAGATGAGCTTCCTGTTCATCTTACTTGGCTTCCAGGTCATCCTCTTCCTCATGACCGAACTCAGCCTCCACAAACAGCTATTCTTCCTCGCCGTAATCCTCGCCCTCACGTTCGTGTTCACGCTCAAGCGCACCCCGATGACGCTCCTCCGCGCTGGGCTCCGCTTTGCATTCTCATACGTGTTCCGCTATAAGGTCAAGGTCCACGGCATCCAGAACATGCCCGAATCCGGCCCGCTCCTTTTGGTGGGTCCGCACTTTAGCTTCATCGACTGGGCCGTGCTCCAGATGGCATCTCCGCGCACGCTCCTCATCGCAAGCAACAGGAACACGTTTGCAGATTGGTACTTGCGCTGGTTCTCTCACGGCAAGTCGGTCATCAACATCAACCGCCGCGACCCCAGCGAAGCCATGGAAAAAATCCACGAAGCGCTATTGAAGGGCGAAGCGGTGGTCATCTTCCCCGAAGGCGAAGTTTCCAAGACGCCATTTGTTTCCAAGTTCTCGCTCGACTACAGCAAGGCCATCGCAGGCACAGAAGCGCAAATCGTCCCGTTCTACATCCAAGGTCTCTGGGGCAGCCGTTACAGCCACGCCTCCGAATGCGTAAACCGCCCGCAGTACTTCAACCGCGTCATCAGCGTGGGCTTTGGCAAGGCACTTCCCGCCTCCACCCCCGAAGATGTTATCCGCAAGGACTTGCAGAACTTGGGCACGGATATCTGGAACATGGCGATGGACCATTCCGCAAGCATCATTCCGCTTTGGTACCGCGCCATGCGCAAGCGCCGCTCCCGCCCAATCTTGATTGACCCTGCCGGCCGCCACGTGAATGGTTACGAGATGATCCGCCTCTGCCACCACTTCGGCAAAAAGATCAAGTCGCTCACCAAGAATGACCAGAATGTAGGCTTCATGCTCCCCACAAGCCGCGACGCAGCCCTCGGCATTATGTCCATCCTCGGTTGCGGAAAGACGACGGTCAACTTGAACTACACCTCGCCCGTCGACACGCTTATCGGCTGCATTGACAAGGCTGAACTTTCGACAATCGTCACTTCGCACGCCTTCTTCGACAAGCTCTGCGGCAAGAACCCGGACTTCAAGCAGCTCGCCGAAAAATGCCAGATGTTCTACATCGACGAAGAAGAAAAGAAAATCAGTACCTTCTGCCGCCTGCTCGAATCGTTCATCGTCCTTACATTCCCCAAGAAGCTTTTGAGAGATTTCTGGTTCACCACGTCTAAGTTAACCGATGATGCCGTTATCTTGTTCAGTTCCGGTTCTGAAGGTACACCAAAGGGTGTAGAACTCACGCACAAGAACGTGATTTCCAACGCCCAGCAAGGAGACCACGTCATCAGGCTTTGCCGCACCGACGTGATGACATCGCTCCTCCCGCTGTTCCATTCGTTTGGCTTTACGATGACGTTCATGATGCCGCTCCTCGACGGCGTGCCGATGGTGCTCTGCCCCGATCCCACCGACATCAAGACTCTTGCCCGCGTATGCGCCGAATACAAGGCAACCATCCTCATGGGCACCCCGACGTTCCTCCGCGCCATCGCCATCAACCGCTGGGTACACCCTATGTGTCTCGACTCTTTGCGCTACGTGATTGCCGGTGCCGAAAAGCTCCGCCCCGAAATGCGCGAGACCTTCAAGCTCAAGTTCGGCAAGGACATTTACGAAGGTTACGGTTGCACGGAACTCACGCCGCTTGCCACGCTCAACGCCCCGAACGTATTGCTCGACGACTTCTTGACGATGGAAAAGTGCTGCGACCACTCGAGCATCGGCATGGTTGTCCCTGGTTCAACAGGCGCCATCATCGATCCGGAAACGAACCAGTTCCTCGCACCGGGCGAAGAAGGCATGCTCGTCATCACAGGCCCGCAAGTGATGAAGGGTTACCTCAAGGACGAAGCCAAGACATCCTCTGTAATCCTTGAAATCGATGGACGCCGCTGGTACAAGACCGGCGACAAGTGCACCATCACCAAGGACGGGTTCATACAAATTCTCGGTCGCTACAGCCGCTTCGCAAAGCTCGGCGGCGAAATGATTTCGCTTACTGCCGTGGAACTCCGCATTGCAGAAACAGGCATCTTGGACGACCACGAATTTGCGATTACCGCCGTGCCGGATTCTGTGAAGGGCGAACGCATCGTGCTCCTCGTCAAGGGCGACGCAACGCTCGACACCGAAGAAATCTCGAGAAGCCTCCGCAAGTCAGGCATCCCGCCACTCATGCAGCCGGGTTCTGTATTTGGCGTCGAAGCCATTCCGAAGCTCGGAAGCGGCAAGTGGGACTTCAACGGAATGAAGAAACTCGCCACGGAATTAGTCGAGAAGAAGTAATCGCCACTAATAGCTTTAGAATATACCCGCACACAAAAACGTGTGCGGGTTTTAATTAGCGAAACATAAACGCTCCAAACGCACCTCAATTATTGTATATTAAAGGCGCAAAAACAAGGAGATTACATGAGTCAAATTGTCTCTAAATTCCAAGAATTGGGGCTGACGCTCCCCGCCTGCCCCGCACCGGTAGCCGCTTATGTTCCGGCAACGCGCTTTGGCGATACGATTATCGTTTCTGGACAGTTACCATCTGTGAAGGGAGACTTTTCCGCCTTTACAGGCGTCGTCCCGAACCAGATTTCTGTGGAAAAAGCTAAGGAAGCGGCACAGATTTGCTTCTTGAACAACATTGCCGCCGCCCTCACGCAGTTGAAAGCCGGCGAAACACTCCGCCTCGTTCAGATCCAGGGTTTTGTGCAGTCCGCAAACGATTTCCACGACCAGCCGATTGTGCTGAATGGCGCTAGCGAACTTGCCGTACAGATTCTCGGTGAAAACGGGAAGCACGCCCGTACGGCTGTTGGCGTTTCGACACTCCCGAAGAACGTCGCTGTCGAAATCAGCTGCACGTTCCAGGCAATTAAGGAATAATTAAAGCACCAATTTGCGGATCCACTCGCGCATGTGGAATACGGAATAGCCCGAAGTGAGAGACTTCTGGGCTATTTTTGCACCCCATTCCGTCGCCATCTTTTGGGGATTCAGCGGGAACCCGACACGGCCCAAATCCAGACGGTCCGCATCAAAGCACGTGTCTATCGTAACAATTCCCGTACGCGGCTGAATCGTGTGGAGGCGACACGCATCATAGAGCCAGCCAAAGCGCTCATCGTCCAGCTCAAAGCGCTTTTCTTCACGACAGCGCTGTGCAAATTCTGCGCCACGTGCGCCATGTTCACGGTCGTACGCATCATCCAAACGCTGCGAGTCGTGGAAAATAGCAAACAAGCGCACCACGTCAATGTCGGCGCCAGTCTTTTTCGCCAGGAGGAGCCCATTATACTCCACCTGATGCCAATGCTCAATGCCATGAACCTCGGACTCGTAGAGCCGATTCTCAAAAGCAAAGTTCATTAAAGCCGCGAAATCAATCATATTTTAGTTGTTAGTTCTTAGTCATTAGTCAGTAGTTTTATTATTGCAGTTTCGCCGCATTTATCTAAAGACCATTGACTATTGACTAATTGCTATTTCCCGTAATTTTCCTTCAGGTCCATGAGGCGTTGCAGCGCTTGCATCGGAGTCATTTCCTCGGGCTTGAGCCTGCGAATTTCATCCTTGAGCAAAAGCGTGTTCTCGTCTGGCGGTGCAAACAAGTCCATCTGCGGCTGCGCCTTGATTTTCTTGTTTTGCGCCTCGTCGCTCGGGTCAATCTTCTGCTTTTCCAAACGGAGCAAAATCTTGCGAGCTCGGCGCACCACGTTAGGTGGCAGCCCCGCCATCTCGGCCACGTGAATACCATAGCTTGAATCGCAAGCACCTTCAAGAATCTTGTGCAAGAACGTGAGCTTGTCGCCCTTTTCCTGCACAGCGACCTGGAAGTTTCCGGCATGTTCTAACGATTCCACAAGGCCCGTCAATTCGTGATAGTGCGTTGCAAACAGCGTAAGCGCCATGCGGGCAGGCTCGCTGTGGAGAGTCTCGACAATCGCCCACGCAATTGAGAGACCGTCAAACGTACTCGTACCGCGACCGATTTCATCGAGCAGCACAAGGCTATGCGGAGTCGCATTGCGCAAGATGTTCGCCGTTTCGATCATCTCGACCATGAACGTACTGAGGCCACGGCTCAAGCGGTCGCTTGCGCCCACACGCGTAAAGATGCGGTCCACCACGCCAATGCGCGCACTTTCGGCAGGCACAAAGCAGCCAATCTGCGCCATGAGCACAATAAGCCCCGTCTGGCGCAAGTACGTCGATTTACCGGCCATGTTCGGGCCTGTAATGAGCATCAGTCGCGTACCATCCGGCGAGAGCGTCACATCATTCGGGATAAAGTTCAAATCAGGGTTCACCGCAACAATCACCGGATGGAAACCGCCGCGAATTTCAATACCCGTTCCTTCAAAAACTTCCGGGCAAACGTAATTGTACTTACGTGCCGCACGGGCAAAGCTGTACAAGCTATCGACTCGAGCAATTGCATCGGCAATGCCCTGGAGTTCGGCACGCCAGCTGTTCACGCGTTCGCGAAGTTCGCAGAAAATCTTGTATTCCAGCGCATGGATGTTGACTTCGGCATTGCTGATGACGGATTCGCATTCCTTCATCTCGGGCGTGATATAGCGTTCGCCGTTCACCGTTGTCTGCTTGCGGATGTACTCGTCCGGAATCGGCTGCGTGGCCTTCGCCATCTGCGCCTTCGTGATCTCGATGTAGTAACCGAACACGCGGTTGTAACCGACTTTCAATGACGGGATTCCGAGGCGTTCGCGTTCGCGACCTTCCAGCGAAGCAATCCATTCGCGGCGTTCCTTGATGTCTTCGTTCATCGCATCAAGTTCAGCACTTGCCCCCGGGCGGATCATACCGCCTTCGCGCACGGTCATCGGCAAGTCATCATTGAAGTACTTGAGCAAGTCTTCGCCACGGCCCTTTGCTGCATTCAACGTTTCGCGTAGACCTTCAAAAAGCGGCGCATGCAAGCCTTCCAAAACGTCAGCGACCTTCGATGCCTGCGAAAGAGAACGTCCCATTCCAGCAAGGTCACGCGCATTTGCACGACCGCTACCGACACGGCCCATCAAGCGTTCCATATCGAGAATCGACGTGAGCGATTCCTTGAGTTCATCAAGCGCCACAGGATTCTGGACAAGTTCGCCCACCGCTTCTTCGCGTTCGCGGATGCGGTCCACAGCAATCAACGGATGGCTCACCCAGTCCTTGAGCGTACGCCCACCCATCGCCGTCACCGTAAAATCGAGCACTGAGCAAAGCGTGCTGGAATAATCGTCAGCATTCAGCGGACGCACGAGTTCCAAGTTGCGGAGCGTGCTCGGATCGAGCGTCATGTAATCGTCCAGATTCAAAATCTCAAGCGTCGTAAAGTGCGACAATTCGGACTTTTTCTGGTTGATCAAATACTGGAGCAACGCACCCGTCACGGACGTTTCAAAAACGCGACCATCCAAGCCAAGGCCATCAAGAGCTTCGACCTTGAAGTGTGTAAAGAGCACATCCTTCGCCTGGTCTTCTGCAAACAAAATCGCCGGGAGTTCAGTGACCAAGACGTTTTCCGCCTTGATCAAGTCCATAATCGCTGATGGAATCGTCGTCCCTTCGGGAATCACAATTTCCTTGGGCATGCGGCGGCTGAATTCGCATTCAAAAGCCTGCACACTGCTACGGCACGTGGCCAAGTAACCCGTTGTCACATCGGCAATCGCAAAAGCAGCTACGTCCCCGTTTCCGCCCTTGCCATCATCGCTTGTCGCAGGCACATAAGCGCAAAGGTAGTTTGCCTCTTTCGCATTGAGGTTTTCTTCGTTCATCGCCGTGCCGGCGCTGATGATTTCAACAATGTCACGCTTGACAATGCCCTTCGCGAGTTTCGGGTCTTCGACCTGTTCGCAAATGGCGATGCGGTAGCCTGCGGCCACCATCTTTGGCACATAGCGTTCGGCAGCGTGGTGCGGGAACCCGCACAAAGGCGTTGCACCGGAGGCGCCGTTATTGCGGCTCGTGAGCGTTAAACCTAAAATTTTCGAGGCGATTACAGCGTCATCTTCAAAAAGTTCAAAGAAGTCGCCCATGCGGAAAAACAAAATGCAGCCAGGATTTTCTTTCTTGATTTCGTAATATTGCTGCATCAACGGAGTAACGGCCATTAAGCATCTCCCATAGACAATTCAATCTGGTCAGTCGATTCTTCGAGCGGAGTCGGTTCTTCCGGAGCGTTATCAGGCTTGGAGTACTGCGGCACCAGAGCGCCGGCTTCCAAAAGTTCGCTGAATTCGCGCAAACGCGGCAAGTCTTCTGGAATGCGATTGATACCAAAGTATTTCAAAAATTCTTGCGTCGTGACGTAAGTATAGGGGTTACCGACAGTTTCCGCTCTTGCACCCAAAGTAATAAAGCCCTTGTCAAGCAAATTACGGATCGGACCATCCGCAGAAGAAACGCCACGAACCTGTTCAATGGCGGCTTTGGTAATCGGCTGCTGGTACGCAATCACGGCAAGCGTTTCAAGAGCTGCCTGCGAAAGGCGTCTTGCATTTGCTTCCGGGAAGAGTTTGCGCACCCATGGATAATACTTTGCACGTGTTCTAAAGCGGTAACCGCCCGCCTGTTCCACAATTTCAAACGGAGACTGAATCTTGTTCAAAGAATCGTTCGCGGTAATGAGTGCATCCGCCACAGAACGAGCATCCAAAAAATCGCCGAGAATTTCGCGAAGCTTCTTGAGCGTCACGACATCCGGAGACGCAAACACAAGCGCCTGTATAATGCGAGCCAGGTCTTCCCTACTTTCAACTTTCGGGAGTTCCGCCGATTCTTCGGCCAGTTCTTCGACATTCTGATCTTCAGCCATACGTTTGATCCTTTTGTCTAAAGCGGTCTAAAGTCACCTAGTTAGAATACAACCAAGTCGTTCTTGTGGATAAGTTCATCCGGAACATTCTTGCCCAAGATTTCGTGCACTTGGGCAGTCTTCTTGCGGAGCACAAGCTTAAGCGTTTCGCTATCAAAACCAGCGACACCACGAGCCACAGGATTCTTCTTTTCGTCCTGTACTTCAATCAAGTCACCCTTGTCGAAATGCTTCTGTACCGCAATCACGCCAACCGGCAACAAGCTCGAATGATTTTCACGCAAAGCCTTCACGCCGCCTTCATCGACAATCACGCTTCCACGCGGAGTTGTGATAAAGCTCAGCCAGCGCTGACGGCTATTGAGCTTTTTCTTGGAACCTGCGAATAACGTACCTGTAGCATTTTCAAAGAACACCTGATGCGGGAGCACCTTCATACCGCTAGCAAGGAATGCATTTGCACCGCTCTTCGTCACATTGCGAATGGCTTCGAGCTTGCTCCTCATGCCGCCGGTACTGACGGCGGACCCGGCCTCGCCGGGCTTTCCGGCCAAAGCCAAAATGGCAGGCGTGATTTCAGGAACAAAGTTCAACAAGCGAGCGTTCGGATTCTTCTTCGGATTGTCATCGAACAAGCCGTCTTCATCCGTAAAGATGAGGAGCAAGTCTGCATCAAGGAACAGAGCCACATCGCTTGAAAGCTTGTCGTTATCGCCCACCTTGATTTCAGCGACAGCCAAGGAATCGTTCTCGTTAATAATCGGAACAATCTTCTTGGCAAGCATGGCCTTGATGGTGTTCTGCAAATTCTTGTAACGTGCGCGGTCGCGGAAGTCTTCTGCAGACAAAAGAATTTGACCAACAGAGAGTTGCACCCAGCGGAACATTTCGCGATAAGCGTACATGAGGTCAATCTGACCCACGGCAGCGCAAGCCTGCTTTTCGGCAAGCACGGTCGGCTTTTGAGCGTAACCCAGTTCAGCCATGCCAGTACCCACAGCGCCACTCGTGACAATGACGACCTCCTTGCCTGCATCCATCAAGCGAGCCACGGAATCCGCGAGCTTCTGGATGTAACGCGTACGAACGCCACCACGCTCGGAATCCACGAGAATGCGAGAACCAATCTTCACCACCACGCGGCGAGCTTCATCTAAAATGTTCTTTCTTAATTCACTCATTTTTCAGTCGTTAGTTATTAGTCAATAGTTTACTTGCACACCACCAAGCGAATGGCATCAAGGCGGAGCTGCGGATTAGCCACAATTTTCTTGCGTTCCTGCACGTTCTTGCGGAGCTGCTTCAAAGCTTCGCTTGTACCCGCCTTGCCACGCATCGAGAGCAAATGGTTCATGCGCTGGTATTCCTGTTCCGAACGCGCTTCCACGGCATTTGCCGCTTCTTCAGCATACTTCTTAGCCTGTTCAGAAACAATCAAGCGAGCCTTAGCAAGACCATCCTTAGCAAAGTAACGGAGCGTCATATCGACAGCCGCATTGCCCTGCGGAACGCCAACATCCTTGAGCGCCGCATCCGAAAGCGCATCGAAATGCGCGGACATGTTTTCGCCCTTCGCATTCACCAGCACCTTGAAATACTTCGGCCCTGCGATATCGGCACAGCCCCATTCTTCGGACACAGGCAGTTCCACAGCAAAGTTGTACTGCATCATGAGCCCACGCAAACCGGAGTTCGGCCAAATGGCGCAAGACACCGTTCCACGGCCAAAGCTCGTTTCGTAATCGAACACGCCTTGAGCCAGCGGATGGTCCAAGCTGATAAATTCAATATCGTCGTGCGTCATCGCAACATCGCGATCGAACGTGACCGTCATGCAAGTGCCACCACTCACACGACCATCGCCGTCGCCATCTCCACCGCCTTCGCCACACAAATCCGTCTGGCTATTTACGCGACCACCGCCAGCAGTAGCCGCAGCCATTGCCAAATCAGGCATGCCCGGCACAGAGCCCGCTTCAACCTGCGGTCCCATCGTGATGAGGAAGCAATCCTGCACAGAGCTCTTTTCAACATCGAGTCCGCGATTCATCAAGGAATCGAACACTAGATTCTTGAGTTCCGGCTCGGCATCAAGTTCACGAATCTCGTCCGTGATTTCCTTTGCCTTTTCAGGATTGCGGGAGTTAAATTCCAGCAAGCGGTCACGACCGTTTTCAATATGCTTACGCATCTGCTCGCAGTCTTTCTTGACCTGCGGGATGACGTTCTTCACAAAGTTTTCAAGGCTAGCGCGCGGCGTTGCCAAAGCTTCAATCAGCGATTCCGTGTACTTGAGGAAAAGTTCACCACCGCTCATGAGCGGAGCGCCAAACGAATTCAAGCCTTCGTTGTACCAGCGGAACATCACTTCCTGACCCGAGCCCTTCACGTACGGCACGTGGATGATGATGTCCTTATCCTGACCAATGCGGTCTAAACGGCCAATACGCTGTTCCACAAGAGCGGCATCAAGCGGCAAGTCGAACAAGACCAAGTGATGCGAGAACTGGAAGTTACGGCCTTCAGAACCAATTTCAGAAGCGATGAGCAAGTTGGCGCCATCAGGCTTGCTGAAGTTTGCCGCAGCCTTGTCACGAGCCATGATGCTCATGTCTTCGTGGAACATCACAAACGCACCTTCACCCAAGAATTCGAGAAGCAAAGTTTCAAGCGCCTGCACCACCTGAATGGATTCGCAAATCAACAAAACCTTTTCGTTCTTGTATTCCTTGAGGAATCCCTTGAGCCACACAAATCGTTCGTCCATCGCCCAAGCGTCGGAGAACCTCGTGCAGAGGAGGCCATTTTCCTGAATGTCCGTCGAAGCTTCCAAATCGCGGTCGGCAGCGACATCCACCATTTCACGGTAAGCCGGATTCGGTTCGAGCGGAATTTCATCGAGCACACGCTTCGGGAATCCGCCCACGCCCTTACGCGTATTACGGAACACCACGGAACCCGTACCCATGCCATCGACAATGCGGCGCATCCATTCGCCTGCGGTCATCGACTTTGAATTTTCCTGTTCCAGCCACGGACGGATTTGCGAGTTCTTCGGGACGCATTCGTACAAATCGTCCCAACTCATGTGGTGGTTCGGGTCGGTCGGAAGCTTATTTAAATCTCGCACAAGCTTGAGGTAAGCTTCCTGGTCCTTGATAAAATCGTTGTAATCGGCAAAGCGCACCGGGTCAAGCATCTTGAGGCGGTTGAACTGCGATTCCGGATGGAGCTGCAAGGGCGTACCGGTCAAAAGCAACACGCCCTTCGAGCGGCCAATCACCCTGTTCGCAAGCATGTACTCGTGGCTCGTAAAACCATCCTCGCACACCAGATGGTGGGCTTCATCAATGATGGTCATATCCCAGTTCGTCTTCAAAAGGTCTTCAATCAATGCAGGCTGCGCCATCAAAAAATCAATGGACACGATGATGTCGTTACTCTGCATGAACGGATTGGGCTTCGTTTCATCTTTTGCGACACCCACAAACAAACCACGGATGTAACCTTCGTCCACCAGCGTAAAGAGCTGGTTGAAACGGCGCTTCATTTCAATCATCCACTGGTGCTTCAGCGTTTCTGGAACAATCACAAGCGTACGCTGGATGCGGCCTCTCGACTTGAGAGCATGCCAAATCATGCCCGCTTCAATCGTCTTGCCCAAGCCCACTTCGTCCGAAAGCATAAGCCTCGGGAGCGTAGAGCTAGAGCATGCGCGGTAGCAAAGGTAATACTGGTGCGGGATCATGTTCACACGCGGGCCAATCATGCCGCGAACCGGCGAAGAAATCCACTTGTAATACATTTCCATCGCATCTTCATGACGCAAAAAATCACGCGACGAACACACTTCGTCATCAGCCAAGGCCTTAAACAGCACAGCCGGTCGAGCGGTCGAAATCTTCGAGCTCAGCTCGGATTCCTTCATTTCTTTACCATTACGCCCGACATAGACTTTGATTCCCGAATCTTCGCGAACGGAATCCACCACAAAGGAGACTCCCTTTTCGCTCTTGACGGTTTCACCTACTTGCAAAACAAAACGTTCAATCGGAGCTTCATCGGTCCTGTAAATACGAGCTTGGCCGATAGACGGGAACAAAATTTTAACAGTACGGCCCTGAACTTCAGATACAATACCAAGCCCCAGGGTAGGTTCGGCTTGGCTAACGTAGCGCTGACCAATTTTAAACATCATCATAACCTGTAAATTTAGGATTTTTTCGAAAATTCGGCTTGCGAACTTTTTACTAAATTATTCCACAACATGAAATGGTTTTATATCGATACATCAATCACCGACGGGGATAGGCGTCAAGGTCCTTATTCTATCGATGAAATTAGAGATTTTGTCAACGAAGGCAAGATAAAAGACGAAACTTTAGTCTGGCACACCGGCGAAACTAATTGGAAGGCATGGAAGGATTTTCCCGAAGCAAGCGAACCCCCAGAGCCAACCGAAGAAGAACTCCTCAAGCAGACGATTGAAACGCTTCTCCAGAGCAAACTAAACCGCAAACGCTACGCAGGATTTTTTGTACGCGCTAACGCGTTTATTATAGATAACTTAATTCTTTCTATAGTCGGTGCGTTGTTCCTTTACGTCATGAGTTTGGCAGGAATGCTGGACTTGAACGCCGTCACCGAAATCGTAAACCAGTACATCGATAATCCCGCCTCCACAGAACTCGTTTCCAAAGCGCTCGAGCTCCCCGGAATGTCTACGTTCTTTACGATTTGGAGCGTTGTACAGGCCATTTACTTTATCGTTTTCCATGCGGTTTGGGGCGCCACGCCAGGCAAAAAGCTTTTGCGCATTCATGTTGAAATGGCAAATGGCGAAAAGCTCTCTTGGGCTTTCTCATTTTTCCGCTTTGTGGCAAGCATCGTCACGCAAGCGACACTCATTTTTTATGGTTTGGGTTACCTGATAGTCCTTATCGATCCGCAAAAGAGAGCGCTACACGACTTTATCGCACAGACTCGTGTCGTTCATAATGCCATCGAACAAAAAGAAAATAAAGAGGTTTAATTTATATGGATCAGTTTATTGTTCCGCAAGTGAAAGCACCGGTCAATGGTGAAGTTGAAATTTCTGGTGCCAAAAACGCCGTGCTTGCCGTCATGGCAGCAGCCCTCCTCGCCGATGGCGTTTCTGAAATCACAAACGTTCCGCACTTGAAAGACATGAAGACCATGTCCGATGTGCTCCGCGTGATTGGTTGCCACATCAACGGCGGAAGCCACGTCCTGAGAATCGACACCCGCGGTGTAGACCATCTCGAAGCACCGTACGAACTTGTGAAGACCATGCGCGCAAGTTTCTACGTTCTCGGCCCTCTCGTCGCCAGATTCGGTCGCTGCCGCGTCTCGCTCCCCGGCGGATGCGCCTGGGGCCCGCGCCCCGTTGACCTGCACCTCAAAGGTCTCGAAGCGCTCGGTGCAAAGATTACCGTCACGCACGGCTATGTCGAAGCCACTTGCGAAGGCCGCCTCCCCGGTGGCAACTTCAACTTCCCGATTTCTAGCGTCGGTGCAACGGTCAACGTCTTGATGGCGGCGACACTTGCCAAGGGCGTGAGCGTCTTGCAGAATGCAGCCCTCGAACCCGAAATTGACAACCTCATCGACTTCCTCACAAGCATGGGCGCCAAAATCCAGGGCCGCGGAACGCGCACCCTGACCGTCCAAGGTGTTGAATCGCTCCGCCCGGGTACAGGCGTCACCATCCCGGACCGCATTGAAGCAGGCACGTTCCTCTGCGCCGCCGCCATCACGCGCGGCCGCGTCAAGGTCACACGCATCATCCCGGAACACATCGCCTCTACGCTCGATGCCTTCCGCGAAATCGGCTGCAAGGTGAACGTCGGTGCCGACTGGGCCGAAGTCGATGCCCGCCAGCAAGAACTCAAGCCGATGAGCCTCGTCACGCTCCCGTTCCCGGGATTCCCGACCGATATGCAGGCTCCGTTCATGGCAACGCTCCTCTCCATTCCAGGGAACAGCCTCGTGCAAGACACGGTTTATAACGACCGTTTCAAGCATATCGCTGAACTCGAACGCTTAGGAGCCTCCATCCAGCTGAACGGCAACACCGCTACAATCAAGGGAGGCCTCCCGCTCGAAGGTGCCGACATCATGGGTTCCGACCTCCGCGCCAGTGCGGCTCTCGTTCTCGCAGGCCTCATTGCCGAAGGCGAAACGACCATCAGCCGTATTTACCATCTCGACCGCGGTTACGAAGATTTCGAAGCTAAGATGGCAAAGATCGGTGCAACCGTCAAGCGTTTCAATCCGGACGCCCGCGACGATTAAAAAATTACGTCTTCCCAAACGCACAAAAGCCGGCTTCCAGCCGGCTTTTTTTCGTATTTATCGCATTTGCTCTCTGCAAATTTCCGTTGCCGAGCGCCCATCCGGAGACTTAAAGTCAAGCAAATCCTGCAATGAAATTGCCGCCTGCTCCAGTTCCGGAGTCGAAGCGCACGTATTGTTCGAAAGGATCATCTGCAAATACTGCTTTTTACGGTCCAGATTGCATTCATTGCCGTAAATCGAAGCAAGTTTATACATGCCCGCACAAGCCTTCATCCCATTCGGATTAGAATCCACAAGATTCGTGAGGAGCGTCTTTGCCTTTGCCGCCTGGTTCGCTTCAATCAAACAAAGCGACATCCAGTAGAGAGCCCCTTCTGCCATTTCGCCCTTTTTCACAAGTTCGTACACCTGCTTAAAGCCATTGTACGCAAGCTTGTATTCGCCACGATGATAATCCGAATGAGCGGCATTGAACATCGTTTCCGCTTCAATCATCTTTTCAGCATTGGCGTCCGGTTCCATCACGGCGCTAGCCACGCCGTTGTTCACCACCACCTTCTTTGCCAAAATCTTGTCAGACTTGCCAAGTAGCAAATCCAAGCGGTAGATGATTTCTTCCTGACGCGTATCGCGACGGACCGTTTCTTCACTCATGCGATTCGAAAGCACCGTCACTTCGGCCTGCAAGCGCTTTTGCGCCACTGCAGCAGCATCGAGTTGAGCCTTCACGCTATCGAGTTCCGCACGGAGCGATGCATTTTCAGCAGAAAGAGCCTTGTACGCCGAGTCATTTTTGGCAATGACATCGTCACCGACTGCACGCATTTCTTTTGTGCGCAACATCGTAATGCTACTGCATCCCGAAAGCACAAACGAAGCCAAAACAACGCCAAGAGATAAAGACTTCAAATTCACAATCAAATCCTCCCCAAACTATTGATCAATGGACACGCGGAAATGAGCTCTGCGATTCTTGGAATACGCCGTTTCGTCAGTTCCCTGAACCTTCGGACGTTCCTTGCCATAGCTCACCGAAACAAGCCTGTTGGCATCCACGCCGTACGCAATCAAGAACTCACGCACCACCGTCGAGCGGCGAGCGCCCAGAGAAATGTTGTAGTCTTCAGTACCGCGAGCATCCGTATGACCTTCGACCGTCACGATAAAGCGATTTTCATTGACCAGAATTTCAGCCACTTGCGCAAGCAAGCGCTTTGCATTTTCGGTCAATTCGGAGCGGTCATAGTCAAAGTAAACATCTTCGAGCATGATGCGGTTGATCAATTCTTCCAAGCGTGCACGTTCTGCTTCAAGGCGTTCCGCTTCCAAGCGTGCCAAAGAATCCGCGCTCAGCGTATCCGTCACAAGCGTATCGAGGTTCAATGTAGAATCCGCAGGAGCTTCCGGCGCCGTTTGCGGTTGCGGATCCGTTTCTGGCTTTTCCTTGCTGCAACCCCAAGCAAAGAGTGCAACAGCCGTACCCATCAAAGCGAGTTTAATTACCTTACCCATAATTCACTCCTCTATTTAAATTTTTTATCGTCAAAGAACCAGGACCAAGTCGGTGCTGTATTTTCGACACCATTCGTAATACGTGTGACACCACTTCCGTCTTTACGCATAATATAAATTTGATAATTGCCACCGCGGTCGCTAGCAAATGCAATCAGCTTGCCATCGGGCGACCAAGTCGGGTGTTCGTTATTCCCCGCGTTCGATGTCAACTGGATAATATCCGTACCATCGAGAGCACAAGTATAAATGTTCATCTTGCCATCATCCATCGATGTGTAGACAATGCGGTCACCTTCTGGGGACCAGCTTGCACGTTCATTGTAATGACCCATGTACGTAATGCGGCGCACGTCCGTGCCGTCCTTCCCAACCGCATACACTTGCGGAGAGCCGCCACGATCACTCGTAAAAAGCACTTCACTTGCAAACGGGCTCCAAGAGGGGCTTACCTGATTCGATTTCAAGTGCAAGAACTTCTGTGCAGAACCGGTCTTCATGTCGCCGCGATAAAGTTCCGTCTTTGCACCTTCCGTCACCGAGAAAAGGAGTTCACCGGTCTTCGGGTTTACAGCCGGGCTAAACGTCTGCTTGAACTGCGTAAAGAGCGGGGTTTCCTTGCCGCCAAACGTGATGGCGTAAAGGTTCGGGCGTTGCTTGCGGAAGTTCACATACACAAGGCCCTTGTTGCCCTTCTGCCAAACCGGCATCATATTGATTGAAGAATCACGCGTAATCTGACGACGGGAGAAACCATCGTAATCCGAAATCACGACCTGTTTCACGCCATCGATTTTCGAAACATAAGCAAGCTTTGTCGAAGCAACACCGCGTTCCCCGAACAAGCGATAAACGACCTTGTCAAAGAACGAATGCACCACCTGACGCACGTCATAAGGCTTCACGGTATAGCTTTCGCCAAGCAACACATCCTTCGTCTCGGAAGCATACAGATAGCAATCAAGCTTGATTTTTCCATTCGGGAGCTTGGTCGCATTGCCGGTCACGTACTGGCGAGCACGTTTCTTGCTAAAAAGCACCAAGTCAAACTTATCCGAACTCACAGCTTCAAAACGCCCCGTGAGGTTTGCATCACGCGTCAAAATCAAATGCGGAGCTTCATTTGTCCACTTGATGTTTCCATTTTCTTCAAAAGGCACAACGCCAATCGGCATCGTCTGGAATACCGAAATTCCCACATCCACAGCAATCGTATCAATCGCCGCAAACGCAGGCACCGCAAGCGCCATCGCAACAAACACAAAAAGCAATTTTACTTTATTCATCATAATCTCATTTTGCCAACAAGATAGTTTGGTCTTTGGTCATTAGTTATTGGTCATTAGAGTTATTCGGAAATCGGAATTATTTAACTTGGCGGCTTAGCCGCGATTATTTTTATTCCGAACTCCGACTTCCTAATTCCTAATTTTCAGGACTCCTAACTATGCTGCAGGCATCTCCTTTTTCTAGTTCGGCGTAAAGTTAAACTGCAACACAAGACTTGAGCCCTTGTACGTCGGCGGGAGTTCCGGCAACTTCGAAATCTTCACCGCACGCATCGACAAGTGGTCCCATGCGCTATTCGACGAAGAACGCTTGAGGAACACACTAGTAATCGTACCAGAACGTTCAACTGTAAACTGTACCGTCGTTTTTGCATCACGATCAATCGTCAGTCCGTTTGGCGGATTGAAATTGCTCATGATTTTTGCCTTCGCGCGTTCTAGGAACACCTGCATCAGCGGGTCCATATCAATCGGATTTACCGCCTTGAGGCTCGGCAATTCAAACGACTTCTGCAAATTCAAATCGTCGATATCAAAGTCGTCGTCATCCTTCGGCTTTTTCGCAGGTTTCTTTTCGACCTTCTTCTTTTCAACCGTTTTCTTCGCGACCTTTTCCACCGGCTTTTCAACAGGCTTCTCAACCGGCTTTGGCTTTTCGACCTTTTCTTCCGGCTTCTTTTCTTCGGACTTGGGTTCCGGCACAGGCACGGGCTCCGGCGTATCCGGCTTCACTTCGGGAGCAGGTTCTTCAGGAACTTTCGGAGCTTCCGGCTCTAGTGTTTTTGCAGGAGTCGGCTCTGGAGCGGGTTCCGGTTCAGGAGTCGTTTCCGGCACCGGCTCGGGCTGTTTCGGAGGAGGCGGTTCCACCTTCGGCGCTTGCTGCGGTTCAGGATCCGGCTTCGGGGCATGTGCCACCGGCTGCTTTACCGGTTCATCGACATGAACCATTTCGAACACGGGAATTTCTTCGGCAGGCTTGCTCAAATCAATATTGTGCAAAGCCATCAAAGTCCCGACAACCACCAAATGAAACACGACAGCACACACGATGATCTTGAATAAAGATCCATCGTTTTCCGTCTCGAAATATTGGATATGGTCCCTATTTCTTTTCATTTACCAGTTCGTCTTTTGGAGTCATTGTCAAGAAACCAAGCTTCGTCACACCGAGCTTTTGCACCTGCGTCACAACCTTCATCACAAAGCCATAACTTACAGCTTCGTCCGAATTGATGACCACAGCCATTTCGCCATTCCACAGCGACTTGAAAATGCTCTCGAAGCTTTCCATGTCCACCTGCATATCGGCGATGAATATTTCGAGGTTCTTGGTGATGGAAACCTTTAAAAGTTTCTGCTGTTCCATCGTCGGAGCCTTGACCTGCGGGAGATTGACCTTCACGCCCTGGCTCATCAACGGTGCACACAAAATAAACACAATCAAGATGGCGAACACGATATCAATCATGTTCGTGAGGTTGAGTTCCTGCTTTAAGTCCTTACGGCGGCTGCGTTTCACGCTTCCTCCTCGGCAACTCCTTCAACAGCGAGCATGTCACCTCTCTTGAACAAGCTCAAAACTTGCGATCCAAAGTTGTAATACGAAGTTTCATTACTTCCATTTTTAGAGGTAAAGTAATTATACCCGGCAGAGGCAGGTATTGCCACCAAAAGGCCAGCCACCGTAGTGATAAGAGCCATGGCAATACCCGGAGCGACAACAGTCAAGTCCGCAGAGCCATGATGACCAATCTGGAAGAAAGCAATCATGATACCCCAAACGGTACCGAGCAAACCAAAGAACGGAGCCAAGTTAGAACTTGTGGCAAGGAAAGTCAAATAGCGGTCCTCCCCCATGCGGATTCCTTCAATCGAACGCTGGATAGCATCTTCGAGTAAGGAAGAACGATGCTGAATGGATTCGTAAGTTACTTTACCCTTGAACTTGGATACTTCGTTCAGGACTTCGACACTCAGCAGACGGAGCGCGCTATCGCTCGATACAGTACAAAGTTTTTGGAGTTCCGAAAAATGCTTAAGCTTGCAAAAATCCTTAAAGAATTTGGCGTTCGCACGCAAATTTGATTTATGCTTAAAGAACTTCACGATGATGATGCCCCAGGAGCCTAGCGACATAAAAGCGAGAATCCCGAGAATAACCATGGTCACAATATCGGACTGCGTAATCATTTGCAGGACGGGTACTGTATTGTTCAAGACAACCTCCAAAATTTTACAAAAATATACGTACTATATTATAATACAAAAAAGCACTATCGAAAGTGTCATTCCTTACGTTTAACAACACTTTTTTTGACAAATGCTGCAAAACTGCTTCTTTGCATGATATTTTTTGTATATTAAAATCACAAAACAATATATCTGGATTTTAATTCCAAGGAGAAAACAATGAAAAAACTCATCGCATGTTTCGCTCTTGCAGCGCTCTTCGCAGGTTGCTCTAGCAATCCTCCGCAGACCCCGCAAGAAAAGTCTGCAAGCATCCTCGTCGAAATGCAGATGCAGAAAAAGAACTACATCAAGCAGCACATTCCGGCAGGCATCGGTATTGGCGAATCTGCTGATGAACAGATTGCTCTTGAAAAGGCAGACCAGAACGCTCGTGTAGACCTCGCCAAGTCTATCGATGCACAGACCAAGGCTCTCATCAAGAACTTCAAGGAAGACGTGAGCGACGAAATTGCAGAACACTTCCAGAGCACTTCCATGACTTCCGTGAACCAGCGCCTCAACGGTGCTACGCTCAACGACGTCAAGGTTGAAACCACTGCCGACGGCAAGTTCAAGGTCTACGGCGTGATGACGCTCGACTCTGACCTCGTCTCCGAATACGTCAAGATGCTCGAAGAACAGGAAAGAAAGGACGAAGCCGAAAAGGTTCGCGCCGCTGCAGAAAAGGCATACGCCGAACTTGATGAAATGGAATAATCATCCTGCTTAAATTTCAAGCAAAAAGACATTGGCTTAGCCAATGTCTTTTTTTATCGATGTTCGTTCGTCGTGGGCTCCATCCCACGGAAAAACGCGAGCCCATCAAAATCATCCTTGAGCGCCTGCACCGTCGCCCCAATCATGTAAAGGCTACCCGTAATGAGCACTGGCGAACCATCCGTAACACTCGCACAAACTTCATTGAGATACTCGCGGGAAAACTCGCCCGCACTTGCGACATTCAGCCCAAGCTTTTCAAGCTCGCCCTGCAAATCAATGAGCTCGCGGAAACGCGGATACGGCGTACGCGTGATATGCCAAGCGCTCACATGCGGAGCCATGAGCTTGAGCATTTCGCCCACATCCTTGTCACGGAGCGCACCGAATACGCAATGGAACTTTTGATTCGGGTAATACTTGTCAAGCGTCTCGACCAGACGGCGAACCGCGTGGGAATTATGCGCACCATCTAGGATAAACTTTGTTTCGCCGTTAGCATCGATAAGCTTTTGCATACGTCCCGCCCAAGAACGCGTCGTAAGAGTCTTGAGCGCAAGTTTATCGTCAAACTTTTTCAAGAACAGTTCCGCAGCCTTAAGCGAAAGGCTTGCGTTTTCAATGTAATGTTGTCCTAAATTCGGAAGTTCAATATCGTTACGGATTTCCGGAACAACACAAGAGCATCCATGCGATGCCGCAAATATTTTGGCTTCAGCAATCAAAGCATCATTCAAGCCACCCAAGACAAAAGTCTTGCTACGACCATTCGAAAGAATACTTTGTGCAGAACCCGCTACCCCCATTTTTTCCTTGAGAATAGCAGATTCCGTGCTACCGAGAACTTCAGTGTGCTCCAGCCCAATGCTTGTAAGCACAATCAGTTCGCCATCAGCAACGGCAGTGCTGTCCAAACGACCGCCCATGCCCGCTTCCAAGACTGCAACATCAATGTTCTGTTCTGCGTAATAGAGGAATGCGACAATCGTCAGCACTTCAAAAAACGTCGGCTCCACTTGCGTTTCTTCGGCAGCGGCCTTGACCTGCATAATCAAACGGTCAAGAGATTCATCGTCAATCGGCAAATCGTTCACACGGATGCGTTCGCGCATGCTCACCAAGTGCGGGCTCGTATAAAGTCCCGTCTTGAGACCGTGCGCCTGCAAAACACCCGACAAGTAATAGCTCGTCGAGCCCTTGCCGTTCGTGCCAACAACATGAATCGTCTTAAACTTTTTTTGAGGATTTCCGAGAGCTTCGCAAAGTTTACGGGTAGAAGCAAGACCCGGCATCATCCCGAATATGAGGCGGGAATTCAAATATTCCAATCCGTTCTGAATCATGGTCTATAATATAGAAAGTTAGAGGTTCGTCATTAGTTATTAGTCGTTAGTTACTAGTCACTAGTCTTTAGTCATTAGCTATTTCAGCATACATAGACTAATTACAAAAACTACAGACCATTGACCAATGACCAAAATGATTACATTTCTATCACACACAAAAAGAGGTTTTGTTTATATGAAAGTTTCAGCAAGCGCTGTCGCTTTGATTCTTTGCGTTTTCGCAACTTTTTCGTTTGCGAAAGTCGATCCCGAGGCAGCACCTCGTCACTACAACTACCGCGATGCAGGCAAGCAGATGAGGCGCATCTACTACGGCGAACTCCAGGAAACCATCTACTGCGGTTGCCGCTACCTCGACAAAAAACACGTGGACTTTAGCACCTGCAACTACAAGCCGCGCGAAAACCCAAACCGCAAAAGCCTTGAACGCACCAAGCGCATCGAGTGGGAACACATCGTGACCGCCCACAACATGGGGCAACACCTCCCCTGCTGGCGTGACGGCGGCCGCAAGAACTGCAGCGCCAATGACTCCACGTTCAAAATCATGGAAGGCGACCTCCACAACCTCTATCCCGCCATCGGCGAAGTGAACGGAGACCGCAGCAACTTCATGTTCAGCCAGTGGACGAACAACCCGGTCCCCATGTACGGCGAGTGCGAAACCATCGTCGATTTCAAGGACAAGAAGGTCCAACCCCGCAAAGAAGTCCGAGGCTTAATCGCCCGCGTGCATTTCTACATGGAAAAGACCTACAACATCAACCTTTCCAAGCAAGACCGCAAGCTTTTTGAAGCCTGGGACAAGATGTACCCCGTCACCGAGCGCGAATGCGAGCGCGACCGCCGCATTTTCAAGGTTCAAGGCGACCACAACCCCTTCGTCTTCGAGAAATGCCGAGATTCTGTTGACAAGTAGTGAACATTTGACTAAATTTGAAGTCCAAATCTCGCATGTCGTGCCAAGCTCTGCCAACTTGCGAGCGTAACCAAAGAGCTTCCTCAAAGAGGTAAATATGTCCTCCTTCCGCGGACCTAAAGGTAAAGTAGCACGCTCTCTCGGCGTTGCCGTTTCTCAGAAGACTCAAAAGGCTCTCGACCGCCGCAACTTCGCACCTGGCCAGCATGGTCAGACCCGCAAGAAGTCTGCTTCCGTTTACAAGCAGCAGTTGGTCGAAAAGCAGCGTCTTCGTTTCACCTACAACATTTCCGAAGCTCAGCTTGCCAAGGCATACAAGGAAGCTAACCGTCGTGAAGGTTCTGCAGGTGATAACCTGATGATCTTGCTCGAAACTCGTCTTGACGCAGTCGTCTACCGCATGGGTTTTGCCCGTACGATCTTCGCTGCTCGTCAGTACGTTGCACACGGTCACTTCACAGTGAACGGTGTTCGTAGCTTCTCTCCGAGCCGCCTCATCAAGGCTGGCGACGTGATCGCTGTTCGTGAACAGTCCAAGGAACACGTGCAGATCAAGGAAGCAATCGCTTCTGCAGCTGCCGCTCCGGAATACTTGTCTGTCGATCTCGGCAAGATGCAGGGTACTCTCGTGAAGCTTCCGCTCCGCGACCAGATCCCGGTCAAGCTCGAAGAACAGCTCGTCGTGGAATACTACTCCAGGTAGTAAACCGCTTAGAGCCAACAAGACTCAAGCTTTTAAAGACGCTCGCAGTAATGCGGGCGTTTTTATTTTATTATAAAAGCAAGTTTTTCTTCGTAAGACAAATCATTTATAGACTTGCCAACTTTTTGGGCATATGCGACAAGCGCACGATGATCATACCTACAAGATGGAGCATCTTTATAAGGATTCGGGAAACCCAAATATTCGCTTTGAATATCCGCAAAATTCATGGTCTTTTTTTCAATTCCACTCATAAGTGTAATTCTCCAAAAGCTTTTGGGCCGCACAAGGTTCTATCAAAAAATGATACGGATGAAGAATACCAACGAAAGAACATCCGAGAAACGCAATATAGTGATTCAAAAGCTCCCTATTAAGAGCAAAGCCGTAAACAAATCCATCAAAGCCCCATTTAAAAGACATATCTACAGCAATAGCAAAAAGATGACCACCGACACCACTATACTTTTTCTTTCCAAATAAATATATGTTATTTCTAGGCGCCGTACAAGCCCAATGCAAATACACGGCTCGAATATCAGAATCCTTTTTTAGCGCAATAAGTCCCTGTACTTCATTATTTCTCTTTAAAGCAAGAGCAAACACATCAACATTTAAAGGGACTTTAACCCAATCAATTCCCCAACCATTGGACGAATTATATTTTCTAAGAACAGAACGACTTTCTATTTTAAAAACGAAAGTTTCTTCAATTGATCCTGTTTCCAAATCCTTGAGGCAAGGAACCATTTCATCTAGCCATATATCAACGCAGCCATTTAATACATCATTCATTTTTTTCTCCTTCCCCGTCTACATGCAAAAAAAAACGGGATTACTCATTTTTTATAAATATAGAATCATAAAATGTCAAATCATGACATTTTCAATTTTATTCATTTTTTTTAACGAATGCCACAATTTTCCAAGCGCGCTAAGAAACACTCGCAACACTTTTAAATAATTTCATCTACAAAAGAGGACGGGAGCCCAATACATTTCTATTTTAGATGCCATGAGAAACATTTTTGAAGAAATTGGTAAGACTCCCGCCGAAATTGAGGCAAAACTCAACAAGGCTTTCACGCAACTGTTTGAAGGCGACCGCGAAAACGAACGCATTTGCTTTGACAAAGGCAATGACATGGCGTACATCGTGGATATCGGCCACAACGACATCCGCTCCGAAGGCATGAGCTACGGCATGACGGTTGCCGCACTCCTCGGCAAGCAGGACCTTTTCGACAAGCTCTGGAAATTCGCCAAGACGCACATGAAAAACACCGAAGGCGACCTTGCCGGTTATTACTCCTGGCAAGTATCGACCGCCGATTTCACGATGATGGACCCGGGTGCCGCCCCGGATGGCGAAGAATACTTTGCTGCAGCGCTCCTATTCGCCGCCAAGGTTTTCAAAAACGAACAATACAAGCACGACGCCGTCGAGCTCATCAACGACATGGCTCACAAGCCGCAAGCAGGCGATGTGTACACGATGATGGACGTGAATGCAGGACTTGTGCGATTCTCGCCCATGAAGGGGAACGATTACACCGACCCAAGCTACAACACGGTCGCGTTCTATAGAATGTACGGTGAAGCCAGCGGCGATGCAATTTGGAACAAGATTGCAGACAACAGCGTTGCCTACTTGAAAAAGGCTTGCCACCCGGTCACGGGACTTGCCGCCGACTACAGTGAATTTGACGGAACACCGAAGAAAACGCCTTGGCACCCGGAAAGCGATTGCTTCTGCGGAGACGCTTGGCGCGTCGTGTGGAACATCGGGCTTGACGCTGCGAAATTGCAAGATAAAGGCGAACGTACCGACGTGAGCGAATGGGAAGTTTCAGCTGTTCGCAAAATTCTCGGTTACCTCCACGGGCGTCGCCCGTATCTCGCCGACATGCGTGTCGACGGGAGCGCGTTCCCGCGCGAGGCAAGGCCTGCTACGGGCGGCCTGATTGCCATGAACGCAGCATCGACTGTCGCACTCCCCGCAGGCGATCCGCTTATCAAGCCGTTCGCCGAAGACCTTTGGAATATGGAAATCCCGACCGGACTCTGGCGCTACTACGACGGACTCCTGTATATGCTCGGGCTCCTCGCCTGCTCTGGCAAGTTTAACGCTTGAGCAATGTCGATCCCGGCACAACGGCCGGGGTGACAACTGCGTTTAGTGTTTCTCGACAACTCTTCCAAGCGGCGTCTGCATTTGGCGCCGCTGTTCTGCATATATGGTCGGTGCGACAATGTGGTAAATTGCCTCTTTCACCATCGTCCCGACATTGAATGCAAACGAATCAAACACGTAGCGGTAACTTTCAATCGTATCGTCAAAGCCTACCACGTACGGCGCAGGTAACTTTTTCGCCTTGAAGTAATCAATCAGCGAAGCCGCCACCCAGTCATTTGAGCACACGAATTTATCCAAAGTCGCGTTCTTCAAAAGCGATTCCAAAATGTTGTCCAAAAGAACCTGGCGCTCAACGCCCTCGTGCTCAGCCGCATCCGCCAAATCAAACGGAGATGCATAGCGTTCATCGACAAGCGGGATTACATCCGTACCCGCATCCAGCAAGCCCTGCAAACGAGCCTTCGACCAAAAACTAGCGTGGTACGGCGAGAGGTAATGAACAGGCCCCATATCCTTGCTCTTGAGGTAGCGCCCAACAATCACGCCCGCTTCCTTTCCAAAAGCCACGTTGTAGAAAGCCCACTTCTTTTTATTGCGCGCAATCACCGGAATCACATCCGGCGCGTATTCCCACCAGACCGAAATCGGATTCTTGAACGATGCAAAATGCGCAAACAACTTCGCCGCATCATCCACCAGCCACGTCGAGAGGAACACACCCAAGCAGTGGGTATCGTTCTTTACAACAAACGTTTCGCCCGACGACAAATAGAACTGGTTCGAAGATTCGTGATACCCGATAAACTTCACCGCAATTTTCTGTTCTGCGGCAATCTGCGCAAACGTGCGGAACACATCGGATTCACGTTCGGATTCAATCTTCAAACGCCCGAATTCATCCGAGCGATGCACAAACAAAATGTAATTCGACTTTTCGACAGGGCGTTCTTCGCTAAAGAAAAAGCGGTGCCCCACATGGCGCAAAATTCCTTGCGAACACTTTTGCATCAGAAACTTTTTAACAATGTAAAGCGAAACATTATAACGGTTCGAAAGCTCCTTGCACGAAGGAAGTTCATCAAATGCATTCAAATACCCGCTATCCAAATCGTTCTGGAACTGACGCTCGACTACCGAATAAACACTCTCTTCTGCCTTCACCTCGAACGACGGAGCTGAGCCCCAAAAACAGCCCTTGCCATGAACGAGCTGCACAAGTTTTTCTTGAGCCAAAATCTTGTAAGCGCGATGAACCGTATTGACTGAAAGACCAAGACGCTCCGCCATTTTACGCACAGAAGGCATCTTTTCGCCATCGTGAAAACCGGCATCCGCAATCGATTTTTTTACATCTTCAATAAGCAACTTTAAATCCTCTTCATTTCACAAAATAACAAAATTTTCCATCATGAAAATTTCTAAATTTGTCGTCATGAGAATTGGTTTAGTATTTATGCTTTTGGCAGCCTGCATCGCCGCAGCCGCCCCCTCCAAAAAAGCCTCCGCGAAAAAGTTCAAGGACCCGCGCGACGGCCACACCTACAAGATTGTGAAAATCGGCAACCACAACTGGCTCGCCGAAAACCTCACCTACAAGACGACCAAGGGTAGCTACTGCTACAACGACGACAAGGAAAACTGTCACAAGTACGGTCGCCTCTACACGTGGAAAGCCGCCATGAAGGCATGCCCAACCGGTTGGAGACTCCCCGACCGCAAAGACTGGAATTTCTTGAGCAAGTACCTCGGCGCAAGCAAAAAGAACGGCTTTAGAGTCAAGCAAGCAGGTCAGAGGATCTGCTTCGGTAACAACGACATGTGGAGTCCTTACTGCGAAGAAACCAAAGCATCATTCAATGCGTCTGGCAAAAGCGACACACATTTCGCTTACGAAGACATGGAAAAATCCGCCTTCTTCTGGACAGCCACCGAAGAAACGACCTACATCGCAAACTTCGTGACCATCGGCGGTTACAACGAACGTTATGCGGAACGCGCCATCGAAGAGAACAACGCTTTCTCTGTCAGGTGCATCCAAAAGTAATATAAAATAGTTTATTAAAAGAGCCTCCCCAACGGGAGGCTTCTTTTGTTTTAATTAAAAATCCTTTGCAAGTCGACCTTCACCGCTCTGTAATAGCTCGGTGAGGTAATTCTTTGCCATTTGGCAAGCTTCAGGGAGCGTATGTCCAAGCGCCAGATTTGCAAGAATTGCCGAGGATAAATGGCAACCGGTACCGTGTTTACCATTGCCCGGAATTCGCGGACATGTAAACTTGTACTGTTTACCGTCCTTGTCCCACAAGGTATCAACGGCTTCGTCATCCGTCGAATGTCCACCTTTTAAAAGCAAGGCGAAATCCTTCCCGAATTCAAACTTTCCACGAGAAGCAGCCTGTTCAAATCCCAAGAATCCAAACTCATCCAGATTCGGAGTGACCAAATCAATCTGCTTCATCACCGGCATAAATTCATCGCGTTCAGCCGAGCGCATAAAGTGGAAACCCGCCGAAGCGCTAGCAATCGGATCCCAAATAATGTAGGCGTCCGGAGATTTTTCACGGACAAATTCTACAATTCGCTGTAGCACCTTTGCTTTTTCGACAAGTCCTATTTTCACGAACTTGAACTGTCGCTTAGCAAACAACGTTTCAAGTTGCGCTTCGATGCGTTCCCAGATAACCCATCCAGGCGCCACAAATTCATCTTCATTTTGCTGCGTGAGTGCAGTACATACAGATTCGCAGAACACGCCAAAATGCGCCATCGTCTTAACATCCGCTAAAATTCCAGCGCCCGCAGAGCCATCAAAGCCTGCGATTGTCAATGCAAATTTCATTTTTTCAGACATTTTATACCACCGAGTAAATTCCAATTAATACCACGGACACGCCGCAGATAAGCCCCACCGCCGGGAGAATCGGGCGTCGCATGGACTTAGACCCAAGAAAATACACCATGCAGCCCTTAGTAAGCGTATTGGCAAGGCTCGCAAAAAGGAGTGCCAAAATCAAGTTGTGGTGTTCAAGAGTCGCCTTTCGGCACATGTCAATGAGCGAGAACGCGACCGCATCCATTTCAGCCGCACCGCCCAAGAAGCTACAAATCATCAACGCGCCCGAGCCAAAATAAGCGTGGGCAGCATTGGCGATGAACATGACCACGGTAAAGACCAAGCCAAACTTAATTGCCGGCAACAGCTTGAACGGGTTGTTAAAATCAGTCGTCTTCTGGCGATGATCCTTAGATTCACGAAGTTTCAAATACGCCGCATAGCCAAGCCCCGGCACCACAGGCACAAGCAGAGGCGCCAACAACGGGAACGCAAGTGACGGCATCAGGAATATGCAAATGAGGTAGAGTCGCGCATACATCACCGACCAGCTGAGCACAATGCCGAGCGTAAAATCAGCCGCATACTGTTCGTTATCAACGCTACGCCCCGCCAAGTTCAGCGTGAGCGCGGTACTGCTCGCAAGCCCGCCCAAAAGCCCAATGAGCCAAATGCCTTTACCCGGACCGACAAGCTTGATGAGCACATAGCCCACAAAGCCGATGCCGCAAATGAACACGACAAAGAGCCAAATCGTATGCGGATTCAAGACTTCAAGCCCAGCCGGGCCAAATGAGCGATTCGGCAAGAAGGGCAAAATCATGAGAGAAATCACCGCAAACTTGACTGTAGCAATGATGTCTTCGGTCGAAATCTTTTTCGCAAAATCGTGAAGCTGCCGCTTGACCGCCAACAGCCACAAAAGCACAATCATGAGGATACACGCTTCTAAGAGCCGGTTAAACCAGCAAAGCGCCCCCAAGAAATAAATCATGATAAGTGCCGCACTCGTCGTGACACCCGCAGGCCCTCCATTATTCTGGTTCGAAAGGCCGTACGCAATATGGCTTGCCACAAGCAAAAGCCCGACAATCACAAGCCCTACAACAAAGGGAACAATCGAACCCATCAGGTCGCCCAAATAGCAAGACAAGGCGCCACAAAGGCTCACAATCGAAAACGAGCACAGCCCAGCGGGGTGCCTTGAATTATTGCGGGAATACGAGTTTTCACGCTGCATACCGATAATAAAACCGATACCCAGCGCCGCCGCAAGCTTATAAAAGATATTGAACTCAATCATCATTCAAAATCTAATCAAAAAATTGCGGAGAATGAATTTTTTTGTGAAATTACGCCATTCGCTGTTGCTTAGAAGCAAGCTTCATAGCGTACATATTTGCATCGGCCATGCGGTAAACATCCATTGCAGTCACGGCATCACCGCGACGGCGCACAGAATAGCCATAAGCGACATTCAATTCAATCGGCAACTTGGCTTCTTTTTCCAAGAGCACCATCGTCTTCAAAGCGGTATTCAAATCCGAGAGGTGTTCTGCACGGACAATCGCCACAAACTCGTCACCGCCCATGCGAATAGTCGTCCCGATGCCGTTAAACGCGTTCTTGAACACATCGGCAAAGGCGCACAAAAGCTTATCACCCGTCGAATGCCCAAAGTGGTCATTCACATACTTGAGGCCGTTCACGTCAATACTCACAATAGCATAGTCGCTATCATCGCGGTTGAGCACTTCAAAAATGTGTTCGCACTTAGCGCGGTTATAAATGCCCGTCAAAGCATCGCGATAAGCAATCTGGCGGAGCACTTCTTTCTCGGTCTTGTCCATGAGTTCTTCGTACATGTAGACGAGATAACCCACCATCAAAAGCAAGATGAACAAGAGCGTACCGACCGGTAAGCAAGTCGCATCCAAGAAGGATTTTTCCATGCCAAACAAGTTCTGCACATTATAGCGGAACAAGTCTGCAATGCCAAACAGCACAAACACCACCGTTCCCGACGCGAGAATTTTCTCTTGCAATCCGGCACCGCGGTCATAAAGGACCTTGAAGAATACCATGAACAGGAACGAAACAAAGATATAGCTATGGTAAATGAGCAAGAACGTCGGGTAATGCGCAATATCGGTCACATGCAAAATCGTCGTCACCACAAAGAACAGCACACCAAAGCCGACAATGACTTTCAGCACGTTCAACTTCCAGGTCGAAATCTTACCCGCACGCATATTGATAATCAAAAGCCCAAACGGAATCGCAGCGAGGTAAAGCGAAACGTATTCCAGCGTCGTATCCAGCGCATAGTTCGTGGAAACAATCTGGATACCCTTCGCGTAATTCAGCGTCCAAAGTCCCATCAAACCAGCAAACAAGCCAATCAGAACAAGGCGGTAATAAGCCCTGTCAAAGCCGACGGCACAGCAGCCTGTAATAAAGGCAATCATCCCGAAAAACATTAGGAATATGCCAATGGTAATGGAATCAGAATTTTGCGAAAAATAGTCTGTCATGCTATTTGAACGCAAAAGTTCAATCTGCGCCACAGATTTTGCGGCCGCTTTTTCGGTCACAATCGTCACCACGCGGATGACATGGTCGTCAAGAAATTCCGGCATATTTACAAGGTGGATGCCGCTACCGACCAGTTTTCCCTCTTTAAAGCGTTCAAAACCATAACGGTAATAGCAAACACTGTCAACATAGACAGCTACTGCAACGTGATACGCATGGAATCGGAGCGTTGTCGGCAAGGGAATCGAATCGTTCCGCATGTTGCGCTCGTAGATGATCGTATCGCCGGGCTGAATATTTGAGGGAACTCGGAAATCGGAGACATGTTCCATCGGCGGAAGATGAATGCCGCCAAAAGAAATGGACCAGCCATCGTTAAGGGCGATGACATTGTTGCACGAACCATGACGGCACATGCCGTTAAAACTGACTACAAATAGAACAACAATTACAGCGGCAACCACTGCAATGAGAAGTCTAAGTATTTTCTTTCCATTCCTCAACAACATCTCTAGTATATAATAAGTAATTCTAAGGGCAATAGAACCTTATTTTTTTCGTACCCAAATTTCAAAGGTTGTCGGGAAGTCGTTTTTTTCGTCTGCCGGGAAGGATTCTGCGCTCTCTTTCTGGAACTTATCGTTCCACTCCGGGAAGAAAACATCGCCTTCCACGTGCGACAAAACTCTCGTCAAATAGAGCTTTTCAACCAGCGGCATCGCTTCGCGGTACACGGCGGCACCACCGATAATGAAACATTCCGTCTCACCAGCAGCGCGGGCGGCCTCGATAGCCTCACCGAGCGACGAGCAGACAATGCAGCCCGGGGCCTGGAAATCCTTGTTGCGGGTGAGCACGTAGTTCGTGCGGTTCGGGAGCGGGCGTCCGATATCGTCATAATTCTTGCGACCGAGGATGATGGCATGCCCCGTAGTAATCGCCTTGAAGCGCTTGAGGTCAGCAGAAAGGTGCCACGGCAAGTGACCGTCACGCCCGATGACATTGTTTTCAGAAACCGCTACAATTGCAGAAATTAACATCTTTCGTCTCTCGTCTGTAGGTGCGCAGCACCGTTCTCTCGTCTCATCGGTGATGATATGGGTGGTTTTGCATGACCATCTGGACGCGGTAGAGCTGCTCCACCGTAATAATCCTGGCGTGGTCGTGGGTAAAAGTCAATGGAGAAAGGCTCAAGAGCAAGTCGGCGGACTTTTTTAAGTTCTCGTCGATGCCGTACGCGGAGCCAATCAAAAACACAATATTTCCCGTAAAGCGGGCCTGTAACGTATCGGCAAGCTTCACCGTCGTCATGAGCTTGCCCTCTTCGGAGAGGATTACTCGGCGGTACTCGTTACGCGGGAATTTTTTTTCGAAAAGGGCGGCTTCCTGGGCAAGCGCCTGGGCGTGGTCGTCAATTTTCGATTCCTTGAGCTCCACCACTTCCAGTGGCATCGCGGAACCGCGCAAACGCTTCACATACTTTTCCACCTCGTCCGCAATGAACGGGGAACCAGCCTTACCAAACACCGCCAACACCCACTTCATCTAACGCCCCACCGATAGTCGGTCAATCAAGAACGAGGGCATCCCCTGCTTTTTCATGCGGTTCTGCGTCTCGCGAATGTCGTATTCCACTCGGATGAGCCGCACGCACTTGGTCTCGGTATCGAGCAGGCACCAGCAGGCCCTCGGGTCGCGGTCGCGAGGTTGCCCCACACTGCCGACGTTCACCAGCAAACGTTCGGTATTCGCAATCACGTACTCGTACTCGTCCAGAATCTTCGGGATTGCCAAGGGGCGGCTAGCAATGATGACCGGGCTATGCGTATGCCCCACAAAGCAGTAGCGCTCCGAGAAATGGTCGAAAGCGTTCAGCGCATCCTCGAGATCGGTCACGTAAACCCAATCTGCCGGAGACAAAGGCGACGCATGCACAAAGCAGATATCGTTTTCTTCCTGGATGTACGGGAGCGAGCGGATATACGTCACGGACTCCTTGGAAAGGTTCTTCTGGGTCCATTCAATCGCCTGCTTCGCATACGGGTTGAACCCGGCGCTGGATTCGTACCGGACCGCCACGCTGTCGTGGTTCCCGATCAGGCAAACATCCATGTTCTCTTTAACCAAATTGACGCACTCATCGGTATCGACGCCATATCCCACAATATCACCAAGGCATACTCTCCGTTCCACGCCATTTTCGCGCATGGACTGGAGCACAGCCTCGAAAGCGGTGGCATTGGAATGGATATCTGAACAAATACCGTAAAGCATGTCCGTAATTTAGAAAAACAATTTAATATAAGTGGCGAAATTGACCAATTTTACTACATTTGGGCATGTATGGTAGTCATTCAAGACAAGATGAAGGTGAGCATAGCCTACACCCTCAGAGAAGGCAAGCGAATTCTTGAAGAAGTTCCCGCCTCCCAACCGTTCGTGTATATCCACGGATACAACAATATCATTCCCGGACTCGAAGACGCATTGACGGGGCGTCGTCTGGGCGAAAAGTTTACGGTGAGCATTCCGGCAAATCTCGGTTACGGCGAATACCGCAAGGACCTTATCCTCACGGTCCCGAAAGAAGAACTCCGCGACGTCGGAGAGCTCTGGCTCGGCATGGAACTCGAAATGTACCAGGATAACGACATGCGCGAATTCCAGTTGCCGGACACCGCCGAGGAATTTGTAAACGACTTGAACCTGGATGGCGATGACGACCAGTGCGACGGCATTTACACCATCAAGGAAATTCTCGAAGACACCGTGATTGTGGACGGGAACCACCCGTTTGCAGGCAAGGACTTGATTTTTAACGTCGAAGTTGTAGACATTGTCGAAGCAAGCTTCACCGAACAGGAATCCGGATTCCCGGACGAAGACGATTACGACGGCTACGATAACTACGACAGTTACGACAATCGCATGGGCGACGACAATTTTGATTCAAACGAAAGGAGATGGCGCTAATGGCATCGATGGATGAACTCAAGAAGGCTGCAGGCGTTCGTGCCGCAGACATGATCAAGGACGGAATGATTGTCGGTCTCGGTACAGGCAGCACGGCAGCTCACATGGTGAACCGCCTTGCCGAACGCATCAAGACCGAAGGCATCCACGTAACGGGCGTTTCGACCAGCTGGAGCACCACACTTCAATGCCGTAGCCTCGGCATCCCGCTCAAGGAAATGGGCGAAGTGAGCCACCTCGACATGGTGATTGACGGTGCAGACGAAATTGACCCGAACCGCAACCTCATCAAAGGCCGCGGAGCCGCTCACCTCCTCGAAAAGATTGTCGCCTCCATGACGGACAACTATGTGATTATCGCAGACTCCGGCAAGGCCGTGCAGCAGCTCGGCACCAAGTTCGCCGTACCTCTTGAAATCATCCCGGGCGCTATCGCCGTCGTCACAGAACGCGTGAAAAAGCTCGGTGGCGAAGTCAAGGTTCGTATGGGCGCTCCTGGCAAGGACGGTCCGGTGATTAGCGACAGCGGTAACCTCATCGCTGATGCGAAGTTCGCCCCCATCGCAGACCCGGACAAGCTCGCCCGTGATCTGGAACACATCGTGGGTATCGTCGGACACGGCCTGTTCATCAACATGGCAACGAAGGTCATCCTCGCTGACGAAGCCAAGGGCTTGATTGAATTCTAGTCATTAGAATCGTCATCCTCGACCAAGCGTAGCGCGGGAGGGGATCCAGTGAATTGTCGCCCCGCACACTGTTGCGGGGTCTTCTTTTTTTTACTTGAGTTTACACGACAGAAAAAGTATATTGTCGAGAACTCTGGTGTAATTGCCCCCTTGTATGAAATTTGCAAAGATATTCTTGCCCTGTTTGTTGCTCGCGCTCGTAGCGATTGTCTCTTTGGTGAGCGTCGACAAGCGCCCCGTAAAAGAATACCAGATCGAGGGCATGCACGTTTACGAGATGGCGGCCGCAGACGAAACCAAGCCCGTCATCCTCTACCTCCACGGCGGAGCCTACAGGCAAGGCATAACGCCATCCCACTGGAAAATTCTTTCTGAAATATCAAAGGCAACAGGTTGCGGTTTTGTCATGCCGGACTACCCCCTTTTGCCGGAACATACGGCGCTCGAAGCCCATACACTCGTATTAAAGCTCTACAGCGAACTCTTGAAACGCTTCCCCGCAAGCAAAATCATCATCATGGGAGACAGTGCCGGTGGCGGATTCTCGCTTGCGCTCGCCGAAGAAATCCTGGAACAATCGCTCCCCTCGCCCAAGCACCTCATCCTGATTTCACCGTGGGTCGACATCACTGGCGGCGATGAATCCATTGCAGAATACGACAACTGGCTTCATATCGACGAACTACATCAATTTGGTCTTTCTTGGGCTAACGGCATGGATGCGCACGACCCGATGGTTTCGCCACTCTACGGCAACATGCAAGGACTCCCGCCCACCGACATTTTCGTTGGCACCTGGGAAGTTTTCTACCCCGACATCGTCAATTGCGGTGAAAAAATGAAGGCGGCTGGCGTTTCCGTCACGCTCCACGTCGGAGAAGAACTGGGACACGTATTCCCCCTCTACCCCGCCCCCGAAGGCGAAGAAGCCCGCCAGACGATTGCGGACATTGTCAAGAGCAGCACCGAAAGAACGACGGCGCTTACACTGACAAACGCGGTGCAATAACTATATTTGTTTGCATAAACTAAAGAAGGAAAAAACAATGGAAACAGAATCCAAATTACAGCCCAAAGTGCAACCCAAAATACAGCTTCCCAAAAAGAATTACACAAAAGCAATCATTGTCGCGGTCATCGTTGTTATCGCTCTTATTTTGCTCAAATGTAATATCGGTTACAACAGTGCAACGCAGCTTCTTGTGAAGCAGTCCCCGTTTGGCACGCTCTCCTGCATCGACCACGCCGGTTTTTACTTCAAGGGATTTGCAAGCATTTATTCTTACGACAGAACCAAGGACTTCTACTTCAACTCCTCTACAGATAAGGTAAAGGGCGAAGGCTGGGAAGGCGGTGACGACGACGAGGACGACATCTCCGTTACCTTGTCCCGAAACGCAAACGCCGAAATCAGCGGCTACCTCAAATACCAGCTCCCCACGGACTGCGAAGACCTCGTGAAAATCCATCGCGAACAGCGCTCCGACAAGAAGCTCAAGCATGACCTTGTCCGTAACTCCGTGCTCTCCGCCGTTAGAAAGACCGCACCGCTCTTCACCGCCGAAGAAGCCAAGGTGACAAAGATTGCTGAATTCAGAAGAATCGCCGAAGACCAACTCACCGAAGGCGAATACCTCACCACGATCGAAGTGCTTACCGAAAAGGCCGGCGAAGACGAATACGATTCCGAAGGCAAAATCATCAAGAAAGCCGAAACGCAAGAATACAAGGTCACAAAGCTGAAACTCGATAAGAACGGCAACCGCATTTTGACAAAGCCCTCGGCACTCCGTCTTTACGGCATCAGAGTGGTGCAGTTCGAAATCCAGAACGTCCGCCTCGATCAGAAAGCTCAACAGCAGCTCGACATCGTGAAAGACCGCGAAATGAAGCGCGTCTCTAACGCCACCGCCGCTGAAACCGCAAAGCAGGCCGCCATCACCGCCGAAGCCGAAGGTAAGGCTCGCATCGCCCAGGCCAAGGCCGACCAGGAAGTGGAAAAGATCAAGGCTGTGACGCAGGCTGAAAAGGAACGCGACGTGGCCGTTCTCCAAGCTCAGAAGGAACAGGAAGTCGCTCGCCTCGAAGCTTTGAGAGCTCTCGAAGTCGCTAAGAAAATAAAGGCCGAAAAAGAAGCTGAAGCAGCCGCCAACAGAGCTCTCGTCAGCGCCGGTTTGACTCCGCAAGAACGCGCCGAATGGGATTACAAGACCAAGGTCGGTGTTGCTGAAGCTCTCGCCAAGTCCGCACATCCGCTCGTCCCGGAAATCATGATGACCGGCGACTCCAAGGGCGGCGCAAGCACAGCCATGGACGCTGTCGGTTTGAACATGCTCATGGGCCTTACTGAGAAGCTGTCGAAGTAAACGGCACGTTACTGATTAATAGTCATTAGTTTAAGATAGGCGGCTTCGCCGCAAAGAATATTCCCCCGGCCAGTTGAACTGCGCCGGGGTCGTTTTTATACGAGATAGCAACGAAGCAAGCCTAGTCCTTTATACAACGAACGGAATGCCCCCAATTTTTTTTAGGGTTCTGTATAGTAGCCACATCCTGATAGTCCAAGTGCATGAAGTACACCTTGTCAGAATCAGACACGGTGGAACTCCAAAATGATCCTATAAGACCATCAAGAATAATATGATAACCAAAATCCGGATGAGAACTTCCAAAGCCGCCAGGGAGTGCATTAAAGCCGAAGTCATCTGTACCATTTCCATCATTGCGCCAGCCGGTTTTACTCTTCAGCACCCTGCCTGCAATCGAATCTCCACCAACAGTAGTTATCAAAGTTTCCAATTCAGCCCTGCTCGGAAGGTGCCAGCCTGCAGGGCAGGCATTTTGCGCAGCCTCCCATGAGTAAATGCGACCATATTTAGCACAATATGTTTCTAAGCGATTCTTACTACAATAGCTACCGTTCATTTCATAGTTCAAATTCGCCGCCATCCAAACTTGCAAACCAATGTTAACGACCGGATAAGACTGATTGTCCCTTGGATCGGTAAAATTATGCGTAAGGACCTTACCCCTATGCTCATTATGAGTATCGATTTCCTTACAAGCAACAAGACACAAAGCCGACAATGTCAATACAGACAAACAATGAAGATTTGAAAAAATCATAATAATAGCATACGTCTTTGAAATTAGGTCATTTGCAAAAATAGCAATCATTCATCCAAGTTTATCGAACCTTAAACAAAAAAAATCCCAGTCCGGTTGGACTGGGATTTTTTGCAAATTCTCGTGAGAATTAAGCTTCTTCGGAGAGTTCCGGAGCCTTCTTGATCACGTTGCGGCGGCCATAGCGGACCTTGGACGGATCAAAAGCGGTTTCTGCAGCAGCTTCAGCCGGGGCTTCAGCAACCGGAGCGACCGGGGCAGCTTCGACAGCCGGAGCGGCCGGAGTTTCAACCGGAATGCGCGGAGCGAGCGGGCGACGAGCTTCGGCGACCGGAGCTTCAGCAGCCGGTGCAACCGGAGCGGCCTGTTCTGCAGCAGCAACAGGAGCTTCAGCGTTAGCTTCACGATGCGGGCGTTCCGGGCGGCGTTCGCGGCGCGGGCCACGTTCCGGACGCTGTTGTTGTTCATTGCGATCACGCGTTGCAGGGGCATGAGCCTGAGCCTGCTGCTGATTGCGGTTGTCCTTATTATTGTTGTTCGGACGTTCCTTGTTCTGGCGATTTTCCTTATTGTTGCCACCACGCTGAGCCATTTCCTGTGCGCTGATCGGGCGACGGGCGGACGGCTTCAAGTTCATGTCCGGGGTGAGCTTCTTGAAAATCGGGGTACGAAGCATCGTGAGAAGCTTATTAACCTTAACAAGGATAACAATGCACAGAATCACTGCGAGGAGTGAAAGTGCGAGAGCGATTATTTCCATGTGGGCACCTCATAAAGTAAGGGTTGAACCACACGAGCAGGCTGGAAAATAACCTGCAAGCGGGGTGACTGGAATGTGTGGGTTAATTAAAGACCATCTTACTAGCGCCTCCTTGGAGACTTGACGGTCGCAAGGCTTCACGTGGGAAGCAAAAATGGTTTTCGCCGTGGCGACAAACCGGGGCCAGTCACGAGCGCAAATTTAACAAATTTTTCTTGCAGAAAATCGGTTTATTGTAATAAAATGAGAGAAAATTGTATGTTTTTTTGAGCACATGCGCCCAAAGGTTCTCTTATTTCATGTCCAGGGACTTGAGCGAGTGATCCACAGCCTTGTTGTGGGCATTCAATGAATCCAAAGTAGCCTTGAGAACAAGGACTTGACGTGCCAGACGGGCGTTTTCTTCGGTAAGAGTTGCAATTTTGTACTCAGCCTCCTGGTTGGAGCAGCCCGAGAATCCAAACATTGAAATGCAAACTAAAGACGACAAAATAAGGGATTTCTTGAACATATCGCAAAATTAGATTATTTTTTGAGGGAATTATGACAGTCGGACAAAAATGGTTGAAATTTAAACAGGATGGCTATTGCGGTTCTCTTACGATCCGTAGCCGTTCCGAGCAATCATTCGAGAGCGATCCGGGCTATAACGACAAGCATATCCACGAAGCAATCCTTGAGATGGATCCGGAATACACTTACGTGAAGGTCATCCACGAGGGTTACAAAGGTTCACTCAACATACCGACCATTGAACTTGGGAACGATGCGGCGCAAAATCAGGACACGCTTGACAACGCCATCCTCGAAGGGCTTGCCCACTTGCGCATTTTCCGTGAAGCCAATACCGACGCCATCGTGCAATTCGGCTACAAGCTAGAAGACATTTAATTAACATTTCCTAATGAAAACAGCGTGACAAAAAAACAATTGTAACGCATATAATTTCGTCGAGAGAATAAAAGCGTCGGCCAAGGATGGGGAAGGTGCAGGGAGGGGCCCGTGCGGCCTTCGCAACTCCGAGCTGGGGCCCCGCCCGCATGACGTACTTTTCTAAAGTTATTCTTCAGACTTTTTTAAAGTCATTCAATAAATTCTATTTTTGCGGGTATGAACAATCCTGAACTTCTTTTGCCTGTCGGTACGCGCGACATGCTGGAATCCGCCATCAACAACGGGGCGGACGCGGTTTACTATGGTGTGCCCCACTGGAACGCACGCGGTAGAACCGAAGATTTTTCATTTGAAGATGTCGAAGAAATGATCCGCTACGCAAGGCTTCGCGGCGTAAAGACGTACCTTGCGATGAACATCCTCATCTTCGAGCGCGAAATTCAGGAGTTGCCGGAATTTTTGGAACGCTTGATTGCGTTAAAGCCGGACGCGTTCATCATCCAGGACATCGGGCTTGCAAGGCTCATCAAGGCGATTAGCCCGGAACAGGAAATCCATGCGAGCACGCAAATGACGCTCGCGAGTTCCGAAGCGGTGAACTTGGTCAAGGACATCGGTTTTTCAAGAGCGGTCTTGGCTCGCGAACTTTCGGCAAAACAAATTGCGCAAATCAAGAGCCTCACCGACTTGGAACTGGAAGTTTTCATCCACGGGGCGCTTTGCGTCTCGTACTCGGGCCAGTGCCTCACCAGCGAAAACTTTGGCGGGCGCTCGGCAAACCGCGGGCAGTGCGCCCAAAGCTGCCGCCTTCCCTACCGCATTTTTGTGGACGGCAAGGAATGGAAAGACCCGAAGGCCCGTTACTTGTTCAGCACGCGAGACCTGTGTGCGCTCCCGAAGCTTGAAGAGCTCAAGGAAATCGGCGTGGAATCGCTCAAGGTCGAAGGGCGTTTGAAGAGCCCAGAATATGTGGCCGCCGTTTCGCACGCTTACAGGAAAGCTCTCGATAAGTTGAATACTAGCAGCGCGAATGCTGACGGGGACTACGCAAACGCTAACGGGAACAGCGCAGCGGATTTAGGGTTGAATGCGCAGGACTTGGAACCGCTTGAAGTTTTGTTCTCGCGAGGACTCAACACAGGTTGGCTCGATGGAGTGAACCACCAGGAACTCGTCGACGGATCGTTTTCAAACCATCACGGTGAATTTATCGGAACCGTTGTTCAAGTAGACCGCAACGGCGTGATTGTAGAACTTGAAGACAAGCCTGTTCCATGTACTTTATTGCCTGGCGACGGGATTTTATTTGAGGAATATAGGGCAGAGCCGGAGCCGCGACAAACGGGAAGCAGGTTGTATAAGGCAACATTCCAGCAAGCGAACCGAAACGGGAAAAAAGCAAATACCGATCCCGGCATGCTTCGGCCTAGCTCAGCACAGGCTATGGCCGGGGTGACAAGTACGCAAGTTCGTTTGGAATTCGGTCGAGAATTCAACTTGCGCAAAGTCTCGTACGGCATGAAGGCATACCGCAACGACTCCCCCGCTCTCGAAAAAGAACTCCACAAGACTTTTACGGACAAGAGTTTCGCCAAGCACATTCCTGTTTGCATGACGCTCGAAGGGAAAATCGGCGAACCGCTCAAGCTCACGATTTGCGAAAGCACGAAAGCCGCCGTAAACAAGACGCGTGCGGTCTCCGTCAAAGGCGCCATTCTCGAAGCCTCACGCAACGAAGTCGCTCCCGACGCACTCCAAGCCATCGCCAAGAAAGAACTTTCTGGATTGAGCGCGACCGCTTACATTCTCGACAAGCTCGAAATCAAGCTCCCGCAAAACGCATTCCTCCCCGGCAAAGTTTTGCGTACACTCCGTCAAGAAGCCGTTCAAGCCTTGGACGAAAAGCGCTTGCAGTGGAAAGAACTTGCACCTTCTGCGGACAATGGTCGCGCATTCCTACACAGCGTCACAAGCAATACAAACACAGTCGCGAGCACTCCCGGCAGCACTACGAGCACACCCAAGAATCGCCGCACAATTACCGTCCTCGTTCGCCGTCCCGAACAAATCGATGCATTGCAAGGTCTCGACATCGACAAAGTCGTCATGGACTTTGACTGGGGCGTCAAATACGACGAACCGCTCGAACGCATCCATAAGCTCGGTTTTGAAGCAGGCATCGCAACCCTCCGCATCCACAAGCCCGGCGAGAACCATTACATCAAACAAATTCTCATGCTCATGCCGGAATTTGCACTGGTACGTAACTTGGGTTCGCTCGCGCTCCTCCAAGATTCCGGAATCCCGATGGTCGGCGACTACAGCTTGAACGCCACCAACAGCGCAAGCTACGATTGGCTTTTGGCTCAAGGCCTCGAAAAATTGCACCCGTCGTGGGACCTCAACAGCACCCAGCTTTTTGACTTACTCAAGAACATCGACGGAAGCAAGCTCGAACTTGCGCTGCACCAGTACATGCCAGCGTTCCACTCGGAATACTGCGCCTTCGCACGCGCCCTCACGACTGGCCGCCGATTCCCCGAATGCAAAAAGATTTGCACACAGCATAAAGTTGAAATCTTGGACCACAAGGGCGAACGCCACTTCTTGCAATCCGATGCCGAATGTCGCAACACGCTTTTCGTTGGCAAGCCACAATCCGCCCTCAAGCTTTTGCCAAGGCTCATCGCACAAAACGTGAGCAGCTACCGCCTAGAACTCTTGGACGAAGAACCCGAATCTGTCCGCCGCAAAATTGACATTTATACGCAAGCCATCCGCGGCAAGCTCGACATCGACACCGCCATTTCAAAAGCAGGCGTCGAAGAAAAGTACGGACTCTCCGAAGGCCAGCTGTTCAACCAAAGCGTCTGGCAAGACAGAAAGAAAGGGTAAAAATTACTTCTTGTCGCGGATGCGGGCGTAGAGGGCTTCGGCTTTTTCGGTGTCACCGGCGTTCGAGAAGATGTGGCCAACGTTTTCAGCACCGATGCGGCCCTGGGAATTACCGGCACGCCAAGCCTTCATGTAGCATTCAAACGCTTCGTCGTAGCGCTTTTGCGTAAAGTAAATTTGTCCCAAATCAAGATTCAAGTCTGCAATCCCTTTCTTGTGGCGGAGGCCTTCTTCAAGCGTGAAAATAGCCATCCACGGGGATTCATTCTTGACATACATCTGTGCGAGATAGCGGCGAGCGGAAACGTTTTCGGGATCCATCATGATGCCGTTTTCCATTTCATTGAGAGCGAGCCGCGTAGAATCCATGCTGCGGTAGTAATACGAAAGCGTGTAATGGACGTCGGCGCCAGCGGTCGCTGTCATCTGGAGCGCATTCTTGAGCGTCTTCACTGCATATTCGTAATCGCCAAGCTTTTCATAGACTTCGGCAAGGCCATACCAAGCATCCATGCGGTCCGGGTTTAGCGCCAAAGCGCGTTCAAAATGCTTTTGCGCAAGCGTCCAATCGCTACCCTTCATATAGCATTCAGCAAGTGCAAAATGGATGTGGTCCGTTTCCGTCCCGAGTTCAATCGCGCGGTTGTAAGCGACAATCGCATCGCTCGGAGATTCGGCGAGGTAATACAAATCGCCAAGGAGCATCCAAGCCTTCACAAAATCCGGAAGGAGTTCAACGGTACGCTTGTAAGCAACCATCGCAACTTCTTTTTTGCCAAGCTGCACAAGGGCGTTGCCCAAGTTGAACCACGCAAAAGGTTCGTAACGGCCATCGTCAATCGCGGCACGGTAATACTTCACCGATTCCTTGTAACGCCCCTGATCGTAAAGTTCATTTGCCTTGAAGAAGAAATCATCAGCAGCATGCAGCGGCAGCGCAAGGAAAAAGAGCAGTAGGAAGTAGACAGTAGGAAGTAGGAAGAGCTTCTTTGCGAAAGAAATAGGAGATTCCCGATCGAGTCGGGAATGACAGCCACCCAAAGAGTTCCCAAATTTGTAATTAAAATTACTTAACAAAACGGAACTCCTTTGTAGCTTTTTGTGCTACTGGGAAGCCGCGTAACTGCGCCGGAGAGAACTTCCACTGGCGAATAGCCTTGAGCGCTTCGACATCAAAGCCATAGCCTGCCGGGTCCTGCGTCAGCACCTGCGCCTGAGCCACGTCACCGTTCACATCAATCACAATAAATACTTTCACGTAACCCGAAACGCCCATTTTCTTGGCGCGTTCTGGGAACTTCGGCTGGATTTCACGCAACACCTGCGCCTGTTCATCCACTTCGCCCGCCTCATAAATTACATTTTCCATCGAGCCTGCATCCACGGCAACGCCATCACCAGCGGCACCACGGGCAAGCGACAAATCCATCTGAAAATTCTGGTTGCGGGATACACCCATGTGCGCCGAAACCTTGAACGTATTCGGAGTTGCCACCGTACGGATGACCTTCTGCTTCACTTCGGGCTTTTTCTCACTCACGAGGACTTCAACTTCAGTCACTTCTTCGAGAACTTTTTCGGACTTCACGCCTTTATCGAAGAACAACACGTTGATGACCGGAATCGCAAGGAAGAACACTGCGCCCACGACAAACGAGAGCACAAACGCCACCGGGAATCGGAAATATTTCGCACAAAAGTCAAGCATGAGAGCGAAAGCTACTCCTCCTTATTCGCGGAAATGGAGACTTTTCTCACCTTCGCCAAATTACATTCATCGAGGATATCGACAACAACTCCGTTGGGGGCGTCACGGTCACTCACGATAATCACCGGGCGGTCCGGCGCTTCGGCCATCATCTGGCGGAGCACGGTCTGCAAAGTCGAGAGGTTCACCTGCGTCTCGTTGATGTGGATGGTCCCCTGACGGGTGACACCTATCAAAATGCTTTCCTTCGCAAGTTCCTTCGCGGTACTCGCCTTCGGCTTCGTCACATCCACACCAGTCTCACGCGTGAACGTCGAGGTCACGATGAAGAAAATCAAAAGGATGAACACCATATCGAGCATCGGAGAGACATCAATGCCACCACCGCTTCTCGAACGTTTACGGATAAAACTCATTCAACCTCCTTGGCAAAGCAGCGTTCTTCGAACTTGAGCGCTTCGCTCCAGGCAAAATCACCAATAGAATCCACTCGTCTTTCGAGATAGTTATAAACGAGCATCAACGGGAACGCGACAAGCAAGCCCGCCTGCGTCGTGAGAAGCGCTTCGGAAATGCCGTCAGCCAATAGCACCGGGTTTCCAAAACCAAATTGCTTAATCGTCTCGAACGTATGCACCATGCCAGATACCGTTCCCAAAAGTCCAAGGAGCGGAGCAATCGAGGCACAAGTCACAATCGTCTTGAGCGACTTTGAAAGGCTCACGTCTAGTTCGTGACGCGTCGCAAGCATAGCATTGCGCACAGCCACAGGGCCATCATTGCGGTATTTGCGCACGTTTTCGACCAAAGCCAAGAAGTAGCCAAAGCGGCGCTTGCGGAGTTTTGCAAAAGCAGCCTCCTCGCCCACCGTGTCCAAGTCCTTGAAAAACTTCGAGGTCGAAGTGCCCTTCAGCATAAAATAATAGCCGTATCGTTCAAACATCAAGAACCAGCCCAGCCACCCAATCAGGAATAGCGGGAGCAACACCCAGCCGCCGCGCAGCAGGATGCTCATGGTCGCTTCGATGACGGAATATTCGTCCATTACTTTTCCTTAATCCAGATAGCGTTGAGGACGGCAAGGCCCGTCTTTTCCATACGGGTACGGACAGAATCCGAGATGTTCACGAGGAGCGTGTGCAAGAGCTGGAGCGGGATAGCCACGATAAGGCCAGCTTCCGTCGTCACAAGGGCGATGGAAATGCCGCCAGCCAAAAGCTTCGGGTCGCTCGTGCCGTGCATGGTGATGACATTGAAAAGTTCAATCATACCCATAACGGTCCCCAAGAGACCAAGGAGCGGAGCCGTCGAGGCAAACACGGAAATCCAGCTGAGGCCCATTTCGAGCTTTGGCACTTCGCCTGCGAACAGGACTTCGAGAGACTTTTCGGCGCTGGCACGGTCCTTGAAATTCTTACCAAGCACGGAGCGCAACACCTTGCCCACTTCACCATGAGCCCTCTGAGATTCAGCAGTTGCAAGACGGAGGTCGCGATTAGCGAGAGCCTTAGCCGCATTGCGGGCACCACGGCCACCAAAGCCAAGGACGAGGAGCCAAACGAGGCGCACGAGGAAGATGATAAGACCAAGGATAAAGAGCGTTGCAATCGGGTACATCAGGATGCCGCCGTTATGGAAGAATTCAGCAAAGTCTTCTTTCCACGTGGTTTCCTGGTGATTTGCAAGTTCACTCGAAAGTTCGGTACTGAGGAGGACATCGACCGGCACCATCACGAAAGCGGAATCGTTAGCGCCAGCAAAAGCCTTCGCCACGTCCTTGCGCGTTTCGGGAGAGAGATTTTCTTGCCAGCTATAGACGCGCTTCTTTTCGCCTGCCACCGGGAGCATCAAAGCCGACGGATGGAAACCGTTGATATCAGTGACCTTCGCCATCTGCATGGCAAAGAGACCGCCCAAGCGCATGCGGTCGCCTTCGGCAACCGAACTACCGAACATGAGGTCAGCCTTTTCAGTGCGGACTTCACGCGTAAACTTCATTTCTTTCTTGGCAACGTCGAGCATCGCGCGGGCAATGCGGAGCGGGTCATCACGGTAGAGCCCCATCTCTTTCTTGACCTTGTTCTGCGCTTCGACGCGATCGGCTACCTTGAACGGCACGCCCTGTTCCTGGAACTTGGCAAGCATTTCCAAGCGTTCCGGACCTGCGGCGAGCGAGAGGTATTCGGCACGGGCCTTTTCGGCCTGGAGCTTGACCTGGGCCAAGTCTTCGCGAGCCACGCGCACATCTTCGAGCAAGCGGGTACGTTCGGACATCAAGGCATCCACGCGTTCCTTGCCGAGCTGATACTTTTCATTGAAGAGTTCACGTTCCTTGTTGAACGTTTCGCGGTCCTTCCAGCGGGCGGCGACTGCCATGTCGCGCTTGCGACGGGCTTCTTCGAGGTCTGCCTTAGCGCTGTTGAGTTCTGCACGCTTCTTGACAGCATCGACAGTCGTGTTCTGCTGAGCATGAGAAGCAGGTGCAAAAATTGCGAAAGCAGCTACAACAAGAGGCAATAAGAAACGTGCACTGGATCCTTCGCTTCGCTCAGGATGACGGTTGAGGCTAATTCCTAATTCCGAATTCCGAATTCCGAATTTCATTAGTTAGCCTCCTTCGGGAAAGATACTGGGATAGTCACAAGTCTTGGAGCAGTCTTGCCTTCGGCGACCTTCATCACGTCCTTGAGAATGGTGCGCATCGTGAGGTCTTCGGAGACGTTCTTCCAGGAGTAGCCGAGACCGTTACGAGTGAGGAACAGAACATCGTTACCGTCATTGCTGACAAAGATCGAAGCGACTGCACCGTAGCGCAAATACGTTCCGGCCACGTTGCGAGCGTCCACCTGCAAGAAGCCCTTCCAAACTTCGGTGGTGTAACCCAGGCGGATGCGGTCGTAAAAGACTTCCATCGTGCGGTTCAGAGCGTCGTCCGTCTCAATCAGGCCCTTGTGCAACATGCTTGCGATTTCCTGGATATTCTTGACGGCTTCGTCCGTGCGGTACGGGAAATCCGATTCAAAGAACGGCACGAGAGAATCGATGACCGTCGCAAGAGAATCAGCGTACTTCGTCTTGCGGTTTTCGAAATAGCGGATCGAGCCATTCGTTTTGGCGCGAGCAGCAGAAATTTTCTTGAGTTCTACATTGAGCGAATCAATTTCGGCTTTCAAGGACTTGTTCTGAGCCGAGAGATTCTGCACCTTTTTGCGACCGACTTCAACGAATTCAGCATGGCGTTTTTTTTCGGCTTCGTGCATGGATTTTTCGCGAGCGGTTTCGGCTTCGACCGACTTGATTTGGCGACGAACGCTTTCTACCGTTTCTTGGGCCATGGCAAAAACGCCAGAAAGCCCCAGACACAACAATACTTTAGGAAGGAATGAAAATTTCATGTGCATAAAATACAAAGATGCAGCGAAAAAATTTGCACCTTTTTGCGATTTTTATGTAAAAAACGGCTTTTTTCCGTCATTTTGAAGGCAAGAATTGACTGGATCTTTCGCTTCGCTCAAGATGACGTTAAAAGAAAGGGTCAGGATGACGTAATAGGAAGGCAGCAGGAGACGCTGTAGGGAGTCTTATTCTTCCAACAGTCGTTGCATGTCAGCGGGGTACGCATGGCTTTCGAAGGTGCGGGGTTCTTTCCAGTACGGGAGCTGGAGTTCAACCTTGTACGCAAAAAGCATCTGGTTGTGGGCGCCAAGAACCTTGATATCTTCGTCAGTAAGTTCACCACCCTGCGCGAGTTTCTGGTAAAATTCACCATCGCGGTAATACAGGCGGTCCCCCACAATCGGGTAACCCATTTCAGCGAGGTGCGCACGAATCTGATGCTTACGTCCCGTAATGAGCTCCGCCTCGACAAGCGAAAGCTCCGGCGCAATTTCTGGGCAATCCAAATGGCGCACGAGCTTAAAGCGCGTAAAGCATTCCTTGCCACCTTCACGGTGGTGCATGCGCAAGCGAATCGGGTCTTCCGGGTCTTCACGCAAAGGCATGTGGCATTCCACTTCGCCTTCAGGGAACTTTCCACGCACGACCGCAAGGTAGAACTTGCGGAGCAAAATGCGGTCCAGATTTTTTTGGAAGCGTGCGGCCGTTTCGCCATACCTTGCAAACAAGATAAGTCCGCCCGTATCGCGGTCTAGGCGATGCATCGGCGTTGCCGTCTCGGAATCAAATTCGCGACGGATAATCGCAGCAAACGTGTTGTAGAAAATGCGACCCGTATGATGCACCGGGACGCCTGCCGGCTTTGCGACTAGAATAAATTCATCATCCTCAAAGACCGTTTCAAAATCGGTCGGGACTTCAGGCTCGCTGTAGTTTTCGACATGGTACACGACCTTGTCGCCACGATGCGCTACAGTCTCTACATTGGCAGTTGCACCATTAATCGTCACGAGTCCGCGCGTCAGGCGATCCACCCAGTCTTCGCGGCTGTGGTACGTGAAGCGATCACAAAGGGAATCGAGCAAAAGGCGGCCTTCGTATTCCGGGCGCACTTCGCTTTCAAAGAACATATCTGACGGAGCCTTGCCCATTTTATTCCCTGTACAAATCGTGCTTGATGATGTAATCGTAAACGGACTGTTCCAACCCCTGCGGGCAAACACCCCGGTTCAGCAAAAGCGATCTGCGGATGGCAGTACTTGAATAAACGCCGTTAAAGCCCTGTTCCGGTCCAAGCCAGTAAAGCGGAGCGTAACCGTTGCGCTTATGTTGTTCCATATCCGGCTGTGGGTAGCCATTGCGGGCAAAGACAATCAATTCAATATCGCGAAGCAGCAAATGACCGTTGTAGTTCGTGCCGTAAAAATTCAAGGGGTCGCGCCAATGCGGAATACCTTCGTAAGTATCGGCACCCGTGAGCAAGCGGAAATTGATATCCGGGAATTTTTCCTTGAGGCTCATCAAGAACACGTAAGAGCCGCGGTAATCGCCTTGCTGTATTTCCAGATCAGAAAGGAACAAACGCTTATCGCCCGAGAATGCAAGTTCGAGCATCGCAAAGCGGTCTTCTGGCGAAGCGTTCAGTTGCTTGTCCCAGCGGTCGGGACTCGGCATAAACCAGACTTCATCACAAAAACCACGATCCAGACAAGTTCTAGCCACACGCATGTGGTCTTTATGGACCGGATCAAAAGCACCACCCAAAACAGCAACATTCTTCATTACAAAACTCACCAATAATTACAAATTAATAGACAAACACAGAGAACCCAAGATTCATCTGCCAACGTCCACCAGTGACATCCCTATCAATGATGGGGTCATAATGTTCGCGCACCCAATGATAACCGATATCCAACGTCAAGAACGTTCTCGAAAAAACAATCCAGAACGTACCAAAGCCTAAGCTCCATTCGTTCCACGCAATGTCGCCATTTTCACTGAGAGCACTAGCTCTGGAATATGAACCCATTACATAAAATTCACTGAAAAGATGAGCGCCCACATCAACGCTAAAGTCCGAAGACTTGACTTCGCTTTTATGATTATCATCATCCTTTTCTTCATAGTTTGAAAAACCGTAACCAAAACGGACAAAGGCAAGCCCAGGCATCCAAGCGCCAATCATCGGCTTAATTTGGCAAATGCCAACACCGTGACCCTCGCCTACGCCCGTTCCAGACCCCAGTCCAAAAGAGCCTCCCAAGAACAGAGGCCAGCGCATGTTAGTTCCGTTTCCTGTAGAGGCACTTCCAAAAGGACTAGAGACAGCCGGAGTCGATCCCATCGAAGTTCCCTGGGCAAAAGAAGAGGTCGCTCCAACAAAAGCAATGGCAAAAGCAACAATAACGCACTTTGCCCAAGCCCACAAATTTTCATTCAAACGTTTCATATTACAATACCAAAGCTAAAGCAAAGACAAGCCCCATTACCGCATTCAAAAGAGCATCGTACTTTGAGACAAGAAAATTCTTTTGAGAAAGCGTTCTATCGTGTAGGACTTGAATCAAGACCTTATCCGAAATAAGCAACGTGATTAACAACTTGCCGACCACAACAGCCACAAGCCAAATCACAATATCCGAAAAATAAATCAGCACCGAATAGCCAACAGACAATACGCTAGACAGCAAAAGATTGGACCTGCGCAAATCAGCATCAGAGGCGGCATTGTCTTTTGCCATTTGCAAAAACTGGCTTGCTTTTTCAGAAACGACCTTATAGCTAGCCACAAATTCCGAAATATTATAGCCCATCAGAATAATCGAAGCGATGAGCGCAATTTTTACAACATAATCAGACATTGAATTACTTTCCTGAATTCAAAATTCGTACATAGCTTGCATAACGGGCTTCGGAGATTTTGCCCGATTCCACAGCCTCACGCACAGCGCAACCCGGTTCCTTGAGGTGCTTGCAGTTGCTAAACTTGCACGTGAACAAATCATCATCGAAGAATCCCGGAAAAATCTTTGCCAAAGTTTCCGGTTCCATATCCATAAGACCGATGCTACGGATGCCCGGCGTATCAATCACATAACCGCCACCCGGGAAATCGAACAAGCTCGAAGAGGTCGTCGTATGGCGACCCTTGCCGTCGCGTTCACGGACATCTCCCGTGCGCAGTTCGGCGTGCGGAACAAGCTCATTGATGAGCGTAGACTTGCCGACACCGCTCATGCCACTAAAGACCGAAGATTTACCGACGAGTTCATTGCGCAGGACTTCGAGACCATCCCCGCTTTTAACGCTCACGGGAATCACCTTGTCCACGATTTTCATAAAGTCGCGGATATCCGTCGATAGGTCCGCTTCGCCATTCGGCAGCAAATCCATCTTGGTAAGCACCAGCACAAACGGCAAATCGTTCAAGTTTGCGGCAAGCAAAAAGCGGTCCATGAACCCGTAGTTGAATTCCGGCTGCGTCACACTCGCGACAATCACGACCTGGTCGATATTCGCGGCAAGCGTCTGCTGCTTGTAGAAGCTATCGCGCGGACCCGGGCGCTTGAGTTCGCTCTTTCGCGGGAGCACTCGCACAACGCAATACTTCTGCGAACCGACACCATCGCCTTCGTCATCAGCATCATTCACGAGTCCGAGCAAAACGCGGTCGCCCACGGCAGGGAATTCCCCAAGCGTCTTGGAGGTGGTCGCACGGTACATGGCTGTAACAGTAGACGGTAGGAAGTCGGAAGTAGGAAGGTTGTCATGCCCGCCTTGAGCGGGCACCTCCTTCTCGTTTAATCTCACTTCGCAGGTGCGGCGGTGGACTTCGAGCACAAGCCCTTCCACGCAATTTTCTTCACCGATGTTTTCGACCGGATTCTTGATGCGCTTGATTTTCGCCTTTTTAAATTCGCGGCTGAAACGCTCCTTGATTGGGCGTTCATCAACGACTCCCGATTCCAATTCTCGCATCACGTCGATACGGCGGCTTCTGTGTTCGCGTCTAGACGTGCGAACACTCTTCAATGGGGCTTCATTTTCGTCGGAATCAAAATCGTTATTTCGCATCTTTCTTCAATTTAGAAAGTTTTTCGTCTTCGAGCTCCCGCGCTTCTTCCAATTCCTCTTCAGTCACAGGGCGTCCACGGCGAATTGATTCCATCAAAAAATGAATCGCCTTCAGGCGGCCATTGCACTTTTCGATGCAATTGTCATAAAAACCTTTCGTTTTCCAGTCACTTTCGGGAATATGTTCCGAGGCGTACAGAAAATGCTCGACACAAATAGAAAGCTGTTCCGCTTCCTTTCTCAAATCTTCCAAATTACTCTTCGTAAAAAAAGGCATAGTGTAAAGATAGAAATTAGAACTTAGAGCTTAGCCCCTATAGACATCATGTTGAGTTCAAAGAACGAAACATCCAGTTATTTCTTGATAACTAGACTTTACTGGATCTATCGCTTCGCTCTGGATGACGTAGCAGTATAGTCGAACTGAACTATTTTTTCGCACATTTAAGGCAATTTTAAAGACATGACTCTTTTCACAGAGGTATTTTTTGTCTATTATTCTGCTATAATCGAAGGGAAAATCAATGATTTCTACGATCTATAAGCTTTTTAAGATGACTCGTCCCGTGAATATCGTGATTGCCATAATCACACTTCTCGTGGGCTACACTTTACTACAGCACAACCCCACCCTCCCTGTTTTAATCCTGCAAATGCTCGGTTTTGCCACCGCCATCGGATTCGCCAACATCCAAAACGACATTCTCGATTTGGAGTGCGACAAGCTGAGCCACCCGGAACGCCCCCTTGCTACCGGCGAAGTTTCGGTCAAGGCAGCCCGCATAACATGCTATACCTTGGCAGCTATAACACTTCTTTGCGGAATTGGCGATAGCGTCATACAAAATATCAGATTCATTGATATTGTTAAAGACCCAGAACACGCTCTTGATTTCGGCTGGATGGGCGCACTCATCTTGTCTTTCCCGATGTGGTTCTTTGCATTGCTTTGCGCACTACTCGTTGCATACAACCGCACGCTCAAGCGTTCTCCAGCACTCAAGAACATCACAGTCGCGTTCCTTTGCACAACTCCGCTACTGTATGCCGTTCAACATTTCTTTAACTTTTCGAACCACGACTTTCCTGAAGAACACATGTGGGCCATCATCCCCGCGATTCCATTTGCGTTTTTGCTGACCATCGCCCGTGAAATCTACAAGGACTTGGAAGACAAAACGGGAGACCTCAAGGCTGGCATTATGACATTCCCGCTCGTTGTTGGAGACAAAGTAGCAAGAAGACTTGCTGGCGATATCATCATTTTCACGTGGATTTCGCTCCCAGTCCCGGTTTTCTTTTTAGACAAACTTTTCGACCACAATTATCCGCCGATTTTCCTCGCCATGACAGCAGCGACACTAACCCCTTGTTTCTTCATCGTCATCATGAGTGCAAGCAGCCAAAATTACCGTCGTGCACAGACATTCACAAAATTTGCAATGTTACTCGGGCTCATTTCACTCCTATTTTGCTCAATAGTCCAATAACAATCCGCGCTATTAACGATTTCCATGAATCTCCTCATTTTCGAGGAGATTTTCATTTTGTGTAATGTTTTACATTTTGTGTTTTACAATTTACGTAATATCATTCGTAGAAAGCGCGTTTTACGTTTATGGCACGCATTTTGCTAATCCGCGGCGTCCGCTTCCCCGCTTGCACCCGTATGGGTGAGCTAAGGCCCTCGAGGCAAGGGAGGCTCCACTTCAAAGAGGCGTTATGCTCGAAGAATTGCATGAAGAATGCGGCGTCATCGGTATCTATAACGGTGATAATGTGGCCCGCAATGTAGCCATGGGACTTTACGCATTGCAGCACCGCGGTCAAGAAAGTGCCGGGTTCGCTGTTTCTGACGGAGACAAAGTCCGAGTCCGCAAGTCCATGGGTCTGGTTTCCACCCTTTTAAGAGATTACAACATCGACGAACTGCAAGGTTTTGCAGGTATCGGACACGTGCGTTACAGCACGACAGGTGCCTCCACCCTCGCGAACGCTCAGCCGATTTTGATCAGCTGCAAATGGGGACAAATCGCAGTCGCCCACAACGGGAACATCACAAACGCTCCCGAACTCCGCGCCGAGATGGAAGCCGACGGTCATATTTTCCAGACCACATCCGATTCTGAAATTCTCCTGCACGAAATCGCCCGCACCAAGGCGGACACTTTAGGCGAAGCCATCAAGATTGCCATTACCAAATTTACCGGCAGCTTCTGCCTCGTATTCTTAAGCAAAGACACAATGTACGTCGCCCGCGACGGTTACGGTTTTAGACCTCTTTCGATTGCCCGCATGGGTAAATCCTGGTGCGTCGCTAGCGAAACTTGCGCTTTCGACTTGCTCGGTGCAAACTACGTTCGCGACATCCAGCCCGGCGAATTCTTGACCATTACCAAGAACGGTCTCCATTCCGAACGCTTTACGCAAAAAGACCGCCTCGCCCACTGCATTTTCGAATACATCTACTTCAGCCGCCCAGACTCCAAGATTTTCGAGCAGAGCTGCGACAAGATTCGCCGTAAGATGGGCAAGCAACTCGCCAAGGAATGCCCGGTCGATGCCGATATCGTTATTTCTGTGCCGGATAGCGCCACCACAGCCGCGCTCGGTTACGCACAAGCTAGCGGCATCCGTTTTGAAATTGGACTTTTGAGAAACCATTACGTGGGTCGCACCTTCATTGACCCGACACAGAATGTACGCGAGCAAAAGGTCCGCTTAAAGTTCAACCCGATTGAAGGTGTGCTTAAGAACAAACGAGTTTGCGTCGTCGAAGACTCCATCGTTCGCGGCACAACACTCCGCATTCTCTCTAGAATGCTCCGTGATGCAGGCGCCCTCGAAGTGCACATCCGCATTGCATCACCTCCGGTCGCCCACCCGTGCTTCTTCGGGATGGACTTCCCGAGCCAGGGCGAACTTGCCGCAAGCTCCATGACTCCCGACGAAATCGCCAAGATGCTCGGTGTCGAAAGCCTCGGCTACCTGAGCGTCGAAGGCATGAAGAATTGCACCGGCGAAGGTGAAAACTACTGCGCCGCATGCTTTGACAACTGCTACCCCGACTACATCGGCGCCCATGCCGAAAAGACGAGATGCGGGTAAACTAGACGAAAGAACGCCCGCATTAGCGGGCTATCGACGAAAGACGAGAGAGGCGGGCTAAAGCCCGCCTTTTTCTATTGACCAAGGACCAATAACTAACAACTATCGCTTATGCGTTTTCGAAAGTCCAACGGATGTGTTCGTCTAAGTAATCGTGAGCGTCAAACGCAAGACCGAAGCAATCCCTGATTTTCTGAACATCATAGAGCATTGGTTCATCGCTCCAGCCCATGTCGGTTTCCACAATCTTGGAAGTACAACCCGGCTTGAGGGCAATCATCTTCTGCGCGATTTCCTTCCAGCTAATCCATTCCGAACCGAGGCCCAAGAAGATTTCTTCGTTGTAGTCGGATTCCAGCAATTTCATATAAATTTGAGCCTGCTGGGAAGCATGGATAAACTGCGTACCGTCGTTCTTGATGATGTTGATATCGCGGTTTTCCTTGACGGCGTAAGCCATTTCAAAAAAGCGGCGGTCCGGCTGCGAACAGCCATCGGGGAACGCCGGATTGCCAAACGTATAGCCCGGACGAATGATGTTGCGCTTCATCTTGACTTCGGGGAACTGGCTTCCGTAACCGTGGCTAAAGCCAAGTACAAAAGCTTCGCCCGCCGCCTTGGTGGCGCCGTACAAGTCAATCGGCATATTGCTTGTGGTTTCGCGCATTTCGGAACGCACACGGCCCATAGCCGAAGTACTACTCGTCATGATGAACTTTTCACAGCCTGCACGAGCGGACATTTCCAAAAGAGCCACCGTTGCACGGGTATCGTTCATGAGCATAGCGCTCGGCGTATCGCCCCAGCCAAGAGCCACGTGGATGCAAGCATCGCAACCAATCAGTCCTTCGCCCATTTTTTCAAAATCCGTAAGAGCAGCCTCGACAAACGAGACATTCGGATTAGCTCTTAATGTCGGCACCTTGTTCGGGTGGCGCGTTGCGACAACAACTTCGTGACCTTTCTCCAAAAGCGCCTTGACCACGTAATGGCCAATAAAACCAGTTCCACCCGTTACAAAAACTCGCATAAGAACTCCTTTTTCAACACCTATCTTTTTCAATATAGATTATGTCAGTTCAATCCGGCAAGAGTTTACGTGAAATTACTAGATTAAATCTCGAAATTTCTAGTGAGGTTTTTATGTCCCGTTTACGCGTTTTGGTATTGATGGGCGGTCCATCTACTGAACATGATGTTTCTGTCGTTAGCGGTACTGGCGTTGTGCGCGCCATGGATCCGGAAAAGTACAATATCCACCCGGTGCTCATCGACAAGGACGGCACCTGGCACTGGTCTTCCCGTGAACTTTCTCCGTACCAGAAAGCAAATTTCTCGGCAAACTATTTCCACAGCCTCGAAGGTTCAGCCGCCAACAAGAAGAAGTCTCCGGCACTTTCGGAACTCCCGTCAGCTGACATCGCATTCCTCGCCCTCCACGGCAAGTGGGGCGAAGACGGCCACATCCAGGCAATGCTCGAAAACTGGAACATTCCGTACACGGGTTGCGGCCTTTTGGCATCGGCACTCGCCATGGATAAGATCAAGTCCAAAGAAATTTATCGTGCAAATGGCATCCCGACTCCGCCTTACCGCGTCATCTGGAAGCACGACTTTACCGGTGACACACTCGTAAGCGTTGCCGACGAACTCGGATACCCGCTCGTGATCAAGGACCCGCTGGGAGGCTCTTCCATCGGCATTGGCATCGCCAAGAATCTCGACGAAGCAGGCAAGATTGCACAGGACTTGTTCAAGGATTCTAACCGTTTGCTCTGCGAAAAGTTCATCGCCGGGGGCGAAGCTAGCTGCGGCTACATCGAAGGTGAAAAGCCCTTGCCGCCGACAGAAATGCGCATGACGACCCGCGAATACTTCGACTTCGAAGCGAAGTACAACGGCGAATGCCAGGAAGTCACTCCGGCTGAATTTGCACCGGAACTCACCGCACGCATCCAGGAACTCGTGAAAAACGCCCACTACGCTTTGGGCGGCGCAGGCTACAGCCGCACGGACGTCCGCATCACAAAAGATGGCGAACTCTTTGCAATTGAAACGAATACGCTCCCGGGCATGACCCCGACATCGCTGTTGCCGCAACAGGCAGCTTGCGTTGGCATCACCTACAGCCAGCTCATCGACCTCATCATCGACAAGAGCTTGGAGATTAAGCGTTAGTCATGAACTACGATCTTTTTGTGGACACTTCCCGAAAGGGGATTGCGATGGCGCTGTGCGCGGACTCCGTGTACGAAGAAATGATCGATCCGTCTGCCAAGGGCGAAATCCTGAGCGCAAGCTTGGATAACCTTTTGGCTAAGGTCGGCGCCACACTTGATGACGTGAAGCGCGTCATGGTGACTGTCGGACCGGGTTCGTTCAGCGGACTGCGCACGGGCGTTGCATTCTGCCAGGGGCTTTGCTTCAGCGGCAAACGCAATTTGTATGGTGTGACGACATTGCAAGCACTCGCCTGCTTCGCCGGCGTTTCCGATGAATCTGTTGCGGTCGTAATTCGTGCACGCAATGGATTCTGGTACTTGCGCTTGAACAACGAAGAGAGCTTTATCGAAACTGCAGACGTTGTTGCACGACTCCAGGCAAGTTCTGTGAAGAACGCCGTTGTCGATGCAGCTGCGCTTGCAGACGAAGCGCTCGTCGCCGTGTTCAATGACAAGGGAATCGCAACGACTCTCGACACCGATAAGAAGCTCAACATGTGGACTCCGCTTTTTGATACAGTGAAGCCTTCGCTCATTCAAGAAGCAAACTACATCCAGCCCTCTTACTTCGAGAAGCTGAAGGTGTAATCACAATGCTACTGCGCGAGATGACCGAATCCGATTTGCCACAAGTTCTCGAATTGCAACGGGAACTTTCGTTTCAGGATTGGAACGAAAAGCAATTTTCGTCGGAAATCCGTGCAAGTTACGCGTACTGCGTTGTTTGTGAAGAAGCCGACAAGCTTTTAGGCTACGCAATATTCCATTTGCTCGGTCCCGATTCCGAACTGTTAAGTATTGCGACACGCACATCTGAACAGCGCAAGGGCATCGGGAGCCAGCTTTTGAAAGCGGGCTTGGACAAACTCACCGAAAATGGTGACCAATGCTTTTTAGAAGTTCGCGATGGCAACGCCAAGGCTCGCGCCTTTTACGAGAAGTACGGATTCAAGCTGTATAGCGTTCGCAAAAAATATTATTCCGATGGCGAAGACGCCGCATTGTACAAATTCAGCAGGTAATTATTTTGTCAATAATTCGCAAATCCGACAAGAACGATCGAAAGAAAAAGAACTTCAGCGTGGGCATAGCGCTGCTGATTTTATTTGTTATTGCAGTCCTCACATACGCCATTTTTGAAAAGAGCGGTCACTGGCTTGTCCAAAATGATGAAGTCGACCACGTCAAATGGGTTGCAGTACTCGACGGACAAACCGCAGATCTTGAACGTAGCGATTATGCGGCAAATCTCGTCAAAGAAGGCAAAGCCGATTCCGTATTGCTCCTTGGTCGCCGTGTCTACCGAGAACGCAGCAATTCCGAATTCTACGCCGAAGACTTCATGAAACTCGGCGCATTTGATAGCAACGCCGTTTTCCTTGTTCCGCACAACGACCCCTCCACCATTAGCGAAGCCTACTCAATTATTCCCTGGTTAAAAAAGCATAATATCGATACAGTTCTTCTGCTGACTGATGCAGCATCTACGTATCGCGTCAAGAGAATTTTCCAAAAACTTTCGGGCAACAGCCCTGTTTACGTGACCAAAGACATCCATCACGTGACATACAATCCCAACTGCTGGTACAGCAATCGCGAGTCGCGCAAAACCTGGCTCCGTGGCTGGGCTGCACTTTTTGCCTCATACCTTGACCTGTTCAACACAGACACGCTTGAAGCAGTCGATTCCTCTTATTACAAGCCTATTAAATCCTACGCAGAATACAAACGCGAATTCCGTTCTAACGTCAACTTGCAAAAAATCTTGCCGAAAATTGAAGACAAGATAAAGACAGAATCGGAAAAAGAAGCTGTAAAGGATTCTGTGAAAGCAACGATCAAAGAATCAGCAAAAGATTCTAGCAAGGCCCAGGAAAAAGCTCCTGAAAAAGCTCAAGCCAAGGAAACGCCTAAAGACGCGCCCAAAGCCTCGGCTAAAGAAACGCCGAAGGATAAGGCTACGGAAAAGAAGACTGATGCTAAAGCGCCTAACAAGACGCCAGCAAAGCAAGGCAAGAAATAACGAGAAAGACAACCCCAATTACGTCATTCTGACACCGAAGGTGGAAGAACCCAGTAAAATCTAGTGTTACAACAAGACTTGACTGGATGGGGCAAAGCCCCATGACAGTGAGTCGGTGAATTAAACGCTTAGCAGCAACAGTGCGGCGGTCAGGGGCGCACTCCAGTTGATAGCGACTTCGTTACTCGCAAAAGAGCATTGTTCGTCAGCATAGGACATGCCACGAGCGTCACCCAAATAATGCGAATTTCGATGAGTATCTTGGCGGTCTTCGTTAATGCCACCAACGACAAGTCCCGGCACAGGTTCATCAACGCCATCGGAATGGCTAATGCGATGGTGCGGGAACTTCGGAGAACTCCACGCCGAGCCTGTTACAAAGCTAACATCCACAGGATTCTTGCCGTAAATAAATTCAATTTGTTCCATCGCCGCATTGCGATACTTCAATTCATCAAGCCATTCATACGCCAAATACAAAGTCAGCGCATGGTTCGCAATATCGCCATTGCTCCCCCAAATAAACTTGCGGATCGAAAGTCCATACGGGTCTTCATTTTGCAAATGCATAATTTCATCGGCTGTGTACTTGAACGCCATTCGAGCACGGTCTTTCCACTTGCAATCAGTCGTTGCCAAGGCAAACCAAGCCAAGTTCTGAGTCGAACGCCATTGCAAACCGTACGTCGGCAAGTACGTATCCATATCCACCAATAATTGACTTTCCAGGCGTTCAAGCATCCCGGCAACGCCCACATCAGCGATACTTTCAACATTTTTCAGTTCGCGGTACAGCATGGCTCGCGCCCAGAAAAAGTCATCGCCTAAATCAGAATCGCCATAGCCGCCGCTGCCTTCCGTATTGTGCGGCCAATCAACTTCGGGATTTTTCTCAGCCCAAAGGAAAGCCCGGATACTAGCAAACAAACATTTTTCTGCAAATTCGCTATCGACATTTGCGTAAACGTGATGCGCCTGTGCAAGCGCGCCCGCAAAATTCAAAGCCGAAGATGTAGACTTGCCAAGAATGTAGCGCTTTTGAGAAGCATCCGATTCCGACGGAGTCACAAAGCCATCCCAACGGTAAGGCGTTACCTTGAAAAATACGCCACCATCTTCGTCTTGCATGCGCAAGAAAAATTCCAGTTCAAAACGGATTTCATCAAGCAAGCTTACCGGCAGTTCGTACGTTTCCTTGAACGCCGCCCCACCAACAATCGAAGACTTTTGAGAATGAGCCTGCATGAGTTCGCAGCCAAGCATCAGCGTCGCCACGCTCACCCCACCATTCACAATGTACTTGCCGTAATCTCCTGCATCATACCAGCCGCCATGAGCGTTCCAAAGCCCAGCACGTTCCATCGTCGGGTGGAATTCCAGCTTATCATCCAAGTGCGCCGCCGGGCGGGCCCAAAGCCCCGCCAAGCGTTCCGGCAATTCGACACCGCTCCGTTGGTAATAGAACGACTTGATATTTGCCTTGAGTTCGCGAACGAGCCATTCATCCGAGACTTCAAATAAATGTGACTTCACATCAAAGTCTTCCAGGACAATCTGATATCGCCCCGGTGCCGTTACAGCCGTAAAAAAGCCTTTGTACAAACACTCGCCCGTATATGCGCAACGGGAAATTTTTTCAGTCTCGCCCTTATAGACTTCGCGAGAATCGCTGTCCAAAATTTTGAACTTGACCGAAGGCAAAGAAACGTCCTCCGAAAAGGCGACCAAAAAAGTCTTGGAAGCCGAGGGAACGTAACCGGGATGACAATAATGGATTTTCGCGTTCATACCCTAAGAATAACTTTTTTCGGACAAAGACGGAAAACAAATCGCGACAGACGTGTTTACCTTAGGGAACATAACATTTTCGTCACAATTATATTTAGATTTTATACTATGAAAAAGCCACTCAAAATTACCCTCATTGTATTAGGATCTCTGATCCTCCTCTACTTCGTCACACTACTCATAGCGCCCAAGATTGCACGTAGCTACATCGAAGAGCACTCCAAGGAAATGATTGGCCGAAGCATCACCATCAAGGACATCAGCCTGAACCCGTTCACCTACGTTTTGGACGTAGATACGCTCGCGGTCATGGAAGCGGACGACAAGACCCGCTTTGTCGCGTTCGACAAGTTCAGCATGAACATCAACCCGCTAAAGCTCTTCACGAGAACGCTCGACATCAGCGACATCTACATGAAGGCGCTTTACGTTCGAGTCAAACAGCATGGCGAGCGCTTCAACTTTAGCGACATTCTGGATTTTCTAGCCCAAAAGGATAGCCTCTACTACGCCGAGCACCCCGAAGAAAAGAAAGTCGAATCGGACAGCAGCAAGAGCGCGGCAGAAATTGCAGCAGGCCTCCCCGTCAAGCTCAGCCTCCGTAACATTGTATTCGACAAAGGCAATATTATATATCAGGACACCAAGGTCGGCTCCAAGTTCCACCTCAAGGATTTCTCGATTAACATCCCCGCCATTTACCTCGAAGACAACTCGACCGGTGTCGACGTGAGCCTCAAGTTCGCAGACGGCGGTGACCTCAGCGTCAAGGTCGACGCCAACATGGCAACATACGACTTCAATATTTTCCTGAACCTGAACCGTTTTGCCCTCAGCTGCATCAAGCCGTACCTGAACGATTCCATCAACTACAAGGACTTCTCCGGTTACCTCTCCGCCAACATCGCTATCAGCGGAAACATCAACAGCATCCTCGCCTCGAACGTCAAGGGCAAGGTTTCGCTTGACAAGATTGACCTCACCGAAGTCAGCGGAAGCAAGCTCGGCGCAGAAAACGTCACGGTCGGCATCAATAAGGCAAACATCGTAGATAACGAATTCCTCATCGACTCCGTCATCGTAGATGGCGCATTTGCCCATATCGACTTGTTCAAGAACGGCAAAAACAATTTTGATATTCTCCTCTCCCCGAAGGGCAAAGTCGAAGAAAGCGCAACTGATTCAACCGCAGCCGAATCTACGCCTGCAGAACCGGTCGCAGAAACAGCAGAAAACGCCAAACAAGAATCCGCTGACACGACAAAGGTCGCCGCAGATACAACTAGCACAGCCGCCGCAGAAAAGCCTGCCGCCGCAAAGAAACTCAAAGCCAAGATCAACAAGCTCCTCGTCAAGAATACCGTCGTAACTGCAACGGACCACACCATCATCCGCCCGTTCAATTACAAGGTGAGCGCCATTACCGTTAGCGGTCAGAACATCAACTACGACACGCCTTGCGACGTGACCGTTTCCGCAGCATTCCCCGAAGGCGGTAGCCTCTCGCTCAAGTACCATGGTGCACTCAGCAACCTCAAGACGATGGACATCTACATCAGCATCAAGAACCTCGTACTTAAGCACTTCTCGAATTACTCGTTGCACTACACCGCCTACCCGCTCAAGGCAGGCACGCTCGCTTTCGCTAGCGAAAACAAGATTGTAGACCGCAACCTCGACAGCAAGAACACTATCGACATTTACAACATCACCGTCGGTGACAAGGTAGACGACATTGATCCGGAATACACCGTCCCGATGAAGATTGGTCTCTACATCTTGAAGGACAAGGATGACAAGATTCAATTCGATGTACCGGTCAAGGGCAATTTGGATGACCCGGAATTCTCTTACGGCAAGATTATTTGGAAGACCGTCGTGAACCTGCTCGTGAAGGTAGCCATCTCTCCGTTCAGACTCGTCGGAAACCTCGCCATGGCAGGCGCCAACGCCCTCGGCTTTGACCTCGGCAAGAACAACGAAGTGCTGATTGACGCCAACACCGAAACGTTCACTAGCGAACAGTACGCGAAAGCAATCAAGATGACGGAAATGCTCCAGAAGGATCCGAAGTTAATGCTGACGTTCACGCAGTATTACAACCCGAGAAAGACCGCCAAGGAATACAAGGTCAAGCAGCTCAAGATTGACTTCTACAAACAAAAGAATAACAAGACTCAACTGAACGAGCTCGACTACAGGGCCATCGAAGAAATCAAGGATAAGGACAAGGAGTTCCAAGCCTACGTCAAGGAACACTCCGCTGAAATCGACAAGAACTACATGATGAAGGTTCTCCCGCAAATGGCAACAAAGCGCAACGCAGACCTCCTCAAGGTCTTGCGCGCACAGCCGGGAGTCACAAAGAAGAACCTGAAGGTCATCACGGCACCGAGAGACGCGCTCCGCGGCTACAAGGACAAGCCGATGTATAAAGTCAATGTAGACGTGCAATAAAGCAAAAAGGACATCGCTAAGCGATGTCCTTTTTTAATACGCATCAAGAGTGCCGCGCTTTTCTGCGCTACACCCTTCAAAAATTACTGGTGAATCACAGCGTCCGCAACTTTCTGGTTTGCAACCTTCACGCCTGCCCAAAGGATAGCATCGCTAACTTCGGAGTTTTCAATCACGCAGCCATCGCCTACCGACACGTTAGGACCAACCTTGGAATTCTTGATGACCACGTTCTCGCCAATATGGCAAGGCATAATCACTTCGGAACCTTCAAAAGCCTTCGGTGCAGATTTTTCATTGCGCTGCAACACGTGAGCATTTGTTGCAAGCAGCGTTTCGACAAGACCACAGTCCAACCACTTTTCGACCGGAGCCGTGTGGAACTTGCAACCGTGCTGGATCATGCGTTCAAGAGCATCCGTCAATTGATACTCACCCTTCGTGCGAATGTCGTTCTGCATGAGGTAGTTCAAAGCCTCCTTGAGAGCCTTGACGTCCTTGATATAATAAATACCGACAATAGCTTCGTCCGAAACAAATTCCTGCGGTTTTTCGACAAGGCGTTCGATATGACCATCCTTGTCCGTAACAGCGACACCGAAACGCTTCGGGTCTTCAACCTTGAACGTGTAGAGAACGTTTTCATTCTCATTTTTCAAAATGGAAAGGTCGGCTTCGAACAGAGTATCACCGAGGATAATCAAAAGCGGTTCGTCATCACTGACATACGGGAGCGCAAGACTAATAGCTTCACCTAAGCCCTGAGGATTGGACTGAACCACCGTACGGACAGCGCCCCATTCCGGTCTCTGCTTCAAGAATTCGTCCACAACCGAAGCTTTATACCCCGTAATGAAAACCGTTTCAGAAGGTTTCAAGAACATGGTATCTTCGACGATCCAATCCAAGATTGTCTTACCAGCAACAGGAAGCAAGCACTTAGGCACATTTTCTGTATATGGGCGGAGACGGACACCGTTTCCAGCAACAGGGAGGACTATTTTCATTCAAAAACCCTTTTTATTATAGTGTAGCAAAACACCCACAAGTGAGGCAAAAGATAAAAAAAATGTAATAAAAAAGCAACTTATTTTGTCTTTTATCGTTATTTTGTACCACTTTTATATCACATGTTGATCGATTTCACATTGAAACACTCTTTTTAGCAATAGAGGACTAGCACGAGCGGACAAGTTTCAAAATTAAACATACATAGCAAAGTCAACACATAAACCTAGCTAAGATTGGTTTATTTATGATTTGGCACGGAAATTGCTTTAAAAGGGTCGAAACGAAAATATGGTCCAATTTGGAACAACTCCAACATCCAGTCGGACCAACCAATTTAACTGGGCACTGCCCAAAAGAGGATAAGTAAGATGATCAAGCCTTTAGCAGATCGAATCGTTGTCAAGCCGGCAGAAGCTGAACAGAAGACCTCCTCCGGTCTCTTCATTCCGGATAATGCAAAGGAAAAGCCGATGCAGGGTAAGGTCGTGGCCGTAGGTCCGGGTCGCAAGAACGACAAGGGCGAACTCGTCGCTATGGAAGTCAAGGTTGGCGACGTGGTGCTTTATGGCAAGTACAGCGGTACAGAAGTCAATGTCGATGGCGAAAACTACCTCATCGTCAAGGAATCCGACGTTATCGCAACGCTCTAATACAAAAAGAATTTAAAAAAGGAAAATCAAAAATGGCAAAGCAATTGAAGTTTGATGTAGCAGCTCGCGAATCCCTCATGAAGGGCGTTGACAAGCTCGCCAATGCAGTTAAGGTCACTCTCGGTCCTAAGGGCCGTAACGTCATGATCGCACGTTCTTTCGGCGCCCCGAACGTCACTAAGGACGGCGTTTCTGTCGCTAAGGAAGTCGAACTCGAAGACGCATACGAAAATCTCGGTGCTCAGATGGCTAAGGAAGTCGCTAACAAGACTTCTGACGCTGCTGGTGACGGTACCACGACTGCAACCGTTCTCGCACAGGCAATCACTCGCGAAGGCCTCAAGAACGTCGCTGCCGGTGCAAACCCGATGGACATCAAGCGCGGTATGGACGCTGCAGTCGAAGCTGTGATTAAGGAAGTCGGCAAGATGGCCGTCAAGATCAACGGCAAGGAACACATCGCCCAGGTCGCAACGATTTCTGCTAACAACGACCCGGAAATTGGCGAACTCCTCGCCAACGCTATGGAAAAGGTCGGTAACGATGGCGTCATCACCATCGAAGAATCCAAGACTGCTGAAACCGTCCTCGACGTTGTCGAAGGTATGCAGTTCGACCGTGGCTACCTCTCTCCGTACTTCGTTACGAACACGGACAGCATGGAAGTCGCTCTCGAAAATCCGTACATTCTCCTGTACGACAAGAAGATTTCTACCATGAAGGATTTGCTCCCGATGCTCGAACATGTTGCTAAGCAGGGCAAGTCTCTCCTCATCATCGCCGAAGACGTCGATGGCGAAGCTCTCGCAACGCTCGTTGTGAACAAGATGCGCGGCACTTTGAAGGTTGCTGCCGTTAAGGCTCCGGGCTTTGGCGACCGTCGTAAGGCGATGCTCGAAGATATCGCAATCCTCACTGGCGGTATGCTCGTCTCCGAAGACACGGGTGCTAAGCTCGAAGATGCTCCGGTGACCGTTCTCGGTAAGGCAAAGTCCATCACCATCACGAAGGACAACACCACGATCGTCGAAGGTGCTGGCGACGCCGCTTCTATCAAGGGCCGTATCGCTCAGATCAAGAAGCAGATCGAAGCTACCACTAGCGACTACGACCGTGAAAAGCTCCAGGAACGCTTGGCAAAGCTCGCCGGTGGCGTTGCTGTGATCAAGGTCGGTGCTGCTACCGAAGTTGAAATGAAGGAAAAGAAGGACCGCGTCGACGACGCTATGCACGCAACTCGTGCTGCTGTCGAAGAAGGTATCGTTCCGGGTGGTGGCGTTGCTCTCATCCGCGCAGAAAAGGCTATCGACGCTCTCAAGTTCGACAATGCCGACCAGAAGACTGGTGCTGCAATCATCCGCCGCGCTATCGAAGAACCGCTCCGCCAGATCGTCCAGAACGCTGGCCTCGAAGGCTCTGTGGTTGTGAACAAGGTCAAGGAAGGCAAGGACGGCTTTGGCTACAACGCCAAGACGGACACTTACGAAGACCTCATCAAGGCTGGTGTGATTGACCCGGCTAAGGTAACCCGCACGGCTCTCAAGAACGCCTCCTCCATCGCTTCGATGATCCTCACGACAGACTGCGTGATTACCGAAAAGAAGGAACCGAAGGCTCCGGCAGCTCCGGCTATGGATCCGTCCATGGGCATGGGCGGCATGATGTAATCAACCGCCAAGTGCGCGCGAACAGCGCGCATCTAGGCTGCTAGAATTTCATATTCTAACTCCACTAAAAATCCCGACTCTGCAGAGTCGGGATTTTTTTTGCTCAATAAATTCGCTTAGTTCAAATAGAACGTTAAACCGCCAGTAAAGCCGTAATTCACAAAACCTTCGTCAATAAACGTCGCTACTAGACCCGCACTCAATTCAACAAAATGGAACCTGTACCCCATCGTAAAATAGTTCGAATAAATTCCAGAAAGTCCCGGACTCGAGTCTTCAATAGTAGGACTCGGCACGTAGATGCTCAAGCTATAGTTTAAAAAGAAATCGCCAAGTATCAAGCCGGCAAATCCACCGCCAAATACAGTCGTATAAAGGCCATGACTTTCATTCGAAAACGAATCACATTTATCATCGCTAAAGATAAAGAGTTCGCAATGTTCACCCTCATATTCGACATCGGAGTAGTGGTGGTAAAGTCCTATGAATAACCCATATTCAACATGCGAAAAGTTTGCACCAAATAAGAAGTGATGGTATATACCATTATTGTACCCTACACCCGTGCCCAAAATGGCGCCATTAGCCTTGTACAGGAAATCCGCTTTGCCAGTAAACTCGACACCGCCCATTTTATAAAGCCAATCCGCTTCGACCCCTTCTTTTGACTTATCTCTGGACTTAGAAACTTGAGGAGTAATCTCTACGTCTTTTCGCGTAGCGCTGTTAATTTTGCCAGTAACACGCCACGAAGCGGAATGAGGTTGCAGAGAAGTATTTCCTCCATGGACTTCGGGCGCTTCCGATGCCGTCGTGTGCAACTTTTGGAAATGCGTATTGATACACCCTGTAGAGACTAGGGCAAACAAAGAACAGAATAGCGGGAAAAGAGCATGCTTTAAATTCATACTTATAAAATAAGTAAAAATGAAGAAACAAAGCACGACTACACGAAAAAAAGGAGCCGCGCAGGCTCCTTTAAATATTATCTAAAAACTAATAACCAAAGACTAATGACTAAAAACCATCATTAGAACATCTTTCTCGTATTGCGCTTAGGCGGCGGAGCGGCGTCCTTGCCCTTGCCTTTCTTCTTGGGCTGCGGGGCTTCGTAGCGGTTGTTCTCGACAACGCTCTTGTTGCTGAACAACGTTGCGTTATCAGCAGACTTTGTCTGCGACGAGAAATGGTTGCCATCGCAACGTTCCGTCGGGCCGTAGCCCGCCGTGTAGAGGCAGTAAGTCTTTTCAGAGCAGAACTCACCAGCAATAAGGCCAGTGTGGTTGCAGATGCCACGGCTAATCACGCCAGGCGGAACCGGGAACGGGAGCTTCGGCAAATCCTTGTGCAACTTGGCCATCGTCGCCATCCAGATCGGGAGAGCGTCTTCGGTACCCGTATGACCGGCACCCATGGTCCCCGGCGTATCGGAACCGACCCACACGCCCATCGTGTACTGCTTCGTGAAGCCGATATACCACGTATCCGTGTAATCGTTCGTCGTACCCGTCTTACCACCGCTCGGGTGGCGGAAACCAGAAGCCCACACACGGCCAGCCGTACCGCGAACGTTCACGTCCTTGAGCATATCGACCATCAAGTAAGCCGATGCCGGGCGCAAGACTTCGTGTTCGACCTTGGAATTCTTCTCCACCACTTCACCATTGCGGTCCACGATGGATTCAATCATGTACGGCTCGATGCGGTTACCACCGTTCGGGAACACCGTGTAAGCAGACGTCATTTCCATAAGCGTTGCACCCACGGAACCGAGAGCCAAGCTCGGGACCGCCTGCAACGGAGCGCGCTTGATGCCGAACTTGCGAGCGTAGTTCACCACGTTGCTGAGACCGTATTTCATACCGGTCAAAATAGCAGGAAGGTTCTTGGACTTGTACAGAGCGCGACGGAGCGTCATCATGCCTTCGAAGTCATGTTCGAAGTTACCCGGGCGCCAAACCTTGTTCGGGTTCTTGTCATCCGGATCCGGAATCGTCACCGGTTGGTCGTTCACAGAGTCGCAGGGGCTTGCACCATTGTCCATGGCGGTCGAATAGACGATCGGCTTGAACGAAGAACCCGGCTGGCGCAAGGACTGCACAGCACGGTTCCACTTGGACTTGTTGAAGTCACTACCACCCACCATAGCGCGGATAGCACCGGTTTCATTTTCAATAATAATTGCAGCCACTTCGGCGTGATGGTAACGGATACTGTCCGGGAAGCGAGCAAACTGGCCACGCTTGTTGCGGACCGTATCAGCAGAAAGGTATTCCTTCTTGAAAAGCGTATAGACGCTATCGAAGTGCGCAACAACGCTGTCTTCTGGCATGTCGTACTTCTTGGTGAGCTGGAGTCTGCGAGTAGCGCGATACTTGATGCGGCGACGGACACGTTCAACCTGTGCATAGGCGACACTGTCAAGGAACGCCTGGATTTCCGGGTCAATCGTACTGTAGACAGACACGCCATCGGCATAGAGCGAATTTTCACCGTACTTCTTCTCCATATACTTGCGTATTTCTTCGAAGAAATAAAGGCCCGTTCCGGTCACATCTTCTTTCTTGGCGAGCACAATCGGCTCTTCAATATACTTGCGGTATTCCTCGTTCGTGATATAGCCGGCATCGCGCATCGCATAGAGCACCGTATTACGACGGCGCTTGGAAGCCTTCGGATGACGGTCCGGACGGTACGTTTCAGGGCGCTGCAACATACCAGCGAGCACAGCGTATTCCGGGATAGAAAGGCTATCGAGAGGCTTGCCGAAATAGTACTTGCCTGCCGCCTGGAAACCGTAGTTACCGCCAGCAAGGTAAACTTCGTTCATGTAGAATTCGAGAATTTCTTCCTTCGTGTAAGTCTGTTCGATGCGGATAGCCGTCATCATTTCCTTGATCTTACGAGAAAGCGAGCGTTCCGGCGTGAGGAACAAGAGCTTGGTGAGCTGCTGCGTCAAAGTCGATGCACCGCGGAGCTTGTTGCCCGAGATGGCACTTTCAAGAAGCGCAGACGGAATCGCCCAAACGTTCATGCCCCAGTGCTTGTAGAAAGCTCGGTCTTCGGTCGCCATCACCGCATGAATCGCATTCACAGGGATTGAGTCAATGGATGTCCACTCGCGGCGTTCCACGAAGTATTCATGCGCAATTTGACCATCCTTGTCGTAAATGTTCGTCACGAGTCGCGGATTGATCTGCTCGAGCTGCGAAAGCGACGGCAGTTCCGGCGAGTAATGGATATAGACGGCCAGCGCAGCGATAAACGCCACGAAAATCGGGCACATAAATATAAAGAACCAGCGGAAAATCTTGTTGGCAAACGCAATCTTTACCAAGCTCCAAATTTTCTGCCAAACGATCGAACCATATTTGACAATGGCCGCGCCTAAAATCTTCATGAATGATTTGAACTTATCCATTTTAAGTCACACTAAAAAAGTTTGGGGACAAAAATAGCTAAACGAGGCAATCTATTCAATTATACGGAAACGTAATTAGGGGTTAAATGGGGGTAATTCAGACGTGCAAATAGTCAAAAAGACCGTTATAACGGTCAAAAACAGAACTTTCGAAACTTTTTTCAAAAAAATTCATTTTTTTTGCCTTTTACCCTTGACATTATTTCTGATTATTCTATATTTGTGCCCGTCGACGAGAGAAGACAACAAAACAAAACGCGGATGTAGCCCAACTGGATAGAGCGTTTGGCTACGAACCAAAAGGCTCCAGGTTCGAGTCCTGGCACCCGCAGAAGAGAAGACCAACCGAAAGGCTGGTCTTCTTTTTTTTTGTTGCAAAACGTACGAACAGCAAAAAAAAACGCGCCGAGAAAGCGCGAGTTAAAAGTTGTTACAAGCTTTTAGGATGGAAACTTTTGCGGTGTGCGGGGGTAAAGCCTTGGCGGCGGATGGCATCAAGGTGAGCCTTAGTGCCATAACCGGCATGCTTGTCAAAACCATAACCCGGATAAAGTTCTTCTAATTTATCCATATAGCGATCACGGAAGACTTTCGCGAGGATTGACGCAGCCGAGATACTTGCAATGCGGCCATCGCCTTTAACAATAGGCATCTGGATGTTCTGCGGCATCTTGTCGATTTTGAGATTGCCATCGACAGCAATGAGGATTTTAGGACAAGAAGGCGGTGCCGGAACGGAGTCCGGCATGACAGCATTAAAAGAGCCTTTGACTTCGATGGGGATTTCGGGGGCCGTTTCGTTAAGGTCCGGGAATCCTAGCGCTTGCAAGGCACGGCGCATCGCCAAGAAATCCGCTTCGAGAATGTTGATTTCGTCAATTTCTTCGACGCTAGCGCTTGCAATGGCGTAGCATGCACAAGCATCTTTCACAGCATCAAACATCGCTTCGCGCTTAGGGCGAGAAAGCTTTTTGGAATCGTTCAGCGTCAAGAGCGCATCGGGCGACTTAAGCACAGCAGCGCATGCCACAACAGGCCCCGCAAGCGGTCCTCGGCCTACTTCGTCAATGCCCACAACAATTGCAGAACCATACGACGCGTTTTCAGAACGCGCACCATTCGCACCCGCAGAAAACAAATCCAAGTCACCGCCAAAAGCGAGTGGATTAGCCGCGAACTTGCGCAGTGCCACCTCCCCTTCTACCGGGGATTCAATGTTTTCTAAAAATGCGGGCAGTTTGAATTTCATAGACCCAGCGAGGCCGCGTATTCCTTAATTGTCTTCCAGTACAAAGCGTGTTCTTGCACCAGCACGCGGGCGGCAAGCGTGTCGGGCGTATCGTCCGGCATCACAGGAACCTTAGTTTGCGCCAAAATGCGACCGCGGTCAATTTCTTCACTCACAAGATGCACCGTCGGGCCAGATTCCGTTTCATGCGCAGCAAGCACAGCCTCATGAACGTGATGTCCAAAGAAACCTTTACCGCCAAACTTCGGCAACAGCGACGGGTGAATGTTCAAAATGCGGTCCGGCATACGCTGGAGCATGCAAAGCGGGAGCGCCTTCATGTAACCCGCCAAAATCAAAAGGTCCACATCGTACTTGTCGAGAACTTCAAGCATGGCTGCTTCGTATGCAGCCTGATCCGGATGAGTCTTACCCGAAATGTGATGCACCGGGATTCCGAACTCTTCGGCATGATGCACAGCACCGCAGCCTGCGTTGTTCGTAATCAAAAACTTGCACTGGGCTTCGAGGTCACCCTCGCCAATGTGATCAATAATTGCTTTGAAGTTGCTTCCACCGCCGGAAGCCATGACGCCAATTTTAAACATGGGCCAAATATAACTATTTGTGGTCGATTCCGGGCGGGGTGCGGAGATAATAGATGACACACGGGACAGTTATGCAGACAACCCAAACTAAAAAGTTGACGTAGACAAACCATGATTCAAAAGTCACGTGAGCTGGGATAACGTAAGCTTTCAACAGGGAAAACACGACGATGAGGAAAACGCCGGGGAGCATATGTGCAATCAACTTAGTCATACCCTAAAGATAATTCAAATCAAAAACATTTCATGTAAAAAGACTGCAAAATACAAGACTTTACTAGATCCTTCGACTTCGGGCTACGCCCTTCGCTCAGGATGACAATTCAGCCCACCGTCTACTGCCTACTGCCTACTTCCTACCGTCTACTCATTTACTATCTTTCCATCCGTATAAACCTTTAAATATCGGACCTCATTATGAGCATTAAAGAATATCTTGCCGGTGCAAAAATGTCCGGCTCCGTCCAGAAGCTGATGACCCCGGGTCTCGCTGTGGAATTCATTCAGCCGTGGTACACCCCGCTTTCTACAACTCCTTCCACCACGGGTATTGCCGTGGGCGGTATCGGTTCTACGTTTACCGCAACACCTGCAGGCACGACTCCCGTGATGAACGTGATGCCGGGCGTCCAGGTTCGCACCGAAAAGGCATCTGACCTCCGTTTCAACAACTTCTTCTTCAAGGAAGCTGTCCTCAGCGCAAAGGCTGCGCTCGTGATCGGCAACTTCGCCGCATTCGGCATTTACAACAACAACTTCCCGCTCCTCGACGCTAATGGCGCACGCGTTTTCGGCGACGCCGACATGAAAGACCAGAAGAAGGCCGAAGCCAAGCTCAACAAGGTTCTCGCCGACAAGACTTTCTTCGAAACGAACAAGGCCGCTTTTGAACGCTGGCACATCCAGTTCAGCGACCGCACCCAGGCTTTGATCGCCGCAGGCAAGGACATCGCCGCCATCAACCGCGCCGTGCTCATCGATTTCTTCGACGGCATGGTTGGCGAAAAGGCAGCCCGCGAAGGCGCCCTCACCGCTGCTTGGACAAATGACTGCGAATTCCTCGGCCAGCCGGGTTATGACGCCGCAAAGATGAAGTACACCGCCCTCTATCCGGTCAGCGAAACCGTTTACGAAGGCAAGGGTGTCGCCATCACCAAGACGCAGTCTAGCTATGTGACTCCGGGCGACGAACGCCTCTCCAGCCTCCCGGTGAACGCCACCGTCTTTACACTCGAAAACAACACCAAGGAAACCCGCGAAGTGACGATTGTCCAGATTCAGGACAGCATCACGGGCTATATGGCCAAGAAGGACCGCCAGGGCGTTCAGGACTCCAGCTTTGTTCTCGTTCCGGCAGCACGTTTCCCGAAGGGCGTGCAGTTCGACAAGGAACTCGAAGATGGCCGCTCTGTTCGCGGTATCGAATTTTATAACGAAAAGGCTCTCGTCGAAAGCGACTTCAACGGTTGCATGGGCGTGAGCGTAGCTTGGAACAAGAAGGACAACCTCAACGTTTCCGTGAAGCCGATGTTCTACCAGGATGACGCCAAGTCCGTCTTGAAGGCAGCTCTCCAAAGCGGTCGCGTTGCCAACTCCTGGGTCAAGAACGTCTACAGCGGTCGTGAAACGATTGCCGGCGCCATCGCCGTTACTGCAGTCCTCAAGCCGAAGCAGAAGGTCAGTTTCCAGTTCAACATGGTGCTCGACTTCCCGGAAATCAAGCTGAACAAGCTCACCTCCGCCAAGAAGTACACCGCATTCTACCCGGAAGCATACGGCCGCGTGGTCGCACTCCTCACGGAAGCTCTCGCTGCCGACAAGACTTTTGACGATCGCCTCAAGGCATTTGAAAACCTTGTTCCGAAGAAGCCGGTTGCAAAGCTCTACAAGACCGCCGCCAAGCAGGCTGAATTCAAGAGCCTCGCCATCAACACGCTCAGCTTCCTCGCTGAAGCAACCGTGTGGGACAAGGAAGACCGTTTCCTCGTCCGCGAATGCGCCGACTATCCGTTCTTCAACTCTCTCGACGTTTACTTCTACGGCAGCTTTAGCTTGCTCGCCCTCATGCCGCGCCTCGATGGCGTTGTGATGAAGCGCTTTGGCGATGCCATCCTCGCCGTGAACGAAAATCGTCGCCGTCACCACGAATTTGTGAACCTCCCCTACGCCGACCTCCCGGACCCGAAGCTCGAAGGCCCGCGTGCTGTGCGTGGTGCCGTGATTCACGACCTCGGTAGCCCCTTCGACGCCGAACCGGATGCCTACGACTGGCACAATGTTAAGGAATGGAAGGACCTCGCTCCGAAATACGTGCTCATGGTCTACCGTCACTACCACAAGACGAAGGACATGCAGTGCCTCGCCGATTGCAAGGAAGCTGTTTACGCCGCCATGGAATACCTCGAAAAGATGGTGAACCCGGGCGAAAACTTCCCGCTCACGCACGGTACGGACGACACGTTCGACAACCTCTGCAGCTACGGCATCTCCGTTTACTGCGGTTCCCTCTGGATTGCAGGCCTCCGCGCTGCCGCCAAGATTGCAGAACTCCTCGGCGATAACGATCAGGCCGCCAAGTGGAACGCAAAGTCTGAAGCCGCCAACAAGGAATTCACGGAATCTCTGTGGGACGAAAACGAAGGCTACTTCCGCTTCTTCGTGACCCCGATGGAAATGAAGGACTTGAACGTCGAAAAGTACGCCGAACTCCGCGAAGCTGTGAAGGTTTCTCTGGAACTCCCGGAAGATCCGAACGCTGGCGTGAAGGCCATCAATGAATGGCTCTGCGCAGGCGAAATCCCGGACGGCGAAGACCTTTCCAAGAACGAACTCCGCGGCCTCAAGAAGGCTTGGATTACGGCACAATGCAAGGAAGCCTTCACCAAGAGCTGGGAAGCAAAGATTGCGAACGACTGCGACGACGTGTTCGCCGATACGATGCTTGCAGACACTTACCTCCGCTTGCTCGACCTCGAACCGATTACCGACAGCGCTAAGGCAAAGTCTAACTTGCTCAGAATTTTCAATACGAACTATAAGGCCAACAGCCCGCTCATCGGTGCCGCAAACCTTGTTCGTAAGGACGGTTCTCCGCTCGACGAATTCAACTTCCAGGCTCACGACGTTTGGATTGGCATTCAGTACAGCATCATGACCGCCATGATGTTCCACGGTTTGGAAAAGGAAGCCTCCGTGCTCGCCGATTCCATGATCGGAAACCTCTATGACGAAGCACGCGTTCCGTTTGCAGCACCGGAAGGATTCAACGGCTCTTGCCGCCTCCACCCGGAAGCACTCGTTGCAAAGTTCGGCCTCAGCGCAACTGCCGCCGACAAGATGCACAAGGAACTTTTGAAGAAGGGCGCACTCCTCGCCGACTCCCGCATCAGCCCGAAGCTCCCGCGCAATCTCGCCGCCTTCACGAAGGCTTTCGGCGCCATTGCCAAGAGCAACAAGGTCGATGTGAACGAGCTCTTCACGCTCCTCCACAGCACGGCATTGAAGTACACCGCTGGTAAGTACTTCCGTCCGGGCATGATTTTCGCACTGCTTTATAAGTAAGCTGAAACGCAGAGAATAAGCTCGCACGCGAAGTCGAAGAATCCAAGACTTCAAACAGGTGTTCCAAGCGGAGCACCTGTTTTTTTTGCCCTCCCTCATGCGACCGCATTTGTCGCACACGGGATGTACATTTTCCTGAGCTTTCCATTTTGATTATATTTTGAATTGAACAACCTCAGGAGTTTTTATGGCGGACATGACGCGTGGCGAACGAACGGTGCAACTTTTTGCAAAAGTGATTTCTAACCCGGAAAAGAAATTCACTATCAACGATTTGATGGAATCGTTCAACATACCCGCAGAAGAACGCCGCAATGTGCAGCGCGACATGCGATTCCTTTCGGAGATGGATGGTGGTCGCTACATCGCCGTCGATACTGTTGGACGCACGTCGTATTACACCTCGGCGCTCCGCAATGCAGAAAGGCTCCTGTTCCCGAATTTCGAAAACACGATGCTCCACTTCGTGTTCCTCAAGCGCATCGCGAATATTTACCCAGCGACAAGCGAAACCATTACACAGCTTTTGGAACGCATCGAAAAAAGCCTGCCGAACAGCGAACAAAAAACACTCAGACATCTCGGTGACGAACTCAACTCGAAGATTTTGTTCATGGGTACGCCGCCAGATTTCGAGGAAGACTCCAGCGAAAAACTGCGAATCATTCTTCAAGCAATTCACGAGCACCGCAAAATAGATGTTTTTTATATGGGCGCGACGACGTTTATGGGTCCTTCTACGTCCGAAAGAAAATCTACGCGCATTCCCTTGATGATTATCGTCTATCAAAACGAAATTTATGTGGCCTGCGAATCAGAAAAAGTCAAGGGCGCCACCTACACGCTGAAATTCCGCCGAATTCTCCAAGTCAAGCTTTCAAAGGAAACGTTTGTCGAAAATCCAAAAGTCATAGACAAATTGCGTAGACAAGTCGCATCGGGAGCTGCGTTCATGAGCGAACAGGAACCGCATCTCGAAGATATCGAAATCGAATTTGAATGGCGGGTACGCAACTACCTTATGGAAAATAAGTTCAACCAATCCATGCACATGCGAGTATTGCGCAATGCCAAAATCTTGGTGACAATGAAAGCGGATGTCAACCAGCTCTTAGTAAACTGGATTACATCTTACACGACAGCCGCCCGCGTCATAAAGCCAGCGTCACTGCGGAATAGTCTCAGGGACTACGCTAAATACCTGCTTGAAAATTACGGCGAGTAATTTTTGTAAAAGACCGAATACACTAGAATCCTGCAGTATTTCTTACGTATAAAAAAAGTTTAAACAAAATCATTTGTTCAGCGACAGCTCCAAGCGAATCGTTGAAGCAATACTCGTGACAGTTATTTATTGAATTTTACTTCAATTTCGGGCATACCTGAAATGTACTTTCGCAGGACTTTATTTTTGGATTTTGGATTTATCATATAGAAAAAATCCCTGTCCTTATGGTTCTTTTCACTTACAGAATAATGCAATCGATTGTCGTCATTCACAGTTGTCTGATATAAATGGCATTGAATCGTTCCTGAGTTTGGCTCTACTCCAGATTCTTTGAATATTGCTTCCTTTATGGATTTTTTGATTTCTTTATCACTATAATCTTTATTTATCTCCATTTTATTATAGAAATCTCGGAAAAAATCAATAACGGGTTTACCGTATATTCTGCGTTCATGATTGGCATTTTTCTTTTCGATAAAACTGCTAAAATTGGCTCGAATAAAACCAATGAATGATTTTAAAAGGAATATGGATTCTTCAGATATGGGATCTATTTCGCCATTGCGTTCCAGCTCCAAAATAGCAAGGATTTTTTCTAATATTGAATTTTTTTCATTGGTATTGTCATTTTTCCAATACAGATGAATTTTTCTTTGTTGGTCATAAACAAAATTTTCAAAAACGTTATCTGAAGCTTCTGTTTTTTGGAGTGTTAGATAACAAAAGTATATATCAGTCCCCTTTTGAAACTGTTTTGTTATTCCTATTGATTCATCATTTAGTTGATTTTTTTCAATAGACGCATCCTTGATTTTGTTTTCGAGACATAAAATTAATTCGGGAGCATTGAGCTTGTTTTTTTGTTCAGTTTTTGATTTTTTTTCTTTTTTCCAAAAAAGAATGACTATATCTATATCTCGATGTTTTTTCTTCGATTCTTTATCTGTTTTGTCATCAATGTCCACTTTGTATTCTGGATTTACTTCCACATCGTAATCTGAAAAATCTTTATCCTTTAAAGATTCGAAGTCGGAAAGAATACTTTTTAAAAGGGAATCTCCTAAACCATGGTCTTCATTGGGATCCAATAGATAGGCCAAAAAAGACGAAACGTTTGGCTCTTTTAATGATCCATCATTGGATGATAAAATCTTAAAGATGTTCATAAGCAGGAATCCATTCTAAGTTCTGTTAATTATTTAACAAGTAATCTAATTCTTTTATTAAAGAATAGACTGCTCTTTCACAAGAATGATTAGGATTGTCAAAAAAAAACTAAGACTATCTTTTTACAAAATCTCCTTGTTTCACGATAATAATCATGCATACATTCAAATACATGCACAATACCAAAACACGCACAAAATGCAAAAACGGCAAAAAGGAGATTTTTATGTCCCAAACCATCAAAGAAGGGTTCACACAGTTCAGCAGACGCCAGCAAAAAGGCGTCTCACTTGTGACGGATGCCGTTAACCAAGAGGAATCGGAGCAGAAGTTTTACTCCGAGTGGCTCGAAAGGCGGCAAAATCGTAAGCGCAAGTTGCTGTACCAGGAACTTGACCTAATTCTTCGCCACAAGGATAAAATTCTCGCGACGCCCCGATATGCGAATATCGATGTTCATTACGCGTTGAGTGGTTTCGTGGGTTTTGCCAAGGCGTTGACCAGGAAGGATCTGAATTTCGGTAGTGCCCGAGTGACAATAAACTTGAGGCTAGCCTCACTCCTGAAAATTTGGGAGGAAGAACAGTTCCAAGTCGAGTGCGGCTGTGGCGCAACAGCGTACATCTACAGATTCGGAGGTTCGCACGGCTCGGGAATGAGCAACGCATCGGCATTCTGCCCCCATTGCAAGCAAGAAATCCACAACATCAAGAATCGTCCCCCTTGGAGGTATTACCACATCGTTACCGACGCCTTTACCGCAGATGCCAAAAGATTCGTTGAAAATTTTTTAGACAAGTGGAAGGTCGCGAACGAAAAGTATCAGGAAAACCTTAAAAACGAAAACCGTAACCCTCGTACTCAACCGGTGAATATGCTTCGTGGCGATGATGCCCCCTGCCGCATAGAAACGCTGATACAAGAATTAAAGTTAAAAGAAGTCGGCAGCAATGCCGGTGAACATTCTTAACACTTTCAAATACGTCAATATTTGACGCATACGAGTTCTATATTATACGTTGGATAAACGTATGAGTAGCAAGATTATCAAAAAAGAAAGTTTTGAACAGTTTGCCCGCAAGTATTGGGAAAAACTGGTTTGCGGGCTTCTTGTTTCTGGAGAGCGTGGGTGTGCGCCTTCTGAAGGCGAGATTCTTTGCGCGTACAATGAGATGAAAAACCGCTTTCCAGAATGCAAATGCAATATAGTAAGGTCGGGCAGAAGTCAAGGTAATGCGCTCCAACGGGATATGTTCCAGCAAGGCGATAAAATATGTGGCATCAGGGTTATCTTTACGCTTGACGCATCATCGTCCATTGAATTCGTTTTGTCGGATTCGCTGTACCATATGCATTTTAGCACCGAAGGAATTGACCCATATACTCACAGGATCGACACTTGTGATTTGTCGCTGACCATGAAGAACATTGAGAATTTTATCAACAATTTTCCCGCATATTTTGCCGCTCTCGAAACTAAAAAAGTTGAATTTGCAAAAAAAGTCAAGCTTAAGGAAATGGCAAGTTCCAGCTTAAAAGCGTGCGTTTCGCAGATGCTATCGCCAATAGGCTATGAATGGAATTTAACAGACAAAGGAAAATATTTTTCACTCCAGATTAAAATTAGCGAAAAGAGAATAATCGAAATATCGTTAAACGAAAAAAATTTCACTAAAAGAATTCCTGTTATACCCGAGATACTCAAGAATATCGAAAATTTGCTTAATACGCTACCGTTCCCAATAGACATTTCGATGACAAAGGAATTCTTAAAAAAATAGAGGTAAGCATGTCAGTACGTATAAATGCACAAGAATTGGAAAATTTATTGGCTGCGACTCCAGCATCGCAGAATATCATGCTCACAGGCAAGCATGGTATCGGAAAATCGCAGATTCTAGAGAAATTCTTTACGGCACGTGGCGAACGTGTGGTAATTCTGTTTTTGGGGCAAATGAGCGACCCTGGCGATTTAATCGGACTCCCGCGACTTGACGAAGCTACGGGCAAAACGATTTTTATGCCGCCGTATTGGTTCCCGACCGATGGCAAACCTGTAGTGCTGTTTTTAGATGAACTGAACCGCGCCCGCCCTGAAGTGCTGCAGACCATTATGGACTTGACTCTGAATCGAACGCTTACGGGTCGCAAGTTGCCAGAAGGTTCGCGTGTGATTAGCGCGGTGAACGACGGCGAAGAATACCAGTTGACGGATTTGGATCCGGCGCTTGTGAGCAGATTCAACATTTACGAATTTAAGCCCACCGCACAGGAATGGCTATTGTGGGCATCGAAAGCAGGGCTCGACAGCCGCGTGATAGACTTCATCTCAGAAAATCCAGAAATGCTTGACGGAGCTGCGTTTACTCGCGAGGATCAAGGACTCGAAAAGTCGCCAGACCGTCGCGGATGGGAACGTGTTTCGAAGATATTGCAGACGAACGAGGTCTCTCCGCTTTTGAAAACCGTCATTGCAGGCATCATCGGCATGCCTGCCGCAACCAAGTTCTTTGCGACAATTAACCAAAAACGCTTGCCAAGCGCGAAGGAAATTTTGCTTGGTGATTTTGCAAAGCAAAAGACCACACTCAAAAAATGCTCTACACCGGAATTTGCCGCCGTGAACGAATCCGTTTTCCGCTTTATAGAAACGAAAAACTACGATGAGAAAGATACCGCAAAGGAGAATAAAGTGGCGACGAACTTTGCCGCATATTTTGAGTTTCTTTCAGGCGAAAAATTCCGTGAAGCGCAGGCTCATTTCGCAAACTTGTATTCGTCTTCGCTGTACCCGTCAACAATGATGTTCATCATAGTGCAATGCCCTGAATTGTATAAGAAGATAACGGCATTCGTCAAGTCGATTTAAAGGCTGCGGAAACGCTGACGGAATCCAAGAAAAGCCAGGGCTAATTCGATATGGATGTTATTGATAGAATAAAGAAAATTGGCGAACGGTGGTTCTTGACTGAGCCGCTCTTGTTTGCGGTGTACTGCAGTCACGAATTCTACGAGAATGATTCGCTAGATGTGGCCATGCGAACCGGCAATAGAAAGGTCGAATTCGCTCCGAAGCTTTTAAAAAGTGTGCAGAATGCCACGCTAGCGGAATTTTTGAAAATTGAAATGTTCCGCATTTTGCTGAAGCACCCCTACCAGCGACAGCCTCCGTTTGCATCGAAGCCCCTACTCACTCGAGCAAGCGATATCACTATCACCGATGTCTATGAAATCCCGCCGATACTCAAAAAACAAACGAGTGGAACGGAATTGAATTTGCCTCGCGGACTATGTTTCGAAGAGTATTACAACTTGCTTAAGGAAACTGCAGTGCCATTTTCGGGAATTTGCGGGGAGCCAAACAACGGCGATGGAAAACAGCACGATGGCGGAGATTCAGGTAAGCAGGGCGAAGAGTGTAATGCAATCAGTTCCGCGCAGGGCAACAGCATATCTGGAGAGCCAAGTGAAAATGGCGGCGATTCTTGCGGCACGCAAGAAAAACTAGATGCGCAAATTTCGGAACTTTGGGAAGAAGATGAGGAAGCCTGTTGCGACATAAACGGATTTATTGAAGTCGCCGAAGCCAGCAACAACTGGGGTTCAATTTCCGGAAAGATGCAAGGCATTATCAAGGCAAGCATGAAAGTCGATATGGACTACCGCAAAATGCTGAGCCTGTTTAAGACTTCGGTGATTTCTAGCAAGCGACGCCTTACCCGCATGCGCCCCAATCGACGTTTCAGCTTTAACGCCATGGGCAGCCGATACGAGCTTTCGACAAACCTGCTGATTGCAGTTGACGTAAGCGGATCCGTCACCGATAAGAGCTTGCAAAACTTTTTCTCGGTAATAAATAGGCTCTTCAAATACGGCATCGAAAAGCTCGACGTTTTGCAATTCGATGCGAAAATTCAAGGCGAACCCGAACCATTAAAAAAGGCGCGCAAGTCCATAAAAATTAGGGGCCGAGGAGGAACAAGTTTTCAGCCTGCAGCTGATTATTACTGCGCACACCCCGAATATGACGGAGTCATCTACTTTAGCGATGGTTACGCCGCGCCGCCCAAATTCAACACCAAGCGCCCAATCGATGTACTCTGGGTGCTCAGCGGAAAAAGAAGTTACGAAGAAAACTCCAAGTGGATTAAGAAGTTAAAACGGAATCGCGTCACATATATTCCTACGAGTGGGTAATTGTCCGCCCGTTTCATACGTCAGCAATTGTCGTATAGGCATAATATATTTACAAGCAAGCAAAGGAGTTTTTATGTTCGAAGACAAGATGACAGATAGTTTTGAATCGTTGGCGGAAAATGAAATCAACAAAGCTTTCCGCTACTACAATTACGTGCGAGAATTTTACGGTTATCTATGCGATTCGCTGGACTTGGTCTTTGAAGACAATTGCAATGAATTCGACCCGGCTTACGCCCCTGCCGAAAAGGAATTTCCACCCGCCGACGGAATTGACGAAAGTTCCACCGATAAGGCTAAATCACTAGACAAGATGACGCGAGCCATTCGCGCCTACGGAACAATGCAGACGATCGTTGGAGCATTCGACAAAGATTGCATAGAAAATGCTGCAAAAAATCGAGGAATGCTACAGGACACGCACAAGTTCGCGCTTACAAGTATTGCACAGTGGTTCCCGAATCCTAGCATTTGGCGTGAATTTGACGAGCCTGCACAAAAACAACTAAACGAATATTCGGGTAACGCACAATGCGCCGCATTGCTGTTGGAGCCGCTTTCGCTCGAAGATGCAATTCATAAAATTTTTGTGAAGCAAAAGAAAAGCCTCGAAAAATTTCTGCCGCAAAAAATCGATAATCTGAAAAAGTTGCAAGCCGAAATGGAACGCTCTTACACGGGTAAAGCGGATTGGACAAATCGTCTTCGCAAGGGCGAATTGACGATTCTGGCATCGCGCCCAGGTGTCGGAATCAGGACATTCGCATTGAACGTTGCAGCGAGCGCGGCACTGGATGACGGCAAAGGCGTTGTCTATTTCAACTTGGATAACTGTGGAATGCGGCGTGGCGATCAGCTCCTTTGCCAGTACGCTAATGTGGACTATAGTAAAATTTGCGAAGAAGCCCTTGATAAAACCGAGACTCAAATGCTCGTAACGGCGGTGGGTAAAATTATGCATTCGCATCTACGAATTGAAGACGCTACCGATATGAGCCTTACAGAACTTGCCCAAAAAGCAAGACTCTATAAACAACTAAAATCATTAGACGTTTTAATTATCGATTACCTGCATTTGCTGAAAATTCGTTCTGGTTCAAACAAGGCGGAATCATTAAAGATGGCAACTTGGGCGCTGAAAAATCTCGCTATGGAATTGAATATTTCCATTCTACTTCTTTGCCCGCTAAGCCGCATAAAATCTGCCGAACAGTCCCCCGTTCAACAATCCGACCTTAATGAAGTCACAGAAATTGCACAAGAATCAGATAACGTTTGGTTGCTCGACCGAGCCTTCCTAACAATCATCAAAATTGCAGACAATTCCACAAAAAAGATTCCTCTGCACTTCACGCACAAAAGCGGATTTACGATAAAAGCTCAATAGATTCCATTAAGGAATGAGGTTTTCAATGAGAACGCTACAGCAAATAAAAAATGACATCATAGCCGTTCAGAAAGAACTGGCGTTTTTCGAAGACAAGCGCGCGATGTTACACAAGGCGCACCTTGAGCTGGTTTCTTTTTGTTGGTTTGACGGAATGGAAATTGATCACGATTCTGAGCCAACGACCAGCCCGAATCTTGATAGTATTGATAACAAAGTCAAGGCGGCAATAATCGCTATTGATATGATTAATCGGACAATCGGAATCATGGAACGCCTGCAACACATGGCTTCGGATGATTATGAAAAGACTTTTGCCAACAAGCAAGAAGAACTCGAATCCTTCACGAAAAACGAAAACGATTCTGAGGAAAAAAGACATCAAGCCCTCAAGGGTTTCCAGAAGATTCGGGATATCTTTCCCGCAATCGGTGTCGAGTGTACTCTATGGTTAGGCTTTGCCGCCGATGACAGAACCAAACTGACAAATTTATTGATGGAAGCAGATAGAGCAATAGCTAGTCACGATGTGCAGGAACTCAGGCGCGCTTTAACAAAGCTGTTCAAAGATCAGGCTACGTTGTTGAAAAGGCAAATTGACGAGCATCTTGAGCCTTTGAAAAATGAACGTAAACAACTGAAAATAGAACTGAAAAATCTAAGCCCTCACGAATTAATTGAAAAATGTGGCAAGCCCTATTGGGTCGAGGTGAGCGGTTCCGAAAAGTTTTTCGTAAAAAGTGGAGCATTCCCGATTCCAAATATTTGTGCGATGGATTTTATTTCGCAGAAAATTGAGTCGCTTGACGTAGACGTCTTCCACTACAAGCGGATTTACGAATATCTTGAAGAGCCATCTTCGATGCGAATCTTTGGATTCGATTCCAGAGAAGAATTTGAGAATGTTGTAAAAAAGTGGGATGTAACCGATGAACAGAGCGGTAAAGCAGATTGGTTTCGGAGCTGTGTCGCGGAAATAGACGAGAATATCTATTACGGATTTTCAAACGAACTGCTGCCGCAGTGGAAGGCTGTACTTGAAAAAGCCGTTCCGATTCTCGAAAGGGAATCTGAAGAAAAATGGCTAATCGAAATGGGGAAAAATTTACTTCAGGAGCCTGTGATAGAACTAAGGTTAGCTCCGATCCCTGTGCCAGATTTTCTCAAAATAAGTGATAAACAGCTCAAAAAGTTTATGAAATCAGCGAAAAAGTAAGGAGCCAATATGAGATACACGCTAAAAATAGATTTAAAACCGAAAAAGTTCGTCATCAAAGAAATCAAGGGAATAGGCGCAGCTAACGCCTACGAATTCGATAAAACCATTCATCCAGAGACTGAACGTCAACAAATCGACAATATTGGCGGAGTGATTACCTACCCGGCGGATTTGCAATTCAAGCCAGATTTGTCCGTTGTATCAAGTTTCTTGAGATACAACCGAGCACAGATTTTTCATCGCAGTTTCTGGGCGCGACTCTTCGGCAAGAAACGTGATGAAGTCGTTATAGACTACAACGATTTCAGCAACGATGGTATTTTCAAGGGGCATTTTATAAACCAAGAATCGGGCGAAATGTACGACAACCATTCCGCAACTTTAGAAATAAACGAGCTTTCGTCGAAAGAACTCCTCACCCTGGCAAAATGTATTCTTGACAATCAACGAGGTCAAACCCGTGATAAGGAACTTTTGGTCAACGACTTGAATCAGCACAAGCATTATTTAGTAAGCATTCAAGACCAGCCGCAGAAGCAAATCCCAATTGCCATCGATGGCGCCGCTGTCGATAATATCTCAAAATATTTCGAACCATTCGAATGCGCTATTATCAGCAGATTCCCCCAAAACATCGAAAGCGTAAACGACGGTATTTTTAGCAAAATTCGAGAGTACGCAGAGAGCGAAAAATACAAAAATATCGGTTTTGTCCCGCTGATGTACCGACGCTATTGGGATCGCAAGCTCTATGCGGTGGCACTCAAGTTGCGTTATGTCATAGCAACATGCAATGACTGCTATGTATTTATCAATACAAACAGTATGCCTGACTTTTTCAAGAATGTACAGAAACTCGCCAAGGCGTTTAATCAAAAATCTATTATCGTCAAGGAAGCTGCTTCGCAAAATGCGTTCAGGGAACATGTCGATATTGACAACAAGCAACGAGAATCAGTCGGTCGTTTTGTGGAAAACATTCCGCTGGCTGAAATTTTGCAGCAAACATTTTGCCAGTCGAGCACGCCATTGCATTTTAAGGACAATGACGAATTAAAGAGAACAATGCAGCTTTGCCTTGATTCTTGGGAAGGGCGGAATAATATGGGCAAATACATGATTTCGCAGACAACCAAGAAACTTATGGAAGAGCTTGGACTTGAATCATAACGAACGGCAACTATAAATTTGTGGGGACATTCACGGTAATGAATGTCCCCCATTTTTTCTACAGTCCCATCGTTCGACCTTCGCGACTGTCCTTGTAGGCGATTTCCGCCTTTAGAGCGTCCATGATGCGGTCTGCAGTGAGTTCGCTTTCGGCGTAGAAACGGAGCGTGCTGTAGACAGCGTTGAAATCACCCGGAGTGAGCATGCGCAAGTTGCGGGCTGCTTCAGGCATTTGTACGCTCGGGAAGAATCCGCGCCACAACGATTCAATGCCTTCCGGCTTGAGGTAGCCGAACTTGACTTTGAGCGCAAAGCGTCTGCGCGATGCAGTGTCGAGTTCGCCTTCGAAGTTGGTGGCGGCAATGAAGATTCCCTTGAAATTTTCCATTTGCGTGAGCATTTCGTTCACCTGGGTCACTTCCCAATTGCGCGATGCACCGCTGCGGTCACGAATCAAGCTATCGACTTCATCGAGGAAGAGGATTGCCTTAGCTTCTTCGGCTTCCTTGAACATCTTGCGGATGGCTTTTTCGGTTTCACCGACGTAGCTGTTCAGCAAGTCGCTTGTGCGCTTGATGATGAGCTTGCGACCGAGCGTACGAGCGATGTGCTTGGCGAATTCCGTCTTGCCGGTGCCAGGAGCGCCGTAGAGGAGCATGTTAAGACTATCCGGGCGGTCGCCATCTTGCATCTGTTTCCACTTTTCGTCAAACGCGCTCATGACTTTCAGCACGTTCTTCATGTCTGCATCGATGTTCAGCGCATCGAGCAGGTACGTGGGCGAACGGCTTTCCTTGTCGCGGTTGGCATAAACCATGTCCAAGTCCAACAGCTCCGATTGCGCTTCGGCAATGGTACGGATTGCCTTGATGGGATCAATCTTGCAACCAGATTCTACGAGTTTTTTAGCACCGACAATGGCTTGCGTGATGCCGCCTGCGGTAATCTGCAATTCTTCGGAGAATCGCTTCACAACATCTTGCGGAATGATGGACGATGCACCATGTTCGCTTACCACAGATTCCCAAACCTGTAAACGCTTTTCGGCATCGGGGCGGTCGAAATGGATGGAGTAATTAAACCTGCGGAGCGTGCTGTTTTCAATCCAGCGCGTGGTATTCGAAATCCAGATAACGGGAACCTTGATCTGTTCGAGGAAAAAGTTGAGACTACCTTTTTCGCAACAGTTGAGAATGACGTCAGATTCATCCACGAGGAGAATCGCCTTCTTTTTCTGGAACTTTGTGGCAGCATAAAGAATGCTCCCCATGCGACTGCGGACGACAGAGTTTTCCTTGCTTTCGCGATGTTCACCGACAATGCTAATGTTCGTAAGCACGAGCGGGCGATTGAGTTTTTTCGCGATAGCTTTGGCAAGTTCAGTTTTGCCCGTACCTTCGACACCATAGAAGAAAAGGTTCAAGCCTTCACCAACATTGGCATGTTTGAGCATGTTAAATGCCAGTTCCACTTTCGGATTGCCGTTGCAGAGTTTCTTGAACGGAACAGCATCGCCTTCATAGACTCTAAAATAGAGGCTGTCCAAATCGTTACCGGAATGACCGTCCAGGAACATGCCGATGCGCTTGGAAATATCGAGGTCTTCGTCAAGAATGCCCATCTGCTTGAGCGTACCCTTGTTCGAAACAGCATTTTCGAAGTCCACGTCTGGATAAAGCTGCGGGAAAATGTCCGGAAGCACTGCACCTCTGAACCTGCGGGAGCCGATCATCTCCAAAAGCGAACTGCACTGTTCCTTGTTGAAGAAAATCCACGAGAACATCATGATTTCCATTTCGTCATCGGTCAAATTGAACGACTTCTGCACGATTTCAAGGCGCTTGTAATAAGCGTCATGCACGTCTCTGTTCTCTTCCAGAAAACCGAGCAGTTCACGGACAATGCTATCGTAGAAAACCTTTTGCGACTGCTGGTCAAAAATGCCTTCACCGCACAGGTAATTGCGCACGAAATCCGTAATTTCGCGGACAGAACAGGAACGGTCAATGACGTCGTTGAAACGCACGACAGCCATTTGGCGGCGCTGGTAAGCAACGCTCATTTCTTCGCTCTCTTCGTTGCAGCGGAGCCTCTTGCCGGCATAATTCCCGTTCGATTCCTTGATAAAGCGCTTTTTTGCATGAAGCGGGAGGCGGTCTTCTTCGGCGTTGAGCTTTTCGAAATGTTCCGAGAGGTCTTTCAGCACGCGGGAGGCGCGTTCTTTGGAGATGATTGCAATGCAGTCGTCGGCATCCGGGTAGCTTTTGCAAATTCGCATCATGCGAATCCAGTATTCATAGCTCTTGAGCGTCACGAAATCGAGTTCAAAGTTTTTGCGGGTGCATTCGGTATTCAGGGAATTTAAGACACGACCGAAGTAATTATCTCTCATAAAACCTCCTTTCAAACGGCAATCTCATTTTAAGCCGCAATTATATATCGTTTTCTACACTAAATATGTAAAGAGATTAAATCAATCTTTCGATGACTTATATATAGAAAGCGCACGCGACAAATAAAGTCGTATAAACATGCCTGTCGAAAATTCACAAAAATAGGGTTACACCGGTCGAGAACGACAAAAAACACACTATAGTTTACATCCCCTGTAAAAAGCGCCGTTTTTGTACAATAAGATTTACATTTCGTCCCTAAAGATTTATTTTTACCTTGAAGGAGAACGAAATGACTCATAAGAAAACGATTCATAGAAGTCTTATTCTGGGTAGCGCCGTCTTTATCGCATTCATGTGCTTTCTGCTTTCGATCCAGGCGTACCTCACCTACTCCCAGTCGCTTTATAAACGCTACGACGACAAGCTCAGCAACATCCTAAACTATGCCACCAACCGCATAGACATGGACGACCTTTACCAGAACACCATAACGGGCCAAAAGACCGAAAAGTACAACGACGTGCAACAGTTGCTCAACGGCATGGTCGACGATTTCGAGCTGTTCTACCTCTACTCCCTTTTCGTGCGTAACGATTCCATGTACAATATCTGCTCCGCCACAAGCAAGGCAGAACGCGAACGTGGCGAAGAAGACATGAAGTTACTGGAACCCACAGACGCGTATGAACTTTCTGAAATTCGAAAATTCGCCAAGGCAATGACCAAGGGTGAAATTTCATACTTCGAAGAAGATTCCGAATGGGGACCCGCCTACACCGCCTGTAAACCGTACGTCAATTCGTTGGGTGTCCATTTCGGCGTCATCTGCGCAGACATATCCATTTCTGAGCTTCACAAGACCGTCAACAATTACGTTTTATACAACGTTACACTGACACTGGGTCTCGGATTACTCTTCGCACTGATTCTATTAGCCTGGTTGCGCCGCAACGTAACAGGACCGATTCTTGAACTCGAAAAGAGCGCCCGCAATTTTGCCGAAAAGAGCCGCGGCAAAAAGTCGCCCGACGAACTTATATTCGACGCCCCAAACATCCACACAAACAACGAAGTCGAATCGCTCTCGAACGCTATATCGCAGATGTCGCAGGACATGCGCACTTACGTCCAAGGTCTTCTAGAAGCTGAAGAACAGGCGCGCTCTGCCCAGGAACAAGCCGAAGACATGACTCAACTAGCCTTCAAGGATGCCTTGACCCACGTCAACAGCAAGGTCGCTTACGACAAGATGAAGGAATCTTTGCAAGAACAAATCGAAAAGGGTGGCGCGACATTCGGATTTGTAATGATAGACCTCAACGATCTCAAGGAAGTCAACGACCACTATGGCCACGACTGCGGCGACAAATACATTTTAGGTTGTTGCCATATATTCTGTAATATTTATAAGCAATCCCCCATTTACAGAGTCGGTGGCGACGAATTTGTAGTTCTGCTGCAAAACAGCGATTACAAGAACAAGGACAAGTTAATTAAAGTTATCGAGTCAGAATTTAAAAAGACCCGAAACAACAATTCACGCAAGCCGTGGGAGCGCTATTCTGTCGCTTTTGGCATGGCAGAATACAAGCCCGGCGATACAGTCGACAACGTATTCAAGCGAGCCGACGAAATCATGTACCACAAGAAAATGGAAATCAAGAATTCACCCAAAGCTTAAAGCATGAAAGCCTCCCCGAAGGGAGGCTTTTTAGCACTGCTATCTTTGTTTAAAAATCACTATTAGAAATATCGTCAACGCGAATAACATCTAAATCGACAACTTCCATTTTATTGTCGAAATTGGTGCTACTGCCATCATTTAGAACAAGATATTCAGCCGTATTATAAGCAGGGTCAATTTTCACGCTGAATGTAATTTCCGAACGGCACAAGCACCTTTGTGCATTTGTGAAGTCGTATTTCGCATTGACATAAATTGTATTATCAGCCGTTGTGATTTCAAGGCTGTCAATGGAAACATTGCAAGTCATCGTAACATTCTTTATCGTAAAACCAACATTTTCTGTAGACACATAGCGGTAAGCGACCGGCGGAAGCGCGGCATCACTTTTTTCACGCGTAAACGACTCTGCAGACGCAGAACCATCGAGCATCGGGTCATCAAACGTACGACGGTCTTCGCACTGCGCCACTGCATCCGTAACAATCACACGGGACGGATCCTCCGCTGCAGAAGAAGACGAAACCTCAGACGACGAAGACTGCGCCACATCCGAAGAGGAAGCCTCCTCAATTGAAGATGAGGACGGCGTCAAAAAATCACTTGAAGAAGACTGTACAGGAAGCGGTTCCGCCACGACTTCATAAACAGTATTCTGATATACCAAATACTTGATGTCGGCATCCAATGGATCGATATTGAACCATACATCATTAATACAATTACATTCTGCAGGATCACCTTCAAAATTGATTTTTAGCGTATCAAGTACACGTTGGTTATTGAATACAATGTTTTCGTAACCGCAAGCTCCTCCCATGTCCGGAATAACCACATGATATCCCGCATCGTCGGTAACCAAATAGGCTTTTGGATTTTCCACAGCCGTTTTCTTCAGGGCATCATTATATGAATAGTCGAAACAACCCTTAAACGCGACAGATATATTGCGTGTGGAATCCAACGCGACTCCACCCCCTTGACCAGCGCCACCAGCAAGCGGAACGGCAGTAGTCACCGAATCATCACTACAAGCAACAAACATCAGTGCGGCAAACGCAGAGCAGGCAACAATCGAAAGCTTTTTCATAATCTTCTCCTTTTAGGAAACCACCAAGTTTTCTCATTCACAATATAGCCATTCTGTTTTGCAAAGTCAATACTTCACGCAACAAAATATTTAAAATTCTTAAATTTTAAACAATTTTAGTAAAAATTCTATAAAATATTTTTCCATATGCAACAAATCGTTTGATATAGCGAAACACGGTTCCACCCCCTAGCCACCCGCCACTAAATTGCTAAATTTGGGGTACTATGAGCTTAAAATTCGAAACCCCCATTACCGAAGTTCCGCTGTTCCACCAGGGTAAAGTACGTGACATGTACGACCTCGGCGACAGCTTCCTGATGGTCGCTAGCGACCGTCTTTCCGCATTCGACGTGGTTCTCCCGACCCCGATTCCGGGCAAGGGCAAGATCCTGAACCAGCTTTCCCTTTTCTGGTTCAAGCACCTTGGCATGAAGAACCACCTCATCACCGCCGACGTGAATGAATATCCGGCAGTGCTCAAGAAGCACGCAGATTACCTCCGCGGCCGTTCCATGATCGTGAAGAAGGCTAACCGCCATTCCGTGGAATGCATCGTGCGCGGATACATCGTCGGTTCTGGCTGGAAGGACTATCAGAAGACCGGTAAGATCTGCGGTCACGTTCTCCCGGAAGGTCTCCAGCTCTGCCAGAAGCTCGAAAAGCCGCTCTACACGCCGAGCACCAAGCCGGATGTAGGCCACGACGAAAACATCAGCTTCGAACAGACTTTCGATATCGTTGGCGAAAAGGTTGCAACAACTCTCCGTGACATGTCCCTCGACATCTACACGAAGGCTCGCGACTACGCCGCCTCCAAGGGCATCATCCTCGCTGACACCAAGTTCGAATTCGGTGAAATCGATGGCGAAACCATCCTCATCGACGAAGTGCTCACTCCGGACTCCAGCCGCTACTGGCCGGCAGACAAGTACCAGGTCGGCAAGAACCAGGAAAGCTTCGACAAGCAGTACGTCCGTGACTGGCTCGAAACTCTCGACTGGGGCAAGACCTACCCGGGTCCGGAAATTCCGCCTGAAGTCGTGAAGAACACGCTCGCCAAGTACGAAGAAATCTTCGTGCGCCTCACCGGCAAGCAGCCGGAATTATAAAAGACCGCTCGGCTCTTTGCAAGGCGGGGACTCCGTCTTCGCCTCGCTCTCGCAACCACGCCTCGTTAATACGAGGCGTTTGTTGCTCACGGAGACCGCTCGACTCTATCGCATAAGCAAGAATGTGATAATAAAAACGCGCAGACCTTCGGGCCTGCGTTTTTTTAATTATTCTAGGTAGTATTCCCGAAGCGCATCGATGGTCGCTGTGGGCACGTGCATGCGCTGCGTGATGAAGTTCAGTAGCGAACCGTATTCCACATTGATGCGATTGAGCGGGATTTCAAGATACTCGCGCTTGACGCTCACCAAGAAATGAAGAATGTCGAGCTGTTCGTCCGTCATTCCCGATTCACGACCTTTAGCAGTCATCGCCTCTAGCGGCTTGCGGTACGAATTTTCGGATTCCGCATAATCATCCAAAATAACATTATCGTCAGCACCGAGTGCAGCAAGCATCAGCGCAGAGCAAAAGCCACAGCGGTCCTTGCCCGAAGTGCAATGCCACAAAACAGGCGCTCCTTTTTGCGCAACAACAGTTTCAAAGACTTTCGCATACTGCGAGCTCGCATAATCGCTATCCACAAAGTAATTATAGAGTTTGTCCTTTAACGTATTTGCAATCGGATGGCGCGCAATGCCAAAAAGGAATTCCATAAAGTCCACACCCGTCGCAGGCACCACCTGGTCCTTGTTGAAGGCATCGCCATGCATGGAATCGTCCAGAACAGGAATCAAAGCGGAATCCATTCCATCAAGGAGCTTGTCCGGCTTTTGCATGTATTCAAAGTCAGAGCGCAAATCAATCACCAGATGAACGCCAAAATCATCGCGCAGGCGGTGCAAATCATGCTCCGTCGCTTTGGACAAATTGCTACTGCGAAAAAGCAAATTATGCTTGACATGGGAACCGCCCGCCGGAATCCCGCCGAGCTGTCGCGCGTTATCAATCGATTCAAACTTTAAAACATTAGCCATAAGCTCCCCTTCTATTGACTTCGTCGCCAGCGAGCGCGTTATTTTTTCACGATTCTCAGAACGCCCTGCTTGTTGTACTCAGGGGCATCCTTCGAAAAAAGCGTCTTCGTTTCTTGACGGAGCACGTATTTTTCGCCCTCGCCCCAGTCAATGACACTTCCAGACTTTGCCGGGATACCATCGCCAAACAAGCTATCCGCCGCCATCAAGAGAGCCTCTTCCGGGTCTTCAATCGTACTCGAAATGCATAAATCCGGCAGCGTAAACACAGACAAGCCAAGCGTGTAAAGCAAATCACCCGAATCAAGGATATTAATCCACGGGTCCATCGGATAATCGCAATCGCCGAACTGTTCTTCAAAAGCCTTCGCAGTCCATGCCGTGCCAGACTGCTGCATATAAACGCCCGCGGCCTTTGCGTAGAGAACCTTCAAAATGGCGGAATTTACCATTTCGACATCGTCCATCGTCTTTACGTTCCCGAGCAAGAACAAGAGCGACTTGTGATCGGCAAGAGCCTTTTCTTCGTCTGCAGAAATTTCGTCACGTTCCTTGAAAATTTCTAAGAGGTCGGCAGAAGCGCCCTGGCGAACCACATTAAACTGCACGCTGCAACCAGGAATCATCAACGTCTTAGTATCAGCATTTACCTGAACCGTTTCGGTAATGGCAAACGGTTCATTGACCGCAACGGGAATCGGGAAAGCTAAAACGAACTGGTTCATATCGACCTCTCTTTAAATTTTCGAACAACATCTTCAACCGCATCGTGAAGCAAATTTTGCTTTGCGACTTTCGGCATTTTCACGGACTTTTCGAAAGCGCTTGTGAGCGTTTCAGCAGAAAGTTCATCTGCCGGAATTTCAACGGCATAACCCGCCTTCGACAAATCGTGAGCAAGGACAATCTGTTCAAACTGACCTGGCGTCGGTACAAAGATACATTTTGCACCAAGTTCCGCCATGTCCATCACCGTACTGTAACCGCCTCGACTTACCACAAAATCGGCTCGCTTCACGGCTTCTGCAAAATCGTTCGTCGCCAAGTGCGTGTGGAACTCTATATTCCCTTCGGTCCACGCTTTTTGCTCCGCCGAGGGCTTTCCGAGAATCATCATGTGGCGGCCAGGAATCTGAGCCAACGCTCCACGCAACTGCTGTTCGAACTGCGTTCTTGCAGGTTCCACCCCCGATACAACCGCCACGACCTTGTAGTTTGCGCGCATTTCAAAAGAGTAGTTTCCAGAAGTACGCTTTTCAGGAGCAGCGTTCCACTCCACGTTCGCCGAGTGCGCCATAAACTCCGACATGCTCATCAAGTCCACCTCTCGTTCGAGGTCAACCGGCGCCGGCGCATTCCCAAGCGCGTTCCCAACATTCCCCATCTCCAAGAATCTCGAAAGCGTCCCGACGAAACGCATCGGCTTATCACCTGGCGTTGCGCCCGAATGCGAAAGCGAGCCCGCATAGCCTGGATAAATTTCCAAATCCGGCACCCAGACTTCATCAAACTTGCGCATGATGTTCGCATGCCACATCACGCCAATGCGTTCAAACGCCGCAAAAGCCCGCGGGAACGCAATCCTGCGTTGGTGCGTCATATAAATGCTAAGCGCGTTCTTAGAATAAAACGCAAATCTGTTGTCCGAAAACAGCACATCATAGCCGTGGCGTTTTACCATTTCTTCGGCAAAGTGGTGTTCGTAACGCATCACGGCATTCAAGTGCACACTGTTTTTGAGCAGCCAAAGCGCCATGTTGTAGCCGTGCTTCGGGTAGACAATGTTGTAGCTCGGAGCCAAGCGCTGTCGCAAATCCGGGAATACTTCACGGAAAAAATTTGCGTTCGCCTTGACTACCGCCAGTTCCACCTCGGCACCCGCCCGCAAGAATTCGCGGACAACAGGCACGCAACGAGTCGCATGCCCAAGTCCCCAATCAAGCGGCGCTACAAGGACTTTCATTTTTCAGCCTCAAGCCAGGCATGAGCCCAGTCGCCGTGGTCACAGTCCTTGTCGTTGCCCATCAGCACGCGCAAATTAATCGACTTGGCGCCCTTGATATCCAGCTTCAAACGTTCCTTGTCCGTCGTATAAAGTTTCTTGGAACGATAAATTTCACGACCATCCGCTTCGACAGCAAAGTAGGCGCCATCGCCACAAGCACTTTCGTCATCAAGACCAATGACCACGTTCAACCAATCATAGCTGCGTGCAAGCGGGAATTCAATCGCCGAGTTTGCATGGCTACCAATACCATAGCGGAACGGTTCACCGTCAATCGTAATCTTGTGGTGATCGACCGTCTCGTTCATTTGCGGCTCGCCCCATTCCTGGAAGAACTTGCCCATCTTGAGCTTCGAGAGGAGCGCCACATTTTCGCCATCGACAAAGAAGTCGCGGTACGTCACAAGCGTATCTTCATCCGGCATCGAGCAGCTCAGCACCACGCGATTCATACCTGCACGAATCTTGGCAGAGTCGAGCAACAGCGTATCTGCGCTATTCGACACAAGCATTTCGCCTTGGTCCTTGTCATTCACCTTGTAATCGCAAGCAATCGATTCCGGGAAACGCTTGTTCACGACAATCATGCCGTTCGATTCTTCGGTTACCATGAAATTCTGCGCATAATGCGACACACCCTTCTTCGAGATAATCTTGTAAATGGCAAGTCCATAACCAAACAGACGAGCTTCCATCAGTACACGTTCGTTCTTGTACGCGCCTAAAATATCGTCAATCTGGTCGGTCGTCTTGAAGCCCACCACACGGCTATTGCGATTTACCTTGCCATAGCCATCCTGACCACGCACGAGATAAATATTGCCACCCGACTTTTGCATCCATTCAGCAAACTGTTCGGTACTCCAGCTCTTAAACGAGCTTTCGCTAAACGAAGTGTGTCCAGACGCAAGCATCTGCCACGGTCTAGCGTAAATGAACACGGAGTTCTTCGGATACTTTGCCAGTTCCGTATTCAAGAAGTCTTCTTCGGCCAAGAGCTTGTTCTTGTAATAGAGCATGTTAGCCTTGTAACTCGGAGCATGGTAAACCATAAGCCCGATAGACAGGAGGCAAGCGACCCCCGCCACAATCTTAGCGGCAGCATCGCTCTTCATCTTCGTCGTAAACACGAGCGCATCATAAAGACCAAGAGCCATCAAGAGAGCAAACATCGGAAGCGCTACAAGCACATAACGCTGGTTGATGTCAATCGTAAACGTTCCAGACACGTTCAGAAGGATTACAAAAATCTGCACGCAGAACGTGATGCCCAAGATGAACCCGCGCACGTAACGGCGAGAGTAAATCATGCGGAACAATAGCCAGACCGTCGCCAAAAGCAAAATCACGGTAAACGTTGTGTAGAACGGATTTTCCATGATGCCGCCAAAAGCGGAATCCGGCTTGAGGTTCATCATGACTTCAATATTCGTCTTGAGGTTGTACCACAAGTTTTCAAACGAGTGCGCCGCATGCGTACCGCCCTGGAAGTCGTACCCGCGATAAGCAGCCATCGTGTTGATCGAAGGCCAGCTCACCGCAATCACCGAAGCCACAAAAGCAGGCAAACGATACGGTTTTTCGAGGAAGTAACGGTAATAGTAAAGCGCAAACGGGATAAACGCAAACACGGTTTCCTGGCGGGTCTGCGCAAAGAATCCAAGCAGCGGAACCGTCAAAAGGAAATGCTTCCACGTGACCTTGTTCGTCGGTACAAACGCGTACCATGCCATGAGTACCGCAAGCAAGAGGATGTAGAGGACTTCAGTCGAAGCAGAACGCGCCTGTAACAGGTAAATCGGCATGCCGCCCAAGAACGCCGTCGCCGCAAGCGCAAGCTTATCGCTTTTGAACCACTTGCTAAGCGCAAGGAAGAACGCAATCAAGCTCAAGATGTAGAACGGATAGTTCACCATCAGCGCCGAATCGCGATTCGGTTCCATGAAGTTGAACACAAGCGAATAGACAAAGCCAAGAGCCTTGCCCTTGAAGTTGTTCACTTCGGTCTTGCAGTCGAGAACACCATCCGTCCAGACGCCTTCGTTACAGACACCGCCCGTGTGCTGGAAATACATCTGGAGACCCATCGATTCCCAGCTCGTCTCGTCACTCAAGACGCGGTGCGTATTGCCGATGTTCCCGAAAATGAACACCGAGAACACGATGAGCAAAAGCGCAAGCCCGCAAAAGCTCTTGCCACTCGGCAAGAATCCACGCACATGTTTTGCCACGAACGGAGCATTGACGACAACGCCCGCCACGAGTAACAGGAACGTGACGAAAATCGAGTAATACCCCCACTGGATATCCCAATGGCACGCATACGACACGGATAAATTGTTAAAAATAAGGAAAGCCGCTACGAGCACGAATGCCGTAACCGCCAACATGATATTCTGAGGTTTTTCCCAATGAAGGGAATTCTTCCATTCCATAAAGGACTGACGCAAAGACTTAGACTTTACACCGTCCCTTCCTAACGTTTCTTTTTTCATAGTGACCTAAATATAACTTTTATACGCAAAATCCGAGCGAGGCTGGGCGAATTTTTGACCAAAACTCCTTACTACAAGCCTATATGCAACAGATGCAACAAAATCTTTTCGGCACACGGGTTTTATCGCCTTTTTGGAGCATTTTGAGCCTTATTTTGTATATATTTGTAGAAGTGAGGACCCAAGTGGGCACGAGGAGTTAAAAATGTTTTACAAACACTGGAAAAAGATTGCATTAGCATTAACCGGATTCTTTTGGAATAGCTGCGACAACAGTTCCACCACAGTGGAACCTCCCCTATACGGAGTCCCTCCACAGTATTCCAGTAGTTCAGAAACACTGAGTTCAAGCTCCAGCAGCGAAGATAATATATCAAGCAGTTCCGAGCCATTGCCTATGCCCGCCTACGGTGTACCGCAAATGTATTGCGAAGTCACCTCCGAAAACGGTTCTACAGTCACTTGCGAAAACGGATACACCTGCATAGCAAAAACAGATACAATCCATGTTTCCGCCCCAGCATGTGAAACATTTAACGGCACTACAATATGCCCCGATTACGGTGTAGACGCAGATGTCTTTATAAAAAAATACGAATGCAACGACGGTTTCACCTACGACGATACTGAATTCAAAAAAATCTATAAGAATACAACATCCAACTAAACCAACTAAAATTATGTTCTACAAGCACTGGAAAAAAATTTTTCTCGCCATCGCAGCATTCTTCTGGAACGGCTGTAGCGACAACGTTTCTTCGAGCGACGTGAGAGGGACCTGCACCTTTTCGGGTGGAGCATGTCCAGAATATGGCGTTGATATGTATGTTTGCGAAAACCCTGAAGATTTCCAATCTCCCGACACGACCAAATGCACCTTTCAAAAGCGCTTTCCGTGCACATTTTATTACAAGTGCGATGACGACGTATCTTGTTACAAGGACGAAGACCAAACCGATTTTACTTGCTACGACAAACAAGAGCACGAAACGACTTACACCGAAGACGAATTTAAAGCAATGTACAATGTAAAGGAACCAGAATGAACTTACGCAAGCACTGGAAAAATCTTCTACTCACGATTACCGCCTTTTTATGGGCGGGGTGTCACTACGAAGACGACGCACAACCCCTGTATGGAGTATACTGCCCGCCAGAAGGTTGTGGCGAATTCGAACAGAGCAGTTCTTCTGACGCACTCGCAAACAGCTCATCTGAAGCAGAAACAAGCAGTTCATCAGAGATTAACGTGCCAAGCTCCAGCAGCGTCGTCGAATCTAGTTCCAGCGAAAGCGTTTCGTCAAGTTCCAGCGAAGCCATATCTTCGTCTAGTTCCGAATTGGCAAATTCAAGCTCCAGTGCCGGCGAAGTAACTTGCGCGCCCGGCGATTCGACTGTATCGTATTACCCGCCGAGTTATTCAGCCGATATTGCCAAGATGAACGCTGAAGAAAAAGCAAAGCACGCAAGCGTTAGCAAAATCGACAGCATTTCAAATACACTGCAAACAGTCCCGCAATGCCTTGCTGATTTGCGCCAGGAACTCGACATGTTTGTTGCTCTATACGGCGCTCCGGTCAGGCTCCACAAAGACGAAGTTTGCAGCGATGGCACGACCCGCCCCACGCAAGAATACCTCAATTACCTGAAAATGAAAGAGGAATGGGAAAAGAACAAACCCGCGCTTGACGAGGAATGCCAAAAGATTTACGAAGACAAGTTAAAAGAAATCGAGCAGACCGTCAAAGAATGCCTTGCAACATCAAACCCAAACACGGATCTGACAGTTTGCGATCTTGACGCCATGTGCCCCGAATACGGTGTAGATTCAAAATGCACTTATAAATACACCTGCAATGACGGAGTCACTTGCCGCAGAACCGAAGGCGACACCAATATGGTTTGCACCGACAAGCAAGGCGAAAAAACAACCTACACCAAAAACGAATTCAACAAGAAATATTACACCAAAGAAAATTATTAGGATTTATGCAACTTTCGCTTAAAAAGAAACTCGCTCTCGAAGCTTATCGTCTTTACCGCCACAACGAAATCAAGGCGCACCCGCTCACGTACTTTTTCTGGGAATGCACGCTCCGCTGCAACTTGCATTGCTTGCACTGCGGTAGCGACTGCGTCAAGGACGCCATCCCCGACATGCCCCGCGAAGACTTTATGGCCGTGCTCGACAAGCTCGCCCCACACATCGACCCGAAGCACTTTATCGTGGTCATAACCGGCGGCGAACCGTTGATGCGCCCGGACCTCGAAGAATGCGGCCAAGAAATCAAGAAACGCGGCTACCCCTGGGGCATGGTCACGAACGGTCTTGCGATGACTCCCGAACGCTACTCGCGCCTCTTGAACGCAGGGCTGCGCTCGCTTACCATCAGTCTTGACGGCCTTGAAGCAAACCACAATCATTTCCGCGGCGACCCGCATAGCTTTGAACGTGCCCTCCGCGCCATCGACATGGCGGCCCACACGCAAGGACTCACCTTCGACGTGATGACCTGCGTGAACCGCGAAAACCTCAAGGAACTCCCGAAGATTCTCGACCTGCTTTTGAAAATCGGCGTGAAGCGCTGGCGCATTGCAACCGTGTTCCCGAAGGGTCGTGCCAAGGACAATCCGCTGTTCCAGCTCACGAACCAGGAATTCCGCCAAGTGTTCGACTTCATCCGCGAAGTAAAATCGATGAACGTCATCAACGTGAACTACGGCTGCGAAGGATTCCTCGGCAGCTACGAGAAAGACGCGCGCAATTACCCGTTCTTCTGCCGCGCCGGCGTAAACGTCTCTTCCGTGCTTTGCGACGGAAGCATCTCGGCATGCCCGAGCTTGCGCGGCGACTACATCCAAGGCAACATCTACAAAGACGACCTCTGGGACGTGTGGCAAAACCGCTATCAGGTGATGCGCGACCGCAGCTGGGCTAAAATAGGCGACTGCAAGACCTGCAAATACTGGCGCTACTGCGAAGGCTCCAGCCTGCACTTGAGAGACGAAAAAACAAAAGAGCTCGCCTACTGCCATGTGCAGCGATTAGAGGCTGCTGGGGCATAACCACTTCTCGTCATCCTGAACGGCGTAAGCCGTGAAGGATCCAGTGAAATCTTGCATCCAGCCCCCATCCAGTTAAATCTAGAGCTGAAAAACAAAAAACGCCCGGTTCCAAAGAACCGAGCGTCTTTTAATTTCAAACGTATTCCGAATTATTTGGCTTCGAAATAGTAGGTCTGGAGAGTCTTTCCGTCCTGGGAAAGCTGAATAATCTGCTTGCCCTTCGGGAGGTTGCCGGTAATCTTGAAGAGGTTTTCAGCAACGTATTCGACCTTGAGATCGGTCGCCTTGTCCTTGACCGGGAACACGCCCTTCGTTTCGCCTTCGCCAAAGCCCTTGCAGTCCTTGTGAGATGCGATCGGAGCAACAACTGCCGGATAGGTCTTAGCAGTGATTGCGGTAGACACGGAAGAAGAGTTGTGGTAGAACACTTCGAGCTTGCCATCGACGACGCGCGGATCCGGGAGGTTCGTTACGGCAGAAGTAACAGCTGCCGGAGCGGTGGCCTTCTTAGCCTTCTTGCCCTTCTTGCCTTTCTTCTTGGCGCCAATCTTTTCAGCAAGGCTTGCCTTTGCATCACCAGCCTGCTGCTGCGGCATGGTCAAGCGGTAACCAGCGATGGATTCGTTGCAGTTCGTGGAGTAGACAACCCACTTGTTATCAATCTTGAGCGGACCTTCCGGAGTACCCTGGTACAGACCCGGATCAACCTGGGCGCTGTAGATGTAAAGAACGAGAGAAGCGTTCGGATTCTGTTCCGTCGTTTCAATCTTCATACGGGTCTTCACGTACTTGGAGCGACCCGCATAAACTCTATAGGCGCCAACCGGAACCTTGACAAACTTAAACTTACCCTTACGGAGTTCCTGATTAAATTCGTACTTCTTGGAAAGAGTGGTGTAAATCGTGGAGTCCATACCGACAGTCGGCATTTCCAACGGCTTGTTGGTGAATGCATCACGGACTTCACCTTCGATAGTACCAGTCTTACCGTTTTCGCAACCAGTCATAGCGAGAGCGATGATGGCAGCGGCACAAATGCTAAGTTTCTTTTTCATTTTGCGTCCTCTAGGGTTAATAAGAGAAAAGCCTCCCTAGTTAGGGAGGCCCCAAAATTTAAGAAGATTAAGCTTCTTCTTCAGCCTTGACCGGAGCAGCCTTGCGAGTCTTACGCTTTGCAGAGGTGATGTTAGCACCGCCGCCATAGCGCTTGTTGAAGCTGTCGATACGGCCAGCCGTATCCACGCGATGCTGCTTGCCCGTCCAGAACGGATGGGTATCAGCCGTAATTTCCAAGGAAATTACGCTATATTCAACACCATCGATAGTCTTCTTTTCGGCGGAAGACTTCGTGGAGCGGGTGATGTATTCTTTACCCGTATTCGCATCGACGAACACGACCGGTTGATAATTAGGGTGGATACCTTCTTTCATTATAAAACTTCCTGTGAAGTAATTGTTGAGAGCCTAAAATTTAGTTGTTTTTTAGGATTTTGGCAAGTTGCAACCTCATTTTTAGTATTTTTTATAGCATGAAATCTTTATTGTTGCTCAGTTCTTTGCTTTTGATTGCCTGCGGAAACGACCACCCGACTGCCAAAATCGTCGAGGTGAACAAACGCATGGTGCTCGAAGAATGGCCCGACAGCAATTACATCGCCTCGTTGGACTCCATTTTGAAGCTCGAACCGGTCAAAAAGGGCAAAGATACCGCCGACGTGAGCCTCAAGATGAACGCGTTCAAGGCACCTACATTCAAGCTCCCGCCGTCCGTTACGGGAAAAAGCACAAGCCGCAAATCCGGGCTGAGCAAACCGCCCAAACAGGTCAAGCAAGCTGCAGAAGCCTCCAAGCCGAGCAACAACGCAGAAAATTTCGTCGCCAAGTTCTCGAACGCGCTCTCCGCCTTGCAGTCCGACCCCTCGAACAAGGGTCTTTACAAGGTCGTTACCGCTAACGACGGCGAAGACCTGTTCAAACTTCTCCGTAGAACCTATGGCGCAGGTACGCAAAACCTCCCCCGCTTCTACGTGCTCTCGGCGCTCCAATCCGTGAATCCAGGCGTCATGCTCGAGCACCTCAACGCCGGCGACAAAGTCCGCGTCCCGAGAATGTAGTAGGAAGTAGACAGTAGGCAGAGCCCATAAGCCTAAAAAAGCGTCTTCACGCCAAAGCCAAGCACACCATCCAGATAATCGCACCCATTGCGGAGCGCATAGTAAATGCTAAAGCTCCAAGACTTGCGGTACTGCGTAAACCCGATGCCATAATCGTGCTCGCGCGCCCACCCATGGAACGGCTTCATCCGCCTATAAAGCCCCGGCTGGTAGAAAAGCTCAATCGACAAATCGTAGCCATCTTGCCATAAAAGCGCCGCCTGCGAAAATCCGTACGCACGCGTCCGCATAAAGCCATACATCATCCCCTTGAACGAATTGATGCCGCCCAAGCTAAACAAGTCCTCACGCGCAAACGCACCACCCGACGGGAGCATAGCGCCAGCCGCTGCCGAGTAGCGCACAATAAAGTTCTTCCACAACGGCAAATAGTACACAAGCGACGACTGCAGACGCAAATAGCTATCGAGTGAATCCGGGCGATCCATCATCCACGCAAGCGACAGATCAAACGACGTTCCGCTACGAGGCAAAACGCTTCGGTCAAACGAAATGTACGAAAGCTCCAGCGTCGAGCTTTTCTCGTCATTGCCAATACCCACAAACGCAGAAACTTCAAAATTAAAGCCGATGTTCCGCGACACACCAAGCTCCAATCGCGAATCGCGCGACAGCGAATCATCCTCAAAGAACCCGCGAACAACAACATCCCAAGCGGTCCCAAAGATAAAGCGTTCGCGATACGAGCCTTCCAACCGCCGAGAATCATTCTGCGAATTGCCCTCCAATTGCAAATCGCGCCCCGTGCCCAAGATGTTGTACAAAGCAAGATTGATGTTGCCTTCCCAGACATTTTCATCGCTCGAATACGTGAGGAATCCTTCTGCCGCAGAAATCGGAGTCGCCCTCATGGAATACGCCGGGATAATGCGGTTGCGCACCGGATCGCGGAACAAGCGCACTCCCGCCGTCTGCTCGTAATAGCCCAATCGCAAGAGCCTACGCTCCGAGCGTTCCAAATCAGAAAGTGAAACTTTTTCGCCAATTTCAAGTCCAGTCAATCGCCTAAAGACATCGATTTCCGTCGCACCAGAATCAAGATTTTCTGGTTCCGCCCACACCCACGCACTACCGCGTTCAAACTTGCAATGCGCCACCCCCGCACTATCTACATGTACCTGTAACGAAGCCCCAACAAAACCACGGTCTTCGTAATAGCGCAACAACTTCTGTTTCGCCCCACGCCAAGAATCGCACGGAGCGCCCACAATAACACTCATCGAGAGCTCTTCAAATTCGCTATGGTCGCCATCCCATTCCACGCGTTCTATACGACACGTCGAAGCAAAGCACAGGTTCAAAGCCGCTCCCAGCAGAAGCACAACAAAAGCGACGTACCGTCCATTCTTCACTTTTAATTCTTCATTTTTCATTAGAAAAACGCCTTCGCCTCGCTTGCAAGTTTCTGGAACACATTTTCTTCGGCATCGCCAAAACGCAAAATATACCGGAGCGAAAGAGACAGGAAATTATTGACTTCCACCGAAACCATCGTTTCAAGCCTGTAGGTCACGCCATCGCCAAAGCCAGACATCATCTGATACGGAATCGTACCGTCGTGACGGTCCATTTGTATGGACGCAAATGAGATATGACCGTCGACAACACCATCCCTCTCGTAACCAACGCGAAGTTCTTCTTCCCAGAGATGCGCTCCAAACGATGTTTTTAAATCATCTTCACCCGAGCCTTCCCTATAACGGACACGCGGTTCCAAACTAAAGCCAGCCGGCAACTTCCAAATATATTTCCCGGTAATTTCCCAAATGTTCCAGTCCAATTTTTGCAGAGCCGTCAAACGGACCGTTTCTAAAACATTTTCAACACCAACGTAATGGTCTTCATTTATTTTAAATCCGGCCATCAGTTTGTGATCGAACATGTCCTGATAATATCCAATAGAAGACATCTTCTTTTCATAACTTGCACTCGGGCTGTACATGGCAGAAGCTCCCGACGGATGATCCCAAGCAAGGCTCGCTTCCCACGAAACAGTTCCCGCGGTTACGTTCCGCAAACTCGATGTCATAATCGGTGGAAAATAAATCTTTTTGCCAGTCGTATCTTCCGCTTCGGAATGGAAAGACGCACTCAACGTAATATCACGCAACAAGCCTTGCGTTATCCCCAGCGAAACACCCGGATTCCATTCTAGCGAAGCTTCAAAAGTCGCATTTGACGAAAGGACAGCACCCACGGAATCGTTACGCCCCATGCCTTCATAGACAAAGTCACCGTTATCGACACCTTCGATAAACGTTCCCGTAAGGCTATCGTAACGCACATCGCCCGTTCCCTTCGCCACTGCTTTATAAATGGCAGTGTAAGTCTGCTCCGAAGTCATCCCGAAACTATACGTGACAGAACCTTGCACACCCATATCGTCATCGCCAAAATTCGTCGTCAAGTCGCCCACCCAAGAATCCGAGGCGCCAAGCGAATCCGTCACCGCATGTGAATACTGCAACAAATGTGACAAGTTGAAATTGCGAAAGTTTGCTTCAGCCGACTGCGTCCACGTTACAGAACTCACAGAATCGCGCCAGTCTTCGTCGCGGGAACGCCCCGAGATATCATGCTTGCGCACGGTAAGCGTCCCGACCGATTCCTTTACATTCCACAAGTCTTCGTTCAAAGTTGCACCAACAGCAGTCTTCGCATAACCGCGCTCCGTCTTGTAGCCAAGAGAATCACGCACGGAATAGCGCACATCGCCACTGCCAAACGGCCTAAAGAATCCGCGCAAAAATTCCGAAGAGAATGACCCCTGATAGCGTTTCTGATCCACTTCCTGCGAGCTCGATACATACGCTGCCGTAAATTCACTTGCTGCATTCAAGTTGCGATGCACAAGCGAGAATTGAGACCGTGAAGAATTCCAGCGTTCATCATCACCACGGCGGTAACCCCATTTCGCCGTTCCAAACCAATCCTTGCCTAAACGAATCCGGAGAGCAAGTTCATCATAGCGCAAGTCGCCTTTCAAAAGCGCACTATCTAAATCCCATTCATTGCGGAGCGCATACGCATCCCAGTCCCGTTCAGTACCGCTAAATTCAGATATGGCAAAGCCCTCTTGAACGTAATTTCCATGGACCAAGAGCGCTACCGGAAACGCATTCATGTTCTGCGTCGAATCAGTCGTCACAAACCATCTGAACGCACGCCCACTCGGGCCACCAACATTTTTAGAAACTGTATTCGAGTCCATGCGATTGAGCCCGAGTTCGACATCGGCGTAAAACCGATGTTCCGCCTGTAGGCGGAGGCGTGCTCCCAAGCGTTCCGACATTTTCGGGCGGTGCAAATCCTGATCCAGCGAATCCTTCAATTCTCCGCCACGATCATTTTTCAACTGCTCATACGCCGTACTGTCCAATGAACTTTTCCGCATGCGGTCCACATCATTTTCCAAATGGAATCCAGCCACATCAAAGAAAACATTTTCAAGACGCAGGCTTCCACGAGCCGCATACATCGTATAAATATCATCGTTCAAGTACGCATCGTATTCCACACGGACATCATCATCAGTTCCAGGAATAATCCCATTTTTAAAGTCCAAAAGACCGCCCGCATAATTCACCTCGTAATCGCGATTACGCACAAGCTCTACACCATTCAACCAGACTTTTTCAGAATTCGGCACCACCGAAATAAATCCGCCCGCCTCATCTAAATGGTAACCTTCGCGCTGCCCCTGCACACCGCTAAACGACCGCGAATAACGCGTTACCTCGTCCGTTCCCCACGCACCACTGACTTCGGAACCATGATAACGCAACGTCGCCATTGCACCAAGCGTTGAACGGCTAAACGACGTGAGCCCCATGGAATTATCCGTCCATGTCAAATCGCCTAAATGCAACATCGCATATGGAGATTCCACGCGGAAATAAATTTGGTCTACATCCTGGAGAGTTGCCGTTGTCTGGTCGCCCGCCTTGCGGTCCACATCCGACAACAGAGCGTCAATATAAACGCTATCCGTGAGGCGCCCTTGAATCGAAAGTCGCAATTCCTGATCGACCTGCGTACCGCCATCACCCACAGTCACTTGCATCGTCTTGTAGCCGTGCGTCTCAATTTCAGCATGCGAAGAATCCGATGCTTCCGGCGCATCCTTTGTCGCGACAAGACTCGTCGCGCCCGACGCATTTTCCAAACCATTTTTTGCAAGAATTGAAGAATCCCAAACCGGGAGCGAATCCACATCCAAAGCAAAGGCTAAACTGGCAAGCAGCAGGCCCAGACAAGGAATAGACCGCATATAAAATTACCGAGAAGGCGTCACCACGCGGAACTGTCTGCTCGCAAGCAGCTTACGCCCCGCCACCAGATCGACGCTCCATTCGCCAAGTTCGACCAAGTCCGAAGCAAGCATCGAACTGCAAACATCACCCGCAAGATTGCAAGTTTCAACAAAAATCGTATCGATTCCCAAGAACCAGATATGGAAAAGCGTATCCTCTTGGTAACGTGCAGAATTTGTAATAGACGAAAAAACGTAAAGTCGCGTATTCTCTTCGAACACGCTATCGGCACCAAATGGTTCCCCGTTCACAATATGACGGCAAACCACACTATTGGCAGGAGAAAGTTCAATATCGGAATTGTCCGTAAAGTTGACTTCGTCATCGATGAAGAACATGACAAAGCGGTGAACGAAAAAAGCAAGAAAGACGACTATCGCAAAAACAGTCGTCTTACGCAAATTTCTCAGTGGCGGAAACTTGCCTGCCACAAGCACCTCCTAGCGAACAAGACTGCTCGTATTCTGCGTAAATGCAGGAACGGCGTCCTCCAGCTTTTCGACCAGCAAGCGATTAAAGTCATCAATGCGGTTCGGAAGTCTACCAGATTTAAAGACCTGAACAAGCAATAGCGACTGGTCTACAGGGGAAATATAAACGGAACGGTTTTCGCCCGTAAATGAAACGGACTGGAATTTTTCGCCACCAAGCATCACCCCGATCTGACGAGAAGAGTCAAATGCAGCAATGCTCAAAACCGCAAGGGGAGTTGCATCCAAGTCAGAACCGAGAGAACCGACTTCGGCAATGATGTTTCCATCACGATGGCAAAGAACAACATATTCGCACTTGACGCTTGCCTGGTAGGCGGTCATCAAGCGACGCACTTTGTTAGCATCATCAGAATAAATTGTATAATCGCTCATATAACACCACAAACATTTATAATATTACTGGTCTTTTGGCTTGTACGGACGCAAGACAATTTCATCGTCATCCGCCTGTGTCGGTTTTTCCACGGCACGACCAAACGTCGGCATTCTAGGTACTGCAGTCGCCACACGCGGGCGAGCAAACGGAGATGACATCGCGCCCTTCTGGAACAAACCAGAACCGGCACCGCCAGAGTTCCCTGCATTTGCCTGCGGCTTTGCCGCAAACGACGGCATGCGGAACGGAGAAGTCGGCTGTTGCGGAGCGGCAGCCTCATTCTGCGGTTTGCCCGCTTCAGCATTTTCAGCCGGAGTTTCGCTCGCTGCAGGAGCGGCAGCAACAGCGGCCTTGCGCAAGAACCCCTGCTTCACGTTAAACTTTTCAATCACCAGCATGGCAATCGTCTTAAGCGTCGTCACAACGCCCTTACCATTATGGGCAGTCGCCGGGAAGAACTGGATCTTCTTTTCTGGATTGAGCATATCATTCATCTCATCCAGAGTAAAGACATTTTCCATATCGCGCTTGTTGTACTGCAACACGAACGGAATATCATCCAAGTTCATGCCGTAGTCCTGCAAGTTCTGACGCAAATTCTGGAGGCTCTCCAAGTTTTCAGCCTGACGTGAACGTTGGGAGTCCGCTACAAAAACAATCCCATCGACACCACGAAGCACGAGCTTACGAGTGCTGTTGTAATAAACCTGACCAGGAACAGTATAAAGCTGGAAACGAGTCTTAAAGCCCTTAATGTCGCCCAAGTTCAAAGGCAAAAAGTCAAAGAACAAGGTACGATCACCTTCAGTTGCAAGCGACACCATGTCCGTGCGCTTGTCTTGGGGCATTTTCTGATGGATTACCTGGAGATTTGTGGTTTTACCACTTAAACCAGGACCATAATAAACGACCTTACAACTAATTTCTCTTGTAGCAAAATTAATAGACGACATTATAATTCCTTGAAACCCAGTACTTAATCTAGTAAAAAAGTTCAATAAACCAAAAAGAAATTTTTGATTTTTGCCTTTTTTTAATCAAAATCACAACTTTTTCGTCTACAAACAGAAGAAATCTCCCCCAAGAACCACTCTGTCGTAATTTTATCGTAAGTTTTAAATAACAAAACTAACCGATACACATCCGCGTATCGGTTCATTTTGCTTAAAATCTTTTAGGATTCTAATTAAGCGAGGCCGTTGATGACCTTAGCAACCTTGGCCTTGTAGTTGGCAGCACGGTTGGCGCAGAAACCAGCGCGGTGAGAAACGGCAGCCTTGTCGAGCATGCTGAAGAGCTTCGGCATTTCTTCGAGGGCAGCAGCTTTCGTAGCAGCAGTGCGGATAACCTTGAGGCTAGCACGAATAGCGCTACGGGTGGAACGGTTCATTGCGTTGGCCTTTTCGGCCTGGAGCAAACGCTTTTTGCAAGACTTGTGTTGAGGCACCTTAAATTCTCCGGGTGAAAACCTACTTAAAAAATGTTAGCACAAAGATAGTAAAAGTTTAAAAGTTGTCAAGGGGCGGGAAAATGCTAAATTGCACACCATGATTCCGTTTATCAACGTACGTGCGCAGCGCGAAGCCTATTTATCCGAATTTAAGCAAGCCGAACAAGAAGTCCTCGACAGCGGTTGCTTTATCGGAGGACCAGTCGTACAAGCGCTGGAATCTGAACTTGCGGAATTCACAGGAGCAAAGCACGCCATCACCTGCGGTAGCGGAACGGACGCATTGACTATTGCCCTCCTCGCCCTCGGGCTCAAACCGGGAGACGAAGTCATCGTCCCAGACTTTACCTTTATCGCCCCCGCCGAATGCGTGATGCGCCTCGGAGGCATCCCGAAATTTGCAGATATCGACGCAGAAACGCTCCAGGTCAGCGTCGAGAGCATTGCAAAACTCGTTACACCAAAGACCAAGGGCATTATCGTGGTAAACCTCTTCGGGCAGTGCGCCCCGTATGCGGAAATCCGGAAATGCGCCTGCGCAAACAACCTTTGGCTGATCGAAGATTCCGCTCAGGCGTTCGGGGCCACGCAAAACGGAGTCCCCGCTTGCACGTTCGGCGACATTTCCATCACGAGCTTTTATCCCGCAAAACCACTCGGCTGCTACGGGGACGGCGGTGCGCTGTTCACGCAGGACGACGAACTCGCGAACAAAATCCGCCTCATTGCAAACCACGGCAGCCAGACGCGCTACGTTCACGAGATTTGCGGCATGAACAGCAGGCTTGACGCCATCCAGGCAGCAGTCCTTCGTGTGAAGCTCCGCCATTTCAAGGACGAACTCAAGAAGCGCAGCGAGAACGCAAGCAAATACAACGAGTTTTTCAAAACTGTTCCGGGAATCGCGCCGCAAAAAATCGCAAGCGGTAACACGAGCACGTACGCGCAATACACTGTATTGGCGGATGACCGCCGCAAATCCTTTATCGAAAAAATAGACGCCGCGGAAATTCCCTATTGCATCCACTACCCGCAGCCGCTACACACGCAGCCATGTTTTAAGGAACTCAATCAAGGGCGCGGAAACGCCAACGCCATTGAAGCCTGCCAAAAAGTCGTAAGCCTCCCCATGTGCGCCTTCACGGACGTGGAAGAAATTATTGCGAGACTTAAGAAAGAAATGTAAAAGCGAAATAGCTAGTTACTAGTTATTAGTCAATAGTTATTAGTTTAAATCTGGTGACTTCGTCGCGACCTTTTCAACTAGCGACCAACGACCATTGACTAACGACTACAACACAAATTTCTCAATAACTTCAGTAATTCCGGAGTGGTTGTTGTCATGCTCGGTCACGTAATTGGCGACAGCCTTTGCCGCCGGTGACGCATTCGCCATCGCGACCCCAACGCCAGCCGCCTCAATCATCGGGCAATCGTTTTCTTCATCGCCCACGGCAATCGTATTTTCAATCGGCTCGTGATAGAAGTCCGCCATGTAGCGCACAGCAGCGCCTTTATTCGAAAGCATGTGCGAGAACTCAAGCATTTCGGGCTTGCTAAACACGTCGAACAGCTTGCCCGCCGTAACCGTCCGCATCTCGGCGCGGAAATCCACGAGACTCGAATGTTCAAACGGCGTAATCACGTTCACCTTAATCGGCGGCTTAACCACGACATTGATCGGACCGTCATTGCAATTAACCCCACCATAATAATTGCGGATATCATCTACAACAACATAATCCATTTTCATCAAGCGACAATACGTCTTGAGCTGTTCCGTCTCGTATTCCGAGACCACCAAATCGCCCGCATACGTATGCGCATGCATCCCGCGCTTGTGAGCCTCGTCCATGATGAACTTTACCTGATCCACTGCGATGCGACGCGTCAAAATCGGCTGTTCGGTTCCGCAGTCGTAGATGAGCCCGCCATTAAAGCTGACCAGAAAATATCCCGGCTTCAAGAAGCCGTACTTTTCAGCAATGTGCTTTACGCTTGTGAGCGGGCGCCCTGTCGTCATCACGAACTTGTGACCAGCCCCGATCATCGCCTGGATTGAAGCCATGTCTGCCTGGCTAATATTCTTCTCGTCGTCGAGGAGCGTGCCGTCTAAATCAGTAAATAAAAGTTTCATCACGGCAAATATAGAAAGTCCATCAATTCAATCCAAAAATATTTATTTACATTTTTCAAAAAAGAAGGAAAGCCTTATGCAAATTGATGATTTACTGAAAGAAGCTAAAAGCGTTGCCATTTTTGGACACGTGCGCCCCGATGGAGACTGCGTGGGTTCTACGCTCGGTCTTTACAACTACATCTGCGACAACTACCCGACTACGAAAGTCCGCATTTTCTTGGAACGCTTCCCGGAAAACTACAAGATTCTCTCCAATTCCAACGCCATTAATGAATTTTACAACGATGAATTCGGCTCGTTCGATTTGGCATTCCTTTTGGATTCATCCACATTCGATCGCGTCGGCGCAAACGGCGAAAGCTGCATCAAGGCAGCCAAAAAGACATGCAATATTGACCACCACATCAGCAATCCGCTGAACCTCTGCGACGTCAATTACGTAGATGCAAAGGCAAGTTCCGCATGCGAAGTCCTCTACTTTTTACTCGACCCGAGCAAAGTCAGCAAGGCAACAGCAGAATGTTTGTACCTCGGCATCGTGCATGACACAGGCGCCTTCAAGTTCAGCAGCACCGGGCATAAGACGATGACTGTCATCGGCGACCTGCTTGAAAAAGGCATTGACTTCACACGCATTATCAACGAGACGTACTACACGAGAACGTACACCCAGACACTCGTAACGGGCTACGTGATGATGAGCAGCAAACTCGCTCTCGACGGAAAAGTTGTCTACAGCTACATCACGCCCGAGGACATGGACCGCTATTCCGTGACACCGGTTGAACTCAGCAGCGTCATCGATACATTGCGCGAAGTTACCGGCACTGAAGTCGCCATATTCCTCTACCCGGTCAACGGCGAATACAAGATTAGCCTACGCAGCAATTACGTTGTCGATGTCAACAAAGTTGCAGGAGCATTTGGCGGAGGCGGCCACGTTCGTGCCGCAGGCGCAAGTTCCAAGGACTCGCCCGAAGAGACAATTGCAAAACTATTGAAAGTCATCCAAGAACAGCTTTAAAAAGGGACGCGCGATAAAACGCGCGTTTTTTATACCATAAACAAGGCAACAGCCAAGAAAACGAACACCGCACCGCTAAACCAGTTCAGATTGCGGTTCGCCTTCGGCGATGTCAAAAGGAACTTCTTCACTGTTCCTGCTAAAAGCGCAATGCTCCCAAATACAATCATTGTCGCCAAGATAAATTCACCGCCGAAAATAGCCATCTGCAAACTCGGGTGAATCGGACGATCCAAGCGCACGGCCGGCGGAATCAGCGAAAGCACAAAAAGAATCACCTTCGGGTTCGTGAGATTCATGATAATGCCACGCATGTAAAGGCTACGCGCTGAAGGAACGCCGCTAATCGCATCACTAGACTTTACTGGATCCTTCGACTCCGTTACACTTCGCTCAGGATGACAAGAGTCAACACGCACAACGCCGGCTTTCACCCCGAAACTCTTGTACGCGAGATAAAGCAGATAAGCCGCGCCGAGACACTGAATGACAAAAAACGCCGTCGGGCTAGCCGCAATCAACGCCGAAACGCCCGCCACAAGCAGGCAAGTATGTATGGCAATTCCTGTGCAAAGCCCAAGAATAATGCAAAAACCAAGACGCGCCCCGTATGTAGCGCTCTGGGCAAGCACAAAAAGGTTATCTGGTCCAGGAGCAATCCCAATAACAAGCGCAGCGATAAAAAATTCAAGCATTACAGTTTACTCAAAAAAGCGTCCACGTCGAGATCCGCAAGGTCTTTTTGCAATGCGTCAAGTTCATCGTCCGTAATAGCGGTGTGATTTTGATCACGTTCGTCAGCACGTGCATTCGAGACATCGACAAGCTTTTTGAGCGCATTGGCAACCTCGCCCACAGTGCCTTCCTGACGCATCACGACGTTCAAAACCTTCGAAAGTTTTTCACGCAACTTCGAGAACTCTTCGCGGTCTAACTCAGATACTTCCCCATGATAGCACATCAAGGGGGTCTGGCACCTAGCACACGGAAACACCATCATATTCGAGAAGTCTCCGTCTATCTGGACCTTAAATTTTGTTCCGCAATGCGGGCATTCGATATCCATTTCACTCATATTCTAAAATCTAGAATTTTTTACAATTCCTAGCCAACATAACTACAATATTTTATCTTTACGGAGTCCATCTCGTTTTGTGCTCTCACTATATTTTTCCCTATTACCTAAAACCTATTACCTAAAACCTAAACTATGCTTTGCCACTGGCTATATCAAACAACTCACATTGACCTTTTTGACGGTCGTCTCTTCCGTGCGGGCGTTGCCGCCATGCTCTCCATTATTTTGGTGCTCTTCTTCATGCCGAAGTACATTCGCTTCTTGCAGAGGTTGGACGCCACGAGCGATTTCGACAAGGACGGAAAGACAAAATCTCCCCCGATTATGGGCGGTCTCCTCCTCGTGATTGTCGTTGAAATTGTTTCATTGCTCGTTTGCCAGATGAACGGCTACACCATCTCGACTCTCGTAATTTTGGCATTGTTTAGCGCTGTGGGTGCCACCGACGATATGGCCAAGGTCCGCGCGAAGCGCCTTGTAAATCAGGGTAAGCTCAAAGCCGCCGAATACATGGACAAGGCGGATGGCATTTCCAGCTCACTTAGACTTTTCCTCTACTTTTTGTTTAGCTTTGTCGTTGCCGTTTTCTGCTACAAGTTCATCCCCGAACTCAAGGGCGATTTGACCATTCCATTCTGCCCGATTGACGTGTTCCAGATCCACCTCCCCAACTGGATTTTCGTTGCGTTCATGACGTTTGTCATCGCCGCTTCTGCTAACGGAACGAACTTCACAGACGGTCTCGACAGCCTCGTTTCTGTACCAATCCTCACCAGCATGGTGTTTGTCGGGCTCGTCGCTTACGTGAGTGGCAACTTCATCTTTAGCCAGTACTTGAGCGTGCCGTACCTCCCCGGCTGCGACGAACTTTTCCCGCTCGCCACCGCCATCGCAGGCGCATTGCTCGCCTACTTGTGGTTCAACAGCCCTCCGGCAGAAATCTACATGGGTGACGCAGGTTCCGTCGGCTTCGGTGCAGCCATCGGTATCATGTTCATCTTGGTGCAGGCAGGACTCTTCCTCCCCATCGTATGCATCATCATCATCGCCGAAGCTTGCTCTGTTTTGATGCAAATTACATGGTTCAAGATTACCAAGAGAACGACCGGCACCGGCAAGCGCATCTTCCTTTGCGCCCCGCTCCACCACCACTACCAAAAGAAGTGGGACGGACGCTTCCCGAGCAAACCACTCATGAACTCCAAGATTGTGTGGCGCATGCATCTCGTGAGCATTTTCGCCCTCATCTTCAGCATGGTCGTGTTCTTCGGTATTAGATAGTTTACCATAACAACAAGACTTATCGTGCCCGCCATTGAGCGGGCATTTTTCTTTTTATTATATTACATCGCATGAATATTATCGAAACATTGAACGCAGCAGGTCAGCAAGAACTGGCCCAACATTTGGAATCTTTGACGGGCGACGCCCGCGCAAATTTGGAACGCGATATTTTGAGCCAGGACTGGCAAGAACTCAAGGCTCTCCACGCCGAAAAGTCCGCTGCCAGCTTGAGCGATAACGTTTCTGCAGACCTCACTCCGATGCCATGGAAACTCGCAACCGACGATCTCCGTTATGATTTTTGGAAAGAAACGGGTGAAATTCTCCTTGGTCAAGGCAAGGTTGCCGCTTTCCTCGTGGCAGGCGGTCAAGGTTCGCGTCTCGGTTTCGATGGTCCGAAGGGCATGTTCGATATCGGTCTCCCGAGCCACAAGAGTCTGTTCCAGTTGCAGGCAGAACGTTTGCGCAACTTGGGCGCACGCGTTGGTCACGCCATTCCGTGGTGCATCATGACGAGCCCCTTGAACCACGAAGCAACGGTCAACTTTTTCAGCGAAAATAACTTCTTTGGTTTAAACCGCGAAGATATCCGCTTCTTCCAGCAGGGAACGATTTGCGCCCTTACCGCAGACGGCAAGGCAGTCCGCGATGGCGAAGACCATTTGGCTCTTGTGCCCGATGGAAACGGCGGTTGCTTCCGCGCCCTCGCCCAGAGCGGAACGCTCGCTTGGCTTGTGGAACGCGGCGTGCAATACGTGTTCCTCTACAGCGTCGATAACGCCCTCTGCCGCATTTGCGACCCGGCATTCATTGGCGCACTTGCCGAAAAAGGCACGATTCTCAGTGCCTCGAAGGTCGTCCACAAGGCTGGTCCGAACGAAAAAGTCGGCATTTTCGCCTTCCAAAACAAGAAGCCAGGCGTTGTCGAATACAGCGACCTTCCGGAAAACTTCCGCGACATGACGAATGCTGACGGTTCCCTCACATTCGACGGCGGCAACATCGCGATTCACTTGTTTAAAATCAGCGGACTCCGCAAGTTGCAGACTAGCAAGCTCCCGTGGCACACCGCACGCAAAACTGTTTGTGGCATCGAAAAGTGCTTCAAGTTCGAACAGTTCCTCTTTGACGCATTCCCGCAGCTCGGTTCCATGCTCCCGTTCGGCGTTGTACGCGAAGAAGAATTCAGCCCGGTCAAGAACGCCGAAGGCAACGATTCTCCGAAGACTGCACGTACAATGATTGGCAAGCTCCACCGCGAATGGCTCCGCAAGGCGCACGTCAAGATTGACGAGAAGAAGTTGTACGAAATTTCGCCGACGATTAGCTATGCTGGCGAAGGTCTCAAGCAGAGCATCTTTGACCGCGAACTCGGAAGAAACATCCTGGAATTCGACGAGAATTAGGATTTTATACGGGAATGCGCCGATTCAAGGTCATAACGTACAAGTTCCTAATCAACATTCTGCTGCGTTTGCCGGATGCGTTTTACGCAGTTCTTTTTGCTATCGTTTTCCCGGTTTACAAAGCTTTGCACAAGAAGCGCGCCTACGGGCGCGTCGAAAAGCACTTGGCAACCGCAAAGGAATACGAGGCAAGAGAAGGCTACGGCACTAACAAGATGCCGCGCGATGTGAAAAGCCCGAACATAAGCACGATTGCAAAGATAAATGCTCGCGACACATTCAAAGGCATTTTTTGGAATGCGCTAGAATCCTACCGCGGACTCGCACGTTTCAAGAGCGTTGAAAAGCGAATCGTTTACGAGAACGAGCATATTATTCGCAATGCCATCGCAGATTGCGCCAAGCAAAATGCTCCTATCGCAGGAATCAGCATCCATCAAGGTGCATTCGAGCTCATGCACCGCGCTCTTTGCCGCTACAGCGAACACGTCCACCTCATTACAGATTCCGTCGGCGACATCGCTTTCCGCGAAGTCCTCAAAGACCTCCGCAGTGACCCGCACCTTACCGAATATCATCCCGACGAAACAGGCCGCCTTATCCGTGAACTATTCCGCACCAAAGGCATTCTTGCAATGGTCATTGACCAAGGCAAACACACCAAAGGGAACTCGGTCTCGTTATTCGGCCGCCCAAGCACACTTTACTTGCGCCTCCCGCAAAAAATAAACGAAATGGGAGCAGGAATTGTCACATTCCGCACATGGAGCGAAAAGAAGCGCATCGTCATCCGCTTCGAAAAATATTACCCGCCAAAATACGATGAAAGCATCGGGAACGCCATAAATGCCGCGCCATCAGAAAGTGCGCTCGTCACAGGTATTGCGCGCGAAGTCGAAACATGGATTGCCGAGCACCCCGAACAGTGGAGCTGGAATTACCACAGGAATTTTATTGCAACACTCTAAAAACAATGCCAAACGCAATGTCACCCCGGATTTATTCTCTTTGACCACTTAGAACTTTAGTTCTTATGTGGTCATGATCCGCGAATGGGGACGGGGTCACCTCTTTACACACAAGAAAGCAAAGCTTTTTTTATATTTAGCTTCAAAAAGAGATTTACAATGCCTTTAAATGCCGAAGAAGAATTTCAGTTAGAATGGATCAAGAACCACCAAATGGAAGACAAGGACGAACTTGCCGAAATCCAGGCCGAGGCTGAAGCCGAAGCAAGACCGCAACGCGCCACACGCGGCAAGAAAATGCGCCGCAATCCCGCCGCCTGGGAAATGCCGAACCCCGAAGATGAAATAGACCTTCACGGCCTTACCTCCGAAGAAGCCGCCGAAGCCGTCGAGCGCCGCATCGACGACCTCCTCATCGCAGGTCTGAGCGTTCTGCGCGTGATTCACGGAGGCGGCAATCCGGAATATGGCAACGTCAAGCGCATCATTGACCGCAAAGTGCGTTCCGAATGGAAAAATCGAGTCGTTTTTTATAAGGTTGAACCCGACAACGCCGGTTCCAGCATCATGAAAATCGGCAAACCGCGCCCTCAAATCGCAAAAAAGAAAAAATAATGAAAAAAATTTCACTTTTTTTGCCCTTACCCCTTTAAAAGTGAATCGAAATTAACTATAATTGTGCGCGTCAACGACGAAGCGTCAAGACAAAAACAAAACGGAATATAGCTCAGCCTGGTAGAGCGCTTGCTTCGGGAGCAAGAGGTCGTGAGTTCGAATCTCGCTATTCCGACTAAAACAAAGAAGACTCCTTTACGGAGTCTTTTTTGTTTTATACTGATATTCCGAGAGATGAGAACTCACGAAGTGAGTTCGACAAATTTGTTCCGTGAACGAAGTGAACAATGAACAAATTTGAGATTTTGGCGCAAGCCAAAACCCGAAGGGGCAAAAGTTGAAACGAAGTGAAACTTTTGTCTAATCTCGCTATTCCGACCTCTCGCCTACCCACCGTTTTTCCGGATTCGGGCAATGATCCTCATGACCGTCAGGCCAAACCCACACTTCGTCCGCAAACGGACAAGCCCCGCACTTACCGCCAACAGCGCACTGGTCAGCACAATTCTTAAAAAACAAACTTCCTTCATGCTTCACATTCGAAGCAGAAAACACACCCGCCCGAAACTCATTGCGCAACGATTCTAACGACGCATCATCCAGCGCATACATTTCACGGAGCATTTGCAAAGCGGAACTCAGCAACACCACTTTATTCCACTTGATTCGATCAACCCCAATTGCAGAAGCCCATTCCACCAACTCCGGCACTTTTTGCAAATTCTTTTTATGCAGCGTCACTTGCAACGAGACCGTCGCGATTCTCGATTTCGCAATTCCCGCGCAGTCAGCATCAGCGTCCATCGCGCAATCAGCATCCTCACAGCCAGTTTTCTCGCGCAACTTATCGCGCACCCGAACTAACTTTTCAACGTTCGCTTTCCAACCGTCAAACTGTTCCGAAGCCAAATAGCTTACTTTGATATCGCGGCACGAACGCAATAGCACGCCCATCGCGTCTTCGCTCCCCCACTTTCCAGGGAACGTCCCATTCGTCGTGAGGTTCAACGGAATTCCAAGCGCCCTGCACAACTCCAGCAGTTCGTCAAAATGCGAATAAAGTAGAGGTTCTCCCATCGTCGAAGGAATCACTTCTCGCAACAAGCGCTTTCCCGAAGCATCCCGCTCCGCAGCATACTTTTCAATCGCCGCCCGTGCAACTTCAAAAGGCATTTCGCCCATGCCAAACGCGCGGCGCTCCTTATTACAATAAAAAAAGCGTTCCCTACCATTATCCGGCGGGCAATCCCCGTTACCATTCTCAGCACTCCGCGCATTACAATTATGCAAAGCCCGCTGGTTCAAAAAACACAGCGGACAATGCAAATTGCAAACGTCAGGATTTGTGAGTAAAGTAACGCGACGCATTTTCAGTGCGCCTTACTCTCTATGTTCTCTCAGATACTTAATTGCAGCGAGACCAGCAATAGCGCCTTCGCCAACGGCTACAGCCACCTGGAGCGTACCACCCGTGCAGTCGCCAGCAGCAAAGAGTCCTGGAACTGTTGTCTGGAAATCCTTATCAAGCACAAGCTTCCCGGCATCGAACGCAGCGCCCGCCTTCAAAGCCAAATCAGTCGCATTAGCACTACCCATAGCGACGAACATACCGTCAAAATTGGCTTCAAGACCATCGTCAAACTTCACGCCTTCAAATTGCCCAGCGCCCTTGAGCCCCGTAATCTTGCGGGTTTCAATCTTCACACTTTCAGGGAATTTCGCTGTGAGCTCAGCACCGTTCGTCAAGAGTGTTACACTGTTGACTACAGACAAAAGTTCAGTCGCTTCGTGCAACGCATACTCGCCCGAGCCAAGCACAGCCACATCCTTTTTACGATAAAAGAATGCATCGCAAACAGCACAATAACTCACGCCGTGGCCTTCCATTTCGGCCATTCCTGGGAGCGGAGTCTTTTTACGAGCAGCACCCGTCGCCATCACGCAAACCTTGCCACGATACGTTCCGTTCAAGCCCGTCGCCACAAAACCAAAACCATCAAACATGAGGTCCGTTACCTCATCGTCCACGATTTGCGCACCAAGAGCAATTGCCTGTTTCTTACCGACTTCGGCAAGTTCAGCCCCCGTGAGCGGTTTTTCAAGACCAAAATAATTTTCAATTTTGTGGGCCTTTGCAAGCGCGCCTACATCCTTACCCACAAGCTGGACCTCAAGTCCAGCACGAAGACCATAAAGGGCTGCCGAAACTCCGGCCGGTCCATGCCCCAAAATCAATATATCAGCCATAATAACCTCAACATTAATATACGATTTTATTTATTTTAAAACACATAATAATTAATGATTTTGGATACCAGGACGATGTTGCAACGCTACCCGACGCGAGATTTATTTGTTGAAGCTGGATATGGTCCCAATTTTGCGGACCAGCTTATTCAGAATGCCTATAGCAAACTTTTTGAGGGCGATCCGATCGACGAGCGCATCTACTTTGAAGCGTCCGACGACATGGCATACATCATCGACATTGGGCACGACGACATCCGTTCTGAAGGCATGAGCTATGGCATGTTCATTGCCGCGCTGACCGACCACGAAGTCACGTTCGACAAGCTCTGGAACTTTTCCAAGCGCTTTGTCCGCAACAACGATGGTCCGCACAAAGGGTATTTCTCATGGCAAGTCAACACAACCGACTTTTCCATGATGGACCCAGGAGCCGCTCCTGACAGCGAAGAATACTTTGCCGCCGCCCTCCTTATCGCCGCAAAGAGATTCAACCGCGAAGACCTCCTCAACGATGCCAAAGAGCTCATACATGATATCAAGTACAAACCGCAGAACGAACTTGTAGGCCCTATTATCGATCCGGAACGCAAGCTCATCAAGTTCTCCCCCGTTCTCGGCAACGACTTTACCGACCCAAGTTACCACACAATGGCATTCTACCGCATGTTCGCCGAAGCAACAGGCGATGAATCCTGGCTTGAAGTCGCACAGGCAAGCATTGAATTTTTGCAAAAGGCGGCCCACCCGGTCACCGGTCTTTGCGCTGATTACGCCGAATACGACGGCACTCCAAAGGCCATGCCCTGGTTCCCCGAAAGCAACAACTTTAGCGGAGACGCATGGCGCGTTGCGCTCAACTTGAGCCTCGACTATGCCATCTTCCACGGACACGAAAGCGAAAAAGAAATTTGCGAACGCATCTTGCACTTCTTCCAGAACTGCACGCCGTACCTCTCCGACTACTCCGTCGACGGAGGCCCGTACCCGCACCAAGGCCGAAACGCGACGCCAGGGCTTATCGCCATGAACGCAGCCGCCACGCAAGTGCTCCCGTTCGATGACCCACGCATTACGCCGTTTGTCAGACGTCTTGCCGCGCTCTCCGTGCCCTATCGTTTTTGGCGTTACTATGACGGGATGTTGTACTTAATCGGATTACTCGCCACCGCGGGAAAAATCACACTCTAAGGAGGATCGTATGAAACTACCTGCCATCTTATTCATTGCGGCAAGCTCTATTGCTTTTACCGCCTGCGACGATGTTCGTGTTGAAAAATACCCGAACGGAAACGTCCGCTTCGAAGCCACCTACGTCAACGACAAGAAGGAAGGCATCGAAAAGGAATACTACGATGACGGTACGCTCAAGCGAGAATCCAATTACGTGAATGACCGCCGCGAGGGTGTGACCAAGGAATATTACAAGGACGGCACGCTCCAGACGGAACTCCCGTACGTGAACGGCTACATCGAAGGAACGGTTATCCGTTACCACAAGAACGGCAAGGTTGCAACAAAGGCTGAATACAAGCAAAATAAGCAAGTTGCCTTCAGCGAAACATACAACGAAGACGGAAGCCCCGCTACAAGCGGAAGCTACAAGGATCCGCGTGACGGCATCTCCTACGAATGGATTGTCATTGGCGACCAGCTCTGGACTGCAGAGAACATGAACTTCGCTACCGCTTCCGGTGCAATTTGTTCACAATGCAACCACTGGGGACGTCTCTACGATTTCCAAAACGCACAAAAAGCTTGCCTCGAAGGATTCCATATGCCGAGCAAGGCCGAATGGCAAAAGCTCCTGAAAGTCGCCGGCAAAAAGCCGGGGGTCGCCCTCAAGGCTGGCTACGGCTGGGATCCGATCAAGCCGGAATCTCCGATTTTCGGAAATGGCAAAGATGAACTCGGATTTGGTGCAAAAGCTGGCGGCGCACACTTTGCCAAGAGCGATGTCGCTATAAAGGACCGCAAGTTTGATGAAGCAGGTAAAAAGGCATACTTCTGGACAAGCGAAGGCGAAGTCCTCGTGTTCTTCCACGACAAGGATATCGCCAAGTTCGAGAAGTTCAATCCTGAATTCGGCGCAAGCCTCCGCTGCTTAAAAGACTAAAGAGCATTTTTCGCGATTTTATGCTACTAAAATCAATTTTTAGGCTTTTTTGTAGCATGTTTTTTACTTTATCCACAGTCATTTCATGCAAGAGTCTCTTTTTTGTGCTACAAAATTAGCATTTTAACGGTTTTAGTAGCACGAAAAGAACAGACAAACTCATATTTCAAGCCATTTTTGTCTAATTTATCCAAAAATCATGCTACTAAATTGAGATTTTTCAACATTTAGTAGCATTTTTTTGATTTTTGGGGTTTATCAATTTGAAAAAAACTAAAGCATCGCGTGTGCTGCAATCGTATAAATCGCAGTCACGTCCTTCGCCTTGAGCGGCACAAAGCCCCAGCCATCACCCGGATTCAGCTTTTCGACAAGCGTCGGGATGTCCTCTTCCTTCGCGCCGAGTTCCGCAAAGTTAATCGGCATGCCGATGGAATGCAAGAATCGACGGAATGCCTTAATGCCTTCGAGCGCAGTCGCTTTCGGATTTTCAAAGTTCATTTGGCAACCGAACACGCGCGTTGCCATCTGCGCAAATCGCATCACGTTATGGTCAACTACATATTCCATCCATGCAGGCATAATAACTGCTAGCCCCGCGCCATGGGCGCAGTCATAGAGTCCCGAAAGTTCGTGCTCGATCGCGTGACTGTTCCAGTCCTGACTGCGCCCGCAGCCCACAAGACCATTGTGGGCTACCGTACCCGCCCACATGATATTCGCACGAACCTCGTAATTGTCGGGTTCGGCCATGGCGCGCGGGCCTTCCTTGAGCATCGTGATGAGCAAAGCTTCGCAAAGGCGGTCGGTCGTTTCGACTTCCAAAGTATTCGTGAAGTAGCGTTCAAACACATGTGCCATGATGTCGGTAATGCCGCAAGCCGTCTGGTAAGCAGGCAACGTGCAGAGCAAAGCCGGATTCTGCACAGCAAATCTCGGGCGGATCACGTCAGCACCGATATCGCGCTTAAGCATACCCTCTTCTTTTGTTACAACAGAATCGCCGCTCCCTTCGGAACCAGCGGCAGCAATCGTCTGCACCACGCCAATCGGGAGTGCCTTCGTGACCGGCAACTTTTTCGCATAAAAGTCCCAAAAATCGCCATCGTAGAGCGCGCCCACAGCAATGCCCTTAGAGCTATCAATGACGGAGCCTCCGCCCACAGCAAGGATGAAATCAACATCGTTTGCACGCACCATTTCGATGCCCTTGTAAATCAAGGTATCACGCGGATTCGGCTTCACGCCACCGAGCTCCACAAATGAAACGCCCGCAGCATTGAGCGACGCCTTAACGCGGTCAATCAAACCGGAACGCACCGCAGAGCCACCACCGTAATGAATCAGCACCTTCGTGCCGCCATACTTTTTGACGAGTTCACCGCATTCGTTTTCGCGGTCCTTACCAAATACAAATTCTGTGGGGCTGTAGAAATTAAAGTTATCCATATTCCATCCTTATATTTTCCAACTAAAATACAAGAAAATCCCACCCAGCGGCAGGATTTTACCAAATTTTCTGTTCTCTAGAGGAAACATCTACTAAAATTTAAGCGAAACGCCTACGTGCGGAACAATCTGAAACCCAGAAAAGACATGATTGAGTTTATAATCAATTGTTTCAAAATTATCGTTGCTATAATTAAATTCTTTCGTTCTATTTCCAAAACCGAACAAATTCACAACCACATCTACACCCGCATTAATTCCTAGCCTTTCCGTAATTCGATACCCCAAAACAATATCGCCACCTCCAACAAAATTAAACAGCAACGTTGAATATTCTTGAGTGAAATCCTCCATCTGATAAGATTTTCCCAAGTATTTCATGTCACCACCCAAAATAGCATGTACCGCTAATATGAAATCATTTACAAACGGAGCATAGCCCAATCCAACTTTTGCATTCAAATCAAAACGAGAATCAATCTGATTCATATGGTCATACGGATCAAAATAAGAATATTTTTTGGATTCATTCACAGGGAAATTAATAAAACCAATTCCCGCGCCGACCTCAAAAGACAAACCACCCTGATAAACCAAATCACGAGTCCACTTCAATTGAAGTCCCATGATCATATCCATTTTTAAATCACGATCACGAGTAAATTTATTTTCGTATTTTAAATTGCTATACTGTTCCCACGTTCCGCCCCAATCCATCGGAAGCGCAATACTAAATGTATGGAAAACAATATTTTTCTTCTGTATTCCTTCACTCTGAGCAAAAGACGTTAAAGCCAAGAGCATCACGGCAACAAACGCAATTTTTACCAATTTGGACATTCCATTCTCCATCAAAATTTATACGAAAAGATAAATATATTTTAATCAAAAACATCTTTGGATTCTTCAAAATCAAAAAATTCTCTGAATGACGAAAAAAAACTTCCCGGAGCATACCCGAGAAGTTTTAAACAATCACTGGATCCTTCCCCCCTTTGGGGCTCAGAATGACAACTCCAATGACCAATGACTATTGACCAATAACTACTAAGTCGTGTACTCTGCGTTGATTTTCACGTAGCCATAGCTCAAGTCGCAAGTGAATGCGCTTGCAGAAGCCTGACCAATGTTCAACACGAGCGTTACTTTGTATTCACGCTGACGAACCACGGCATGCAGTGCAGCCGTCTGCTTTTCATCCAGCTGTACCGGACGGCCACCTTCGAGAACCTTGACTTCACCGAAGTAGAGGTCCGTGTGTTCGGCAACCATGTTGCAGCCGCTAGAACCAGCACTGCTAAGGATACGGCCCCAGTTCGGGTCTTCACCGAACATAGCGCACTTAGCGAGGTTCGACGTACCGATGAAGCGGGCCATGCGGAGAGCTTCTTCGTGGCTTTCAGCCTTTTCAATGCGGAGTTCGATGAGCTTCGTTGCACCTTCACCGTCGCGGACAATGTCCTTGGCGAGGCTCTGCATCACGAGCGTCAAAGCAGCGCGGAATTCGCCCTGTTCGCTGAGGGAGAGGTCTTCGTACTTGATGCCGCTCATGCCGTTAGCGAGCATGATGCAAGTGTCGTTCGTGCTGGTGTCACCATCAACCGTAATTGCGTTGAAGGAGTCTGCAATGTTGGCGCGGAATTCAGCAAAGAAGTCTATCGGCAAAGCAAGGTCAGTCGTGATGAAAGCAAGCATCGTAGCCATGTTCGGGTGGATCATGCCAGAACCCTTGCAGGCGCCACCGATAGTCACCACACCCTTTTCGGTCTTGATTTCCACGGCATGGCTCTTGAGAGCAAGGTCCGTCGTGAGGATAGCGCGGCCGAATTCTTCGGAAGCATCTTCATGGAGCTTTTCCACGAGCTTCGGGATACCGGCTTCGATCTTGTCCATCGGCATCAAGTGGCCAATCACGCCCGTGCTGCAAACAAGCACGCTCTTCGGCGTGAGCTTGAGAGCTTCTTCGGTAAGCACAGCCATGCGTTCAGCATCGGCATAACCCTTTTCGCCTGTGCAAGCGTTAGCGTTACCGCTGTTCACGATCACAGCAGATGCAAAGTGGGCATGTTCCAAAGCGGCCTTGTCATAAAGGACCGGAGCGGCCTTCACCTTATTGGTGGTAAAAACGGCGAAGCAGCGGGCTGCCTTTTCGCTCTTGAGAAGAGCCATATCGGCATTGCCGCTGGCCTTGATTCCGGCGCAAATTCCAGATGCGGTAAAGCCCTTGGGGGAGCAAACGCCGCCTTTTTCCAACACAGTGTACATAGTATCTCCTAAAAAGAAGCTTTCTTTGCGATTCTGGGCTCGCAAGGCCCGTTAAAATTTTTACCTTATGGAGCATGGAAAAGATCATGTTTACACAAGAGGCTTACGACAAGCTCGTTAAGGACCTTGAAAATTTAAAAAATGTTGAACGTCCCCGCGTACTTCAAGAATTAGTTGATGCCCGTGCACAAGGCGATTTGAGCGAAAACGCAGAATACCATGCCGCCAAGGAGCGCCTCGCCGCTATCGATAACATCGAAATGCCGAAGCTCCAGGACCAGCTCGCCCGCGCCCAGGTGATTGCATTTGATGCGAACTCCGATACCATCAAGTTCGGCGCCACCATCACGGCCAAGAACTTGAAGACCAAGCGCGAAATCGTGTACCAGCTCGTCTCCCCCGAAGAAGCCGACGCCCTCAATGGCAAGATCAGCTTCAAGAGCCCAATTGGCGCAGCTCTCATGGGCAAGAAGCGTGGCGATACAGTCGAAGTCGTAACGCCCAAGGGCAAGAACCAGTTCGAAATCATCGATTTCAAGTAATCCATGTTCGTAACGCTCATCGGCAAAGACCAGTTCAGCAAGGACAAGCGGATTGAAAAATTCCTGTCCGAGACTCTTGGCGACCGGATTTCAGATCCGATGGCTAAGCAGGTGCTATACGCCACCGACACAAACATCGCCTCCATCTCCGATGTCATCATCGAAGCGTGCGATTCCGTGTCGATGTTCTCGCCTGAACAGGTCATCGTCGTACGCAAGGCGGAAGCCCTCAAGACCGACGACATGAAGGCGCTCGCCAAGTGGCTCCCCCACGCGGCAAGCGGCAAGTTGCTCTTCGATTTTGAAACGCTCCTCGCCTCCAGCGAGCTCTACAAGGCGCTTGCAAAGGTTGGCAAGGTCGAAAAGTTCGACGTCCCGAAGCAATACGAAATGGCCGAATGGATTTCAGCCGTCGTCCCGACGCACTTCAACAAAGCGATTGAGCCTACGGCATCGCAGTACCTCGCCGAAGCGCTCGGCAACGACACCAAGCTCGTGAGCGAAGAAGTCGAAAAAATCCTCCTCTACGCTCCGGACTGCAAAAAGATTACGCTCGACCTCGTGAAAACGATGGTCGTCTCCCAGCGCGACATCCCGACCTATGAGATTGAAGGATTCTTCGGCATGCAGAATGCTCAAGCATACGTCCAGAAGCTAAACGAGCTCTTGAACAGCGGCGTCGACGCTATCCGCATTTCGAACACGCTGTACAACTACGCGCTCTCGCTTTTGAACTACGGCTCGCTTACCGCAAAGGGAATCTCGCCCGAAGAAGCCGCCAAAAAGATCGGCAAGAACTACTACATGTTCGTGAAAAAAGGCCAAGCCGCCGAATGCTGCCGCCGTTGGCGTAAGCCGCTCCTCGTGCGAGTGCTCCGCCGCCTCGCCGACCTCAATTACGAAATCAAGAGTGGCAAGTGTCCGACTCGCATGAGCCAGGAACTCGCCCTCGCCGCCCTCGTCGTGCGATAATTAGAATACAGAACGTCGCAACGCGACTCTAGAACAAAGACTAAAAAGCCCTGGCTCAGCCAGGGTTTTCGCTTTTAGAAAGCAAAAAGCCGGACCTAAGTCCGGCACATGCTAATTACTAATTCCAGCTATCGTCGTGAGAGTTTTCTGGAACCGGAGCTTCCGGAGTTTCGCCCGTGGCGATCGGAGAGTTCGCAATCGCCGGGTCCACCGGCTTGAGTTCCGGAGCAGAACCAGAAGTTTCTTCGGACGGTTCAGAGATTTCGACATTGCCGATGTAATTGCGGATAATACGCGGCGTCACGAAAATCACGAGGTCCTTCTTCGTAATAGACTTACGGCTATACTTGAAGAGGTTGCCCAAGAGCGGAATGTCCTTGAGGAACGGGATACCGCTTTCGCTTTCGGTGTTTTCGTTACGGGTAAGACCACCAATCACGACCGTTTCACCGTCAGCCACAACCACCTTGGTCTTTGCTTCCTGAGTCGAAATCACGACTTCGCCCTTTTCGTCATAGCCATAGGAGTTGTTTTCCGGATGGAGGTCGAGCAAGATGCGGTTGTCGCCAGAAACATGCGGCGTTACCGTGAGCTTGATACCCGTTTCCACCATCTTGGTCGAAGATTCACCGCTATCGTCAATCACGCGGATGGAGACCTTGTCACCCATGAACACCTGAGCTTCGGTGTTGTCGAGCGTAGAAACCTGCGGAGAAGCAAGCACTTCCGTAGAAGCGTCACCCATCAAGTTCGAAATAGCAATCTGGAGGTTGTTGTCGAGGAGGCTGGCCGTAATGGCGGTATTAGCCTTGGACACAGCCGGAGAAGTTCCGTTCGGGAAAGACTGGATGGCGCCACTGATTCGGCTAGAACCAGCCGTAGCCCCACTGGCGAGAGAAGCGGTCCCCGGAGTAAGCGTTGCAGAACCAACTGCTGCAGTCCAGTCAACACCAAGTTCACGGGCAAGTTCGCTGTTCACGACCACAAGCTTAGCCGTAATCATGATCTGAAGCGTTTCGACGTCAAGTTCCGTAAGCGCATTGCCCATCTGCTCGATCTTGCTTTCGGTATCGTAAACGATGATGGAGTTCGTGCGTTCCACGACAGAAATCTTGCCGCGGTTGGACTTCATGCTTTCAAGCACCTTGACAAGTTCATCAGCCTTGGCATGATGCACCTGGAAGTTCTTACGAACAAGAGGAGCATTCTGTTCAGCCTGATTTTCTTCGTCAGCAAGCTTTTTCTGCTTTGCCTGGTAAGTGCTCAAGCGCTGGATGGAAATATACTTGTCCTGAATCACCCACGTGAGGTCATTCATGTTACAAATAATGTCCAACGTTTCTTGCCAAGTCTTCTTGGTCACGCGTAAGCTGATTTTGCCCTTGACATCGGGGGCAATCAAGATGTCCACGCCAGCAATGACCGATACGGAGCGGAAAATAGCTTCGTAGTCCATGTTGACGAAGTTAAAGTCATATAGTTTCTTATTCGGGGCAACAGAGCCTTCGGCAGGAGCAGCCCACGCAGTAGCAAAGCTTGCCACCATGATAAGAATCGTCAGAATTTTAGTCAGCTTTTTCACTTTTGACCCCCAAATTTATCGGGAAGACCCATAGAGTAGCGACGGCTCACCCCGAATTCTTGAATCAAGAAGAGCACATCAGTTTGTGTAATTTTAAGAACTTTTCCGTTCATGATCTTATCGCCTTCCTTAAGCGTGTAAGATACACTCGGATTTTTGGATTCGACGAGAATAGCCACCGGCTCCTCGGCTTCCCAAATGATACCCACCAATTCAACCTGGTCGATGTTGATACCTTCTTCGACCAAGCCCTTGATTTCAACAAACGGGTCACGACGACCGAAAGAGCTGTAAGTCACGCGGTCTTCGTAAAGTTCATCAAGAGCGCTTCCAGCAGGTTTCATGCCCTGCGTCAGCATATCGCCGCGTTCCTGGTCCACCTTCTTCAAGCGTTCCATCTGCACGGCAGAAAGTTCATCCGTAAAGCTTACCGCACGGCGGTTCACGTAACCAATCTTATTGCCCACCTGAACCTTGCGATAGAGTCCGTTCAAGTCCATATTCACAAGGCGGTCGCCAAAGACCACACGCTGCATGACTTGAGCCTTTTCGCTCGGAGCCGCATAGAATTCCGTTTCGTCAGCAACGACAATCAATTCGCGCAGGACAGGGCGCAAATGGAACGTCTGCGTACTAGAGACAACCTTCTTGCTATCCTTTTCGTAAGCCTTGACAAAGTCCGAGAATTCAGGAACGGCATCTGGAGACTTCATCCAGTCACGGACATAAATGCCATTCGGACGAGCGCTCCAGAAAACAAAGCCATCACGGCGAACCGCATTTTCGGAAGTCTGCAAAATCAAGGCACCCTCCTGCACCAAGACGGCAGGGCGAGCTTCAGCGGAAAGCTGGATATTGAGACCGTCCATATCCCAGAACACGGACTTCACGAGAGAACCTGCGCTTACCTTGAACACCGGAGAGCGTTCAGGGCCATCAATTGCCACCTTAATCACAAAGGAAGCGTTCGGTGCAGAAACCTGGCTAATCTTGAGATGGGAATCGGCAACCAGTCGGAACTGCTCCATGCCAGAGCCGATAAGCACAGTCATTTCCTTAAGTCCCGGAAGCAAGGCGGATGCACCTACAACCGGAGCAGCTGCTGCCTGAGCGAGATTTTCACGGGCGGCCTTTTCGGCGGCCTTACGTTCTGCAGCCAAGCGTTTTTCTTCTTCACGGGCGGCCTTACGGTCAAGAGCAGCCTGCTTTTCGGCAGCCTTGCGGTCTAAGAGAGCCTGTTTTTCAGCAGCCTTACGTTCTGCAGCAAGGCGCTTTTCCTCTTCGCGGGCAGCCTTTTCGGCAGCAGCCTTCTTGCTTGCATAAAGCTTCGAAAGCGTCCAGGATTTGCCGTTCTTGCCAGCAAACTTCAAAAGGAAACGAGACTTGTCGAGAGCAATGGCGTTCTTGTCCGAATTGACGGACGCGCCCACCGGCATACGGATCATCAAGAAGTTCATGCCGCGATACAGTTCCTTAGAAACGCTCATGGAACGAATAAACGGCGAAGAACCATCGACATCGTAATCACCTGAACCAAGAGCAAAGTCCGATTCAGAAAAACCAACCGTCAAAGTCTTGGAGGTATTATCGTATTTCTGGAAGAATGTCGGCAAATTCTTGTCAGAGGCAAACTGGAATACCATCTGGCAATTCTTTGAACAATCAAAGCGGACATCCTTAATCAGTGCCGCCTGCAAAGCAACGGCACTAGACAAAAGCATAAGAAGGAACTTGCATTTCATTATTTGCCAACCTTCTTGGATGTATAAGTGGTCAAGTTGAAGTTCACCGACATGGTAATCGGAGTCCAACCGTGAGTTTCAGCTTTCTGCACTTCAGCTGCAATACCTGAATAGCGAGAAAGTCTCAAGTTCGTAATAGCTGTCGGGTAATTGAAGTTTGCAATTTCAGCAAACAGGTAACCGAGCATGTGGTAACCGGAGTTAACCGCAATGGAATAACGGTTCTCGACGTAGTGTTCCCTTTCGGAACGTCCTTCCGGATTGAACTTCTGGATCTGCACACCAGAGCTGCGAAGCACGGAGTAAAGGTCCTGCAAACGGAGCGGCACCTTTTCTTCTTCCGGGAACATCTCCTTCAGCTTTTGAAAGTCCTTTTCTGCCTGCGCGAGCTGCATTTCGAGTTCTGCCACACGGTGTTTCTTGGAATTAATCTTGTCCAATTCTTTCTGAGCCGATTGCAACTGGCTCTGAAGATTTTCTTCTTCGAGAACGAACGGATCCCAAATATACGTATAGACAGAATACCCTGCCAAAAGGATGATTACAATCATCACAATGCAGTATATATTCTTTTTGTCCTTAAAGTCTATATTAAGGTTGCCCATATCACCCCTCCTCTCCAAGGTCTTTCTTGAGTTCGACCTTGAGTGTAAAGCTGTAGGCTTCGTCGCCATCAACCTTTGTCGTGGAGATAGAGACAAGCGAGACTTTCTCTACACTCATCTGCTTTTCGAGCTTGACCATGTATTCGGCAACCTCGGAAAAGTCAAACGTCGTTCCCTTCATTTCGAGATTGAACTCGCTGACCTGGGAAAGACTCAAGAGCCACATGTTAGGCGGCAATACAGAAGATATGTTTTCAAACAGCACCACCCAGCGCTTTTTGCTGATCTGGATAGACTTGAGCGCATTGATTTTTGTATTGATAATGGACTGGTTCTTTTCAAGTTCGCTTATCTTCTTGAGCAGCGGGCGTTCGCGTTCAACGGCAGCACGCACAGACTGGAGTTCAGCTTCCAGGCTAGAAATAGATTCCAGCGTGTAGGCATAAACAAACAGAGCCGCAAAAACGGAAACAATGAAAATAACAGTCGGCCAAACAACACGGCGGTCGGTAAGCCATGTCAAGTCCTTTTGCTTTTTGCGGTGTTCACCCGGCAAAAGGTTGATATTAATTGCAAGCGCCTTGTTGGCACCCTTATTCTTTTTCGTAGCCATTAGAACTTCCTCATTGCAAGTCCCAAAGCCGGGGCGTAAATGTTAGAGAGGGCGATAGACATGCCATCCTTGTCGACCACGCTGGAGTCGCATTCCACAGAGCGGAAGGGGTTGACCGTCGCCGTTTCGATCCCAGTCTTTTCAGCGATATACTGCAAAAGCCCAGGAACTGCGGCACCACCGCCACCGATCAAAATTCTTTCGAGCGGACGGGAGTCTTCTGCGGAAGAATGATAGCGGATACCAAATGTAATCTGAGACATCAGTTCTTCGAAAGCAACCTTCATGGCGTCTTCAAGAACGGATATAGCCACATTGTCGATAACCTTCAAGTCGTTCTTTTCGAACATCTCATGACACTTTTCGGCAGTAATGTCAAGACTTGAAGAAAGTTTGTTTATAATAACATTCAACGAACCGCCATTCATGGATCGCACAGAGTGGAATGCGCCATCCTGAATGAAGCCCACGCTCATCTTGTTATCGCCGATATTGAAGATAGCGGTTGTCTTCTTGCGTTCTTCATCAGAAGCTGTCATGACAAATGAATTCAACAAGCCAAAGATATCGACATCCAGCGCTGACAGTCGAATGCCCTTGCGGGTAAAGAACTGAGCCCAGGAATCGAGCATGGAGCTTTTTGCAGCGACCACATTGACCTTGACATCGTCGCCTTCACGAGAAACAACCTCGTAGTCCAGAACGTTGTCCTGGTCATCAAACGGCGGACGTGACTGGGCGGTCTGAACGATAATGGCTTCTTCGTTTCCGTTCTTCGGAACCTTGATCGAGAGGCGGTCCACAAGAACACCACCTTCACCGGCTCCGCAGTTCACGGAAGCAACGACATCCACAGTCTCATCAATCGGGTGACGAAGCATAAGCTTGGAGAAAGCTTCGCCCAACTTGTCGAAGCCGTCCTTCTCTTTCTTCGCCCCTTTATCTGTAGTCAAATCGTCGGAATCACGTCTTTGGATAAGACCATTGATGATGGAGCCTGCAGGTACAGGTTCCAAATCCACTTCGCGCACAATTCTTTTACCGTTAGCATCATGATAGACCTTAACGTACTTGATGCTGTAGTGGCCAACATCTATGCCAACAGTTTCGCGCTCTCCACGAATTCTAGCAATCAACCCTAAAGCCAAAATAAACTCCGATAGGAAACAATACTATGTAAATTTTACTTTCATAAACATCGAATGTCAAGCGAAAAATCATCACAAAAACACATAAATCTAAGTTATTTCGCTATTTCCCCCGTTTTTCTTTGACTTTGTTTTACGAGTGACCTCAAAAATGTACTGAAGGACTCGTTCTTGCGTCCAGGCATAGGCACCTGTGAATACCGCCGAGATGGAATTGTACTGTGGATAAGCCGGGTTCCGATGACCAAGATTGTTCAAAATCTTGACATCCACGTTCTGAACTCCAAACGTCGGCAAGTTAAACGAAATAGAAATCTGCTGATTCGGTTTGCAGTCTTCTTCCAGTCCCAGAAGAATACCGCCAGCCGAAAGGTCGTAAAGGCGCCCCATGTGCACCTCGCCGTTCGGGAACATCGCCTTCACAGGGAAATCGACAACTTCACGGACCCACTTACGCAACTGCTCCTTGTCGAGCTGGTCGCAGTGGGTAAAAACAACTTTTTCGGGAGTCGCCGAAAACACAATCATTCTTTTAGAATAAACGGCATCGTTCATTCGAGTCCAGCGGATGAGCGCATGAGAACCTTGTATCATCTTGGCTAAAGAATGTGAACCTTCAATCTGAACGCTCCATGTTTTTTCCGAACGTTCCAGAATAGGCACTCGTCTGAAAATTTGTCCGTTTTCCAATTCCAAGTCCACTTTATCGCCGACATTGAACTGCCTTGTCGAACAGACCATGGACAAAGGATTGGAGCCAGAAAATTCCATCTTGCGCCTGAGGCCGGCAATCGCATCGAGCGTTTCTTCTGGAACAGAAAATACATTACGAATGCGATAAAATTCCGAGACAGCGGCTTCAAAGAGTCCTGAAGAATTCAGCACAGCATCCTTGTTTTCGAACTTGGAGGAACGCACCAACTCATCCAGAGTCTCTATTTCCTTTGGCGTAAAATCAAACGCCTTAATCTTCTCGTCGAACGCTTCTGTACCAAACATCACTTCATTTTCGCGACGTTTGTACATGAGCTGCATTTCAATCAGCACAAGCGCTACAAACGGAAGAACCGGAAGAATGTAGGACTGGAAAAATTTCCAGACTTCTTGAAGCTCGCTAGTCATCAGACCTCACTACAGCTCCGTCCAAACACCGTTGATGTAGGTTGCAAGAATCGACGACGGCAATTCCTTGCCCAAGAGCGGAGAGTTGCAGACGTGACCGGCAAAGTCGCTTTCGAGAACCTTGTGCGTTTTTTCCGGAGCAAGCACCACCACGCTTTCGCCGGCGGATTCTGCACCCGCCAAACGAGCAGGAGCAGTCGAAAGGAGTTCGATAGCACGAGCTTCACCGACACTTGCCACAAGTTTGTTCCAAACAGCAGGGAGTGCGACTTCCAGAGAAAGTGCGCCCGGCACAGAATCTTCGAAGTTCACAACTGTATCCTGACGAAGCACCGGCGTGTGGTTCACGCTAATCGCATTGACGGTTCCATCGACAACGCCCTGCCACAAGGCTTCGCGGTCTGCAGCCGAACGAATCGGCGGGAGAATGTGGTATGCGGAGTCGAGCGTTTCGAGGCAGGAATCATCCAAGAGCAAGTGGTACAAATTCACATCGCAAGTGACATCGATACCGTTCTTGCGGGCGTTACGGACTAGTTCAAGAGTTTCACCGCAAGTGACCTGCTTGAAGTGTACCGGCACCTGGAGGAATCGAGCCGTTTCAAGAACCGTATAGGTGGCAATCGTTTCTGCAATGCGAGGAATGCCCTTCATGCCGAGCATGTCGGAATAGGCGCCTTCGTGAACGCAACCGCTGTGGCGGAGCGTCTTGTCCATCGGCTGGAAGAAGAAGCGCTTGCCCGTCATCTTGCCGTATTCCATCGCCAAGCGGAGGAATCGAGAGTGCGGGATTACGCCATTACCGTCGCCAAAGCCAGCGACACCAGCTTCGGCAAGTTCGACCATTTCAGCCAAACTATCCGTGCCAAAGCCCTTGCTGTAAGCGCCGAGGAACTTGATATCGAAAGCATCTTCGCCGCGTTCTTCGGACTTGAAGCGGTTCACCATCGCCGTGAACTTGTCGGCATCGTCAATCGGGTTTGCGGCACTTTCGTAAAGGCCACCGTAGAAACCACCCTTGCGCAAGGCATCAAAGCCATCGGCAAACGTATAGACGTCATCGCGAAGCGGTTCCATAAAGTCAATGCCAAGACCAAAGAGGGCCGGCATCACAAGCGCGCCATTGCAGTCAAATTCAACCGTTTCGGACGTTTCGCAAGCGTTCAGGCGAACTTCGTTCTGAAGTTCAAAAGACTTGCCGTTCCAGAACTTTGCATTTTTCAGAACGACATTCACAAGACGACCTTTACAAGGTTTACGCATTTTCATTGTTGCGACCTCCAGCCAAAAGGAAGAGAACGGCCATACGGACGGCGACACCGTTGGTCACCTGATCAAGAATAACAGAATGTTCGCCATCGGCGATGTCGGAATCGAGTTCCACGCCGCGGTTGATTGGACCCGGGTGCATGATGATGACCTTGTCCTTAGCGCATTCAAGGAGTTCTTCCGTAATGCCGAACGTATTGCGGTATTCGCGCATGCTCGGGAGGAGAGCGTCATCCATGCGTTCTTTCTGCAAGCGGAGAGCGATGATGGCGTCGGCATTGGCAACCGCCTTCTTCACGTCAGGTTCCCACGTCACGTGGTTCATGAGGTCCGTATTGCGCGGCACAAGCGTCGAAGGTCCGCAAAGCGTCACGTGAGCGCCCATCGTGGACATGCCCCAGAGGTTACTGCGGGCGACACGACTGTGGCGGATATCGCCAATGATCGTCACGTTCTTGCCTTCGAGCGTTCCGAGCTTTTCTTCGATCGTCAGCATGTCGAGGAGAGCCTGCGTCGGGTGTTCATGGGCACCGTCGCCAGCGTTCACGATAATAGCGTTGCTGTTGTCCGCAAGGAACTTCGGCACGCCCGTCCCCTTGTGACGGACAACCACGATATCAATCTTCATGGCTTCGATATTGCGGAGCGTATCGACGAGCGTTTCGCCCTTCTTGACGCTAGAGTTGGAGCTTGCGAAGTTCACCGTATCGGCAGAGAGGCGCTTTTCGGCAAGTTCAAAGCTAGTGCGCGTACGGGTGCTGTTCTCGAAGAACAAGTTCACGACCGTCATGCCCCGGAGGCTCGGCACCTTCTTGACCGGGCGTTCGAGAATTTCGCGGAACTGTTTTGCATGGTCCAGAATCAGACGGATATCATGCTTGGACACTCCACGAAGTCCAAACAGGTGTTTAATTTCCAAAGCGCTCACTTTACGCCTCCACTTCTACGAGATAAACGGAATTTTCTTTATCAATAGGTTCTATCGCCACGCGAACTTCCTGGTTCCTTGCGGTTTCGACCGTAAGCCCCACACAATCCGGAGCAATCGGAAGTTCACGATGTCCGCGGTCCACGAGCACGCAAAGGCGGATTGCAGCAGGACGGCCAAGGTCCAAGATGGAACGCATGGCAGCCAAGGCCGAACGCCCCGTGTAAAGCACGTCATCCACGAGGATAACCGTCTTGCCTTCCACAGAAGCAGGCATTTCGGTAAAGCGCATTTCAGTCGCCACCTTCTTGCGGTAGTGGAAGTCGTCACGGTAGTACGTGGCATCGAGGCTACCCATTTCGATAGGCTTGCCAAATTTCTGAGAAAGACGTTCGGTGAGCTTTTTTGCCAGCGGAATACCACGGCTAGCCATGCCGAGCACAATCATGTTGTCTGCGGACGGATGCATCTTCGCAATCTTCGCCGCCATCTCGTCCAGCGCAAATTCCATCGTCTGCGCTGTCAGAAGCTCGCTTACTTTTTTGCAGTTATCATTCATAAAACAGTCTTAGTTATTAATCGTTAATCTTCAGTCTTTTAATTTCCTGACCATATTTTTAGGTGAATGTAGTTTTTTTAGGGGCTATTTGCCTTAGCTAGTTGTAAAACACCCCCTTAATTTTATATATATAGGCAAAAAAACACTAGTTACAGGAGCCCCAAATGGCATTTAATCAGTTAGACAAACCGCAGGCAGGCGAAACCATCGCCATCATGAAAACCAACCACGGCACCATGAAACTCCGCCTTTTCGAAGAAATCGTCGGCGAATGTGCCACAAACTTCATTGAACTTGCAAAGCAGGGCAAGTACGATGGCGCTCCGTTCCACCGCATCATCAAGGACTTCATGATCCAGGGTGGCGACTTCACCCGTAGAAACGGCACCGGTGGCCACGCCGCCAAGGGTCCGGGTTCCACCATCGGCGACAAGTACGACAGCCGTCTCACCCACGTCCGCGGCGCTCTCAGCTGGGCAAAGACTTCCATGCCGCACTCTATCGGCAGCCAATTCTTCATCGTTCACGGCAACAACGTCCACTTCCTCGACCACGAACAGTGCGGTCCGGGCCCAGCTGACGGTTACTCTGTATTCGGCCAGCTCTATGAAGGTTTCGAAGTGCTCGACAAAATCGCCGGTGTCGATACCGACCGTATGGACCGCCCGTACGATGACGTGATCATCGAATCCGTCACGATCGAAAAGGCTTAATAGACAAAAAGCCGGTCTTTACGCGATGTCATCCCCGCCTCCGAGCGGGGATCTCTTTTTTTAAAACAATTTTGAAAAAAAATTTCAGTTTTTTCAAAATGCACCCTTGACACGCACAACAACTCATTCTATATTTGTGCGCGTCCTCGGGGTTATAGCTCAGTTGGTAGAGCGCCTGCATGGCATGCAGGAGGTCAGGAGTTCGACTCTCCTTAGCTCCACTAGAAAGACTCGCTAAAAAGCGGGTCTTTTCTTTTTTGCAACAATTTATTTTTCCTATTTACAAAATAAACAACTCCCACGATAATTATAGGGAAAAAGGCACTACTTTTCCAACAACGTCGTTATTATAAAATAATATTTTTGTATTTTATTCAACACTATGGTCAGGCTTACAAAAATTTCGTCACTCTTACTCTCCGCCGGATGCGTATTAAGCTTTGCCGGCACAAATCCAAACATTGTCTGCGACGCATCCAAGATGGATGCCTTTGCATACGAAGACTGCATCGCCACACAAAGAGGCGCCAAGCTCGACAACACGGACTTTTCCGAAAGAAACGCCCCACCAGCCGAATTGATTTCGGAATCGTACGTTGAACCGTTCACTTACGACCCGTTCAATCGTGATGCATACCTAACATCGTCTTTCGGCGAAAACCGTGGCACACGTTACCACGCTGGCATCGACTACTCCACACAAATGGAAGAAGGTTGGCCCATCTACGCCCCTGAAAACGGCTACATCAAAGAGATCAAGACTTCCCCCTTTGGTTACGGCAAAGTCATGTTCTACGAAGGCAATAGCGGAAAGACCTGGGTTTTCGCTCACCAGAGTAGTTTCACCCAAGCCATAGAAGACCTGATCAAACAAAAGCAGTACGCCACCAAGAGTAACGACATTTCCATCAAGCCGAACATCAGATTCCGCAAGGGTGACACGCTCACATTCGCCGGAAGTACCGGAATCGGCAATCCGCATTTACATCTCGAAGTCCGCCTGAACAAAGACGACATCACTTCGCCCTGTCAACTCGGAGTCAAATGCCTCGACACCATAGCACCGCAAATTTTTGGAGTCGCCGTATGGCAAGGGAACGAACTCGCCCTTACAACTGACGAAGCGCTCCGCAACGGTTGTGCAGAAACCCCCGTCAAGAACGAATTTAACTTGTCCATGGCAATAAAGATTGCAGATTACAGCCGCGAACCCAAAGAAAATCCGATGGCAATCCGTCGTCTTGAATTGTGGCGTTACGACGACAAAATCTACAGCAAAGTCATGGACACGCTCAGCTACAAAAAGATGCTCGACATCCGCAACGAGCTCCTTTGGGCTGAAGAAGCGGACACCGCAGGCGACTGGCATTACATCAACGCAAAGCTCGGACCCATTTCCACATACAGACTCGAAATCGAAGACTTCAGCGGACACATCATTAAACGCGAATTCAATTTCCACCAGTCCTGCAAGGATAACGGCAAACTCGTTCTCATACAAAATCAGAACACCCCGCTTTACACGTTCTTGAGCAAGAGCATGCTTGACATTTACCGCTGCGAATCCGGTTACAAGTTTGCGGCACTAAACAAAGACGAACAAGTCATCAATAACGACCTCTGCAAGATCTTTGACCACAGTAAGCCGCTCCCGATTGGAAAAATCGTCGAGACGTTCCCAGAAACAAGGTTCATTCAATACAGCGCAGATGCCGCTGCCACAGGCACCGGTCGCGGAGTGAACGAACTCATTTCGATTTACCCATACGGCAAATACAAGACAAGCATCAACTGGTATACTAAAGTAGGCAACGTTAAAATTTCGCAGAAGATTTCGGGGATTCCGGTTGTTGGCGATACTTCGCAGCGCGTTCTCGCCGTTACGCGCAACCAGACCGACAGCGTAGACTTCTATGAATTCCATCCGAAGGGATTGCAATTCTATGGCAAGTGGAATGTCTGCATTGAAAACGAAGACAATCCGGCACCGCTTTACTGGCTTGGCGAAACAACCCGCCGTTGGTTCTATTTCGAAAAGCAAACCGGCTCCAAGAACCGTTGCGCATCAACAAATGAACTTAGAGACCTCGCCAACATTTCTGACGAAGACGGGTTCTCGCTCGGATTCCCCTACTGGGCAGAAACGCTCGTCGGAGGGATGTACCAATCGGCACTCAAGATTCCGCTTTATGCTAGATATGCAGGAATTCCAGACGGAAACGCCATTACGGTCAAGTACGGCAACAAGTGGATTGCAGCGGAATACGATTCAGAACCGCGCGAAATCATCCTCCTCGGCGATGCACTCCCCGATGCAGGTGAAACAATCTCTATCGAAATCACCGACGATTCTAAGCGCAAGACCAAAAAGGAAATTACGATTCCTGGATTTTAAAGATCGCGATAAAGCGTGAGGCAGCGCTTTCTGCCAAGCGCTAATCGAATAAGGTCACGAATCTTGTCGTTCAGACGCGGGAAATCTACAGGATGGACGGCAATACGAGGAACGCCGAACGGGATTTTTAAGATTCCTTCGGCATAGACAAAAGCAGCCTTTTCCGTTGATTTTGGAATGCCCGCAAAACTCGCCACCGGCGATGCATAGCGGACACCTTCAGTGGTAGTCAAAGAAAAGCGGTCTTCGTACAACATTTTTTCTGCACGGACTTGCCCCGGCAAGAACTTGTTGCTAAACCACGTCGGCGGGACAAACGCAACAGGAGCTTCAGCATTTCCGTTTTCATCAGCGAATAGCTTTTTCCAGGATTCCAGAGCCGCTTGCAAAAGGCGGCTCGATTCGTACTCGGAAAGCCCCGCAAATTCAGCCTCGCCACCCGTGAGGTTCATACCCACGAGACCCGCATAACTGCGGCCCTGGCTGAATTCTGCTTTGTGCTTAAAGCCATGCAGTGCAAGTTCAAATCCTTCGGACTTGAGCTTGGCGAGAGCTGTGCGGAAATTTTCAACGGCTTCAGGCGTTGCGTTCTCCGTATCGGGAATCACGAGTAAGCTAAAAGGCCCACCGACTAATTCCTTGAGTTCATCAAGAATCGGGGTCACTTTCTGGTAGTTCCAGACGCTAAAATCGTGAAAACAAAGGAGAAAACGCTTGCTCATGGCAATGAAGATAGTAATAGTTCCGCCAACTAATTTACTACATTTAGCTTACTATGTTCGAATCTATCATTCTCGGCCTTTTGCAGGGCCTCGCCGAATTCCTCCCCATCTCCAGCTCCGGCCATTTAGTGCTCGGGCACGAACTTTTAAACATGAACGAAGCGGGCATGTTCTTTGACATCATGCTCCACGCAGGCACGCTGCTTTCGATTTTCGTGGTGTTCCACAAGAAGATTACGGATATCATCGTCGGTTGCCTCCGTCGCGATCGCGACCAGCTCCGCGAAGCAGGCTACATCATTCTCGCGAGCATCCCGACGGCAATGATCGGCCTCGGCTTCAAGGACGCTCTCGAAAGCCTGTTTGAAAACCCGCGCGCCGTCTGCGTTGCAGAACTTTTCACCGGTCTTTTGCTTTTCACATCGCAGTGGGGCCCGACCGGCGCTAAGCACCCGGATAACGAAGGTGTCAAGATGAACTGGTGGCGCGCACTCGTGACCGGCACCGTGCAGGGCATCGCTTGCATCCCGGGCATCAGCCGTAGCGGTTCGACCATCAGCGCCATGATGTTCATGGGCGTGAACCGCAAGTACGCCGGCGAATTCAGCTTCCTCATGAGCATTCCGGCCGTTGGCGGTGCAGCTCTCCTTGATTGCATCAAGTGGTTTAAGTGCCAGAACGTCGAAAAAGTCGCTCAGATGGCTTTGGAAAATCCAGAAAAAGCAGCCAAGTGCGCCGAAGCTGGTAACTTTACCCCGGAACTTTTGGTCGGCATGATTGTCGCATTTATCTTTGGCGTCATCGCCCTCAAGTGGCTCATGAACTTTGTCCAAAAGGGCAAGTTCCAGCACTTCGCCTGGTACGTCTGGGCAGTCGGCATTCTCGGATTGATTTTGCTGTAATAGACTTTATATGCAAAGAGCCCGTTCACAAGATAGTGAACGGGCGTTTTTCGTTTGGAAAAATTTTAGTCTTATAGAGGCTCTTTTGGAGCATTGTTAAAACAGTAAGCCGGGCGTTGCGGGTCGGCGTTTGAGACCCGCAGTAGGGGTAGCGTATGCCGCAGGCGGCAGAAGCGAGGGGGATGCCTCCCCCTCATTATCCTATTCATAATAATCATCTTTATAATAACGGGCCTTCGCTGCCCCATTCTCTCGTCTTTCGTCTCTAGTCTCTCATCCAAATTGGCACGGTTCTTGCATATACTAGCGCGGAAACAAAACAAAACCGCCCTTTAGTTTCAATTTGAAACATTAAAATTGCGGGATTGCTTAAAAATTTAACAGGAGATTAAAATGGCAACAGAAAAGATGGAGTTCCAGACCGAAGTTCGCGACATGCTGAACTTGATGATTCATTCTCTTTACAGCAACAAGGAAATTTTCCTCCGCGAATTGGTTTCTAACGCAGCAGATGCACTCGACAAGCGTCGTTTTCTCTCGCTTTCGAACTCCAGCCTCCTCCCGGTGGGCACTCAGTTGCGCATCGATATTTCGGTGAACAAGGAAGGCAAGCGCCTCGTTGTCGAAGACAACGGTATCGGCATGAACAAGGAAGACTTGATCAACTGCTTGGGCACGATTGCTCGTAGTGGCACCAAGAACTTCATCAAGAACTTGAAGGATGCCGACAAGAGCAGTGTTGATTTGATTGGTCAGTTCGGTGTGGGTTTCTACTCCGTGTTCATGGTCGCGAAGAAGGTTGAAGTGTTGACCTTGAAGGCCGGTGAAACTCAGGGTTACCTGTGGTCTTCCGAAGGCACGGGCGATTTCGAAATTTCTGAAGCACCGCTCGACAAGGTCGGCACGAAGATTACGCTTTATCTCAAGGACGACGAAGACGCCGAAGATTTCGCGAGCGAATGGAAGATCAAGGATATCGTCCAGAAGTACAGCGGCTTCGTGAGCTACGGCATCTACTTCCACCCGGAAGCAAAGAAGAACGACAAGGGCGAACTCGAAGAAAAACCCGAAGAACGTTTGAACGAAAAGACTGCTTTGTGGCGCCAGAGCGAAAAGGAAGTCACCGAAGAACAGTACAAGGATTTCTACAACGTCATCAGCCACGAAGCTGACGAACCGGCCGCCTGGAGCCACAGTCACGCTGAAGGTTCCCAGGAATTCTGGAGCCTCGTTTACATTCCGTCGAAGGCTCCGTTCAACATTTGGCACAACGACGCTCTGCACGGTCTCAAGCTCTATGTGAAGAAAGTCTTTATCATGGATGACTGCAAGGACTTACTGCCGCCTTGGCTCCGTTTTGTGCGCGGCGTGGTCGATTCCGAAGACTTGCCGCTGAACGTGTCCCGTGAAATTTTGCAGAACAACAAGATTATCACGAACATCCGCAAGCACGTGATCAAGAAGGTGCTCGACGCCTTGCAGAACATGGCTGACAAGGATGTCGCTAAGTACAACGCTTGGTGGCGTGAACTCGGCATGGTCTTGAAGGAAGGCTTCTACATGAACTGGGAACATCTTGACGAACTCAAGAAGTTGCTCCGTTTCGAAAGCACCAAGACTGAAGGCGACGCTCTCGTAAGCCTCGACGAATACGTAAAGCGCATGCCGGAAGGCCAGAAGGAAATCTACTACCTCGTGGGCGACAAGAACGCCATCAAGTCGAACCCGATGCTCGAAGCCTTCAAGGCCAAGGGCTACGAAGTGTTGCTCATGAGCGACGGCATCGATGAATTCATGATGTCTAGCCTCACGGAATTCGGCGACAAGAAGTTCCACGACATTTCCCGTGGCGATGTGGACTTTGAAAAGACCGAAGAAGAAAAGAAGGCCGAAGAAGAAAACAAGGGCATTTTCAAGGGTCTCTGCGAAAACTTGCAGAAGGTCTTGGACGAAAACATCAAGGAAGTCCGCGTTTCTAGCCGCCTCAAGGATAGCCCTTGCTGCCTCGTGACGAGCGAAGATGCGATGAGCGCCCAGATGGAACGCATGATGAAGGCTATGGGCCAGAAGAACTTGCCGAAGTCCAAGCGAATCTTGGAAATCAACCCGACGCACCCGATTTGCGAAATGCTCAAGAAGAAGGCCGAAGCAAACGAAGATCTCGGCGATTGGCCGAAGGCCCTCTACGGTCAGGCTTTGCTCGCCGAAGGTTCTCCGCTTCCGAACCCGGCTGAATATGTGGCCGCGATTACAAAGTTACTGACTGCATCTGTCAAGTAATTACGCGCTATGCACCATCAAAAAGACCGCGATTCTATCGCGGCCTTTTTTGCATTTCTGCGACACTCGGCTTGCTAGTCTTTGCACTACTTCGTAGTGCAAATCGCTTCGCCTCGGTCATGGGAAAGCAAGCTTTCCCGCGGACACTCGGCTTGCTAATTTTTGACGCAGCGGACAGGATACGCAAAGTCCTTGACCATGTCGGTCATTAACACATCATCTCTATCATATACGAATATTATGGTCGTCGCAGCAGATTCATAAAGCCCTGTAGATGTCCAAATGTATGTCCACAAATCATCTTCCGTGTCATATCTAGATTCGGTGGGCAAAACCGAGAACGCGTAGTCATCCGTTCCCGGTTTTGCATCATCATCATTATCATACCAGCCACTTGTTGATTTCAGCACCTTGCCACCCATCAACTCGCCTCCGACTGCCGCAAATAAAATTTCATATTCTTCACTGGTCGGCAAATGCCACCCTTCAGGGCATACCCCACGTACAGGGTAAGTCGGCGTACATATATTGCCCATGCCGCAATCCTTGCCATTCGAGCTCCACTCGCCTACACTATCCATAGCAGCAGACCAAAAGTAGAAGCGGCCATGTTTTGCACACTTGCTAGGATCGTTATTAAAGCAAAGACTGCCTTCCGCATCAAAGTTCAGATTTTCAGCCATCCACCATTGCTTATCAATCTTCACGGTCTTGTAAGTTTGTTTGTCGCGGGAGTCCGTTAGCGTGCCATATTCACATTCATCTTTAGTTTCAGTTTTGCAGGCTTTCGCCGTAGGCTCTGTAACCGAAGGCTTTGGCTCGACATCCATCACGCAACGGACAGAATAACCGTAGTCTGCGTCTCTGGAGCGGATATCCGCGTTATCATACTGACCCTGAAAATACACGCATCCACTACTGTTTTCATATTCATCAGAGGTCCAAAAGAACGCTTGATAACCCACCTCCCAATAATAGTTTGAGACCCAGTCCCTGAAACCTGCAGGAAGCACGGAAAAACCGAAAGCATCCGTCGCCTCGCCACTGGAGATCCAGTCACTCGTCTTGAGTGTTATGCCAGCGACTTTTTCGCCCCCCACTGAGTCAATCAAGGTTTTCCATTCCGCTGTGGAAGGCAGATGCCATCCCTTGGGACAAGCGTCCGCAGCTGCATCCCATACATATAAGCGCCCAAACTTATCGCAATTATCTTTTGAATTATTGTAACAATAGCAATAATCGTTTTTGTATTTAGCCTCTCTTCTGTAATTCAGGTTCTGGGCCATCCACCACTGGTCACCGATTTTCACAGTCTTGTAAGTTTGTCCGTCGCGGTCATCCACCAGCTCGCCATACTCGCAATTATCTTTAGTTGAAGTTTTGCAGCCTTTGGGCACAGTCACAGAACTCCCCGATTTCGCAGACGAAGAAGACTTCGCACTTGACGACGATTCCGCCTTTTTGCTGCTGCTAGACTTTGTATCAGACGAAGTTTTGGAATCCAAAACGCAGCGGACGGACAATGCATTATCCATCGGCTCGCCCCCAATATCAGCCGATGCGTAACGATTATCCAAAAACATGCTAAACGCGTGATCGACCAGAATACTGTTGCGATCAAGTCTAGTCGACGATTCAATATCTTCCGTAGAACTCCAGAAATACGCCGCAGTCTTGTCACCAATAAAATCGTACGATTTAACATTCTGAGAGACATAACCACTAAAATCATATTCCATTCTGTAGCCTCCAGGGAGGGCAGAAAAACCATACTCATCCGTTCCGACCGTTTCTTTTTTCTCAAATTTCCAGCCGTCAACAGACTTGAGCTTTATCCCCGCATTATCGCTACCGCCGACTGTTTGGATCAAGGTTTCAAATTCATCCTTAGAGGGCAAGTGCCAACCGCCAGGGCAAGCCTCCGTTGCAGCTTCCCACTTGTAAAGACGACCGTACTTATTGCATAAGCCAGGGTTACTATTTTGCATGTATGAAGGTTCTTCACCATAGCAATAGCTAAAGCACGAATTATAATTCAAGTTTTCCGCCATCCAGACCTGGTCGCCGATTTTCACGGTCTTGTAGGTCTTGTTGTCGCGAGGGTCCTTCATGGTGTTGTTTTTTTCGTCGTATATAGCCTTAGCACTGCTCGCACTTGAGGGCGTTTTCGAAGACGAAGAAGACTTTACAGAACTAGACGAAACTTTTTTACTTGACGAGGAGTTCGCCTTGCTACTGCTCGATTTTTTGACGGCACTGCTGGACACCGGTTCTTCTGAATCAGCATTGCTGCCAGAATCACCACCGCAGGCGGTAAAGACAGACATAGCCGTCACAAGCAAGAACGGCAAAAACCTAGCAAACATTTTCATAAGCATCTCCTCCCCATACATTTGAAGGAAATATAAGAAATTTGGGGATTGAAAAAGGCGACCCCGTCCCCATTCGCGGATCATGACCACATAAGTGCTAGTTGCATTCAAGGCGAGTGTCGCGACAGGCTGCTTGCAGACTGTCATGATTGAGCCGAAGATGCTGACGCAAAGCGTCAAAGTTCTAAGTGGTCAAAGAGAACAAGTCCGGGATGACAAAGCAAGAAAATCTCATTCCACAATTTTTTCAAGCAGCGAAATAGCCTTTTTCATCTGTTTTTCGGGTACCGATGAATAGTTGATGACAAATTCGTGTTGCGATGGTGTTGCCATCGTGTAATAATCCGAAAGCGCTCCGATGCGTACGCCTTTTTCGAGAGCCCGATTGCAAAAGTCTTCGTCGGAAAGCGTTGTCTTCACTTTTAGAATAAAGTGCAGACCGGCATCCTGTTCGGCAATTTCAACGCGGTCGTGAAGCGAGCTGCGACGGATGATATCAAGCAGAGCATCACGGCGATGGCGATAGAAATTACGCATGCGGTTAATGTGCTTTTCATAATGACCGCCACTGATGAACGCTGCAAGCACATACTGCACGAGATTTGAAATTGTACAAGTGTAAAACGAGAACTCTTCACGAAATTTTTTCGCAAGCGGTTTCGGGAGAACCATATAGCCCACGCGCACCGTAGAGGCAAGCGTTTTAGAAAATGAATTTATATAAATCGTCTTGTCTTGCACGTCAATGTTCTGCAACGCAGGTATCGGGCGGCCCACCATGCGGAACTCGCTATCGTACTCGTCTTCGACGATGTAGCGGTTGCTCGATTTTGAAGCCCAGCTCAAGAGTTCATAGCGACGGCTCACTGGCATTACCTTCCCTGTCGGGAAATGGTGCGATGGCGAAAGATGGACTACGTCCGTGCAAGTTTCTTCAAGCTGGTCTATGCGAACGCCATGCTCATCAAGCGGGATAAAATTGCAAACAACATTTAGCTTTTGGTAAATTTTAGAAATTTTACTGTAGCCGGGATCTTCTACGCCGTACTTTTTATCAAAGCCCAATAGTTGCACAAGCCAAGTATAAAGGCAATCTGTTCCAGCACCGACGACAATCTGCTCCGGATCCACACGCATTCCGCGAAAATCCAGAAGCATTTTAGCAATCGCTTTTCGGAGAGCAAGGACTCCTGAATTTGGCGAACGAGTCAGCAGTTCATTTTGCTGTTCACAAAGGACTTTTCGCGTAATCTTCGCCCACGTCGAGAACGGGAACGTCGAAGCATCTACTTGATTATTGACGAAATCGGCAATGTAATGTAGAGCCTTAGGCGTTTCAACGCGTTGCGATTCACGGGATTGCTTGGCGGGAATAGGCTTTGGGAGAATTTGCGGATTTTTTGATTGAATCGCCGCAACGAAAAAGCCCTTGCGCGGAAGCGAGTAAATGAAGCCCTCCGCTAAAAGCTGCTCGTACGCATTTTCAACGGTCACGACGCTCACGCCCAGCGCATTTGCAAACGGACGCTTCGACGGAAGCTTCGCATCCGCCTCCAGACGTCCCGACAGAATATCGTCCCTGATAGAACGGTACAAGAAATGATAAAGAGTATCATCCCCCGCCTTTGAGATATCATATGAAAGCATTTGTGCGAACTCCTTCTAGCAAAACGGGAACAAACTCAAGTTTTTTCATTAAGAAATACTGAAATTCTCGTAAACGAGCGTCGTAAAAACGTGCGAGAAACAATTCGCAGCGAGTGAAGCGAGCGAGGACCGTTTCGAGTGTTTTTACAATGCGAAGTTCTTGCATTATCAAGCATTCCTTTTGAAAAAACTGACCACAAACTGACATTAAACTGAACCTATTAAAATAATAGAAATTTGAATATTTGATAAAGTCAATAAAAAGTCTAATTTATGCCACGAAAACAAGAAAAAACAGCACTAGAGTCATTAACGCAGCCCTTCGGCAAGCTCAGGGATCTTTTAAGGTTGGTGAGCCTGTCGAACCACGCTCAGGATGACACTCAAAACAAGGAGCCCCCAAATGTCTACAGAAAATCGCTACGAACTCAACAAGAATCTCGCCCAAATGCTTAAAGGCGGAGTCATTATGGATGTGACTACCCCGGAACAGGCAAAAATAGCAGAAGCAGCCGGTGCCGCCGCAGTCATGGCCCTCGAACGCATTCCCGCCGATATCCGCGCCGCAGGCGGAGTCTCACGCATGAGCGACCCCAAGATGATCAAGGGAATTCAAGATGCCGTCTCCATCCCCGTGATGGCAAAATGCCGCATCGGGCACTTCGTCGAAGCACAACTTTTGGAAGCCATCGAAATTGACTACATCGACGAAAGCGAAGTACTCTCCCCCGCCGATGACGTATTCCACATCAACAAGCACGAATTCAAAGTGCCGTTCGTCTGCGGTGCCCGCGACCTCGGCGAAGCCCTCCGCCGCATCGAAGAAGGCGCTTCCATGATCCGCACCAAAGGCGAACCAGGAACCGGCGACATCGTACAGGCAGTCCGTCACATTCGCCTCATGAATCAGGAAATCGCACGCATCTCGTCCATGCGCGAAGACGAACTTTTCAACCGAGCCAAGGAATTGCAAGTTTCGTACGAACTCGTGAAATATGTTCATGACCACAAGCGCCTCCCCGTCGTAAACTTTGCCGCTGGTGGTGTCGCCACTCCGGCTGATGCCGCCCTCATGATGCAGCTCGGCGCCGAAGGCGTGTTCGTCGGCTCGGGCATTTTCAAGTCCGGCAATCCGGCCAAGCGTGCCGCCGCCATCGTACAAGCCGTCACAAACTACACGGACGCAAAGCTCATCGCCAAGCTCTCCGAAGATTTGGGCGAAGCCATGGTCGGCATCAACGAAAACGAAATTGCACTTTTAATGGCTGAACGAGGCAAGTAAATGAGCGAAAACAAAACAAACAACCACATCAAAATCGGCGTACTCGCCGTACAGGGAGCGTTTGCAGAACACCGAACGATGCTTGAAAAGCTTGGGGTCGAGACGTTTGAAATCCGCCAGTTGCGCGACTTGGAACAAGATTTCGACGGACTCATTTTACCCGGCGGCGAAAGCACCGTGCAAGGAAAACTTTTGCACGACCTCGGACTTTTCGAGCCTTTACGCGAACGCATCGAAAGCGGACTCCCGACTTTTGGAACTTGCGCAGGACTCATATTGCTCGCCGAAAAATTGAGCAACGACGGTCACACGTACTTTGCGACAACGCCCGTTACTGTAGAACGCAACGCTTACGGCAGGCAGCTCGGAAGTTTCTACACTGAAGAAATTTTCGAAGGAATCGGAAAAATCCCGATGACGTTCATCCGAGCCCCGCTCATACAGCGCGCAAGCAAAGACGTACAAGTTCTAGCGACCGTCCAAAACCAAATCGTCGCCGTGCGGTACAAGAATCAACTCGCCATTTCGTTCCATCCGGAACTGAACAACGACCTGAGAATCCACAGGTACTTCCTGGAATCAATCGTTCAGGCAAGGACTCAGTATTCTATCAGTGCATAAACAGAAAGACCACGATCCACTCGTGGTCTTTTTGCATTTTCGCTTTTGCTTACCGCGCACCGTTTATGCGGAAAAATCCGCCATTCTTGAGAATAAGCACTTCATGGTTACGAATAAGCACTTTTGCAGGTGCAAGCCTTGCGCTTTGACCGTTGCGATATTCCCCAAAATCAGCAATGGGCAAACGATTCTCTTCCGTTGAATCGGAGCTGTCGCTTCCAAAAGGTAACAGCGGATAATCCGCATCCGGGAGGCCGCCTGCAACAAGCCCTTCCACTTCAACAGTTTCAAATGTTGCGGAATCCGGCGGCACGACCAACATCAGTTCTGCAATATGTGCTGAATTGTCTTCAGAAGGCCACAAGTCATCGATTTCCATTTTGATTTGGGTGTATTTTCCCTTTTTCCAAAATACATACTGAGGGTTTTCATCTTCCTTGAACATTCCAGTGGCAAGCACTTGATATTCTTCACCATCGGTAGTTCCCGAAATGGTAAAGCTACGCAAGTAACCTTCCGACATTTCGTCACCTTGGTACATGAGCCCCAAAGTTTCCTTTTCGGTCGATATCGCAAATTCAACAGGGAATTTGTTCAAGTTTGCAGATTTCCAAACCGTAGAAGGATTCCAGTCTCGAAGGTTTTGCACAGAACTCTTGGAATCTGTAGTTGGAATATTTTCGAAAGTATATTTACCACTCAAGACGTAATCTACAACGGCATTCGGATTACCAGGCATGACAAAAGCCCATTCATAACGCCCCTGATCCGAAAGTTTTACAGTATCGTCGTTGACGACTAGCTCTTGCACCAAGCTATCGCGGACATAGTCCTTGATGCTCAGAAACGAGAGCGTTCCTTCATCCTCGTAATCATCTCGCTGAATGGTAAAGAAATACTTCAACGGTTTTCTCAAATCGAAACCCGCCGAAATATCCGTAAGGTCGTAACCGAATTCCATCTCCTCCGTATGCACGCCGTCTTTCCACTTGCCTAGCATTGGGCCCTTGAAACCGTCATTGCGGAAATGGTAAAGATATTCCGTTTTCGATGGAACCTCCGAAGACGTATCCTGCGAAACACCTACAGATAACCGAATCTTTGAGCGGTTTCCATACGACATGCGGACTTTCACGGTGCGCTTGGGGGCATAATCCTTGCGCAAATGGAAGACTTCAACGACAGGAGAACGGCTCTCCGCATAGACGCTGTAGGGCACAAGGAATCGGCCTTCGTTTCCGAAGGAAAGTCCCCAGCTGTTCTGCACAATCCACACGCCGCAATCTTCACCGATGCAAATGCTATCGTCGTAACCCGCAATCGTTATCGAATGATTTGTCGCCCCCGGGAGCGATGTTGCGACAACCCAGGATTCATCCTTGACTTTAACGGTATCCAGCGTCCAGGAATCAATATCAAAACTGGCGGCTGCTACTCCACCTGCGGCAAAAGTCGTATCGCCCCAATGATTGTAGAGCCAACCCTTGAGCGAATCCCTACCTTCGGGAGTTGCAAGCGAAACAAAAGTCACGCTGTCGATTCTGTTGTGCATGGCATCATGCCAACGCGAATACCCCTGCATCCAGCCGTAGTCTTCTTCCACATTGCCGGAGAGCTTTCCGTAAGTGTTAGAATAGAGAATTCCTCCGTAAGTGGCAGCATCAGGAATGCCCACCTTTTGTGCAAGCAATGCTTCGGACGCATGCCCGGATGCCACGACCTGCCATGTGAAAAACGCAGGCAAAAGGTTCGAAGAATCCGCAGGAACCCTGTAATAGGCGTTACGTTCATAGCCAAGCGACATCGTAATGCGGGAAACAGATGCACACGCACCCGATTCACCTTGGTCGTAACCCCGGAAAAAATAAGGAGTTTCAGAATTGTCAACTGACGAAGGCAAGTCAGACGCTAATGCGAAGCCGTTAAGCAGCCCCAAAGACAATCCCAAAATTAAACGAAAATGGTTCATTATGACCTCAAAAAAAAGCTCCCCCAGAGCATAAGGAGAGCTTTGTGAATTTATTAGGATGGATTAATAAGTGTCCTTGTCGTCCACCCATTCATAGTCGAATTTGAACTTATAACCCGTATGAGGTTCATTACCACAAGCTGAAGTGCATATATCTGTTGTTGGATTAAAATCGAATCCACTCGAACCCATAAGGTATTTAAACGAGCCCTTGTAAGGAGCGACTTTACCATCCCCCTTTATATCATTCTTCAGAACTTTTGCCATCTCAGCATACGACCAAGTGATAGACTGTTTTGCGGTAGTAGTAGCATTACATTTTTCAGCAGCATCTTCGCAAGACTTAGACAAAACATCGAAGTCCAAATATAATCCCTCAGAGCCAATGGTATCAGTATGCTCAGCGGTACTAGGCATGACGTCTTTTGTATCTTTTGATTTAGACAAGAAAAACACAGCATCCTTATTATCATTGTCTCCAGCCTTCCAATCATACCCATACCAATGAGAAAGCTTTCTTCCACCGGTACCATCACCTGCATAGAGAGTAACATTTGCTTCAATAAATGCTCGCCCCTTAAGGCCATACATATAGTGTTCACCACCAAAGTCAGTCATCTTATAGGTTACCTGAATTCGGCCTACACTACGTGAATGCAGATCTGTACCTTTAGAGAACACCATGTCGTTTCCTTCCTTGGCATAGGCGAAAACTCGATAAGAATAATAAGGAGAACCACCGCCAACATCATCGGTATAGCTTCCATCGCCGTCATCATCTACATAGGTGTTGATATTTTGATAAGTACCTTTATGTAAGATTTTTGTTTTGTTCAAAATACTATCCGGTATATTGGTTCCTTTGAGGGCTCGCAAAACGACATATCCATTTACACGAGAATCCTTAGAACGATCAAAGGTCACTATAATATTATCTCGATTTTCGCTTTTTTTGAGTTTCAAATTGGTCGGAGGTTTCAAAGACGAAGAAATCGACAAAGTGTATGTTTTGACCGTTTTTTCATCTTCAGAATTCACTTCAATCTTGACACTTGTCGGCTTCAATACCGTAAGTGTCGGGGTGTTGAATGTGTAAACTTTCTTGCCATTTACTTCATTCCCTTGTACACATTGCTCGTTACTATCCGTTATAAACTTCACATAAGTAACCTTTTTTGCATTTGGCACAACCTTGATAAAAGCAATCGGCGCTTGAATAGAAACAGAGAAATTGCTGTCTTTAGCGAGAGCCGCGGAATCCAAATCCAACTTAACGGAATCTTTCGCCGGCGACGAGGAGATCACTTCTAGCGAAGGAAACACCTGGAGCAAGGAAAGGCTTGCATCCGTAAACAACGGGCGCTTGGTCGGTTCCGGGTCTTCCTTGTCATTCATACCATCGCCATCCGTATCAGCTTCGACTGGACTTGTATAAATCTTGACAGTCGATTCCCCCTTGGTCCAACCAGAGATTTCATCGTAATCCGAAATACCATCGCCATCCGTATCCACCTTGGTGTCATCCGTTCCAAACAGGTGTTCTGTCGGGAGAGGCACACCATCGTGGTCTTGGTCCTTGCTGTAGAAGATATGCACGGCATCACCCGCACCTATGAAAATCTTTTCCATATCGTAGGAGGCACAGGCGAACGAGTACAAATCCATCGTGTTGATACCTTTTTTGAGGTTTGCTGCACGCTGGATGGTGACATACCACATGGCGCTATCGGCCAAGCTAAACTTGAATCCTTCAATAGAAGCCAGCCCATAAAGCTTCTTCTTTGAAGGGCCTACAACAGAATCCTGTTCGAAATCTACATGGGCATTGCGCAAAAGTTCTGCAAGAGTCGTCTGCGCATACATATCGTCGGAACCCTTGTGGTCGACATTGTAGCGGTAATTTGTTGCAACCTGATAACGTGCCGACGGGTTACCTGCAGAACCGGGACCGTAATCAATGGTGATATCGGCAGTCTTGGCGGCAACCTTCGTGTAAGCGACAGTAAAATCGGAGGAGCCACCATCAAAAGTTACCTTTTGCGATGAAGCTCCAAGAACGATGGAACTCGTATTGTAAATCATATTTTCAATGAGTTCAACCTTCACATTGTCGTTGCAGAAATTCGCATCAACCGATTCCGCCGGCTTGAGAGTGACATCGCTCCATTCGCCTTCTCGGGTCAATTCGGCCAAGATTTTCAAGGAACTCGTATCCTTAATGTCGTAAGTAGAGGCAGACAGTTTTAACGCCTCAATGGTAAACGCAATATCCGATGTGTTTTTGAGTTCCACCTGCATGCAGAGAGTCGCTCCGTTCACTTCACGGCCTTTAGACTTTTCATTGGAAACGGCTTTTTCGTAGTTTTCAGCAACGCTTTTTTCTTCGGTGCTACTCCAGCTCATACCTGTGGAAGTTGTGTAGCTGCCGTTATAACCTACAGTCACACTTCCCGTATATTTACCTTCAAAGCCATCTGCAACACTCCCGCCGAGTTCCCAACCTTGAGTCGTTGAAAGTTCCCAAGAATTCATGAGGTCTGCACTGCGTGTCTGTTCATAGCTCACAGAATTCGTCTTGGTAATTTCCTTGCCTTCCGTGACAGAAACGCTTTCTGTTACACCTTCCGAAACCGAAACATTGAGGTTAATGCGGGGCGATTTTTTGAGCGTTACCCTAAGTCCCGGCACATCAGCAATACGCGGGTTGAACTTGGTCGGGTTCGTGGGCGAATACATGCCGTCAGCAAGTTCTTCACCGTCGCTCCAGCCGTCACCATCCGTATCGGCAGAATTCGGGTTCGTGTCGTATTTGTAAATCTCGCTAAGGTCGGTAAGGCCGTCGCCATCCTTGTCCTCATCGGAATCCACTTCGACAATTTCGATGTTCTTGATTTCGGAAAGCTTGAATGTATGCTTACCCGCAAAGATACCATCACCCACCACGACAGTCATCGTTTCCTTGCTCTTGTCCTTGAGCGTGAAATCAATGTGATCCATATCCGAAAGCTTGATAGCGCTCTGCTTTGCCTTTCCCGAGAATTCCATCTCTTTCTTTTCGGCTTTTCCAGAGAAAGTCAAGCTATCAATAGTCGTGAGGTTAAGACTTGTCGAGGCTTTCTTGGCATCTTCTGTATAAACATTGAGGACACCAGCCATGCTAAGCGTTGCCGATGCAGCAAGAAGGGCGGAAACTGTTTGAATCGTTTTCATAATTTTCCCTTACTCCTTCACGTTGATGTTGAGAATTGTCTGACGGACACCCGATTGAACGCGCACGGCATAGAAGCCAGCCTTAAGACCGGGACGAACTTCGTTTGCGCCCTTCACGAGACTTGCGTTACGGTAAACGCAATTACCCAAGACATCAAAAATCTGAACTGACGAACGAGCTTCAGGAACGACCACGGACAAGCTTGAGGTTTGACGATTCCATGAAACCGACGCATCAAGCTTCTGAATCGACAGAGGAATCGAAACGGTCTTAGCCGAATCGTTCTTGTCGGCCACAAACGTTATTTTCGACACTGTTTCCACCCAGAATCGCTCGGTGGTACCGTCGGCCTTAGTGACTTTGATAAGATGCGTTTTTTCAGCCAAGGCGAAGGCTGTCAAAACGATTGCTAGAAGCACTAGTTTTTTCATTTTTGTCTCCATTTTTAATGTTCGGCGGAGCAAGGTAAAAAAAAATCAAACAAAAAAAAATAGCCCAAATGGGCTAATCCTAGGGTTATTTTAGGGGTTATTTTCGCCCCCAAAAAACTTAAAAAAGGCGAAAAAAAATCATCCCCGTCAGCAACGAGGATAATTTTTTGGAGATTTTTTAGCGCAGATGCAGAAAGATTTAGTGCATTACAAGGGCTACAATCGCAGTTATAAGGCCTCCCACCGCGACACCAGCAAGCACAATAAAAGCAACCATCATCCATTTGACGTACTTTGCCAGGCGGACTATCATTGCAGACTGATCCTTTGCAAAATGCTGGTAAGCGTTGAGAGCAGCCATCACCGTAAAGCCCACATCATCAAGCCAGCCAAACAGCGGAATCGTATCCGGGACCGCATCAATCGGAGACAAATCGTAAACCACCGCAAGCATAGCGATAATTACAGAAAGCGCTTTCCAGACAACAGGAGCGCCATTCTGTTCATCCCCCGTTTTCACAGTTTTCCTATCACGATGCATATCGTTCATATCGTGAACCTCGACATCATCGTAAACTTTACCATTAGCCATTCAAACCCATCCTTTAATCAAATTACTTTTTAAATATACAAACAAAAAGAAAAAGACTACCGATTTCTCGATAATCTTTTTCTAAAAGTATCTGCTATTTGCGCCGTTTAGCGAACGTTCCTAGCCATGATATAATTTACTTGTCTGGTAATTCGGTTCAGACGTGAGGTTCACACCGAGGCGGCGGAACACACCAACGTCAACCTGCGAAAGAATCACGCTGGAGTGGACTTCGCAATGGCGGAGTTCCGGGAGTTTTTCGAGCGCAATCTTTGCATTGTAATCCGTCAGAGCGCAAACGGAGAGAGCCACGAGGACTTCGTCCATGTGCAAGCGCGGGTTCTTGTGACCAAGCTGCATCGTCTTGAGGTTCTGAATCGGCTCGATCACCATCGGAGATAGCAGGCGGACTTCGTCCGGAATGCCAGCCAAGTGCTTGAGAGAATCGAGCAACATAGCAGAGGATGCACCGAGAAGCGAAGAAGTCTTGCCCGTAATAATCGTACCGTCGTTCAGTTCAATAGCGACTGCCGGACCGTTCGTTTCTTCAGCCTTAGCTACAGCAGCGACAGCAACCTTGCGGTCCTTAGCGCTGATGTGAGCCTGTTCCATCACGAGTTCAAGCTTGTAAACTTGATCCTTTTCGGCATTGCCCTTGCGAACTTGGCACAAAGTATTGTAGTAACGGCGAATGATTTCAGCATTGGCGGCTTCGCAAACAGCAGCGTCGTCAACAATGCAGTTGCCAGCCATGTTCACGCCCATGTCCGTCGGGCTCTTGTACGGAGATTCACCGAGGATGCGCGTAAAGAGAGCGTTCAACACCGGGAAAATTTCGACGTCGCGGTTGTAGTTAATCGTCGTCTTGCCGTAAGCTTCCAAGTGGAACGGGTCAATCATGTTCACGTCGTTCAAGTCAGCCGTTGCAGCTTCGTAAGCGAGGTTGACCGGGTGCTTGAGCGGGATGTTCCAAATCGGGAACGTTTCAAACTTGGCATAGCCAGCCTTGACACCGCGCTTGTTTTCATGATAAATTTGCGAGAGGCAGACGGCCATCTTTCCACTTCCCGGCCCCGGAGCGGTTACCACCACGAGTTCGCGAGAAGTTTCAACAAATTCATTTTTGCCATAACCGTCATCGCTCACCACGAGCGGGATGTTGCTCGGATAACCGGCAATCGGATAATGGCGATAGACCTTGAGTCCGAGGCCTTCGAGCTTTTTCTGGTAAGCAACTGCGCTCGGCTGTTCTTGCCAGCGGGTCAGCACCACACTGCTCACGTAAAGGCCATAACCGCGGAAAGCGTCAATCAGGCGAAGAACGTCCTGATCGTAGGTAATGCCGAGGTCGCCACGAACCTTGTTCTTTTCGATGTCGCCAGCATTGATGGCGATGATGACTTCGGCCTTATCCTTGAGCTTTTCGAGCATGCGGATTTTGGAGTCAGGAGCAAAGCCCGGCAAAACGCGGCTTGCATGATGGTCATCAAAAAGTTTTCCACCAAATTCAAGATAAAGTTTTCCACCAAATTTAGAGATACGTTCTTGAATTTTTTCAGATTGAGTTTTTAGATAAGCATCGTTATCAAAACCAACTTTAAACATATATCACTACCATTTTTAGGGTTTTCACAATTATAAAAAAATGTAAACCACTATCTCAAGTCCAAAAAACTATTTTTTTGCCATATTTCTAAATTTGTGGCATACATGTTTACATATCGCTACAGAGAACTCGCTGTCGCCCTTGAAAAAAAAGGCGAAGTCCGTCTTGCGCTCGCCAAGACGCTCCGAGTGAATCCCGAAGAAATCTTCAATCTCGAAGTCGAACGCTTTTCGCTAGACTCCAGACGCAAAGGCGACTTGCACTGGTCTTACAATGTCGTTTTCGACCTGAAACGCAAAGTCCGTGCTACGGGGAACAACGCCCGCGGGCTCATCGAATCCAAACGCGAGATTCGCAGCCTCGATGCTGAACCGTTAAAAGACACTGTAGCGATGGCTAGCCACGTGGACGTGATTGGAGCAGGGCCTAGCGGTCTCTGGGCGGCGCTACACCTTTTGCGCAAAGGGTTCTCTGTCGACATCTACGAACAAGGTAAGCAAGTTGAAGAACGTTTTCGCGACATCCGCAAATTCTTTGTAGACCGCAAGTTCAACGCCTACAGTAACGTGCTATTTGGTGAAGGTGGAGCAGGCGCATTCAGCGATGGCAAACTCAACACCCGTAGCCGCAACCTGTTCAGCGAAACCGTACTCAAGGACATGGTGGACTTCGGCGTTGACGAAAGCGTTGTCGCATTTGCAAAGCCGCACATTGGTACAGATAAACTTGTACTCATGTTGCGTCAAGTCCGCGCCGAGATTGTCCGCCTCGGCGGGCATATCCATTTCAACACGAGCCTTGAAGATATTGAAATTAAGGATGGGCGAATTTGCGCGATCAAGCTAAAGAACGTCATTGCGAGCCCCGGAACAATGTCCGGGATAAACTCCGCGAAGCAATCCAATACAAGCGCCGCGATTTCGCATTGGCAACCGTGCGAAGCGCTAGTCCTTGCAGTTGGGCATTCCGCACGTAGCGTTTACGAGATGCTCCACGCTCGCGGCGTAACTCTCGAAAGCAAGGCGTTCGCCATGGGCGTCCGCGTTGAACACCCGCAGTCGCTCATCAACATGCGACAGCTCGGACTGAACGTCGATACAAGACTCACTGGAGCCGCCGAATATTTCCTCGCCACGCCGACAATCAACAAGACTTCGAGCGCCTACAGCTTTTGCATGTGCCCCGGCGGAGTCCTTGTGCCATGTGCCTCGGAACCGGGAACGCTTGCGACAAACGGCATGAGCTATAGCCGCCGCAATGGTGCATTCGCGAACGGAGCCATTGCCGTCCCGATTACTGCAGGCGCCGAAGGCTTTGACATTCCTTCAAGCGGTTCGCTTTTTGGCGGTCTCGACTTGCAACGAAAAATCGAAACAGACGCCTACAACGTCGGCGGAAAAGTTTACGCCGCCCCCGCACAAACGATCAAGAACTTCCTCGCCCACCGCGAAGACAAAACGCTCCCCAAAACCACCTACCCTTGCGGGCTCGTGCCAAGCAATCTGTGGGATTGGATGGACAAGACGATTTGCCAAAGTCTCGCCGAGGGCTTCCAAAATTTTGACCGCAAAATTCCGGGATTCATCAACGAAGGCCTGATAGTCGCCCCCGAAACACGCACTAGCTCGCCGCTCCGCATCACGCGCAACAACGAGACACTCGAAAGCGTAAACACCCAAGGACTCTTCGTCCTCGGCGAAGGAGCCGGCTATGCAGGCGGAATCGTCACCAGTGCAGCAGACGGCGTACGACTTGCACACTACGCCAAAAAATGCAAGTAAACCATTAACTAGTAACTAAAAATGATTACACGTACTATCGATCGCAATTTTGCAAACATGCGCCTTGACCGTTTCCTCCGCAAGGCATTCCCCGAAGAATCGCTCTCGGTGTTCTTCGCAGTCATCCGCAAAAAGAAAGTCCGTGTAAACGGCGTTGTCGGCAAGGCAAACCAGATGCTCGTCGAAGGCGACGTAGTGAACATTTACGAGAACTTCAAGTCGGTAAGTGACGACGACCAAAAAGGGGAAAGCCTTCCCCTCGCTTCCGCCGCCGAAGCGGCTCCCGCTACCCCTTCGAGCGGGGACACCCCGCAACGCCCCGATGCAAAAAGTGCAATAGGATTTGCCAAGAACAAGTCCACCTGGGGCCACCACCTCACAGGTGCCGAAAAGCAGGCGCACTGGGGCGCTCACGAGCTCGACCTCGTCGTGCAAACCGAAGATTACGTGATTGTGAACAAGCCCTCGGGACTCGCAAGCCAGCCGGGCAGCGGCACGCGCCCAGGCGAAAGCCTCGTGGAATACCTCTGGGAATGGGGACGTAACGAAGGTCTCGATTTCAAGCCGACCATCGCCCACCGCCTCGACCAAGAAACTTCCGGCCTCATCATTGCTGCTCTCCACGGCGACACGCTTCGAGACTTCACCCGCATGATTCGCGAACATGTCGTAGACAAGTTCTACTTTGCACTCGTCAAAGGCAACCTCAAGAAAGACCGCGGCACCATCAGCGAATCGCTCCTGCGCACAGACAGCGCTAAGGGCAGCAAAATGCTCGTCGGCCAAGATGACGAAAACGCACAGAAAGCCATCACGCATTACCGCGTCAAGCAGCATTACGAAGGCTACGATCTTGTGAAAATCAAGCTCGAAACAGGCCGCATGCACCAGATTCGCGCCCACTTCGCAAGCATCGGGCATCCGCTTCTCGGCGATACACGTTACGGCGACTTCGCGCTCAACCGCGAAGTCAAAAAGCTGTTCGGACTGAACCGCTTATTCTTGCACAGCTGTCGTCTGGAATTCGATTGGCAAGGCGAACATAAAGTTTTTGATTGCCCGCTCCCCAAGGAACTCCGTGACGTCATCAAGCAGCTCAAGCCGATGCGTTACGAGCGTCCTGAAAACAACTTCCAAAGAAGCAGACGATAAAATGGCGATGTCAGTCCCCCCGTACTTGTTACGGGGCCGACATTTATCCTCTACACTTTCGATAACGGAAAATCGAACTGAATCGAGCGCGGAGTCGCAAACTTGTCAAAAGTAATTTCGTAACAGAAGTTCTTTTTATCGACACCGCTGACGGTCCCGATTCCAAAAATCTTGTGTACCACACGATCGCCTACCGCAAATTCTGCCGTAGGCGCTTTCTTTACCGCGCCAAGACTCTCGTCTTCATCAAAATCGCCCATCAAGTCTCGATTGCGGTCCGCTTCCGCAATAAAAGCCCGTGCCGCCAAAAGCAAATCGTCCGAGAATCCACGCGCCACATCAAGCTCGCCCATGTCCATCTCGAGCAAGAATCTCGACGGATAGCGTGACCCGCTCTCGCCCGCCACGCCATCTTCGGCGTCGCTCAGGCAAAGCACGTTTTCGGCACGCGTGAATGCCACATACGCAAGCCTGCGCTCTTCTTCGAGCTGAATCTTGTTCTGCACACGCTTCACCGGGAAAAAGCCCTCGTTCAAGCCGCACACAAAAACATACGGGAATTCCAGGCCCTTCGCATTGTGAATCGTCATGAGCTGCACGCGGTCCTTTTCCTGCACATCTTCATCCGCATTCGTAAACAGCACGATGTTCTGCAAATACTCATCCAGCGAAGCATCTTCTTCGTAGTAATTCTCAAATTCGAGAATTCCCTGCTTGAGTTCCGCAAGATTGTCCAAGCGGTCTTCATCGCCATCCAGACGAAGCATTTCCTCGTACTTCGTCTCGCGAAGCATCTTCGAAAGCAATTCCGAAACGCGCATATCCTTATAACGCGAGCGGTACTTTTCAATCAGCTTCACGTATTCAACAACATTGCTTCTCGACAAGAATTCCTTACAGTCAAAATCGATTTTCCGATGGTCATTGCCGACCGACGAAAGTTCCGCCTGCGTCGTGACATCAGGCGCCACATCGTTCAGGCGCCCCGCCTCGTACACAATTTCAAGCAAAGCCTCGTAAAGCCCGACCTTGCGCGTATCCGCAAACGCCTGCAAAATCGCCATTTTCTTCGGCCCGAACTGGCGCTTTGGCGTATTCACCGTCCGGATAAACGACAAGTCGTCGGCATACACGAGCATTCGCAAATAGCAAATGATATCCTTGATTTCCTTGCGCTGGTAAAAGCCAACCCCGCTATAGACCTTATACGGGATAGACTCCGACATCAGCGCCTCTTCAACAGAGCGCGACTGCGAATGCATACGGTACAAGACCGCAATATCCTTGTAATGCACGCCGCTCGCACCGTTTTTCACAGAATTCTGCACAGCATTCTGGATGCGCTCCACAATCCATTTTGCTTCTTCGCGAGTGTTCTTCGCATGGTAAAATACAGGCGTCTTGCCGCCTGCACGGACCGGCCTCAAGACCTTCTCTATTCTATACTTGTTGTTCTTGATGACCGCATCCGGCACCTTCAAAATGCTCGGCGTCGAGCGGTAATTGTTCTGCAACAGAATCGTCTTCGTGCCTTTATGGAACTGGTCAAATTCCAAAATGCGATTGATATCGGCACCGCGCCAGCCATAAATCGTCTGGTCCGGGTCGCCCACCACAAACAGGTTCTTGTGGTAACTCGAAAGCAAATCCGCCAAGCGGTACTGTTGTCCGTCAATGTCCTGGTACTCGTCGACCATCACGTACATCATGCGCTTGCGCCACTTGTCAAGCTTTTCCGGGAAATTCTCCAAAATATATAGCGTCACCAGAATCAAATCGTCAAAATCGAGCGCATAATTTTTCTTTTGCTCGTACAGATAGCGGTAATAAACCGCCATCCACTTGTCCGGAGCCTCGTCCGCAAGCTCCACCAGATGCTCGCGTTTCTCGTTTTCAACCGCCGGCGCATTCCCGGCAGCCGATACTTTCTCCTCATCCGCCAAGTGTTCAGCAAACAGCGACACATAGCCGATATCATTCGCCTTGCGGCCACCCACAAAATCAAGGACACTGCTGATTTTCAAGTCCTTGAGCGAGAACCCCAAATCCGCATACGCCTTGCGCAAAAGCGACTTCTGGTCATCCTCGTCGAGAATCATGAATTCCTTCGGGTAATTCAGCACGTGGATTTCTTCGCGCAAGAACTGCACGCAAAAGCCGTGGAACGTCGAAATGTAGCCGCTATCGTCGCCACCCAGAATCGAGCGGATGCGCTTTTTCATTTCGGCAGCCGCCTTGTTCGTGAACGTCACGCAGAGAATATTCGCAGGCGAAATGCCCATTTCCTTCACGAGATACAGATAGCGGTGCGTGAGCGTCCGAGTTTTACCCGACCCCGCCCCAGCCACCACACGCACGTAGCCCTCAGTTGTCTCAACCGCCTCAAGTTGCTCCTTGTCTAGGCGGGAACGCTCCCATTCGAGGGAGTTTTCAACATTTTCGCTTTTCGGGCTTTTTTCCATACGCGCACCGCCTTGTAGTGAACATCTGTTTTACTGCACAAAAAGTAATCTATTTATAGAAATCCGTCAAGTTTTACATAATTTTGGTTCAATCATTCTATCTTGGAATATAGCTATAAACTTTTCTTAAGTTTTTCGTAAGTATCGAAATATATTTAGAGACGGAGCAATGATAAACCTCGTTTTCAGCAAAGGGGAGAAACATGTTTACTACGCTTTCCAAAATAGTGGGGGTCGCTATTGTGTGTAGTACGGCGTTGTTTGCACAAAATAGCGCTGTTAAAGACTCAGCAACGATCCATCCCCAGTTGCTCCCAATAGTCCCAGATTTCGATGATAACGCATCCAGTTACATAGTTACACCCAAAGTGGACACGGTCTCAAGCATTAAGGAATCCGTTAAGGATTCTATTAAGGAACCTATTATTAAGGATTCTGTTGAAATTAAGGCACCTATTGAAGAACCAAAAGCCGAAATCATAAACGAGGCAGACTCTTCCAAAGTCCAAGTTACCGAAAGACCGGCAACTATTGAAGAAAAAGTGGTGTTTTCCCCCAACGACTCGACAAGCACAAGCTCTCCAGCCTCAAAGAGCAAATTCCGTACAAACAAAACTCTCCAAAGCTACAACTTCTATCTTCCTATCGAATCTGAGAAATGGGAAATCAAATCACAAAAGCATGAATGGAATTCTTTAAGTTTCCAGTTTCACTGGACTCGCTATAAAATGCAGGAAAACGGCTTTTCGACATTACTCGATCTTGGTGGAGGCTTTATCACAGGAGACCTCAAAGACAAGTACTTTGATAAAAAAGTCGACTTTAACGGAATTGATCTCAACATTAAATCGGGTCTAGGCTTTGCCCCTATATCAAACGATTTTATCTTAGCGTTCTACCTCATTGGTGGAGTTAACTTAAAAATGCTCAACGGTAGAATCACTGTAGACGATAAGAAAATCAACCCCTTTACCGTATTCGTAGATGCAATAATTGGTGGTGATTTTACCCTCGGGTATCAATTTTTTGAATCGGCAGGAATTCTTGCGGGCATTGATGTTACCACGAACGCTTTTGGTATAGGCGGCTATTCTAGAGAGATTTCCAAGACATCAAAAGTCACCCAGATGAAATACATATTCTCGGGAATTAATCTCACCCCTCATATCGGAATTTTCTTCGCTTTCTAATTCATAAAACATCTCCTCAAAAAGACCCCTCCCCTGCACTTGAAAGAAAGTGCAGGGGTTTTACGTTTTACAAGGATCTATCTGAGGCAGATAACAGCAAGCGTTGCCGCAAAAGCCATATAGGTAAATACAAAAAGGGCTGCCTTTTTACGGCTACCTTCCAAACGGATTTCAGGCAGAGTACTTACAAAACAGATTTGCCATAAATCAAACAAAACCCACGCAAGGTTTACAGCAGCCAAGCTCAAGCCTACATGATGCGGAGCAATAATAGCAACAAGGGTCAAATAAATTTTAATGCTTCCCGAAACACTATTAGCAAGCAAGAAGTTATGCGCCCCGACAAATCCGCCCAAGCAAGCAACGATTGCCATTTGAGTTCGGTTGCGAGGTTTCAATTCACTAAAGTCCATTTTGTCTCCCATATACACACTCGATGCCAAAGGTAAAAATATTCTCGACATTCAAAAAACTTTTTACTTCTTACTTTTTAAACACGGTGACTTACATCACAAATATTTCTATTTTATAAATATGTCTAATTCATTACTTTTTGGAAAATTTGCTGCCGTTCTCCCCGCAGGCGGACTCGGCAAACGCATGGGTGGGACAATCCCCAAGCAATTGATGAATCTCGGCAACAAGCCTGTTTACCAATATAGCCTTGAAACATTCCTCAACATGGATGAAATCGCAGAAGTCGTTATTGCGGTTCCTGCCGATTGGAAGGACTACTTTGAAAAAGATATTTTTAGCCGTTTGAGTCCCGCATTTGGAACCGGATATGGGAATATCTTAAACAAACTAAGGATTGTCGTTGGCGGGAAAGAACGCTGGCAGTCCGTGCAAAACGGAGTGAACGCGCTCACTAGCGGCGCTGAATACGTGCTCGTCCACGATGTCGCACGTCCGTTCATTAGCGAAAAGATTATCCGCGACGTTTGCGAAACGCTCGTCAACAAAGGGAGTTGCCTCGTCGCAAAGCCTGCCATCGACACCATCAAGATTGCAAGCGATGGCCGCGTCGAAAGTACAATTGACCGCAATAAGGTCTGGCTCGCACAGACTCCACAAGCGGCCCGCATCGATTTGCTCAAGAGCCTCTACGCCCGCATCGAAAAGGAACCGCTGAACTTCACGCCGACCGACGAAGCAAGCATCCTCGAATTCTTTGGCGAGCCCGTCTATATCGTGAAAGGCGAATCTGCAAACGACAAGCTCACCACCCCCGAAGACTTCGAAATCTTCGTGAACCGCGTGAGCAAATAGAGTCGTTTTTTCTATATTTACCGCCGAAAAATTTAAAGGGTATTAAAATGAAAGTTTCTTTGAATTGGCTTAGACGTCACGTTGACCTTCCGGAATCTGCGGAAGATGTCGCAAAGGCGCTCACCTCCATCGGTCTCGAAGTTGAAGGCATGGAAGAACCGGGCAAGGTCTATGACAAGTTGCTCGTTGCAAAGGTTCTCACTTGCGATCCGCACCCGGATAGCGATCACTTGCACATCACTACCGTGAACGACGGCACGAACACCATCCAGGTTGTTTGCGGAGCCCCGAACGTCGCAGCAGGTCAGACGGTTGTGCTCGCCCCGATTGGCGCAGAACTCCCGCTCCCTGATGGCACCAAGCTCAAGATGAAGAAATCCAAGATTCGCGGTGTCGAAAGCTTCGGCATGATCTGCGCCGAAGACGAAATCGGCCTTTCTGACGACCACGGTGGAATCATGGTTCTCGACGATTCCATCCCGGCAGGTACGCCGTTCGTAAGCCTCGGCATGTACGACGTATGCTTCGAACTGAACGTCACGCCGAACCGCCCGGATGCGCTCAGCCACCGCGGTGTCGCACGCGAACTCGCCGCCAAGTTTAACCGTCCGCTCAAGCCGCTCGCTTACAACTTCAAGGAAGATTCCGAAGACGCAAGCGCCGCTATCAGCCTCGAAGTCGTTCCGGGCTGCGGTTGCTCCCGTTACGTGGGTCGAGTCATCAAGGACGTGAAGGTTGAAAAGTCTCCGGCATGGCTTGCTAAGCTTTTGCACGCTGTCGGCATGAACAGCATCAACAACGTCGTCGATATCACGAACTTCATCTTGATGGACGTCGGTCAGCCGCTCCACAGCTTTGACATGGACCAGCTCCACGGCAACAAGATCAAGGTCCGCCGCGCCGTCAAGGGCGAGCATATTGAAACGATCGACCACACCGCACACGAACTCATCGAAAACGACCTCGTGATTTGCGATGGTGACCGTCCGGCTTGCGTCGCTGGCGTGATGGGCGGTGTCGAATCCGAAATCGTTGATGCAACAAAGAATGTGTTCCTCGAAAGCGCCTGGTTCAACCCGACCGTTATCCGCAAGCAGGCCAAGCGCCTCTGCATTTCTACGGACTCCAGCTACCGCTTCGAACGCGAAATCGACTTTGCAACGCAGGACGAATACAGCAAGTACGCTTGCGCCATGATCCAGGAAGTCGCTGGTGGCCGCATCCTCAAGGGTTCCGTCGAATACACCGGCGACGACCACAAGAAGGAAAACAACCAGGTCACGCTCCGCGTCGCTCGCGCCGCCAAGGTCATCGGCATGGAAGTTTCCGCCGAACAGATTGAAAAGTTCCTCACGGGTATCGCTCTCGAAGTCGTGAAGAAGGACGCCGAATCTATCACGTTCAAGATTCCGAGTTTCCGCCCGGACCTCGAACGCGAAGTGGACCTCATCGAAGAAATCGCTCGTCTCGTCGGCTTTGACAACATTCCGTACAGTTTGCCGAAGTTCACGATGCAACCGAACGAACTCCCGGCTATCGAAGTCTTGAACCGCAAGATCCGCAAGACGCTTTCTGCCATGGGCCTCCACGAATGCTTGAGCCTCCGCTTCACGAGCAAGGCCCGCACCGAAGCCCTCTTTGGCCCTGAAAGTGACGACCGTCGCAGCAAGCCGGCTCTCCTCTTGAACCCGCTTTCCGAAGAACTCGGTGCTGTGCCGACGAGCCTCCTCCCGAATTTGCTCAAGGCTGTTGCCGAAAACGAAAAGAACCGTCCGGGTTCTGTTCGTCTGTTCGAAGTTGCCAAGGGACAGTTCAAGCGAGCTCGCAAGGACGAACGCGATCCGGGCTTTGACGAATCCAACCTCGTCGCCCTCACCATCGCCGGTAACTTTGACACCGATCCGCTCAACGACAAGCCGAAGCAGATTGACTTTGCCGCATTCAAGGGCTTTGTCCAGAGCTTCTTCAAGCGTCTCGGCCTCGTCGTGGAATTCCGCGCCGCAGCAAAGCCGGAACTTTTCCTCCACCCGGGCAAGCAAGCCGAAATTGTCTGCAATGGCACGGTTCTTGGAACGATGGGCGAACTCCACCCGAACTGCCTCAAGGCTAACGAAATCAGCTACGAGACCTACGTGATGGAAGCCGACATGGACAAGATGGAACACGAAAGCCACAAGAAGATTGTGTTCCAGCCGTTCAGTCGCCAAGTGCCTTCGACCCGCGACATTTCTATCGAAGTTGCCAAGTCGATGACCCACGAAGACGTGCTCGCCCGCATCAAGGCTCTCAACCCGAAGAACCTCGCCAAGATTACTCTCAAGAGCATCTACGAAGGCGAAAAGATTGAAGCCGGCAAGAAGAACATGGTTTACAGCCTCACCTACCAGGCTATGGACCGTACGCTCACGGACGACGAAGTCAACAAGGCTCACAACAAGCTCCGCGACAAGCTCGTTGCCAACGGTGACATCGTTCTCCGCTAGTAGCGACTGCGCCACAACTAATAATTACAAGAAACGCTCCCGATGGGAGCGTTTCTTTTTTATTACTTGATCTAAAATTTTGTACCCGACAAAGGTTTTAATTCAAGCCAAGTTGTTCACGGACATTCTTAATAAATTCATATTCTTCGGGCGATATATTAGTCCTGTTGTAGTCTTCGTGCGAAGCATTTGCAATACGGACCATGCAGTTTATCACGAGAACCTTTGAATCACGGGACTGCGACTGAAGCGCCTTGACGCAAGCCTTAGTACGGTCGCTTGCCGACTTGAAGCTTGCATAAAGGTTGTTGAATTCGTCCCAACTGGCGTTCGGAGTCACTTCGTCATGAATCTTGTCGAGTTCTGCACTTTCCGCTTCCGTAGCCGAGGCAGCACCCGGCAAAAGCTGTTCATTTTCGTGGTTATGCGAAAGGCAGGCTGTCTGCCAGCACAAAATCAAAAGCGCCATATCAAAATTCATAAGTACCTCTGTTAGACTATTTGCTCTTATAAAGATACGAAATTATTTACTATATTCCCAAGCATGGCATACATCGCAATGGCGCGTAAGTGGCGCCCGCAATCATTCAGCGATATGGTCGGTCAGGAACATATCGCAAAGACTCTTGAGAACGCCATTCAGGGCGGTCGTCTCCATCATGCATTCCTTTTTACCGGCACCCGTGGTGTGGGCAAGACTACTAGCGCCCGCATCCTCGCCCGCACGCTCAACTGCAAGGGCTCTGACCCGCTGCACCCGTGTGGGCAGTGCGACAGCTGCAAGGATATCGCCGGCGGAAACCCGATGGACGTCTATGAAATAGATGCGGCCTCTAACACCAGCGTCGACAACATCCGCGATGTGATTGAACGTGTGCAGTACCCGCCCGTCATCGGCAAGTACAAGATTTTCATCATCGACGAAGTCCACATGCTCTCGACAGGCGCCTTCAACGCTCTCCTCAAGACACTCGAAGAACCGCCGTCCCACGTGATTTTCATCTTTGCAACGACCGAAGTCAACAAGGTTCCGCAGACAATCTTGAGCCGCGTGCAGCGTTTTGACTTCAAGCGCCTGACCGTAGACCAGATCCGCAGCCGCCTCCGCTACATTTGCGAACAGGAAGGCATCAAGGCCACCGACGAAGCCCTCGACATCTTTGCCGAAAAAGCCGATGGTTCCATGCGTGACGGCCTCACCTACTTTGACCAGGCATACGCCTTTACCGGGAACGAAATGACTGCGGAATCCGTCCGCTCCGTCCTTGGCATCCCGCCTGTAGAACTTTTCTTCTCGCTCATCCAGTCCATCGAAAACCACGACATCAAGGGCTGCTTCCGCATGGTGGATGACGCCGTGAAAATCGGTATCGAGTTCATCCCGCTGCTCGACGGCTTTGGCAAGTTCCTCCGCAACTTGCTCTACGCCCGCCTCGACGCCTTCACGCCGGATGCACTCAACATCACCGAAGAGCTCTACACCAAGTACAAGAGCTGCGCACAAAGTCTTACGAACGGCGACATCCTCCGCATCAGCAAGATGCTTATCGACTTGCAGGGTACGCTCCGCTACAGCACGAACCCGCGACTCCTTGTCGAAACGACGTTCGCCCGAATGGCTTGGCTCGACCGACTGGTCGATTTGCGAAAAGCTCTTGCAGCGATTAACGATCCTAAAAGCGCCGAAAACGACGCGGTAAAAAAAAAAGTAACTGAAGTCAGCGCCATGATAGACGCCCAGGAAGAAGTCCAGGCGTCTTATGATGACCCATTTGCAGGCTACGATCAGGGTGGCGTGCAGGCTTTTTCACGTTACGAAATTGCCGCCGCATGGCCTTCCATCCTCTCCAACATCGCTAACGACGGCGACTACGTATTCTCCGCCGCCATTGCCGGCACAACGCTCGAAACCGGCGACACCGAGCAGAATCCGTTCCCGATTGCGCTCACCTACGCAGGCACAACCGAGAATGCCGAAAACTGGGGCTACCGCCAGATGACGGAGCATCCCGAATACGTCGAACGCGTGACACGCATTTTGGAAGACCGCCTGCAGACAAAGATTGCGCTTTCCATCCGCACGCGCGCCTTCACCGAGAGCGAACTTGCCGAACAGCGCGCCGCCAAGATGAGCCCGTACGAACTCGACCTGGAAAAGGAACCGGGACTTTCAAAGCTCCAGCAGATGTTTGCGACGGAACTCGTTTTCACCAAGAAACTCAAGAAAGCGGCCATCGTTTCACAATGCGACGACGAGGATTGCGACGCATAGATTATCATGGACCCTATCGGTCGCAAGCTCCCTCCAGGGTGACAATTAAAACGTCATCCTGGAACGAAACGTAGTGTAGTGATAGGATCCAACCAAATAAAAATTCTATAATTACGAATGGAAAACAGTCATCCTGACACGCAAGTGGAAGGATCCAATAACCTTTAATACACTCAAAAAGCGAGGATATATTCATGGACATGAGCAAGATGCTTAAGGACCTTCAGAAAATGCAGAGCAAGATGCTTAAGGCACAAAACGACCTCAAGGCACAGAGCTTTGACGCCGAAGCCGGTGGCGGAATGGTGAAGGTCGCCATGAACGGAAAGGGCGTACTCACGATGGTGAAGATCAATCCGGATGCTGTTGACAAGGACGATGTAGAAGCTCTCGAAGACCTCATTATGGCTGCCGTGAACTCCGCCGTCAAGAAGAAAGACGACGCCCAGCAGGCAAGCATTTCGGACATCACTGGCGGCATGAAAATCCCCGGTTTGATGTAATTTTCGCCAAATTTCGCAAAAATTCGCAAATTCGGATGCACTTCATCCCCAATATTTGCGTTTCATCAAAAACAGAAAAAAGCCCCCTTATGAAAAGGGTGCTTTTTTTTTACATTTGGCAAGCTTAATATATTAGGAGAACGAATGTCAAGGAAATTTTTAGTCCTTTCTGCCCTCGCTTTAGGGCTGATGGTACCGGCCTCGGCAAAAGTCTACACTCGAGATGAGGCGATCAAGACCGCCATGGAAAATTCTTCGGACATCAAGAGCGCCGAAGAAGATCTCGTTTCTGCAAATTCCCAAGTAGACGCTGGGTATGGTAACGCCTACCCGTCCATTGACCTTAGCGCCAATGTAACCCGTATTTTCGGGCTTGATGACGTCAAGCTTGGCACCCCCATGGCCGACGCCGCCAAGGATTCCACTTTGGGCGCCAACAAGTTCGATAAAGAACGTGTCGCTCCGGCTTTAGACAAGATGATCAATGGTATGAGCACACAAGGTTACCGCTGGCAGTCCAGCGTGGGCCTCACGCTAACCCAGGTGCTCTACGCCGCCGGCAAGGTTGGTACCGCTATCGATATCGCCAAGGCCTATAAGCACTTGCAAGAGGTCAACCTCGAAAATACGAAGTCGAATGTCCGCTACGAAGTCGATAACGCTTTTGACCAGCTCATTTACTTGGATTCCTCCATCGCCATTGTTGACGAAAGCATGAAGATTACACAAGACAACATTGACTTTGTGGAACAAGGCGTTAAGAGCGGACTTGCTACAGAACTTGATTTCGCTAGAGTTCAGCTCGCCATGGAAGCCCTCAAGGTAGACAGAAAGACTCTCGAAGACAAGCGCCTCCTTGCCAAGAACGCTCTTCTCAACACCATGGGTCTTGACTGGGACAACGACGTTCAATTCAACGGAGAACTCCGTAGCCCGGAATCCAACCTCCCGTACCCGGACACCTCCATGGCAAGCGTCAAACAGCGTCGTAGAGAATTGGTGATGCTCCAAGCTACCGAAACGATGAAAGAAAAGAACATCGAAATTGAAGAAGGTGGCTACAAGCCGACAATCGCATTGGTAGGCGGCCTCAAGTATGCAAACAACCAAAACAAGATTACCGAATGGGACGCTCCGAAGTGGGACAAGCTCAATAAATACGTTTCTTTGAACTTGTCGATGAACCTTTTCAATGGCATGCAGACCAAGGAAGCAGTGGTCCAAGCTAAATCCAGCCTCCGCAGCACCCAGATACAGAAAGAAACCGCAGAACGTGGCTTCCGCGTGCAAATCGAAAGCTGCGCACAGACACTCGCCTCCGCAGAACGCAATCTTGAAGTTTTGAAGAATAACATTGACCTGGCCCAGCGCATCTACGACATGACCGACGCGGCTTTCAGAAACGGCATGGAAACGCAGCTCAACCTGCTTACCGCCAACATGGACCTCCGCAAGGCAAAACTCAACTACTTGCAGGGAATTCTCAACTGGAACACCGCTTATAACGCACTGCTCCAAGCCACAGGTGAATACTAAGATTTAAGAGGAAGACAATCATGAAGACCATTACAAAATCAATCATTACTATTTCTGCCCTGTCGCTCCTCCTCGCTGGATGCGGCGACGCCAAGAAAGACGCCAAGTCCGAGAAAAAAGTTTCGACCATCGAAGAAATCCAGAAGGTCAATGGCAAGCCAGCCCGCGTTGTGAAGGCTGCTACAGTCAAGCTCACAGACGTCCGCGCCTTCAGCGGCACCATCGAAGGTAGCCAGCAGACGACCGCAACCGCCAAGCTCGGCGACCCGATTGCCAAGATCAACGTCCGTGTTGGTTCCAAGGTCAAGAAAGACCAGGTTCTCGCGGAATTCGTCTTTACGGGCGACAACACGGCTTACCAGCAAGCAAAAGCAGCCATGGAACTGAACGAAAAGACCCTCGCCCGCACCAAGGAAGTGCAGGCAAAGGGCGGTGTCACTCAGAGCACCGTTGACCAGCTCGAAACCCAGATTAGCATATCCAAGATGCAATTGGAAGCAGCCCGTCGTGCAACGCTCGTGCTCGCCCCGTCTTCGGGCACCATTACCGAAGTCAAGTTTAAGGCTGGCGAAGTCCCGGGTGTCGGTGGTGCCATGTTCACCATCGCAAACCTCGACAAGGTGATTCTCAAGCTCAACGTCACAAGTTCCGAAATCGGTTTCTTCAAGAAGGGCGCCAAGGCAACAATCGAACTCAACGGCGAAAAGCTTCAGGGCGAAGTAAGCCTCATTCCGCTCGCCGCAAACCCGATAACCCGCTTCTTCCCGGTCGAAGTGACCTTCAAGAACAAGAACCGTAAGCTCCTCCCAGGCATGTACCTCACCACAAAGATTGACGCCCGCGAAGTCACCGGCGTTACCGTCCCGGTCGAAGCCATTGTCTATAGCAACGGCGTGAACTCGGTCTGGACAGTCGATAGCGAAGGCAAGGCCAAGCGCAAAATCGTGCAACTCGGAGTGCAGACCAAGACCGACATCCAAATCAAGGATGGCCTTAGCGAAGGCGACGTCGTGATGGTCGAAGGCCAGAACCGCATGAATGACGGCGACAAGGTGCTGATTGTCGAATAATCGACACTGGAGAATAGCCAATGATTAAAGCCAGTATTTACAAACCAATCACCATGCTCATGGTCATCTTGACCGTGGTGGTGTTCGGTCTTTATACCTATTCCATGATGGTGGTGGACTTGATGCCGAAATTCGAAGTCCCCGTGGTTACGGCCACCATCATTTACAAGGGCGCAAACCCTGAAGAAATCGAAACCACAATTATCAAGCCGATTGAAGAACAGGTGGAACTCGTGGACGGTATCGACTACGTGCAGTCCATCTGCTTGGAAAACTACGGCATTATCGTCGCCATGTTCAACATGGGCGTGAACGTGGACGTTGCCGCAAATGACGTGCGTTCCAAGGTGGACCTCGCCTCTGCGGACTTTCCGGATGCAGTACAGGCGCCGATTATTTCGAAGGTCGATATTAACGGTGCTGCCATCATGGCAATCTCGTTCACCGGTCCTCTAAACTCTACAGAACTCCGCCAGAAAGTCGAAGACGAAATCGAACCGCTCTTCACTTCTGTTTCCGGTGTTGCTAGCGTCGATATTTTCGGTGGTACAACCCGCCAGATCGCCATCGAAGTCGACAAGGAAAAAATGATGGACCGCGGTGTTGATATCGGCACCATGATGGGCCTTTACGGCATGTCCAACGTAAACCTCCCGATTGGTGAAGTTATCGGCAAGCACAAGAACACGTCTGTGCGTACCGCAGGTAAGTTCAAGAACCTCGATGAAATGCGCAACATGGAAATTCCGACGGAAAAGGGAGTCGTCAAGCTCTCTGAAATTGCCGTCGTGAAAGATACCATCGAAACAATTACATCGACTTCCCGCTTTAACGGCATCAACTCAGTCGCTCTCGATATCAAGAAACGCTCCGATGCAAACGTCGTGGAAGTTTCCAGAGGCGTGCTCAAGCGCATGGCAGAAGTCAACAAGACTCTCCCGGAAGGCTTCAAGCTCACGCTCATTTACGACAAGTCCGAAGCCGTGAACGAATCTATCGATAACGTTATCCAGAACATCATTATCGCAATTGCGCTTACCGCAGGCCTCCTGCTCCTGTTCCTCGGCAAGTTCTCGACGATGATTATCGCGGCTCTCACGATGCCGATTTCCGTGATTGGTGCATTTACGCTCATGTACTTTGCAGGCTTTGGCATCAACATGATGTCCCTCATGGCTCTTTCAAGTTCCGTGGGTCTGTTGGTGACGAACTCCATCGTGGTGCTCGAAAACATCAACAACAAGCTTTTGCAAGGTCTTGATCCGAAGGAAGCTGCATACAAAGGCACCTCAGAAATCATGATCGCCATCATGGCATCAACGCTTACAAACGTTGCCGTGTTCGTGCCTATCGCATTCATGAAATCCATCGTGGGTATCTTCTTTAGAACATTCGGTATGACTATGGTGTTTGCAACGTTCGTGTCACTCCTCGTGACATTCACGCTGACACCGCTCATGGCAGCCTACTTGTTCAAGGGCAAGAAGAAAGATGAAAACGGCAATATCATCGAAGAAAAGCCGGGCATTATCGAATCCGCTCTTGGAATTTTCCCGAAGATTTTGAACGGATTCCGCTTCGTTTACTTGAAAGCTCTCGGTTTCTGCCTCTCTATCCCAGGTGTGATTTTCCAGGTTCTCGCTCTCGCTGCAACACTTTATTTTGTCGGAACCCTCGCCAAGAACAACTTGACTGTTGAACTTACCCCGAGACAGGACCAGGGCATGATGAGCATCAAGCTCGAAATGCCTGTGGGTACAAACATCGAGACAACCGATAGCGTGGCTCGTATTATAGAATCCCGCGTCAAGGATATTCCTGAAATTGTTCACTACAGTATGAACGTGGGTGGTTCCAACGGCTTTACGACCGTAAACCAGGCCACCATGCGTGTTAGACTCTTGAAGGACTGGGAAAAGAAGAACAATCCCAACTGGAAGGGCAGACATCGCAGTACGGACGAAATCGTCGACTCCATCCGTCCGTACCTCGCCAACATTCCAGACGCCTACATTTCCGTAAAGTCCACCTCCGCCTCTGAAATGCAGAACAACTCCGCTGGCGATGTGGTGCTCGAAGTGAGCGGTCTCCATGCAGACTCCGTCATCAAGGCATCACAAATCGTCCTTGACCGAGTCCAGCAAAAGATTGACGGCATCGTGGATATCAAGACGAGCTATGAAGCCGGTAAGCCTGAAATCCGCTTGATCCCGAACCGTGCCGCCATGGCCGACTATGGCGTAACGCTTGAAACAGTCGCAAACTACAACTACATTGCAGTGAACGGTTTCGAAGCAGGCCAGTACACCGAAGACGGTGAAGAATACGACGTTTACGTACGCTTGATGGAAAAGGATAGGCAGAGCCATGCCGACATCGAAGACCTGCCTGTCAAGACACCGAAGGGCTACGTAAGTGCTAGCGAACTCTTCCACATCGAAGATGGTGCTGGTCCGACACGTATTGACCGTAAGCGCAAGATGAGACGTGTTGACGTTTCGATGAACTTGCTCCCGGGACATACGACCGGTGAAATCATGGGCAAACTCACGGAACTTACAAACAGCATGAAGGACGAACTCCCAGAAGGCATCACGTTCAGCTTCGGTGGTAACGCCGACATGCAGAACGACATGCAGAAGGAATTCATGACGGCAATCGTGATGGCTATTATCCTCACCTACATTTTGCTCGTCGCTCTTCTCGAAAGCTTCATGCAGCCGTTTATCATCATGACGACCATCCCGATGGGTGCAATCGGCGTGCTCCTCGCCCTTATCATTACCGGCAAGGCACTCTCCATGATCGCTCTCATGGCTATCGTTATGTTGATTGGTGTGGTGGTGAATAACGCTATTCTTTTGCTCGACGAAGCAAACCGCCTGTTGCGTAGTGGAAGCATGGGCCGCCGCTCGGCAGTGCTTACAGCCGCAAAAGCCAAGTTCCAGCCGATTATGCTTGCAACGCTTGCCTCCGTGATTGCACAGCTCCCGCTTGCATTCGCTCTCGGTGGTAACGTCGCTGCCATGACGCAGCCGATGGGTATTGCTTCTGTGGGTGGTTTGATTGTGTCCGCAGTGCTTACCATGTTCCTTGTGCCGACATTCTTCTGGCTCCCGAACGCCCTCTTTGGCAAGGCAAAGAAAGGCGCTCGCAAAGTCAAGGCAAAAATGAGCAAGGCTTAATCGAGTTTCATTAGACAACTCCGCAAAGTCCCCCTCTCCGGGGGACTTTTTTGCATTTATAGCCATTGGCTATTAGTCAATAGTATTTAGCCATTGTTTTTTATAATCGCGGCTTCGCCGCCAAACTTTAACAAACAACTAATGACCATCGACCATTAACTACTTTGCAAACAGTTGGTTGCAAAATTTGCATGGATATGTTTTTTCGTGATTTTTGTTTGTATTTTACGGGGATGAATACAAAAAACTTGTCCAAAAAATGGTGTCAGAAAAACGGAATTGCGGTTGTTGAAAGCGCCGAGGAAAGCACAGAGGAATGCGCCGAGTCCCTAAAAATCGCCGTGCAGAACGCAAACGATGAATTCCTTCTCGAAAAAATCCGCTTTGTCACACAGCAACGCATTATACCTGAACAGCACTCCCCAGCTGAAATCAGGCTCATGCATAACCACGCCGAATCAATCGATGACGAAGATTTACTCCAGCATCTCAATCATCTCGAGATTTCACGAAATTCTTCTTGGGAATCGGAACCGATTATAAACCTCGTCGATAACCTTATCGTCAAGGCGCTCCAGAAAAAAGCGACCGACATTCACCTCGAACCGTTGGCAGATTCACTCCGCGTGCGATTCCGCATCGACGGGCTTTTAACAGAATACAGAACATTCCCGCAATGGCTCGCCGAGCCTGTACTGATTCGCCTCAAGGTCATGGCCAATGTCGATATCACGGAACGCCGATTGCCGCACGACGGAAGTTTCGCCTTTGAAGATTTTCACGAGAAAGTGAATGTTAGACTAAGCACCATTCCCGTCAATAACGGCGAGAAATGCGTACTGCGATTACTCCCCGCTAACGACTCCGCACAAACGCTCGACAGCCTAGACTTTAGCGAAACTACACTCCAAGCCATTCGGAAAATTTTCAGCGCGCCACAAGGACTGTTCCTCGTTACAGGCCCCACCGGAAGCGGCAAGACAACAACGCTTTATGCAGGCCTCCGAGAGATCATCCAGCGAAAAATCAATGTCACAACTATTGAAGATCCAGTGGAATACGAACTCCGCGGAGCAAATCAAGTTCCCGTCAACGAAAAATGCGGATTCACATTCGCCGTTGCATTGCGTTCTATTTTGCGTCAGGATCCGGACGTGATTCTCGTCGGAGAAATCCGCGATGCAGAGACCGCACAAATTGCATTGCAAGCCGCACAAACAGGGCATCTCGTATTGAGTACATTGCACACAAACAGCGCAAAAGCAGCGGCGATGAGACTTCTTGATTTAGGCGTTCAAAAGAGTATCTTGGACGAAGCTTTACTTGGAGTTTTTGCGCAGCGCCTCGTAAGGAAACTTGATAAAACAACTTCTTGCGATTCCACACCACAATACAAAGGCAGAACAGTCGTCTGTGAATTGCTATTACCCAACAACACCTACGCCGACGGCACCATGCAAGAAAACGCCACCCACCTCATCCAACAAGGAATCACCACCGAAGAAGAAATTAAGAGAGTGCTAGGATCATAATAATTCTTATTCAGCAAATCAAAAAGCATTGAATCCGTTTAAAGCGAGAATAGTTTATTAAAATAAAAACAGAAGAAGTGAACTATTTCTTAGTTCACTTTTTCCCACCAAACCAATCGTTGATGTCTTCGCCTTCTTTCATCGACAATTTGCCGAATTGATCCACGCCATCACCGAGCACAACCGTGCGGATTCCCGCCTGAGCAAAGACAGTCTGCAAATACTCCGTGCCACTGCGCCCCGCTTCATCTTTATCTAGGCAAAGCACGACACTCTTGTTTTTAAAGAGCGGGAGCCATTCTGTCTTGAAAGAACGCACGCCCGGGATTCCAATTGCAGCAATGCGTTGTCCCAAGAACGTGAGCGTATCAACCACCCCCTCGCAAAGGTAAACCCACCCCGGCCTTTCATCAAGCGCGGAAACATTGTACGGGAACGGCACCGTTCCGCGCAAGTTCAGTTCCTTCGGCACAACCGTGCTATCGATTGCGCGCGCCTGAAAATAAAACGAACGACGTTTGGTATCGAGATACGGGAAAAATAGCGGATGCTTGTAATACCTCAAGTTCCCTTTTTCGCTGAAAAGACCCACGTACTTGAGGACTTCCAAATCGTAAGTTTCCTTGAGTTTGTTGTTGAGTGCACCGTAATCCGTAATCGTGCGCAAAAGCATTTTATCCCAAATCGGCTTGTAAATGCGGCGACGTGCAAGGTATGCAGCCGCGGGCGTCTTGTCGACAGGACTCAACATTTTCAAGAACGAGAGGATAATCTTCTTGCGTTCATCTTCACTCACAAGCTCTTTTGCAGACTCGGGAGAACGGTATTCAAGAGCGGCATCACGGACTGCCGTTTTCGCAACAAGCGCTGCACTTTGTTCAGGCGACACATTCGAAGCAGGAGCTCGATTCGGCATCGTTGATGCAGAGGCGGAATTCGTCGTTGATACGCGATTTTGCGCCTGAGGCTTTGTCCCACGCAACAGGAATCCATACGTTTCCTTGAGCCAGTTCAAAGCTTCTAGGAACGAGCAATTCTTGACAAACTGCACAAGCGAAATTACATCACCACGAACGTCATCGCAAACCCAGCAACGGAATGTTCCACGTTCTTCGGAGAACGATACAGACGGAGTTCTATCGCCATGCGCATGGCGTGTCGGGAAAAAGCAACGACAACGGCCACGCACCACCGGAAGGCCTAAATCCATAGCCACCGTCGTAATCGAGAGTGCAGCCTTAAATTGTTTGAGTTCCTCTTCTGTCATTGCACCAAGAATATATATATTTTCGTCATGATTATTCAAGAAAATGTACCGATGAGCGAGCACACGTCCTTTAAAGTAGGCGGTCCCGCACGATATTTCGTCAAAGCAGAATCCGTAAGCGATATTAAGGAAGCAATAGCATTTGCAAACGAGCGCACACTCCCGAGCTACATTCTCGGCAAGGGCACGAACATGCTCGTCTCTGATAGCGGATACAACGGTGTCATCATCCAGCTCGGTAAATTTTTCTCGGAAATCACAAATCTTAGCAACGGGAAAATCAGGGCCAGAGGCGCCACGCCACTTGCCCGCCTCGCCCGCTACACGATCAACGAAGGACACGCAGGCATCCACAAGCTTGCAGGCATTCCCGGAAGCCTCGGCGGTGCGATTTACATGAACGCAGGTGCTTACGGTCAAGATGTTTCGCAAACCTGCATCGAAGTCGAAAGCATCGATTCTGCCGGCAATTTGCACACGCGAACCGCAGCCGATTGCGCCTTCAGCTACCGCCATAGCATTTTTCAGGAACTCGCCGCATCTTGCGAAAATGCAGAAACAATTCTTTCTGCCACATTTCAGCTTACGCCCGCAACAGAGCTTGGCAAGACCGCCAAGAATCTCGAAAGCGAAATGCAGGAATGCATGACAAAGCGCCGCAATTCGCAGCCGCTTTCCATGCCCAACGCAGGCAGCACATTCAAGCGTCTTGATGCCGGCGCCGCCGAAACGCCAACACAAATCGCACCAGGTTACTACATCGAACAGGCGGGTCTAAAAGGCTACCGCATAGGCGGCGCCGAAGTGAGCCGTGTGCATGCGAACTTTATCGTAAACGCAGACCATGCTACCGCCGCAGACATCAAAGCACTCAGCGAATACGTTCAGAAAGTTGTCGCCGAAAAATTCGGCATTAACCTTCACAGAGAAGTGATTCTGCTCGGCGAATTCTAAAAAGACAGTCTACTTCACAAGCGGATCGTACTTGTTCAAAATTTTCACGACGAGCCAATAGACAAGTCCGCCAATCATACCGCCAAGCGTATCGGCAATCAAGTCATAACCGCTACAGTCACGACCTTCCACAAAGCTCTGGTGGTATTCGTCCGTGCAACCGTAAGCAAGCGCAACAGCCATAATAATCAGCACCTTGAGCCACGGCTTTATAGACCACTGTCCGCGCGCCCACCACATGCAAAAGCATCCCGCCAAAGTGGCATATTCACAAGTATGCGCAAGCTTATCCCACACATGCGGGAATCCTTCGAGTTCATAAGAAGTCATCGAAGAAATTTTGAAAATAATTGCCATGCAGAGGATGGCAGGGACTTTTCTAAAAAACGGATACTTGTCAAAGAGCGATTCAAACATGCGCCCAAATTTAGCTTTTGTAAAAGCTATTCGTTCTTGAGCAAGCGCTTGGAGACGACATTTTTGTATTCTTCTTCTGCCGTCATGTCGTTGATTCGGTTACTCTTCTTGCCATCTTCGTAATTTTCGAAGAAGCAATACGTCTCATAAACTTTCCTTGCCTTGATCTTTTTGCCGTTTACAAATGTGGCGACAATTTCAAAATGGGCTATTCGATTCTGCTTGAGGCGAATCGGCAATTTAAATGAATTTGTCATCAATTCATCGTCTGCAAAAGTCTTTACCACAACACCCTTGCGTTTCACGATAATCTTCTTGATCTGACTCAAGTCCGAGCCCATCAGTCCAGCAACACTAAAGCGAAGCGTCGCCGGGATATCACGCTCTTCGGGCAATACGTGAATGCGTTCACGACCAGAACCTTCTATGACAATCGAAGGCTTGAGTTTTTTTGGCTGGACCGTATCCTTAGCAGCCGTAGACTTGCGTTCATTAGCCTTCGTCAAGACTTCCGCCATCTTCGCCGAAACAAAGTTCGTATGCCAGGTATGGCAAATGTATTCCACTTCGCCATTGCTGCAATTCACAACAAAATGCTTCGGACCAAACGCTGTAGAATCAGCCCATTCAAACGTACGCCTGTAGAGTCCGCTTTCAGGAATCGTATCGACAATTCCAAGCACAGAAACTAAGCTTCCTGGGATAAACAACGCTTCAAGCGCTACACTCGGCTTGCCAATGTATTCATTCAAGACCTTCGGCTTAAACTCAATCTGCGAGCTCTTTATGAATGCTTCCGATTTTTTCTTGTAGGCTTCATCAAATTCCAACAGCATCGTTTCGAGTTTGTCGAGATTCAACCTTGCAGCGCGCACACCAAGTTCAGTAGCAGCTCCCGTTGCAATAGAATCAAGAGCACGAGCTAAAATAAGCGTACCCGAACTTGCAAGCGATAAAATCTTTAAGCCATTCATATTGGCAATCAAAGTCTGTCCGCTCTTGACCGACTGCGCCGTATCGGTTTTCACCGCCACGTCAAGACGACCTTCCTTAAGCGACGAGATTTCCAACCCATCAACATTTTCAATAAAGCCCGCCGTTCCACGAACAACTGACGAAACATTTTCCGTACGGATTTCAAACTCGTCCTTGACCGCCTGTTTCTGCACATCAAACAATAACTTTCCATGGTGGAGTGCAACGGTCATTCTTGTTTTCAGTTCATACGCTTTAGTGACTTCAATAGCCATCTCAGACCGGCCATCGGTCTTGAGCGCAGAACCGTCATCAACAGAAATAACAACCGAAGAACCCGCCTCAGTCACAATCGATGATTTTTCATGAACGGATAAGCCGACTTTCAACGACTTGGCATGGCTATCAGCAGTCTTCACATGGGCATCGCCCACAACGCTCTGGACAACGCCATTAAACAAAGGCTTTTCGGGAACCGCATTTAACGATTCTTTTTTGGAGGATTCAGAATCACCACAGGCAGAAAAAGATACAGCAAAAACGAGGGCCAAGCCCAAAAGTCCAACCCTAAAAATATTTGCTTGAGTCTTTCCTACCATGTTTTTTAATCTAGTAATTAAAATTTCAAAAAAGAAATTTACAATCACTTTTCCCCCTCGATTAAAAACAATAATTTGCGCACCGTCACACGTTTTATGAACCACACAAATACGTGACAAAATAAATATAACTAAAAATTCTAAATTTTCACCTATGAAAGCAATTACATTGAAAGCCGGGCGTGATAAATCAGCCCTCCGTTACCACCCGTGGATTTTTAGCGGCGCCATTGATGAAGTTGTTGGCGACCCCGCTCTTGGTGACGTTGTCGAAGTTTATAGCTACCACAGCGATTTTTTGGGCCTTGCAGCCTATTCCCCGAAATCCCAGATTCGAGGCCGTTTCTGGACATTCGGGACCGAAGGAAAGAACGTCAAAATTGACCGCGAATTCTTTAGCGACATTTTGGACCGCGCCATCGCCTCCCGCAAGAGCCGTGGGTTCGACATCCACGACAAGGAATGTGCATTCCGCCTTGTGAACGCCGAAAATGACGGCATTCCGGGTTGCATCATCGACAAGTATGCCGACATCTACTCCGTCGAAATCCTTGCTGCAGGCGCCGAAGTCAATCGCCAGATTATTTACGAATTGCTCGCCGAAAAGACAGGCTGCCGTGGCATTTATGAACGCTGCGATTCCGAAGTCCGCAAAAAGGAAGGCCTCCCCCTCCGCACAGGCGTCGTGTTTGGCGAAGTCCCGGACGAGCCGGTCATCATCAACGAAAACGGAATTTTGTTCCCGATTGACGTAAAGAACGGACACAAGACCGGCTACTACCTCGACCAGCGCGATGCCAGACGCCGCGTAGGCGAACTCGCTCGTGGCAAAAAGATGCTCAACTGCTTCTGCTACACCGGCGGCTTTGGTCTGTACGCTCTCCGTGGCGGTTGCGAAAAGGTTTATCAGGTCGATGTTTCCAAGGATGCCCTCAAGCTCGCCAAGGAAGGCATCATGCGTAACAAACTAAGCACGGCTCATGCAACCCATGTTGAAGCCGATGTGTTCCAGTACTTGCGCAAGTGCCGTGACAAGGCAGAGACGTTCGACTTCATCGTACTTGACCCACCGAAGTTCGTCGAAAGCAAGGACAACTTGCAGAAAGGCGCCCGCGGTTACAAGGATATTAATTTGCTTGCAATGAAGCTCCTTGCCGAAGGCGGCATGCTCGCCACGTTCAGCTGTTCCGGCCTTATGGAAATGGACTTGTTCCAGAAGATTATCGCCGATGCCGCAGCCGACGCCCACCGTCGCGTGCAGATTATCGAGCGTTTTGGACAGCCCGCGGACCACCCCGTGAACACAGCCTTCCCCGAAGGACAGTACCTCAAGGGGCTCCTAGTCCAGGTCGTGTAAAAAGAACGTAAAAGCTTTCAAAAAACTTACTACACAGGTGACAAAGCCTGTGTAGTTTTTTTATAATTTCAGCAGAAGAAAAAGGTATATGTGGACGGTTTTATAGAGGTCACAAATGTATCTAGTCACTTACGACATTGGCAACTCCTTTATAAAAGCAACGCTCACAAAAATTGCTAATTCAATTGAGTTTGTGGGAGCAACGGTAGTCAATACCCACAGCACAACAACGCTTGGCGGAAAAGGTGTCGAACAGAGCACCGAGCAATGGTGGGATTCCATCTGCCGCAGCACAAAAGAACTCCTCAAAAATTACGGGATTTCAAGCGACCAGATCAAGGGCATCAGTTTCTGCTCCCAGATGAACGCCACCGTACTCGTTGATGAAAACGGCAATACCGTCCGACCGCCCATGACGTTCCTCGACAGGCGCGCCGACAAAGAATTTAAGGACTACTTCAATCACGGATTGAAAATTCACGGATTGAACATATGGAAGCTCATCAAGGCGATGCGACACACATGCATGGTGCCAGTCGGAGCTTACAGCCCCATCTGGAAATACAAGTGGGTACAAAACAACGAGCCCGAGAATTTTGCACGAGTCGATAAATTCCTAGATGTTGGCGATTATCTTTTGTACAAAGCCACAGGACGACTCGTCCGCACAGAAGACTCCGCATTCTGCACCGCACTCAACGATTGCCGCAAAGGGCATTCCGGCTGGAGTCATACGATGGCAAAGGCCTATGGCATCAAAGAAACGCACTTGCCCGAAATTGTGCAGAGCACCGACATCGTCGGTCGCATTACCGCCACAGCAGCCGAACAGATGGGTCTAGAGAAAGGAACTCCAGTCATTGCAGGTGGTGGAGATGTCGCCATGGTCGCTGTTGGCTGTGGCAATATTCAAAATAACCAGACTAGCATTTACTGCGGAACATCAGGCTCTGTCTGCACGGTCGTTGATAGAATCATCCAGTTTGCAGACATCATGATGATCGCGGTCAAGGGACCGGATCCCAAGCAAAAATACTTGTACGGCGAACTTGAAACCGCAGGCAAGTGCTTCGCCTGGGCTCGAGAACTTATCGGCAAGCTCGACAATTCGCAATACAGCTACGAAGAATGCGCTTCGCTCGTTTCGAAAGCGGAACCCGGCGCACATGGGCTTATGTTCACGCCGTTCATGAACGGTTGCAAGACGCCGTTTGAAGACGGAGATATCCGCAGTACGCTTTCGGGCATCAGCTTAGAAACTACTCGTGGCGATTTGCTCCGCGCTGTTATCGAAGGCATCTGTTTCCACTTCCGCTGGCTCTTGGAATGCCAGGCCAAGAAGTGCAAGATTTCGGACACGATCCGCTTTGCGGGTGGGCTTGCGAGAATCAACATCATGAACCAGATTCTCGCCGATGTGACCGGGCATACGATTGAAACGGTCAAGCATCCGCAGTACGTGGGAGCGCTCGGCGCCGCCGCAGTTGCTGCAATCGGGCTTGGACAAATGAAGTTCGAAGACATCCACAGCTACATCGAAATCACAAACACGTACACGCCAAATCCTGAGAATCACGAGATTTACAACAAACTCTACAAGAAATTCTTGGATAAAGTCAAGAGCGATCGAAAGCTTGTGAAAGGATAATTTTTCTCAAAAATTTTTTCAAAAAAGGCGATACCCGCCCTTCGACAAGCTCAGGGACCTGAGCGGGCATGACATCTTAAAAACAATGAAGCCGGGACAAGCCCGGCATAACATTGTTCAAAATTTTTCAGTTGTAACTAAAAACTATAGACCATTGACTAATGGTCAATTAGCGTTTGTTGCGCGGGAGTTCGCTAGCATGCTTTTCAAGCCATACAGCGTCTTCGAGAGCGCGTTCAGCTTCGGTTGCCCAGTCGGAATCCGGGAATTCACGAACAACATCACGATAGCGCGTTACAGCACTGTGGAAGTCACGCATTTCGCGATAGATGTTGCCCATCTGGAGCATCGCAAAGTAGCGTTCGTCCGGCGTGATTTCATTTTCGAGCAAAGCCTTGTACATCTGGAGAGCGGCTTCGTGATAGCCATCCGCATAAAGTGCATTGGCGTTGGCAATGGAATTCGAAGCGGTCGGAGCAACGTCTTCCTTCTGCGGTGCAACATCAACAGACTTCGACTTGTCGTTCCCGCTCTTCTTAGCTTCCTTCAAAGCTTTGGCTTCGGCTTCTTGCATTGCCTTTTCTTCGGCAGCGGCACTAGCGACAGCGTTAATTTCAGCCAAACGGTCTTCGGCAGACTTGCGGAACTTGGCATCCGGAGCGGCCTTCTTCAAGTATGCAGCAAGGTACTTCTTTTCTTGATCGGTACGCTTGCTCTTCTGGTTAATCTTTGCCAAATAGTAGTTAGCGTCGTTACCGCGTTCCTTGTACGAAAGTCCCTTCTTCAAGTTGAACTCGGCCTTGTCGTATTCTCCCATCTCATAACGGGTTAAGCCCGCATAGAAGTACGCACCGGCGTCGCCAGGCTTCTTCGAAAGAACTGTTCTCCAAAGCGGAGCGGCTTCAGCATAGCGGCCTTCGGCAAGCAAAGCCTTGCCCTTTTCAAACGGATCTTCAGAAGCGGTAGCCGTTGCAGGCGCCGTTTGAGCAACCTTCGGAGTTTCAACCTTTGCAGGAGCTGCGGTCTTAGCCGGTTCAGCCTTTGTAACAGGAGCAGTTTGTGCGGGCTGTGCAGTCTTTGCAGGTTCTGCTTTAGCCTCAGCCTTCGGCGTACTTGCAGCAGCCTTGCCGCCCTTCATCTTAGCACGTTCAGCATCAGCCTTAGCCTGCTGGCCCATGGTTTCATAAGCCTTAGCGGCACCTTCGTACGCTTCTGTCAAACTCGGATCATAACCATAAGCGAGGCGGAAGTTAGCCACAGCCCCCTTATAGTCCTTCATCTTCATGCGAACCTTGCCTGCCGCCATATAAGCTTCAGTATTCTTCTTATTTTCAGCCAACATGGCTCGGTATTCACCAAGAGCCTTATCATATTGACCCTTGGCCTCAAAGCGGGCACCCTGTTCAATACGGGGGTCCACAGCCCAAGCTTGAGACAAACCAACCAACAACGCAAGCGCAATAAAAGACAATTTCTTGTTCATGTCGAAAAATTTAGTAAAAAGCATTGACTTTACGACACAGATTGACGATATTACTAGCAGAGACACGGATAATTTTAATTATCAGCAAAGGAGAAAAAATGAAAATCACTGAAGCCGTCGATAAATATAAAGCCGATGAACAGGAGCTCATCATCGAAGCCTACGAACGTGAGGGTGGCGACACCGAAGATGTGGATCTCATCCTCCTTGACCGCATTTGTGCACGACTTGGACTTGGGCTCGACAACGAAGACCTAGACAACGACGACATTGCCGAAGAAGTCAATTTTGATGATTACGGGAGCCATTTCGGAGACGTGTCCGAAAGCGAGGATGAACTGTAAAATTTTAAAGTGACATTTAATGACATAATCTTTATCTAATTTTTAGACAGTTAAAGATAAACATTAAAGGTCACACATGTTCAATACGCACTATCCTCTTAGCCCGAGCAAAATTTTTCTTCTTTCCTTAACCGTAATCGTCTTCGGGCTTTTCGTTTACCTCTCGGGGAGTTTCGCCACAGCGACAGTATTTTCTATACTGTACGCTTTTTTTGCTGTTGCCGATTAATAGACGAGCGAAGCATCAATCCGCAACGCAGCGGACATAAAGTCCCTTGTAAACGCTGACATCGGTTCGTTCGATATCCTTGTCAGAGCGATTGAATTCCCACGAACGGGCGGTATTTTCCTGGACAGAGCTCTTGGACCAGTAATGTCCAGAATTAAATCCATCGCAGAAATTGTCCCAATCCTGGCAACCACCCTGCCCTAGATTATCCCAATCCAGCGTCGCACGGTCTTTCTGGAAATCACGCCATTCGCCGTCATCTGGCAAATGCCAACCCGGAGGGCAAGCCTTGAGCGCATCTTCGTAAGTGTAATAGCGCCCGAATTTTTCGCAGAAAGACTTATCTTCAACATAACACTGCTTTGCAGAGGTCACACTGAATGCAAGATTTTTCATCATCCAGATTTTACCACCGCGAACGCCAACCTTGTACTTTTTGTTATCGCGTTTATCTGTAAAAATCATATCCTTCGGAGAGATATTCTTTTCGGCAAACTGGTCGCGAGGGAAAACGCAACGAATCTGGACAGCATCGGCTTCTTCGATATCCACGTACTTTGTGGTTCCACGTTTGGTTTCAAGCCTTATAGCATGATTCGCCGGACCGCGCACTGCAAAATAGACGAAGCCCTTTCTAGCATTTACCACTTCATCTTCTTCAAACTTGTAAAATCCACGTGAAGAATTCCCAACAAAATCACTCATATTCTGCATTTTGTCGGAACCAGAAAACTTATCTTCGATGAGTTCATCCCAATCCGTTTCATCCGGGATTTGCGAACCTTCCGGGCATGACGCCTGCCAGCTTTCGCTACGATAAAAAGGGATTCCGTTTTCGTCGGTAAAATGTGAGGTCTTGCTGTACTTAAGACTTTGCTTAAACCAGTTTAACGACCCTGATGGAATTCCGCGATAAACGCGCCCATCTCTATAATCCTTAAACTCTGCTGCGTAATTATGGCTGACCACAGACACGGTCAAAATTGCTACGGCACACAAACGATGCCACACCTCATCCAACATCAAAAAAACCTCACAAACATAGTCGACTTACGAAGTAAGCCTACACAATATATATACGCTTTTTCGTAAAAAATGCTATAAAAAATTGTCAAAAGTAAAAAATTGCGCCAATATTGCCCGGAAATGCCCAAAAAGCAATATTCTTTTTACAAATCTCATGCAATTTGAGGACTCCAAGGCTCACACCCGTCCCCATGAGCGATCCAACTACCACATCAGTAGGATAATGTTTACCAGCAACAACACGCAAGGCACCAACAGCCGCTGCAAGAGTCAAAGACGACGCCCAGACGAGACTTTTGTACTGGGAGTTCGGGTAAATTTCAGAGAACCATTCGCCCGTAAACACCGCCACCGTAAACGCAGCCGAAGCATGTCCTGAGTAAAACGAGCCATAAGCTTCCCCACGTGCAGACTCCGCTTTTTTGCGGCCTTCGCCGCGTTCAGCGTAAATGAAAGGACGCGGCCACAACTGCGTCGAACGGACAAGCTGATTCAAGGCATTCTGCAAGGCAACCGCTTCCACAAACATGAGCGTAAAGGCACCAAAGTCATGACCGTCAGCATCGCCCTTGTACCAGGAGTACCCTGCCAACGCCAAAGGTGCAACCGCCAAAGCTCCCGAATAATGGCTCACTGTAGTCGCCCACCCGCTGTAATGCCCCGCAAACGGGCGGTCCCAAGGCAACAGTTCGGATTTAGGCTTCAAGTCGCTTGATGAAATTTTCGACATCCCGTAGTACTGATAAACACCCAGCACAGAGGTCATGACGATTCCAAGCGAGAGCGGGACATCCAAGCGAACAGAGACTTCGTAATGGCGAGGTGCGGGATTTTCTACGGGGAATGCGCCGGACATGTTCCGAGATGCGTCGGGCGTACTCAAAGCAAGCGTTGATGAACACAACACCGCAAAAAGCGCTCGAAACAAGCTTTTAAATCGCCCAGAAAACATCAAAAGTCCATTAAAAATTTATATTCACAAAGACAAACATAAAAAAGTATTGGCGGACCACGTGACAAATTCGAATTTAAACCAGAACCGAGAACCCATCATCCCGAACATGGAACTTTTTGGAGCCATTTCCGACGAAATGCGCCTCAAGATACTGCTCCTACTGGACCAGTCCGAATTTACAGTCAACGAAATCAAGGACATTCTGGATATCCACCAGAGTAACGCCAGCCGCCATTTGGCAAAGCTTTCGCAATGCGGGCTCGTAAAAGACCGTCGCGATGGCATCAAGGCTTATTACCGCCTGAGCGAAGAACTTTACATGAGCAGCCGCCTGTTGCAGATTATCCGTGAAGCCTACGACGAACTGCAGGACAAGGATATTCTCAAATGCCGCGCCGCACAAGCGCTCGAAGAACGCACCGACAAGACCAAGGGACAAATTCACAAGCTCGACCAGGCAGGCGGTAGCCTCAAAGCGCAAATCAGCCTGTTCAGCAAGCTCATGGTGCCGTTCGAAAACGCCGTGGACATCGGTTGCGGCGAAGGCGGCGACCTCTCGCTCATGCTCGCAAGCCGTTGCAAAAACGTGACCGCCCTCGACTACGATCCAAAAATCATTAGCGGTTTTCAGCAGATTTTGCGCCAGAAAGGCATCGAAAACGTGACGCCGAAAGTCGCCGACATGACGCAGACGGGCCTCCCGTCCAACTACGCAGACCTCGTCTTGATGAGCCAGGTTTTGCACCACGCGACCGACCCGCGCCTTGCCCTGAAGGAAGCGACCCGTATCTTAAAACCGGGTGGAATGCTCGCGCTTTTGGACCTCGCCCAGCACAAGGAAGAATCGTTCCGCACGACACACGGCCACATTTGGCTTGGTTTTGAACGCAGCCAGCTTGAATTCTTTGTGAAGGAGCTCAACTGCAAGGTGGTCGAGAGCGAAATCATCCCGAGTGAAAACGAAGTCGACAAAAAGCTCCCCGTGATTTGCATGATCATCACGAAAGAGTAAAAAAATTACTAATATCTTTATTAAAAATAAGCCAAGGAGAAACCTTATGGGAAAATTGATTAAGTACGTCGTCATCGCCGCAGTGTGCATTATTTCTGCATTCGGCATCTACAGTCTCGTCAAGACCGCCAAGACCGACGAAAACACGCTCGAATAATCTCGATAGCAAATTCGTTCAAAAGCAAACAATTTAACAAACCGTAGTGGGACACCTCTGCGGTATTTTTATATTTCCTGACATGAATTTTCTCAATAAGAAACCCGCATTCTTTGTGGCAATGGCCACAGTTTTCTTTGCGATTTTGCTGTTTGTCTTCCGCGATTTCGCATTCGATTCCAGTCAACTCATGCTCAACAGCGACCAGCTGAACGGCATTGGCAGCCGCATTTTGCGCACGTTCGACGTCATCCTCACGGAATGGGACGATAGCCGCCTTGGCGGTGTCCCGACGATTGACGCGCTCTTTGCCGACGCTTACCACCCGCTCGTGTGGACGCAGTTCATCATGGATCCGGCACGCGCCGTCGGTTTCAAGTTCATCTTGACCGTGTGGGTTGCCTTCATGAGCGCCATGCTCCTCGCCTGGAACTTAACCGGCAACAAGTGGTGGGGTTCACTCCTCGGGTTCCTTTACGCATTTTCGCCGGAATACTTCACTTACATTTACGGCGGCCACGATGGAAAGATGATGGTTTTCGCCATCGCTCCGTTGGCTCTCCTTGCCATCCGCAAAATTGTCCGCGACGGTAGCCTCCCCTACCTCATCGTCTTTGCACTGAGCATCACATGGATGATTCTCGGAAGCCACTTGCAGCTCACGTATCTCTTCTTGTGGGGTGCAGGGCTTTACACGCTCTACGAAGCCGCATTCCATTGCAACACGCTTGCTGTACGCGGTAAACGCGTCGGGCTTGCAGCCGCAGCACTCGCCTTTGGACTTGCCCTCAGCTGCTTCCAGATTGTACCGCCCTACCTCTACACCACGACGCAATCCGTTCGCGGTGAAGGCGAACATACCAATTACGGTCACGCCGTGAGCTGGTCCTTCCACCAAGAAGAAATGGCGCAAATGCTCATTCCGGGATTTATCGGTGTCGACGTCTACGAGCAAGATGAAAAGTCCAATTCGTTCAAGGGCAGTTCCTTTGTCGATGTGACGATGGACGAATACCGCAAGATGGCTGAAGCCGGCAGTCAAGGCAGCCCGTTCTACTGGGGCCATAACAGCTTCAAACTCGACCACAACAACGCTGGCGCACTCCTCACGTTCCTCGGATTCCTCTGCTTGTTCCTCCCGGGCAAGCGCCGTTGGGCAAGTTTCTGGGGACTCGGTGCTGTCGTTGCTTTGAGCTACGGCATGGGCGACCATTCCCCGCTCTTCAAGCTCTGGTACAATATTCTGCCGGGCGTCAAGAACTTCCGCGCTCCGGGCATGGCTCTCTTCTGGCTTCCGCTCTTGCTCGTGATGATGGCTGGTCCTGTACTCAAGGCCATCTCTGATGAAAGCGAAAATGCCGCCAAGAACCGTCGCGCACTGTTGCACGGAACAGCGATGTTCGTCATTCTACTTTTGCTCGTCGTGATTGCTCGTTTCAACTGGACACTCTTTATCAGCCCGTTCGGATTTGTCGTTTGCCTCGCCTACGCAGTCGCATGCCTCGGTGTGATGAGCCTCGACGATCAAGGCAAAGCAATTAACGTCAAGAACTTTGTGGACGCATTCAAGGCAAAACTTCCGGGAACATCGAGAGGTGTCCAGGCTGCCGTCGTTATCGGATTTGCAGTCATCGGCATTTTCCTCATGAGCGGACAAAAACTCCTGAACGATCCGGTTACCGCCCCGTACTTCAAGCCGCTGAATGAAGTCGTGATGAACATGACCGCCTCGAAAATTATCCCGAGCTTCGTCTTGATTCTCGTCGTCATTGGCACAAGCATTGCCGTATTCAAATGGAAAGGGAGCACGCCCGCCAAGGTCGGAATCCTCGCCCTTGTCGCAGGCATCGAACTTTTGACCATCAATGGCGCATTTATCCAAAACGTTCCCGCCAGCGAATACTTGCAGCCGAACAACGGCGTTGTTGCCGCCCTCAAGGCACCGTACAAAGCCGACCCGATCAACCAGCCACGCGTACTTTCGCTCTCCCGCCATAAAGCTTTCGGCGCAAACATTTTCCCGCAGTACCACATGCGTAATGCGGACGGTTTCCACGACAACGAACTTGCAAGCTACCGCGAATTCCGTGGCGGTCAGGGCAATGCGAACTATCTCTTGAACATCAACGACCAAAGCGCACCGCACCCGTTCCTTGACTTGATGAACATCAACGCCATCATCTTCGACACGCAGCGCGGAACAAGCTACATGCCGATTACAACCGCCATGGGCGAAGCCTACATCTACGGGGAATCCACCACGATGGATGATGCCAAAGCCATTGACGCGCTCAAGAACGGCTTTGAATACCGCGAAAAAGTCATCCTCTCCGAAGAACCGCAAAACAAGGGCGAAGGCGGAGTCGCACAGGGCAAGGCAAAGCTTGTCGCAAGCCCCAAGATGGACACGCAAGTGTTCCAGGTCGAAAGCGACCGCGCAGGTTTCATGGTTGTCGCAGGCAACTACCACCCCTACTGGAAAGCAACCGTCAACGGCAAGGAAGCCAAGGTCTACAAGGCATTCGGCGACCTCCGCGCTGTCGAAATTCCGAAGGGCAAATCCGAAGTCCGCATGGAATATCGCTCTAAGCCGTTCCACGCCTGCCTCAAAGTCAGCTTGCTTGCCGCAATTCTGCTCATCGCCTTCGGCGCATACCTCTTCGTGAAAAACAAAAAAGCGCAGAAAGCATAATACGTGAATCGCGCGACGCATCTGTAATACGAGATGCGCGAATTTCAATAACGGGATGCGCACAGTTCCGTAACGAGACTCGCAAATTTCACTACAAGACGCTCGCCAAACGCGAGCGTTTTTTCGTACACAAAAAAAATCCCGCCAGGGGTTACCTGACGAGATTTTAAAACGTTCAAAGCTATGAACTGCGGTATCTACTTCCCCGCTAAGTATAAGCGAGCGAGACAAAGCCGCAGACCCCGAAGCTGTACAAGTAGTACAGCGAGAGGGTCGAGAAAATCCTTGAGGCGAATGCAGCGCAAGCATATTTATATGCTTGCATTGCTGAGCCGATTGGATTTCTGCAACGCCGCTAGACGAAGCTTAGACAACTTTCGTCATGCCGCTCATGCGGTCACGCAGCCAAGCACCGACTTCTTCCACCGGATGCTGACGGATGTTCTTGTTCACCTTGATGAGTTCTTCGTTATCGACAGCGTTGGTATTGCCTTCGTTGAAGATATCGCCAATGTCGCCCTTCTTGACTTCGTTCTTCATGAAGTCTGCGAGGAGAGGAACGCACTTGTTAGCAAAGAGGTAGCAGCCGTATTCTGCAGTATCGCTGATGACGCGGTTCATTTCGAACAGCTTCTTACGAGCGATGAGGTTTGCAATAAGCGGAGTTTCGTGGAGGGATTCGTAGTAAGCGCTCATCGGCTTGATGCCCACAGAGCACATGGTTTCGAATGCGAGTTCCACACCGGCCTTGATCATAGCGGTCATGAGAACGCCACGATCGAAGTATTCCTGTTCGGTGATCTGCTTGTCAGTTGCGGCAACCTTTTCGAATTCGAGTTCGCCGGTTTCGCCACGCCACTTGAGGAGGTCCTTGTCGCCAGCTTCCCAGTCGACCATCATCGTGCTGGAGAACTTGCCAGAGATGATGTTGTCCTGATGTTCCTGGTAGAGCGGCTTCATGATCTTCTTCATCTTTTCAGCAAGTTCCGTTGCGCGGATCTTAGCCGGGTTGGAGAGACGGTCCATCATGTTCGTGATGCCACCATGCTTGAGGGCTTCGGAAATCGTTTCCCAGCCGTACTGGAGGAGCTTCACAGCGTAAGCCTTGTCGATACCGAATTCCTTCACCATCTTGTCGTAGCAAAGGATCGTACCGGTCTGGAGCATACCGCAAAGGATGGTCTGTTCGCCCATGAGGTCAGACTTCACTTCGGCGACGAAAGAGCTTTCGAGAACGCCCGGACGGTCAGCGTGGAGACCAGCAGCGTAAGCCTTGGCATAGTCCCAGCCCTTGCCTTCAGGGTCGTTTTCCGGGTGGACAGCGATAAGGCACGGCATGCCGAAACCACGGAGATATTCAGAACGAACTTCGGAACCCGGTCCCTTCGGAGCGACCATGATCACCGTGATGTCCTTGCGGATTTCCTGACCTTCTTCGACGATGTTGAAGCCATGGCTGTAGGAGAGAGCTGCGCCCTTCTTCATGAGCTTCATGATAGCCGGGATCACGTTGTGGTGCTGCTTATCCGGTGTGAGGTTGCAAACGAGGTCTGCATCCGGAATCATTTCTTCATAAGTACCGACCTTGAAGCCGTTTTCAGTAGCGTTCTTCCAGGACTGGCGCTTCTGTTCGATGGCTTCCTTGCGGAGCGTGTAGGAAACATCCAAACCGCTATCGCGAAGGTCGAGACCCTGATGGAGACCCTGAGCACCGCAACCGACGAACACGATCTTCTTACCCTTGAGGGCTTCAACACCACGGCTGAATTCAGAATGTTCCATGAAACGGCAGTGGCCAATTTCTTCGAGTTGGCGACGCATAGGGATAGAGTTGAAATAATTCATTTTTTTGAACCTCTGTTAAGTAAAATGTTCCAAGCGGAAAGATAGCAAAGTAAAGTGGAAAAAGTTACTAGTTTCCAGCCACTAATTACTAGAAAACGTAAAAAAACGGGACTGGAGGGGGAAGCCTCCCCCTGATTGCAGCCCCGGCACGCCGGGTCTTCCATCACCCCTACTGCGGGCGCTCAGTCGCCGCCCCGCAACGCCCCGGCTTCATCAGCAAAAAATTTCATTTTTATTCTTCTAAAAATTATCCTATATTCCTTAACATGGATTCAGAAAAGAAAATTTCACTTATTATCGATTGTGATAACGCAAAACCAGACGCCATCTATGGTATCATGGAAGAACTGTCCAAATTCGGAGAAACAAGTATTCGAAAAGCTTACGGCAACTGGAAAGGCAATAATCCTTGGGAAGACGTTTTACATCCTTTTGCAATACAACCAATTCAACAATTTCCATACACAAAAGGGAAAAATGCAACTGATCTTGCTATTACAATAGATGTTATGGAAATTTTATTCACAGAAAGCATTGATATTTTTGCAATTGTAAGTAGCGATTCAGACTTCACCCCACTCGCAATGAAATTAAGGTCAAAATCAAAACAAGTCATTGGATTTGGGGAAGAAAAAACACCGCAACCATTCATAGATGCCTGCAACTCATTTATATATATAGACAAATTCAAAAAACCAACCGATACAGATGCAACAACCAATGATATCAAGCAACAGGATCGCAACAAGCTACGTGGTAATGCCAAAATAATGAATGCAATACGCACGGCAATAAAAGAGGAAGCGGAAGAAGCTGGTTGGGCTGTAGCATCAAAAGTTTCACAGCAAATAAACCGAATAATATCTTTAAGCCCCAAGAACTTTGGCTACTCAAAATGGCAATCCCTAATTCGAGCAACCGACTATTTCGAAGAAAGCAAAAATTCCAAAGGTCAACTAGTATTTCGAATCAAGAACAAATAACAACTCCAAGAAACTACTATCTATTCGCAGCTACTCCGTCCCTCATAGGCGAGAAGGAAAAATGATGGGCAATCCGTTTTCTTTCATAAAAAATATATTCAGCAGCAGCACACAAAAGCAAGCAATTGATTTAAAAGTTGCACGGACAACAAACCACGACAGTCCCATCTATAGTACAGATTATCTTTGCGATGTGATGAAAAACATCATCAATCAATTAAAAGAAAGAAACATTCCCATAACAGAATGCAGGATGAGCGACTATCATTTTCATGAATACTACATTCGTGTGAATGCAAATTCAGAAATCATAAAAACGCTACATTTCGAAGGTGCAAAGATTGTTGAAAATTCAATTGTATGCGATTGCCACTGGAGTATAATGGAATTCAAGGAAGAAAGCTAAACATTCTTTGCAACATTAAAAAAAGCCCAACAAAAAGGTTTCCCCATGCCCATCACAAATAAAGCGACCGTCACACAATGGAACGAAGAAAAAGGATTCGGTTTTGCAACCGCAAACGGAATAAAGTACTTTGTCCATATTTCAGCTTTAGGGCATCCCGTGAGACCGCCTAAAGTCGGCGACACAATCATCATTTGCAGCTTCGGCAAAACAGAGAAAGGCGCAAGAATCGAAAAAGGAATTCTCGATGGTGTCGCCTCACGAGACGAGCAAGTAACCTCCCCAGTACGCAAAAATTATCGCAAGGCGAAAAAATCCAAGATTGCTGTGATAGTCGCGATATGCATCGCGTTGGCATTCGCATTCGACATATACGTAGTTTACACAACCCCCGATGATGCGCCCCGCAACAAAAAAGTCTGCCTGCTAAAAGAAAATCCCGCCGAAAAGGAATACACATCAAGACTCCATGTTGCAAAGTACATCTGCGACAATGACCGTCTACCTTCCTATTATGTCACCAAGAGCGAAGGTAAAAAGCTTTACGAACAAAAGACCGGCAAAACATTTGTGAAATGGAATTTCAATCCGCATACAACGCTCGGCGTGATGATTGGCGGCGACTACTTCGACAATCGCGAAGGAAGACTCCCAACAGCGTATTACTACGAAGCCGATGTTGATTACTTCGGCAACAATCGCGGCACAAACCGCCTCGTCTATAGTAGCGGCTGTAACATCTATTACACCACCGACCACTACAAAACATTCAGCAAAATAGTGTTTGAGAAACAACCTTGAATTAAAATTTGTGCGTTTTAGAAAATTTCGCTACCCTTCCAATTTCCAGCCGCAGTCGTTGTGGTAAATCATCTGGCGAGTCATACCTCCGTCAATGCAGATGTTTTCGCCGGTAATAAAGCCGGCCTTGTCGCTCGCGAGGTAAAGCACCATATTCGCGATGTCGAGCGGATTGCCGACGCGACCTGCGGGTTGCTGAGTGGCATCGGGACCATCGTAAACCTTGAAATCCGTATCAATCCAGCCCGGTGAAATCGAATTCACGCGCACACGACCTGCAAAACTCACGGCTAGAGCATGCGTGAGAGCAGCAATCCCGCCCTTTGCCGCCGTATAGCTTTCAGTTTGCGGTTGACTCATGCGGTCGCGAGATGACGAAATATTTATAATGCTCGCGCCCTGCGCAAAATGCGGCGCAAAAAGTTTTGCAAGATAAAACGGAGCGGTCACACCGACAGCGAGCGCATAGCTGAATTCTTCGTAACTACATTCGTCAATACCCTTCATCAGCGGGAGTGCATTATTCACCAGCACATCCACGTGGTCGTACTTTTCGATAACGAACTGCGCAAATTTTTCGAGGACTTCTTTCTTTGAAAGGTCCCCGACAAAGCAAGGATTTTCGCGGATGTCGATATACGCGACTTTCGCGCCCTCTTTTTCAAATTCACTCACGATGGAAGCGCCGATTCCATGCGCCCCACCCGTCACCACAACCACTTTATTCTCAAACAATTTCATAAGGGTAAATATACATTCCTGTTCTTTACAAGTGAACAGTCTCTACTCCGCGAATCCGGGAGGCGGCAAGTGCATGCCTGCCATTAGGAGTTTGTTTTCGCGAGCGTATTGCATAATGCGTTTGCGGCTTGCAGTGGATTTTTCCTTATCCATGTCGTAATTGGAATTGATTTCGGGATGGTTCTTTTGCAAAGCGTAGCCGTGCATCAAGTCTCCGATTACAAGCAGATTTGAAATTTGGAAAGCAGTGTGTCCTGGCGTGTGGCCAACAGCATCCATCGCAAGCACTCCATACGGTAAGCTATCACCGAAAGCAAACAAATGAAGGCTATCTTTATAAAGCGACATGATGTTCTTTTGCAAGTCATTTTTCGGGATATCGTTCATCCACGCATCATATTCCACCTTGCCCGCATAAACGGCGGCATTCTTAAAGACCTTTTCCATCTTCCCGGCGCTACCATTTTTCACAAGGCCTGCAATGTGATCTGCATGAAAATGAGTCAAATACACAAGACCGATAGAATCCGGATTCACTTTCAAAGCATCAAGACGCTTTAAAAGCTGTCCGCCCCACGCTCCAAGACCAGCATCAAACAAGATGTACTTACCATCCGTTTTTACCAAGAACGCGCTGACTGAAGCAGGGAGACCCGCAGGCATATTCAAACTTTCGTAAAGAGAGTCGCTTGCATCGCTGAAAAGTTCACGAGGCATCAGTTTTTTGCCCTCGTTATCCTGAATCCAAGTGACCGTAGCCCCATTCGCAAGCGTCCGAGTTTCCGCCCCCTCGACAGCAGGCGTGTTCACCGTAGCAGAAGGCATCGTCACTTTTGCAGAAGTTTCAAGATTTACCGCAGACTTACTTTCCGCAGATTCTTTCGTGGAATTTTTCGATTCATTGCAGCCAGCAACAGCAAAAGCAAGAGCAGCGACAAAAGGGATAAATTTATTTTCAAACAGTTTCATAAGAATAAATATATACCAAAAGACGCAGGATTACATTCGCAAACTTGACACACAAGACTCATTATCCTATTCTTTCTGCAAATGCTCCAGTTTTTCGATGTCACAAGAGATGCCCCCTGGTTTCCGCAGGTCAAGGCGCTGTACGAATCGGCGTTCCCGGCTAACGAACGCATTCCAATAAAGCATTTGCTCGACGATAAAATCAAGCGAGAATTTTGGGCATTTTTTAACAAGGAAGATGGCGAAGGTGGCGCGGCCGAAAATACCGCGGCTCCCAGGTTCTGCGGGTTCTCAAATTCCATTTCACACGGCGACATCACGAACATCGTCTATTTTGCGGTTATGCCAGAACTGCGCAGTCGCGGATACGGCTCACAAATTTTGCAGGCCATCCGCGATAAGCATCCGAACTCCCGCATCGTCGTTGATATTGAAGTCGAAGAAGATTCCAAGGACGCCGAAGAACTTGAACGCAGGAACCGCCGCCGCGACTTTTACCAGCGCAACGGCTTTGACTCCTCCCCCTTTGATTACGTCTGGCAAGGCGAGCACTATCGCCTACTCACCGCAGGCGGCACCGTCACCGAAAAGGAATTCCGCGATTTTTGGAAAGAAATTTTGAAGGATATTCCCGGAGCGAAGTACCCGTAAGATTTTACAGCGGCACTTCGCACAATCTTTTCTCAATTTCCTCAATAGAGGGCATTGTGCCTTCAACCTTTTCAGGGTAGAATTTTTCCAATTCATATTCCGAAATGCTGATAGGTTGCGTACTTGATTCCAGTGCGTACTGTGCCTGCACCTTGTCCTTTTCCTTGCAAATCAGCAGACCGATTGTCGGGTTGTCGCGCCCTTCCTTTTTAAGGATGTGATTGCATGCCACCATGTATCCGCCCAGTTGCCCGATATCGGCAAATTCAAAGCGCCCGATTTTCACCTCGACAACGACATAGCAAGAGAGATTCAGGTTGTAAAAAAGCAAATCCATGAACTTCTCCCTTTCGCCCACCATAATGCCATATTCTCTGCCGACATAGGCAAAGCCCGTGCCCAATTCCACAAGAAAACGGGTAATGTTGTTCAGCAGGCTATCTTTCAGCAGTTTTTCGTTGTAGCGACCCGTAATACCCGTAAACGCGAAATTGTAAGGATCTTTCGTCAGTTCTTGAGCCAAATCGCTTGTTTCGGCAGGGAGAGTCCGTTCAAAATTCGTCAAAGCCTTTCCCTGGCGCTCGTAAAGATCGGTAGAAAGCGCATTCAGAAGGGACGAACGGCTCCAGCCATTTTCTATCGTCTGGCGGGCAAAAAACAGGGCCTTTTGTGGGGCGTCTGAGCACTTATCGATGAGCAGCATGTGGTGCCCCCACGGAACAGAGAATAATGTAGATTCAAGTCGTTCTAAAGGACTTTGAGATTTTTCAGCAACCTGCTGAAGATTTTCCAAGACAGGACTATATAGTTGGAAAAATCTTTTAGAATAGCGAATATTCGATGGAGACAGCCCTTCGGCGTTAGGGATTGCTTTCTTTAAATCAGTACTAAGCGTACCATAAAAGTTGCTCCCATATTTATTTTCAGCCTGCTTGGTTACAATATCGCACCCCAATTCCCAGTAGTAGCGCAGCATTTCACTATTTACCTTTACCGCAGCCTTGATCTGGCTCTTGCGATAACGGGAAGAAAGTTCCTTGACCCAGTGAATGTAATCCTTGTCCAAGATGTTGATAGATTTTTTCGACATTGACATCCTCTTTAAAATGGTTGCACGACGGTGCGAATACACCGTAAAAACGACGCACTATACGCCCGTTCTTTTTTGTTTTGTAATGGAGTTTCCACGATTTGCGTGGAATGGGATAATCTTGCAATTCTGTTGGCGGGGGCTTTCCCCGGCGTTACTTGCCACTCTTTCGAGTGAACTCGAGTAGGTCGTGTTCCTACCAGCTATCCAACAGGACCGTCAAGAAGGTTGATGGGCCCCGCCGCGAATGCACGTACGGACCAAATGGTCTATGTCGACTGTCGCGAGGATTATCGAATTACGATTGTAATATAAGTAAATGTGTATTCCCGGCCAAGGGGCACGCAGCTAGTTTCAAACCACCAGAGTTTCATCTTCTTCAAGAAATCCGCATCCAGTGGCCACCCTGAAGCATCGGGGATTACGGAATCCACGGCGCAATAAAGGCACAATGCCGTCCGACGACGAATCGCCAATTTAATCGCCCCCCGCTCCACAGTCTGCCTGCTGAGCGTCTCCGACAGGGAATTCCTGGAAATCTACAGTCATTTCGGCAGCACCAGGGCTCCAAAAAAAATGGCCCAAATCCCAGGAATCCATCCAATTCTTCTGATTTTTTCAGCGTCAAACCGCTTGCGAACCCGCATAAATAAAGGTATATTCAGAAAGCAGGTCTTATAGGGGCTCTTTTGGGGCAGAGGTAAAACTTGATATTGGGGACATCACCGTTGAGAATGAGTGATTTGATATGAAAAGATGCATCTTATATATATTGGCATTTGCCTTTTTTGCAGTAACGTACATTCTTATTTTTGATCCATGTTCAAAGATTTGTATTTTGTCTTTTGTTCCGCCTATTTTCTTTTGGCTGATATTTGTATTGATGCATTCTCATGGTTGGAAAACAAACGCAGACATTATGTCGGCACAAATGAAAAGTGGAACGTTATTTGATTACGAACGAGATGATGAGTTTGATAGAATTTTGATGAATAAACCTCGCGAAGAGAAATATATTCTAATGGATAAGTATTTAAATCATGATTTCGCTCATAATCCTGAAGACGACCTATTTGACGAATATATGAAAAAAATGAAGGAGAGTAAAAAAACACAGAAAAAAATTAGACGTGTATAATCCCCACGAAAACTACAAAGGTCGCCTCAGGCGACCTTTTATCTTATAAGGGCTCTTTATGAGCTGAGGTAAAACTATCCCTTTGAAAAAGTGGTATATTGTCCTAAAAGAGATTTATCTTGTTTAGTTAAGTCCTATAGGGATTCTTTAAAAGCCGAGGCAAGCAATGATAATCGCGATCAACAAAGATGATCCGTGGTGGGAAAAGACCCGCGCTTTCGCGAAAGATTGCCCATGGCAGCCGGGGCGTCGTTTAGCCGAGCGAATGTCAAAGAACGATTTCCTAGACTGGGAAAAAGTTTTCGTTGCTGTACACGGTGAAGATGTTGTCGGCTTTTGCGTTCTCGAGGAGAACGGGAACATTCCTGCGAAATTCAGTTGCAGCCCTTTTATAAATCTCGTTTACGTTGGCGAAGAATTCCGGGGAGAGCGGCTATCCAAAAGCTTAATTGACGCGGCGCTTGATTACGCCCAAAGGCTCGGCTACAAAAAAGTTTATCTCAAAAGCGAGCACCACGGCCTATACGAAAAATACGGGTTCAAGAAGATTGCTGATTTCGAACCAACGGTCGGGTTTGCGAACCAACTGTTTGAAATCAAAATTTCAATTTAACATTAGCTTTTTAAGCATTCCTTCGCGGCAAAAAGATTTTTGACTTTTCCACCCTTTTTATCCTATATTAAAAGTATGAAATACTTAAAAATGTTTTGTAGGGGGCTGCTAGGGTTATTTATGACCTATGCAGGTATCAGTCACTTGACCATCGCTAGGCAGGAATTCCTGGCGCAGGTTCCGTCGTGGTTTCCGCAGAATCCGGGATTCCTGGATTTCGTGGTATTGGCCTCGGGCGCCGTCGAGATTTTGCTCGGCCTCAGCATGATATTCTTGTACAAGCACAAGGGTACGGTTGGCGTACTGCTCGCGCTGTTCTACGTTGCTATTTTCCCGGGCAACATCAGCCAGTACGTGAACGGCATCAACGCATTCGGACTTGACACTGACCAGGCTCGTTTTATCCGCCTGTTCTTCCAGCCGGTGCTGATTGCCTGGGCGCTCTGGTCCACTGACGGCATCCAACAAATCCGGGAATGGCGCAAAAGTCCTAAAAAGGCGGAATCTCCGTAAAAAAAAACGCCCATCCCTAAAAATGCGCCTGTAGTCACAAATGTCCACAGGCGTTTATTTAATTTTTGCCAAACTATATTTTGAGTATATATTTACAGGAAAACCGTTCCGCAGGGACCATTTAAAAGGCGTTGTTTATGGGATATTCAAATTTTTTCACAGTGGCTGCATTCGGCACGCTATTTGCTGTCTCCCCCACATTGGCCATCGATGTTACCGTCGATGCAGATGCGGGCATCAAGAAAATTTCGCCGTACCTTTACGGGCGAAACATCGACAAAATCAGCGATGGCGACGCTGAGGTGACCGAAGAAGAGTCTGCCTTCATCAACCAGATGCTCGATGCGGGCATCCACATGTTGCGAGCGAACAACGGCAACAATGCCACGCGCTACAATTGGCGTCACAAAATGACAGTTCACCCTGACTGGTATAACAACGTGTACTCGCACGATTGGGCGATTACCGCACAAAAGGTGCTTGACAAGATGCCGGGAGTCGACGCTATGTATGCTTTCCAGCTCACAGGCTATGCAGCTAGCAGCACTGACTACAACTTTCCCGACTGGAACTGGAAACAAGAACACGGCACGTACGCAACGCAAACGTTCGACCTTGCGGGCGGCGGCGAAGTCTCAGAAGACGGCAAGACGCTCATCAAAGCGGGCGACCCATCGCTTTACAACATGGAATGGCCGGCCGATTCTACGGTAGCGATTATCCCGCATTGGAAAGACGAACTCAAGTTTGATATGAGCCGTTTCAAGTATTGGAGCATGGACAACGAGATGGAAATTTGGCGCGGTACACATTCCGACCTGGATTTGCCTGTCACGGGAGACTTTCTCGTTGAGCGTTACATCGACGTAGCCAAGAAGGCCCGCGCCGCCTGGGGCGACATCAAGCTCACCGGCCCGGTGGTCGCAAACGAATGGTTCTGGTGCTCCGTGTCCTCGTACAACAAACAGGATAGACCCAAAGGTCCCGATCGCGATTACTGCTGGCTAGAATACTTCATCATGAAAGTTGCCGAGGCGCAAAAGTCCTCTGGCACACGTCTTCTCGATGTTTTCGACATTCACTGGTATCCGAGTGAAAAAGATTACGAATCGCGCGTGAACTGGCATCGAGTTCTATTCGACACCACCTATAACTATCCCGGAGCAAACGGGATCAAGATGGTGAACGGCGGCTGGGACAACGACAACCAAAAGGAATACATCTTCAAGCGTATCAACGACTGGCTCGAAAAATATTTCGGCAAGGATCACGGCATCACGCTCGGCATTACCGAAACCGACCTGAACGATTCTGATCCTATGGTGACAGCGCTCATCTATGCGTCTTTCCTCGGAACCATGCAGGACAACGGTGTCGAGATTTTCACCCCGTGGACATGGGGCGACGGCATGTACGAAACGGTGCACCTGTTCAGCCGCTACGGCCATCCGAACCGCGTGCAGTCCACCTCCAGCAATGACTCGCTGGTGTCCGCCTACAGTTCTATCAGTAACAAGGGCGATTCGCTCACAGTGATTTTTGTAAACCGCACCGAAAAGGACGCCCAGAATGTGAACCTCAATTTGGCGAACTTTGCCTCCGACGGAACGGTTAAAACGCTCACCTTGCAGAATCTCAAGGGCGAAACGTTCGTTTCGCACACAAGCAACGCCTTGAAAGAGAACGCAGTAGAAGCAAAAACGCAAGGCGAAACAACCACTGCGACGGGCTACAGCATAAACAGATTCAAGATGACGCTCCCTGCAAAATCCATCACCGCGGTGCTACTCACTACGACTACGCCAAAACAAATCGACGCCATAGCCCCCACGAGAAGCGCACTCACAGGGAACCTGCTGCACCATGAAAACGGCAACTGGTTCATCAATAACGGCTCGGGCAACGTGCGCAGCATAAGCGTGTTCAACAGTCTCGGGCAAAGCGTACTGCGAATGCACGCCATCGCCCGCGGAAACATCCGCATTGCAAGCGAAGTACTCGGCAGAGGCAATTTCATTGTGCGCATAGAAACTGCAAGCGGAACGCAAATGCAAAAAATAACAGTGAAGTAGAATTTATCTATAGCAACAACTAACGAAAGCCTATCATACCAGAACGCTAATCAATCAAGTCGTTCTGGAATCTCGACAGGTGTTCGAACGGCAAGATTTGGCGACCTCTAAACAGTCCGCAGCCATCGTTGATCAAGTGATTGTTGATGGCCTTGAACATGTTCACGTCCAGCTTTGAAAGCTCAAGTTCCTGCAATTTTGTCAGGCGCTCATAAGCATCGTCAAAGTAAACGCACTCACCACTCGGAATTTGATCGTGCTTGGAACGACGCGTTTCTTGTGTTTTTTCATAACCGAAGTGGTTTGCATCACCGATTTCGGCAAAGTCGTCCATATCCTTTGTTCTAAGTTGGACTTCAGTATAGCAACGGGCAAGATTGTCATACATCGTTATATGCAACGATTGATAACCGGAGCTTCGCGGAGTCACCACCGAGTCATGGTAATACGGCTGAACAGCATCTTTCAGCAAGTCGCAATGGCCGCCATCCTTGTGTCTTGAAATTTCTGGAGTAAAACCTCGTTCCTCCAAAAATTCCGGCATCACATTCGCAATTTCATAAAGATATTTCCGTTCGACTTCAGTGCGATCTTCGCCCTTCTTGATGTGGCAAGCAGGCATCGAAATAACGATTCGATAAGCAATCAAGTCGCGAAAATTCAGCGTGCTTTTAATTTCGGCTTCAGACGGGAATACTCCATTTTTCTTGTAATAGTTATAAACAAATTCAAGGATATAGCCATTGAATTTTTCTTCGGCGCGAATCAGAGATTTGATACGCCCTTTGAACGTAAATGCCAAGAAGGGATATTCCCTCGTCATGTACTTGTAGAACTCTTTGATTCTTTGAGACTGAGAGGTCAAGAAGTCGTTATGCTCCAAAAGCTCTATTATCTGTATCAGAAAATTCGAATGCGCAAGATCAATGCTATTATGCGTTTCCTTAGCACTGTTTCTGAGGTCATTTGAATATTGGTGCAAAATTTTCAACACAGTGTTTCCAGAAAACAGATAGTCATTCAAAGAAATCATCTTACGCCTCCCGAAGCAAAAATACTCGCGTCTTTACGTGTCATAATATAACAAAAGCTCTTGCGAATTCCCACGAAATAAGGTAAATTGCAAAACAAATATTTTTTTGCAATTCAAAGCATTACGTACGATGTAAAAGAGGTTTCACGAATTGTAATAAGTTACAAAAAATTGAAAAATTTCATTCTTTAATATTCAGAAAAAAATTTATGGAAAAAAGAGAACTTAAAATTCACTGCATTTACAAGCACTTCAAAAATCGCTACTACATTGTTGAAGGAGTAGCGAAACATTCCGAAACAGACGAAGAATACGTCATCTACCGCGCACTTTACGGCGATAATACAGTTTGGCTTCGCGAGAAATCCATGTTCTTAAGCGAAGTCGATCACGAAAAATATCCGGACGTCAAACAAAAATATCGTTTTGATGAAGTCGAATTAGGATAAACTATTTAATTTTTAACAAACCTTACAACATCTGTTGAACCCGCAGGCGATTTCACAACAATTCCGTAAACGCCAGGCGGCAACGAAGACAAGTCAAGATCCTTGCGGGAATATCCATGAACTTTGTGAGATCCATTCACGGACATAATTGTATAGCGGAACGAGTCCATACCTCCGCGAACAAGCAAACGATTTCCGCAAATTTCTACTCCATACGATTTTGGAAAATACGGTAAGGCAACAACATCCGAATCTCTATTCAACGAATCCGGAACATCTAGAGTTTTTGCGACTTTAGCCTCGCGAGCATCATTAAAGAACTTGACCATTTTATCGAGATTCGCCTCGACATACATTTCATTTCCTCCATGGGAACCGCCCTGCACAGAAACAAGTTCCGCCACGACATTATGCGCCTTGAGGGAATCGTAAAGTTCTTGGCTTTGTTCTTTATTCACAATTTGGTCGGAGGTCCCGTGAAAAAGGATTATAGGCGGATCATCGTCACTTGCGTAATACGGTGAACTTGCCACCATCCACTTGTCTTTATTCCCCTCACGTTCCGCACCGATAAAAGCACCCTCGTATGTTCCCGAACCCATGAAATTATTAATCGGATTCATTGTATAAATATCTGTTGGCGGAGACCACAGCGTTGCCGCATCAATACAGCTACTGAACGAAGTAAATTCACCGAGCGAGCCCACTAAATCTACAGTCACAAACCCAGACTTGCCTTCTTTCAAGCCACAGGTTGTTGCGACCAAACTAGAAAGGTGACCACCCGACGAGAACCCTGACATGGCAATAAAATTCGTATCGATTTTATACTTTGAAGCGTTGCCACGCATAAAACGCACAACAGCTTTGAGGTCATGAAGTTGCGCCGGATAAATTGCATCGCTCGCGGAACGGTGATTCGGAGTAACCACAGCATAGCCAGCCTTAAGAAGCGCCGCACAGATTGTATTTAAATCCGCAGAACCCTTGGAATTGTTCTGGCTCCAGGCACTACCGTATGTATGGATTACAACCGGATAAGAATCCATGCTCTCCTTGGGCAAGTAAATATCCAGCGTATGGTAGACTTTGCCATCGCCCGCGTAATTTACATCGGCAAACTTTTCAGAGTACTCCATCTTACTGTTGCCAGATTGCGGACCGCCAAATCCACCACCTCCGAATCCACCGCCGCCCCACTGAGCGAACGCAGAAACAATAGCGGTAAAGCAAACCGCTATAGGCCATTTTTTCATATACACTCCAATCAACATCGGTCCTAACACACGGACCCCATCTAATTAAAATTTATACACAAAACAGACAAACAAGCAATTAGGGCAAATATTTCCATTGTTTTATTTTACAACTAACGATTGAATGTATTTTCATTACTTATATTATACGTTATGAACAAGAAAACACTCATAACTTCGCTTATTATTATCGTCGGGATTCTCATGATTACATTCTTCGTGAGAGACTGGCTTGTATTTTACAACTGCGGTGCCGTCGAACAGTGCCTCGTCGAGAGCAGTAACTACCAGAACATCGCTAAGTTCGCTGTTACCGCCATCATGACGATTGTCGTATTTTTCATTGGCGAAAATTGCCTGTGCAAGCGCGACCGCAACTTTTTGCAGGCGGGTTTCGCTATGGCTTTGTGCGCGGATTTCTGCTTGAAAATCATGCACAATTATGCACACGTTCTGGAGCACCGCAGCGATTACACGTTGCTCGGCATTTGCTTCTTTATGGTCGTGCAGGCACTTTTCATTTACCGTCACACGCGCACAAGCGATACAGACAAGAGCTCTCCGTGGATTTTGATTATTCCGTTTACGGTCATGTTCATCACGAATGCGCTTCATCTGTTCCGCATTTTCGAAGGACCGACCGTCCCGATTATCGCAACCTACGCCGCATTCCTCATTTGCTCACTCGTTGTCGCCTGCAAGGTTCCTAGCAAAGGATATTTCCCCGCTAAAAACGCACGCAACATCAAACGCGGCATGATTCTATTCTTCTGCTGCGATGCATGCGTAGGCATTTCGCTTGCAACCGGCGATGACCACAGCGTTCAAGAAATCGTGGCAACCGTCGCCAACAACTTCGTATGGTATTTCTACACGCCGGCCCTGATTTTACTCGGGCTCAGCGGGTATAAGAGAAAAGAATAAGACTCCTTATGAAAGGGAGGTGCCCGCTCGGAGGCGGGCATGACAATAACGCTTATTTCAGCTTACGGCCCTTGAAATCGTAGGTGCGGGATTCGCGGGAATTATCGCCCCGCAGCCCGTCGCCGAACAGCACGTAAAGCATCCCATTCTTACGGAAAACCTTTGCGCCATAAGCAGGGGCAATCGTCCGCGCAGTCTCGTGGATTCCAACAGACGGGTCCTTCGTCGGGATTTCATCATCAGACTTGAGCAAGCGCCACATCTGATTCCATTCCCAGTCATCAGCCCAACTTTGCACCACGCGTTCGCCATCCGTCGTTGCACGCAGATACATATTGCTGTGTTGCATTTTCATGCGCACCACGGAGCCCTCATAGCCGGATTGCTTTTCCATGACCACCTTTTGATGCCCGCCGCCGTTCCACTTGTATAGCCCCATCGTCACACCCGCATCAGTTGACTCATTCGGCGTATCTAGCGAGATATCGCCAAAATTGATGCGGTAAGTCGTCGAAGAAAGCGGAGTTATCATCGCAATCGCATTATCGCTGCTGCAATCGCCAAGCGCAAGCTTGTCCTCGGCAGTTCGCGTCATGCATGTACCAAAATTCATCGACATAATGCGCACGGTATCGGGCTTCGCTGGTTTCGCCTGCCATACACGCACCCAGTCTGCTTCGAAATACGCAGGCTTGTCCGACGTGATTTCAATATCATCGCCCGCCCAGCCGCCAATCGCCAAATTCACGATAATGTACTGCGCCGAAAGCTGCTTGATTTCAGTCGGGCGGTTGTAACTTGCAAACTTTTTGTCGTCAAAATAAAAGCTAAGCGTTGACTCGTCCCATTCCACCGCATACGTGTGGAAATCCGCCGAGCGGTCCACATTGTCGTCCTTATGGCCGCCAAAAGAGGCTTCGTGGTCCCATGCCGAACCATGGCTGTTGTACCAGCTCGGGTCGGTGTAATGCAAATAGTAATGGTGTTGCTTGCGTGATGCTGGGATTTCCAAGATGTCAATTTCTGGAGGCCAGCCATCCTGCAACGTCCAAAACGCAGGCCAAGTTCCCTTTTGTGAGGGCGCCTTGAATCGGCCTTCAATATATCCGTACTTGACTTCGAAATGGCCTTTGGTGTCAATTGCACCCGAAGTGTAATCGACCGGGATTTCCTTGTTGTTGAATTTGGCCTTTCGTCCTTTGGCATCAGGATGCGTTTTCTTTTCTCCCTTGAGCTTGAGCGTTCCATCGGAGACAATCACGTTTTCTTTGGCGCAGTAGGCGCGATGGTTATGCGTCGGGCCCCAGTTGTACGTCGAATTCCACTTTTTCGTGTCAAGCGAAGTGCCGTCAAAGTTATCTTCAAAAACGAGATCCCAGCCGCTAAAGTTAGACGGCGGGGCAGCAAAAGCGATAGAGGCGAGCGCAACGAAGCCCACAATGACGTGATTTTTCTTCATATCCAATTCCAATCCTCACCCACGACCTCTGCAAAAATAGCCCACACCAAAAACAAAAATGCCGCAGGTCTTATAAATATACCTACAGCACTTCGATAAGCCTAGTTAAAAGTTGTAAAAAAGCCCCGAATCTACGATTTTTGAGCTTTACTTAGCGTTCATCACGTGTCTGCGCCATTTTCCGCTCTTCCAGCGACGCCAGAAAATCAGCGGAGCCGTGCTATAAACGGCAACCACGACAATCCAAGCGTAATGGGCCGGCAGATGGAAGACGTAAGCCACGATGTACAAGGCAATCGCCACGAACCAGTTCATGATACCGCATGCGAACATCACCCAGACCGTATCGCCCGCACCGCGAAGCGCACCCGCATAAATCACGAGCAAGACTTCAACAAAGATGTAGAACGTCGCAATCCGAAGCATAAACATGCTCATTGGGCGAGCCGCATTAAAAATCGCAAGCGCACTATCCGTAGCCCCAGCGACATCCGGCTTAAAGATATCCGTCAGCACACCCGGCAAGAAGATAAAGAAAATACCCAAAACCAAAGAATAGCCCCAGCCAAGCTTAAGCCCGGAGTAAGTTGAACGCGTTGCCGCAGCGGCATTCTTGGCGCCCACATAGCGCCCCACCAGACTCGTCGAAGCAACTTCCAATCCCATCAGCGGCACATACGCCACCAAGTCCCAGTTGAACATGATCGAAGACGCGGTCGCCGCCTCAGGCCCAAGCGCATGGAACATCAAAATCAACGACTGAAACGCCGCCATGTTCAAGAACATCTCGACGCCAGACGGAATGCCCTTTTGCAAAAGTTCACGAGTCAACGGCCAGCTAAACGCAAACGCAAAACGCGTACGGAACCGACGATGGCAACTATTGCTAAAGAACTTCGCAAACAGAATCACCGTAGAAACCACATTGCCAATAAGCGTGCCATAAGCAGCACCCGCAACGCCCATCGCGGGAATCGGACCGTAGCCATAAATCAATACAAAGTTGCAGGCCACGTTCACAATCATGCCAACGAAAGCAGCCTTCATCACGACCTTGGTTTCGCCAATACCGCTAAAGAAACACGGAGCGGCATTACGCAACAAGTTGATTACGCCACCGAACATCAAGATGTTGAAATACGTCTTCTGGTATTCAAGCTGGTCCGCCGGCAAATGTTCCAGTCCAAACGCAAAATGCCCCAGCGGAATCGTGAGGTACAAAAGCGGCACTGAAATCAGCGACAGGTACACCGACTGCATGAACACGCGGGCACAATCCCAACGCTTTTTGCCGCCCAGGCGCTGTGCCACCATCGCCGTCGTATAGCTAATCGCGCCCGTAAAAAACATCGTGAGCGCAAGTTGCACCGCGCCCGCCCCAAGCGCCGCATTCATTTCGGCGGGGCCAAGCTTCGAGAGGAACAGGCGGTCGATAAACGTCATAAACGTATCAAATGACATCGACAGAAGCATCGGGAGTGCCACCACGAGCACATCCTTCACGTCCCCGTTCTTCTTGAATTTCGAAGGTTTATAAAACCTATTTAAAATAGCATCAACCATAGCTTGGCAAAGATAGAAAAAATCAAAGACCGCGCGACAGCCGATTTTACTTTCCTATTTCTTTTTTCAGCCTCAAGAGAACTTCTTTCTTATCTGAATCCGAGTTAAACCAAAGGCTATCGATATACAGGCCATCGACAAAGCCTTTGGCAAGCGCCTCGTTGGCATGCTCCTGAGTATCCCACTTTTTTATCTGTAACGTGATAGATTCCTTGGCAAGCGAAGATGAAGCCTTCTTCAGCAGGGACTCATCTTCTGCGCGAACTACACCCACAGAAAACGTCAATGACGTTTCCTCTTTTTTGACAGTTGCGCGTTTGCGAGCACAGCAATCAAAACGAGCCATCGCAAGGGAACTCAGCAAAATACAAAGTAATACAATCTTTTTCATATGAGCTCCTAGAAGTCAAACATCGCTTCTACACCAAAAATAAAGGAAGGATCATTCTTATTCCCTTCGGACGGCCAATCATCGCCATACGGGATATCGACAAGCACCATCGAAATAATATCAATTTTGAAATCAGGCACATTGAAGTAGAATCGCCCACCCATGCGTACAGAGCCTAAGTCGTCCTTTTTATCTAATGTATTTGTATGCAATTCCAGCGGAAGCCCGATAGTCCAGAACTCGTTCACGGCAACACTCGGTTCAATGAAAGCAAAAAAGTATTCCGGACGCGTCGTGATTTCTAGACTTGTACGAACAGGGTCATCGATGAACGCATAGAACAAAGAGCCCACTATGCAAAATCTCGAAATATCAAATGACGGTTCTACAAGCAAGACGTGGTTCGAGACAGCATCGTCACTCGCGAGGAATACCGAATGAAATCCGTACAACCCGTGGAAAGCAAAGTTTCCCAAAGATAGCGATACATCCAAGCCTGCATAAAGTTCATTGTAGTCTTTACGCTGATAGCTTTTGTAATCAAAATAAGGACGGAAAACTTGATTTGCAATTTCTAAGTCGTACGCCGCATGAACTTCATACGTATAACCTTCCAGACAATCCATTCCCATGTACTCGCCAAACATGAAATGGTAATGGCAACTTTGGTCATTGCCCGCAGTGCCAAAACCTATATCAAATTGCAATCCGTTCCACTGGAATTCTAAACCGCGAATCGTCTTTTGCGAAATGCCTGCAGCGTCATCGCGCGGATCCCCGAAATCATAATAATTCTTGAAAATACCTTCAAAAAATTTCAAGTCACCAACGCGAAAGAAAGTGCGTTCCGAACGAGTGTATTGAATATACGCGCCATTAAAGACAACAGCAGGATTTACGGGATCCATAGACGATTCATCGCCCATGTCCATCCCTTCCATATCCTCCATTCCGTTCATCGCCATCCCCATCGCTTCGAGTTCAAGCCATGCAGACCAGCGATCGTTAAAACGAAGGCCAAAGTCCAAATCTAGCATGGATTCAAAACGGTGCGTAACCTTAGGCTCATCCGTATTCCAATCGGCATAAGCGTGGACCATCACCATCCCAGAAAGGTCCAACTTCGGGCGAATTTCAGAAAAAGCGACACCCGCAAACAATAAAACGCATGATAAAATTATTTTATTCATAACACAAAGGAGTATCTTTTTACAGATACTCCTCCCCATAATTAATAATTACTTGTCGCCCTTGATAAAGTTGTCGATATAGTCCGTTACCGTTTCTACAGCGGCTTTGGAACCCCAATGTGTATTATGGTCCGCATCTTTGACTTCACGGAACACGACTTTCTTTGCCTTAGAAAGGCCATCCTGCAACGCTTCCTGCGACTTTTTATCGAATATAGCGTCTTTTGAGCCCCAAATAATTTGCACATTCGAAGAAATCGAAGAAAGGCGCTTTGCATTGTCAACAGCTACAAAGTTTTTGACAAGGAATTTCCAAGCATAATAAGGGACTTGATGCAAATGTTCCAAGTGTGCGGTCTGGAAATCCTTATCCGGATTCGTGCTATTGCCCCACTTTTCATAGAATGTATCAGGAAGCTTTTGCGTTGAATCATAAGCATAAACGCCATCGAATAATTTATCATCCGTTCCGTTCAAGAGCCAATCAATCGTAGCATTTTTCTTATCCACAGAGGCCGCCGAGCCAATCAATGTGATGGAACCGATTTTATCCGCATACGAAATAGACAATTCCTGCGCCACAAATGAACCAAAAGAATGTCCAACAATATGCGGTTTGTTCAATTCAAGCTTATCGATAAAAGCTGCGATATCCTTTGCCAATTCCTTGATTGAATACGCCGATTCTTCAATTGGCTTGTCCGTCTTTCCGTTGCCTCGCAATTCAGGAACATATACACGATAGCCCTTCTTGGCAAGCTGTGGAGCCACCTGCGACCAAGAAACGCGACCATCCGTAAGGCCGTGGATCAAAATGACAGGAGTGCCCTTTTCGTCACCCGTGACCGTATAAGCCAAGTGGATTTCTGTAGACAAATGCACAGCCTTTTCGGTCCAATCCACTTCCTGATAATCCGAAAATCTCTTGATCGTAAAGGTATTGTTCTTGCCCATAAAATGATGGCCATTCACATTTGCGTTGTCTTCAAAAGCGTAGACATCCGTATTGCTGCTACCCACATGAACCACATCGGCACTACCCGAGAAATCGACGCGGCCAGAGCGCTTAATCAACAGATTTCCCGTGACCTTGACATTTTTAAGCACCGTTGCGCCCGGCGTTGACGTATTCACCGTCAAGACGCCTTCAATCGTCGTATCTTGCAAAAAGATGATGCCATCTTTAATATTTTCATCGCCAAGTGTCAAGCCACTTGATGCAGATTTGTGGTCACCAGATTCCGTAGCATGACCAGAATGTTCATCGGCAGCACCGGAATGCGTTTCGCCAGAACCGGAGTGTTCTTCCGTAGAATGGTTTTCATGATCTTCAGAGGTTGAAGGAGCGACAGAATTTGAATCGTCATCAGAACATGCAGAAAGTGAAAGGATAGAAGCTAAAATAATAGTCGAAAGTTTCGTACGGTTTTTAAAGATATTCATTGATTCCTCCGTTGTTAAGTTGTTTTTTGTTGGCACAATATTAGATTCTGCGGAGGCTTTTGTCCAATACTATTATTTCATTACTGATGATACAATTTTTTTATAACTAAAAAAGGAGCAGCATTCCGCCACACCTTTTAATTACAAATTAATTCACACAAGCTATCGTTTCAACTTTTTCAAATTTTCCAAGCGATTGAGTGCTTCGTAAAGCGTTTCATCTTTCTTTGCGAAATGCAAACGAACAAGATGGTCCACCGGCTCGCGGAAGAAGCTCGAGCCTGGAACAGCCGCGACACCCACCTTCTGCGCCATATCGATGCAGAATTGTTCATTTCCTTCATACCCGAACTCGCTAATATCAACGAGTACAAAGTAAGCCCCTTGCGGTTCGGTAAAACGCAACCCGAGATTGCGGAGTCCGTTCGTAAACACATCCTTCATGTGCGTGTAATGCGCCTGCAAACCCGTATAATACGAGTCGTCAAAACGGAGCGCCGTCACAGCCGCTTCCATCAACGGAGCCGCAGCACCCACCGTCAAAAAGTCATGCACCTTCTTGATGCGTTCCATAACCGGTTCCGCTGCAAGCACATAGCCCAAACGCCAGCCCGTAATCGAGTAAGTCTTGCTCAAGCTGCTACATTCAATCGTACGTTCGAACATTCCCGGGAGTGTCGCGATGTAAGTATGGCGATGCGGAGCATAAACGATATGCTCATAAACTTCGTCCGTAATCACATACAAGTCGTACTTGACCGCAAGCGATGCAATAATCGAAAGTTCTTCGTGCGTAAAGACTTTACCGCTCGGGTTCGCCGGATTGCAAAGCACCAGCGCCTTCACGCCAGGTTGCGCCATCGCACTTTCAAGCACGTTCGCATCAAAGCTCAAGTCCACCGGCGAAAGCGGCACATAAACCGGAGTCGCCCCGCACAAAATCGTATCGGCGGAATAGTTCTCGTAAAACGGCGAGAACAAAACCACCTTATCGCTCGGATTGCAGACCGACATCATCGAAGCCATCATCGCTTCGGTACTGCCGCAAGTAATCACAATCTCTTTTTGCGGATCGTAACGCAGCCCGCTAAAATGGAACTGCTTATCGCTCAGCGCCTCGCGGAAATTCTGCGCGCCAAAAGTAATCGCATACTGGTGCGGCCCCGTCAAAGCCACTTCCGAAAGACGCTTCGTGAGCGCCTCAGGCGGGTCAAAATCAGGAAATCCCTGCGACAGGTTAATAGCCCCGCAAGCATTGGCAATACGGGTCATTCGGCGGATAACGGAATCGGTAAAAGTTTCGGTGCGTTTACTTAACGGTTGCATGGCAGGGAAATTTAAAAATTTTTCTACTATTTATCCAATAGGAGATTTCTATGTCAAACCCCTTACATCCCATTGTTTCGGCGCTTAACACCGCCTTGTATGATTTCTACATAGTCCCGCTATTTTTGATTGTAGCCGGGGTATTTCTTTCCGTTCGCTTGGGATTTCCGCAAGTCCGCTACCTGATTGAAACATTCCGCGTTACTCGCGAAAAGCCATTGCACAAGCACGGAATTTCGTCATTTGCGGCATTGATGGTCTCGACAGCCTCCCGCGTCGGCACCGGAAACATCGTCGGCGTATCTTCGGCCATTTGCCTCGGCGGCCCCGGCGCCATTTTCTGGATGTGGGTCATCGCCATCCTCGGCGCAGCCTCCGCATTCGTAGAATCCACACTCGCCCAGATTTACAAACGCCATGATGACGTATCAGGGCACTCCTACGGCGGACCGTCCTATTACATCCATACTGCACTCGGCAAACGCTGGCTAGGCGTTCTCTTCTCGGGCTTTGTGCTCCTCACCTACATCGTGGGCTACAACCTGCTCGCTTCGTACAACATTCAGGACTCCCTCACCGGATACAAATTCTACGATCAGGCATCCACACCGTTCATCGTCGGATTCATTTTAGCCGCCCTCTTCGCTCTTTGCATCTGGGAAGGCGCCAAGAAAATTTCCACCATCACAAGTTACCTTGTCCCCTTCATGGGAACTATCTACGTCATCGTCGCCTTCGGCATTATCATCTACAACATCTCGAATGTTCCTGCCATGTTCGGCACGATTTTCAAGAATGCATTCTCGTTTGACGCAGGATTCGGCGGCTTCGCCGGAAGCTGCATCATGTACGGCATCAAGCGCGGCCTCTACTCCAACGAAGCTGGTATGGGTTCCGCCCCGAACGCGAGTGCAAGCGCAAGCGTCTCGCACCCCGTCAAGCAAGGCCTCGTGCAATCGCTCTCCGTATTCATCGACACGCTCCTCATCTGCTCCGCCACAGCCCTCATGTGCCTCTCGACCAACATCGAACCCAGCAAGGACATTTCGGGAATCATTTACGTACAAAAGTCTCTCGCCTCCGTTCTCGGCAGCAACGGCGCCATCTTCATCACATTCTCCATGTGCCTCTTTGGCTACACCACGCTCATCGGTAACTACTACTACACCGAAGGCTGCCTCCGTTTCATCTTGAACAGACGCCCCACCAAGAAAATCCGCAACGTATTCAAGACCATCGCGACCGCCATCGTCTTCTTAGGCGCCACATCCAGCGCATCGTTCGCCTGGGACAGCGCCGACCTTTGCCAAGGCCTCATGGTCCTCGTGAACATTCCCGTCATCTTGATACTCTCGCCAATTGCCATCAAGGCCCTCAAAAACTACACCGACCAAAAGAAGAAAGGCCTCGAACCCGTCTACATCGCAAAAGAATGCGGCGTCGAGCAACCCACCGATTACTGGAATCCCGGACAAAAGCTGTAAAAATAGCTGTATACACACGCACAAAGGACAGGTTACTTCAACCTGTCCTTTTTTTTATTCACGAAACATCAAAAATTATTTAGTAGATCAGGCAAAACTATTCGATTTACGAGGCAAGATTCAAACATTTTGCGTTTTCGGGAAAAAATAAATAAAAAGATTTTGCATTTTCGTGAAAAACAGACCAAAAACATTTCTCAATTTCGAGAAAAATATATAAAAAAGATTTTACCATTTCGGGAAAAATTAATATATTTAAGAAGGAGGAAGCCATATGTTCAAGCGTAAGATCTATAGGGAAATGCTACAGTGGAAAGCCGTTTCCAAGGGAAAAACAGCTCTTTTCATAGAAGGAGCCCGCCGCATTGGAAAAAGCACAGTAGCACTCGAATTCGCCAAGAACGAATACGACGACAACCTCGTCGTAGATTTTGCAAAAGTCGGTCCAAACATCAGAGAATTGTTTCAAGAAGGACTTGACGACCTGACAACTTTCTTCAGGAATCTGTTCCTATTCACCAAAAAGAAGCCCAAGAATGGACGAATGGTCATCATCTTTGACGAAATCCAGCTCTTTCCATTGGCACGACAGGCAATCAAGTACCTAGTTCAAGACGGTCGATACGATTACATCGAAACCGGCTCCCTTATTTCCATCAAAAAGAACACAAAGGACATTCTGATTCCTTCCGAAGAATATCGTTTGAAAATGTACCCGATGGACTTTGAGGAATTCCTGTGGGCAACCGGTGACGAGGTGACGATGGATGTTGTTCGCGAGGCATTCAATGCAGGGAACGGCGTCGGTGGACGCGCTCACCACGAGATAATGAAGTCATTTCGAACATACATGGCCGTAGGCGGCATGCCCCAAGCCGTAGCATCGTTTGTTGCTGGCGAAACATATGCGCAAATTGATTTTATCAAGCGAAACATCCTTGCTCTATACGAAGAAGACCTAGAAAAACACGACTCTGAAAACAACGAGAAAGCATCGATTGTGTTCAAATATTTGCCAGAACAATTGAATCGCAAGAACCCAATTTTCAAGATGTCAGCCATTGACAAGAACGCCCGATACAAAAATTACATCAGCGCATTCAACTTCATCAGAGAATCGATGATTGGCAATATATGCACCAACGTAACTGTTCCTGATGTTGCGATGGAACTTTATAGAAAGAGCGAGCGATTTAAGCTGTACATGGGCGATACAGGACTTCTAGTCACGCAGATAATCAAGATGCAGAACTCGGAGGAACTCTACGAATCACTAATCGCAGGCAAGCTAGGAATCAATCAGGGAATGATTTTTGAAAACATCGTAGCCCAAATGCTCAGAGCCAAAGGCGACGACCTTTATTTTCACGAATTTACCGCATTAGATAAGGAATCAGGCAAAGAAAGAAAATATGAGATGGATTTTCTGCTAGTTCGCCAAAACAAGATTTGCCCCATTGAGGTCAAATCTTCAAGCTATCGCCAGCACAAATCCCTTGATGCTTTCACCGAAAAATACAGGCTAAAGCTTCCTCAAAAATATATCATTTACACGAAGGACTACCAACAATTAGATGGCGTGACTTGCTTGCCAATTTACATGGTTCCGTGTATTTAGAATATAAACAGCAGGTCGTTCGCACGGCCTGCTTTTTTACATTCTTAAAAACTGAATTTCAGTTACAAGCTGCGAATTTCCTCTTCAGAAAAACCTGTCGATTTAGCGATTATAGAAACATCGACATTCTGTTCCTTGAGACTTTTCGCCATTTCGCGTTTTTCCTTATCCGCTTTTGTACGCTCGGCAGAAGCCCCTTCGGCATAACCAACGGCACGGCCTTCTTCCTTGCCTTCGGCAAAAGCGTTTTCGCGTTCAGCCATCACATCCGTCATTTTCTTTACCTCGCAGTTGATAATAGAACTGAATAAGAATTTACTATTTCGAAAATGAGCGAGCAAGGGACCGAGCATTCCATAGAAAAAGCAGATCGTTCGCTCGACCTGCTATATTCATCAACGTCAAAAATTATTTAGTAGAAAAATAATTTTTCTACTGGATAATTTTCTTTGAGGGCGTTCCCGCACATATATGTGCGTCGGGCTATATTTGACGGCTATGGTTCTCCAGCCCTAAAAATCAATCCACGCGCAGCTCGATATTTGACTCTTTCTGCAAATTTTGGATTATTTCCCTATTCTGTTTTTTTAAACAAACTCATATAATATGAGACGTGCCAAACAGCAACTATTCGAAAAAATTGGATAGTTGCGAACGATTTTTTCACAAATTACGAGATCAAACAAGCGTTTTTATTCAAATTTGAGCACTAAAGGGTGGGTGGGCGGGGTAAGCCCAGGCGTTGCGGGCTGGCATCTGAAGCCCGCTAGAGTGGGTAGCGGAAGCCCCCGGCTGAAGCGAGGGAGAGACTTCTCCCTCCCCCATGTGGCTTTTTCACTAACATTTCTCTCGTCTCTCGTCTCTCGTCTCTCGTCTTATTACTAAATTTGACCTACTATGTTTTCACAGCTGACTGATTCTCTAGAAAATACTCTCAAGAACCTGCGTGGGCAGGGCAAACTTACCGAAGAAAATGTGGCGGAATCGCTGCGTGAGGTGCGTCGCGCGTTCCTCGCTGCCGACGTGAACTTCAACGTGACCCGCGACTTTGTGAAGTCTGTCAAGGAAAAGTCCATGGGCGCCGAAGTGCTCAATTCCGTGACCCCGGGTCAGCAGATTGTGAAGATTATCCACGACGAACTTGTGGCCGTCATGGGTGGCGAAACTAAGGAAATCAATCTTTCCGCACCGTCTCCGGTGGGCATCATGATGGTTGGTCTGCAGGGTTCGGGTAAGACGACTTTCGCAGGCAAAATTGCCCTCTGGATGCGCAGCAAAAAGAAGCGCAAACCGCTCCTCGTCGCCGCTGACGTTTACCGTCCGGCCGCTATCAAGCAGTTGCAGGTGCTCGGCAAGTCCATCGGCGTTCCGGTTTATGACGAAGGCCAGGGCAATCCGGTCGAAATCATCAAGCACGGCTACCAGTATGCTAAGGACAACGGTTTTGACCTCGTGATTTACGATACCGCAGGCCGTTTGCAGATTGACGAAGAGTTGATGCAGGAACTCGAAAAGGCCCGCGACGCGGTTCATCCGGACGAAATTTTGTTCGTTGCCGATGCTATGATCGGTCAGGAAGCGGTGAATGTCGCCGAAACGTTCTGGAACCGCCTGAACTTCACGGGCGTCTGCCTCTCGAAGATGGATGGCGATACCCGCGGCGGTGCAGCGCTTAGCATCAAGAAGATGACGGGCGTGCCTATATGCTTTATCGGCGTTGGCGAAAAGCTGAACGAAATCGACCTTTTCCACCCGGACCGCATGGCTAGCCGAATCCTCGGCATGGGCGACGTGGTATCCCTCGTGGAAAAAGCACAGCAGGTCATCGACGAAAAGGACGCGAAGGACCTCAAGAAAAAGATTCTCAACAACACGTTCGACTTGAACGACTTCTTGAAGCAGCTCCGCACAATCAAGAAGCTCGGACGCATCAAGGACATTTTGAGCCTCATCCCGGGACTCAACAAGCTCCCGCTCGACCAGATTGACGAAAAGCAGTTGGTCTATGTGGAAGCTGTCCTCAGCTCCATGACGCCGAAGGAACGCAAGAAGCCGCAGATTATCGACGGCAGCCGCAAGGCCCGTATCGCAAAGGGTTCCGGCACGGACGCCGCCCGCGTGAACGCGGTCCTCAAGCAGTACGAAAGCATGAAGGAAATGTTCAAGAAGGTCGGCGATTTCGCCAAGCGCCAGAACAACGGCGGCACGATTGGCTCGAACTACACCCCGCCTAAGGACAAGAACAAGAAAAAGAAGCGCTAAGCGAACGCTCGGCGTTAGATATTCATTCTCGCGCCGATGGTTCTGATAATCGTATTGATGATTTCGTCGCGACCCCCCTTGAGGGACATCTTGTTCTTGTACATCATGGCGTCGGCGCGTTCAAATACAGCGGCAGTATTCTTGTCGTGACCTTTGTCATACACGGAAATGCCGCAAGCCACAATAACCTTGTCTTCTTCGGCATTGCGCTTTACGGTTTCATAAAATTGCTGTGAAAGCTCTTCGCGGTTAGTGAAATCAGACCCACGCAAAACTACAACAAATTCATCACCGCCCACGCGAAATACGGGGCTATGCTTAAAGGTTTCGCAAATAAGCTTAGCCGCATCCCTAATGTATATATCACCCGTCTTGTGTCCCTGCGTATCGTTTACAGTCTTGAGGCCGTTCACATCACAGAGAGCAATCGCAAATTCAATATCCTTACCGCACTTGATTTGCTGATCCAATTTCTTTTCAAATTCACCGTAAGCGTTCTTGTTCCTGATGCCGGTCAAATCATCGTGGCGAGCCTTTTCATAATTGGCACTCGCCTCTTCCCTAATTTTCTGTTCACGGCGCACCTGCGCATCCACGTTGGTCACGCTGATAACGACATGATTCTTGTCGGCATAGACAGCCACCAAATTCACGTACATCGGACCATTGGGGCTATTCAGTCGGTACGTCATCGAGAACACACCATGTTCATCGAGTTCACGCAAGAAAGCTTCTCGCTCTAAAGCGGCAGTAATCAAAGGAATATCTTCACTATAGATGACCTGCATGGCATCCTTCTTCAGCTGATTGAAGAAGTCATCGCCTTCAACCGTAATGCTCAACTCGCAGAACAAGCGTTCACTCTTGTACTGTGCAAAATGGTCTGTCACCAAATCCACCATGTACAAGGCATCATAGCGCTCAGCAAGCGCCATCACAATCTGGCCATAAGTCTTGCTCTTTGACGCCTTCTGTTCCAATTCCAATCGTTCACGTTCTTGCTTGTCAATGTTGTTCACACCGATAATCAAATATTCCCGCCCCTGCGAACAGCCAAGGACAGCCTTCATCTGGAACCAGACGGGTTCCCCTTCCACCAGCAGACGGTACTTGAAATTAAAAACGTTATCGTCTTGAATCGCTTTCAAGAGCGTTTCGCGGTTGATATGCTCCGAGAACGACTGTTTGTCTTCGGGATAGACGACGGCTTCCATATTGACCTTCGTATCCGCCCAAAAATCTCGCGTATCGGTCAGTTCTAGCTTGGTATGCTTGCCTCGAAATGCAAACAAAGCATACTGATTAGTCTCGTTATCGACAAAGAATACGCACTCGTAATCAAGTGAAAGTGCAGATGCAACATCTTCAAAAGTCAATTGCATATCCATAGAATGGCCCCTCAAATCACTATACATACTTAATATAACTCTTTATTTGAGGAGAAAATCGAAAAACAACTGGAATTCAGCCACAGATTGTAAGAAGTTTGAAATATATCACACATAGGTAATCCGCCGGCTCAAATTTGGCGTTTTTGAATGAATTTCGGCAATTTTATAGATTTTTGCGCCGCTCAACAAATTAATTTATAAGAAAAGGACGGATTTTTTTTCAGTGCCGTCCTTTACACACAAAAGTAAGTTTGCTATATTTGGCATCAAAAGAACAAAAACCCCGAAATTTCGGGAAAAACCCCATAAAGAGGTATAAAATGGCAACTGTTATCCGTCTCGCCCGCTTCGGCAAGCGTCACAACCCGATCTACCGCATCGTCGTCATCGACAACCGCAAGGCTCGCGACGATAGCTTTATCGAACAGGTCGGTTTCTTCAACCCGAACCTCAAGCAGCCGGAAATCCGCTTCGAACAGGAAAAGGTCCTCAAGTGGCTCTCCGTCGGTGCACAGCCGTCTGACACTGTCAAGTCTCTCCTCAAGAAGACTGGCATTTCTGACTTGTTCCACGACCTCAAGGCCAACCGCTCCATCGAAGGCAAGGCTCCGGTCGCTCGCGAAATCAAGTCTAAGCAGCGCAAGTTGAGCCCGAAGGCTCAGGCTCGCCTCGAAGCCGAAAAGGCTGCCAAGGCAGCTGCTGAAGCTCCGGCCGCTGAAGAAGCACAGGCTTAATTACGCCTTTAATAAAGAGTCTCGTGCCACATGCACGGGACTTTTTTTCTTGCTAGTCAGCAGTCAACAGTCATTAGCTTTTAGTTATAAAACGCACCGCAGGTGTCAAACTTCAACTAATGACCAATGACTAACAACTAATAACCAAGCACAAACAACCATCTCTCGTCTTTCTTCTAAAATGGACTCTCAAGAATTCATCACCGTCTGCCAGCTCATGCGTGCGCATGGCGTCAAAGGCTACATCAAAGCGATGCCCCTGACCCACGACCTGACTCGCTGCAAGAGCCTCAAAGACGTGCGCGTTCAAAAGAGGAATGGCGAAGTTTTGGAACTCACCCTCGAAGATGCCAAGCAGGCAAACAACCTCTGGCTTTTGAAATTCAAGGGTTTCGACACACCAGAATCACTCTCCCCGCTCGTCAATGGCGACGTCATGATTCCCGAATCCGAACGTCTCCCGCTCCCCGAAGGCGAATACTATCTTGACGACCTGGAAGGTTTCCGCGTCCACACCGAAGACGGTCGCGACGTCGGCGAAGTCATCGAAGTGCAAGAACTGATGACGGTCGATGCGTTCCTCATCAAGTTCGACCTTGCCGTACAATCCGAATTCAGCAGCAAGTCCATCCTCGCCCCTTGGATTGACGATTGCGTCAAGGAAATCAACGACGAAGAAAAGTACATTGTTTGTGATAGCGACTATTTAAAATCCGTTTGCCCGGAGGAACGATGAAGATCGACTGCATCACCATCTTCCCCGAAATGTTCGCACCGATGAAAAGTTCAATCATGGGCCGCGCACAGGCAAAAGGCTTGTTTGAGTTCAATACAGTCTATCTGCGAGACTTCGCCATCAACGCCTACGGGCAGGTGGACGATGTTCCGTACGGTGGCGAACCGGGCATGGTACTCCGTCCCGAACCGCTTGCGAAGGCCATTCGCAGCACGGGAGTCAAGGAAGATGGCGGAAAAGTCATCTACCTCACGGCAGATGGCGTCCCCTTCACACACAAGATTGCCAAAGAACTCTCTCAAGAAAACCACCTTGTTCTTGTCTGCGGACACTACAAGGGAATCGATGACCGCATCCGCCAGACCGAGGTCGACATGGAAATTTCCATCGGGGACTTCGTCGTAAGCGGAGGCGAACTTCCGGCGATGCTCGTCACGGACGCCGTAGTGCGACTGCTGGACGGGGCTCTGGGCCACAAGGAATCCGGTGAAACGGACTCTTTTGCGCAAGGCGTTTTGGGCTGGCCCGTCTACACCCGCCCCGAAGAATTCGAAGGAAAAAAGGTGCCTGAGGTGCTACTTTCCGGTCATCACAAGAACATTTCAGAGTGGAGACGTCAAGAATCGTTAAAAAGAACGCAAGAAAGACGCCCCGACATCTTTAAAAATCTTGAAATAAATACTACATTTGGCGACAAATAATAACGAGGTACACATTATGTCCCTGAACATTGAAGCAATCCAAAACGAAAATTTGAAGACCGACCTTCCGGAATTCCGTGCTGGCGATACCGTTACCGTTAACGTCAAGGTTATCGAAGGTACCAAGGAACGTATCCAGCCGTTCAAGGGCGTCGTTATTCAGCAGAAGAACTCTGGCATCGGCAAGTCCATCACGGTCCGCAAGATGTCCGGTGCAGTCGCTGTCGAACGTATCTTCCCGGTCAACTCCCCGCGCATCGACTCCATCGTTGTCGAACGCTCCGGTAAGGTTCACCAGGCTCGCATTTACTACATGCGCGACCTCCGCGGTAAGGCTGCACGTATCGAAGAACGCCAGGCTTAATTAGCCGGACTTCGAAGGCGGTTATTTCCCGATGATTACGGGGAATTCGCAACCAAGACTTATCCCGCCCACGCGACTCCGCGTGAAGGCGGGTTTTGTTGTATCCTCACCAGAGGACGAAGACAAGAAAATCATCCTTTTGAACGAAGGTGAGCTTGTCGCACTCGACCCTAAAGCGAACAACAAGGTCGTTTTCAAGATCCATCCCGGAAATCTCGTGGGCGTAGGCGCCCTGCTTGAACGCGAACCCGTACGCTATATTTTCCAGGCGACCACCGATTCCACCATCACCATCATCAATGACGAGTGCATGGAATCCGAGCTAAAGGCGCTCCCCGTCTGGCTTTTGGCAGCTATCAAGGCGATTTCGGCCAAAACGCGACGCATCAACGAGTCCATCCGCGCTGCAAAGACGGAAAATCCGCTCGAAAGCCTCGCCTCTTTCTGCAAGTTCTACAGCAAAGACGAAATTTTGCAAAAGCAGTTGCTGTTGCAAGAATTCTCGTGGCTCACCAAGACGCCGTTCCCCGCTGCAAACGAAGCGCTAAAGACGCTGATCCGCCGCAAGATGCTCATCCCGCAAGCCAACGGCTCGACGCTTACCGTCCCGGACCCGCGCCTTCTTGAAATTTTCGCGGACTACCTTAAGACGCAAGAACTTGAACTTCCGTGGCTTCCGTTCAAGCTCACGCTCCAGCAAAAGAGATGCCTCGTCTGGCTATCGACACTCGCCCCCGAAACGACCATGGACGGCTCTGCATGGATAAATTTATTCAAGGAACACCACCTTGAAGTTAGCGTTGCAGACTGGCTCCAAATGCAGCAATTTGAATGGTTCAGCGAAAAAGAGAACAATCTTTTTGCGCTTAGTTTTGACAAAGTAAATTACTATTTATTGGCATTGCAGTACGAGCCAAATCTCAAGGGGACGGTCAAATGATTTTGAGAGAAGGCGAAAAACTCTGCCAGCAAGGCGACCACACCCATTCCTTTTACATCGTCAAAAGCGGTACGCTTACCGCGACTTCTAAAGACGAGCAAAACGGCACGCAAGTTCTGAATTTCGGACCCGGTTCCACGTTTGGTGAACTCTGTCTCATCGCAGGCGAACCCATGGATTACACGGTTTGCACCGAAGAAGACTGCGAACTCGAAGTCATTCCGCAAAGCGCCTTGCACGACACGATGAAGGAACAGCCCATCTGGCTCAAGTCCATCCTCGCATTCCTCACGCAACGCAACCACATTGCGCAAGAGAACAAGCGTAAGAGCGACTTGATTACAACGTTCCCATCGCTGTTGTTTGTACTTTCGAGGGTGCCCGCAAAAAATATTAGTTTAGATGCACTACAACACGAGATTGCTCATTTTTCAAAGCTTTCTGCGTTCGGTACATACAAACTACTAGTCATTTTGCAAGACTTCAAGCTCGTCCGTCTGCAATCGGAATCCGTATCGGTCGAGAACAAGCCGCTGATCAAGATTCTCTACGAAACGCTCCGCCATCGCGCCATTTACAAGAGCACATCGCCGAACATTCTTTCGCTTACCGACCAGGCAATTCTTACCGCATTCGTGAAAGCCGCCTGCGATAAAGGCGACCTCCAGTCCGACGGTCTCGTTGCAGTAAACTTGAACGATTTGATTGAGCAGACCAAGCGTACCATGCACGGGATGAGCCTCACCCCGCGAAATCTCGAAACGCTTTTGCAAAAGCAGCTCCTCAAAGAGCTCCCCAAAGAAAAATATTGCGCCAACTTCGACAGGCTCCTAAACCTGCTCGAACTCAACCGCATTTATCCATTGCTCGATAAGAAATTAATTACTGGTCAGTAGTCATCGGTCATTAGTCAATAGACTGTATGTCATTCCCGTCCCGGAACAAGTCCGGGATGACAGTCGGGAATCGCCTTCTTGTAAAACGAAAAAAATTCAAGTATCGATTATTGCCAGCAATTCTAAGCTCTAAGTTCTAAGTTCTAAAATCCAAATTACTATCTTTGTTACGTAACACATTCACCCTTTTACAAGGTTCAATATGAAACTCTCTGCACTTCTCGTGACTCTTTCCTCCATCGCCGCTTTCGCTCAGGACGCAGCCGCTCAGCCGGAACAGCCGGGCGCTCTCGCTAGCTTCCTCCCGCTCATCCTCCTCTTTGTGGTGATGTGGCTCTTCTTCATCCGCCCGAAGCAGAAGGAAATGAAGCAGATGGACGAAATGCGCAAGCAGCTCAAGAAGGGCGACAAGGTCATGACAGCCGCTGGCATCATCGGCACCATCGCTAGCATGGAAGAAAACATCATCATGCTCCGCACTGGCACCTCCACCATCGAATTCGAAAAGGCTGCCATTCTCCGCGTCATCAACAACGACACTTCCGCTAAGGTCGAAGAAAAGAAGTAATCATGGCCATTCTCCCCATCAGAATTTATGGTGATCCGGTACTTCGCAAAAAGTGCGAACCCATCACCGAAATCACGCCGGAACTCCGCCAGCTTGCAAAAGACATGCTCGAAACCATGTACGATGCTCCAGGCTGCGGCCTTGCCGCTCCGCAAATTGGCAAGAACATCCGTCTCGTGGTCATCGACACCGCCATTCCAGACGAAGAGGAACCGCGTCCGTACATCATGTTCAACCCCGAATGGGAAGCTGAACCGGATGCCAAGAACGTCGATTACGATGAAGGTTGCCTCTCCCTCCCGGAAATTTTCTGCAACGTTGTCCGCCCGGACCGCGTGACAGTGCGTTTCTTTGACATCAATGGCGAAGCCCAGGAAATTCATAACTGCGAAGGTCTGTTCGCCCGCTGCATCCAGCACGAATGCGACCACCTCAACGGCGACCTCTTTGTCGATAAGATCTCGACGTCAGACCGCACGATGAATCAGTCCAAGCTCCGCAAGATGGCAAAAGAAACCCAGGCGAAGCTCAAAAAGAAATAAGGTCCATGGGCCTGCTCCGGATATTTTCAGCAGTTGCTTTGACGACACTCTCCTTGGCGACCTCATCTCTTGCGGCCGGCAATTCTGAGTATAGCCCGATCGAAGCAAACAGCGTATCTGAGCAGACCATCGTTCCTCAAAAAATAGCCAAAGAACTCAACCGCCCTATCCAGGTGGGCGTCTTTGTCGGTGTGCCAAACATTTTCGTCCGTCAAAAGAACGAAGAACTGCACATCACCGCCTCTAAAGGCAAACTTAAAATCAAGACAAAATCAAAGCGCCAGCAAACCGCAGACCGACGCGTTTTCAAGGCCACAGGATCTTCCGCAAGCGATTGCATCGCCATTGCAACAGACAAGGCAGGCCTCAATAAAGCCTGCTACAACGGTGAATTTATCGTCACCGCCAATGGCAACAAGCTAAACGCCATCAATGTCATCGACATTGAAGATTACTTGCGTGGCGTCGTTCCTTACGAAATCGGCAAACTCGACGAATCCAAGTTCGAAGCACTCAAGGCACAAGCTGTTGCCGCACGCACCTACGCGTACAAGCACTTCGGCAGTCGAGTTGCACAAGGCTTTGACGTTTACGCCGACACACGCGACCAAGTCTACAAAGGTCTCCACAGCGCCACAGAACTTACAGACAAAGCCGTCCGCGAAACCGAAGGCGTCGTGATGACGTACAACGGAGAATTCATCACCGCCTATTACCATTCCACTTGCGGAGGCGAAACCGAAGGCGTTGTTACCTGGGGTCGCCCAGACCACCCCTATCTCAAGAACAAGCCCGACCTCCGCCCCGACGGAACGCCGTGGTGCCGCGAATCAAGCTACTCGGAATGGACTCGTGAATTCACCGAAGATGAACTTCGTGATTTATTCCAGATAAACGCAAAAGAAGCAAAAGCAAACGTCCCGAGTTTTTCGAGTATCAAGTCGATGCACATTCAAGACACGCTCAAGAGCGGTCGCATCCACACGCTCGTCATCGAAACGAACAACGGTTCTTTCACTGCCAAAGCAGACAAAATCCGCTGGCTTTTCAAGCGTGGCGGCACCATCCTCCCCTCCAGCTTTTTCCGCATCCACAAGAACGGTAATGAATGGATTCTCAAGGGCAAGGGATTCGGGCATGGCGTTGGGCTTTGCCAAATGGGCGCTCGCGCTCGCGCACAGGCCGGTCAAAGCTACATCCAGATTTTAACGCACTATTACCCCGGCATCACGCTGGAAAAATTCAAGAGATGATAGTCGTTTTAAGCCAGGGCTGTGCCGCAAATTTCGGTGACGGTGAAAAGATTGCGCGCATTCTCTCGCAAAAATCCGAAGTCACGTTCGAGTTTCCAGAAGCGAAGCCGGCGCATTCCACAAAAGCCGAGAATGCCGCGGACTTCCGCACTGAAAAGCCCGAAGCATTCTACTTGAACGTTTGTACGGTTAAAGGCAATGCAGGCGCCATGAAGCTTCTGCGCAAAGCAGCGAGCACATTTCCGGGCGTTCCCATATACATCACGGGTTGCGCCCCCAAGGACTTCTGCGAAGAAGCGCTCCGCACCGTTCCACACGTTCAATTCACAAGCCTGAAAGAACTTGAAGATTCGGCAGCATTACCAACCCAGCCCGCGCAATCACCCTCAAGCCAGATAAACGCGCGCACTCCCGACAGCAATAAAGCCTCTCGCAATGTCCTTCGCGAATCCCCGTTCGTCGGCATAGTGAACATCGAAGAAGGCTGTCTCGACGCATGCGCCTTCTGCAGCACGCATCTCGTCAAAGGACGCCTCCACAGCTTTGCGCCTCAAACCATCGTGGATCAAGTCCAAGCGCTCGTCGATGACGATTGCCTCGAAATCCAGCTCACCGGCCAAGACTGCGCCTGCTACGGTTTTGACATCGGCACGAATCTCGCTGAACTCACGCAAAGAATCCTCACACACGTGAACGGCAATTACCGCATCCGCCTCGGCATGGGCAATCCGCGCCATGTCCTCGGCTATCAAGAAGCGCTTTTGGATTGCTTCACGGATGATCGCATTTACAAGTTCATCCACATTCCCGTCCAGAGCGGCAGCGAAAACGTGCTCAAGGCGATGAACCGTCGCCACACCGCACGCGACTACGCGACCCTCGCCCACGCCTTTACCGAGCGATTCCGCAAGTTCACGCTCAGCACCGACCTTATCGTCGGCTATCCCGGCGAAACCGACGCAGATTTCAACGACACGTTAAAGCTTTTGAAAGAAACTCGCCCGACAGTCTGCAACATCACGCGTTTTGTCGCGCGCCCAGGCACTGTCGCCGCGCATCTTGAGTCAACAATAAACAGCGCGCATCTCGAAGCTAGCAATTCAGAACGTCTCGCCCCCGCCCCCCTTGCAGTCCCCGACACCGTCAAGCACGAGCGTTCCGCGATTCTCGCCGAAGCATTCCAGCAAATTGCCATCGAGAACAACAGCGAATGGATTGGCGATGAATGTACCGTCGTCACTGAAAAGCAAGGCTACCGTGCCGGAACCACAATCGCCCGCAACGAGGCGTACCGCCCAGTCGCCCTTCAAGGCACATTCCCTGCCGGGCAAACGCTCCGCGTCCGCGTCACCGATGCAGAGCCCTTCGCATTAATTGCGAAGCCTCTCTAGCCATTCCTGCGCAATTCTCGCGCATTTTTCTAGCAACCAAAGACTATTGACCATTGACTATTAAAAAACTCCCCGTGGCATTCACCACAGGGAGTCTTGAAAATCTCTAAGAAATCTTATTTCTTCTTAGCGGTTCTACGGTAACCACGTCTCGTCGTTTCAGTAGTACGCTGGAACGGCATCGTCATCACCGTTGCGTTATTACCGTTACTCAGATAGCAGTATTCGTAGGCTTCCTTAACGACGGTCATCTGGTAAATGTACGGACCCGTTGCAAGCAAGCGACCCTTATCCGTCACCGGATACATCTTGATCGTAGCAGTCATGGCACCCGATGCACCATAGAGCTTTGTATTGGAGCAACCAGGAACTTCCATACCATTCGGAGCAGACGGATTACCTGTACCCAGAGCCTTTTCATATTCTTCCTTAGTCACGCGCTTGTTGTACTGGTTCACAAAGTGACCCAAGTGGTCAAACACGCGAATATTTACCTGGAACGGCTGAGTTGTCGAGAAATGCCATTCAGAACAAGATTCATTACTCTTCTTGCCCGGAATCTTAGAAGAACCATCATTATAGCAGAGAGTCGAATTCGTAGCCTGACCAGCGCCATAAACAACGCCATTAGCAACAACTGTATTGCCCTTGCCACCAGAAGCCATAGTTTCATCGGCATGATCCTTAGCCCACTTCAGCGGGTCGGTGCCACTGACAGCCGGAATCGGAGTCAAAACGAGGTCTGCAGTCATGTCTGTCGGAATCGTACCATCATTGCTTTCTGCAAGATCCGAAAGCTTCTGAGCTTCTTCCGTAAAGTCCGGACGGTCGTATGCCGGGTCATCAGGAATCACAGGCGTCGTAGCCACAGCGGTATAAGAAATCTTACCCCACTTTTCACGTTCATCAAAGCCTTCCACGTGCTTGCCAGAACTAGAAGCCACATAGAAATTCACCTTCTGAGACCAGAACATCAACTGAGACCATTCGATATCCGTATAGTTACCACCGTTGCCATCGTCATGAAGTCCCTGACTAAACGGTACGTTGAAAGCAATGCGGTCATCGCCCAAAAGTCCGCCATCGACAATATTGCCAGCAGCATCCTTCACAACACCTTCAAACTGGTACATCTGACCATCGGCACCCTTGTCAATCGGTCCCGTCATCGAAGTTACATAGAAACCATAGACAACAGTCTGCTTCACACCATTTGCATCAGTCACTTCACGCAAAACCACCATCGCCGGGATGCCCATATTACCCGAGTTCTGGATAGCGGCAAGGCTGGAGTCAGCAAGCGGGACGTTCATATACATGCTGTTATGAGACACACCGTTTTCGTCCACCTTCACAACGACATCGCTCACAGAAGGCTGACCATAGCGAGACGGAGCGAGTTCAGCAAGAGACGTACGGATGTAAATGTTAGAACCATCGGACTGGCGGTCAGCATAGAAGAAGTGCAAATGATGCCAGGTATCATCAGCCCAGCCAGACACGTCACTAGAATTCAAGCAGTTGGTATAAGTGGCAAGCGGTTCACCAGCATGGCAACCATGGTTGTTCATAGCCAAAGTCTGGATATTGACCTTACCCGGAGCAGCCAAGTGCGTACCGCCCAAGTCCACAACAAGCACACCGTCCACAAAGATCCACATGTCATCGTCACCGGCGAATTCAAACACTTCCGGAGTCGGGAGCTGGTTAGAAGACTTATACTTGAAACTTGCATAACCCATCATAGTGAAAGCGTAGTTACGGAGATGCTGCATGCCGAGGCTACCATTCATAGCAGCGGCGTTCCATGCGGCACTATAACCATTTCCAGTCGGGTTCACAGCACGCGGACCACCCTGATTCAACCAGTCCGTGCAGAGCTTAGCCGTATTCTGTCCCAAGAAGTCAGCCTGATCTTTAGCATACTGATAATTGTACGGCGGGCAGAAAATGGAGAGCGTCTGCGGACCAAACTGATCGCACACACCATTCGGCTGAATAGAGGCATTACAGGACTTCGGACCAACCCATTCTCTCGTAAGCGGGTTAATACTGTCGAGCGGAGAATAACCACCATTATTGTAGTTATAGTCATAAATGTAATACTTGGATTGCGTATCCTTCGGGATATCCATCGTCGTATTGACACGTTTATTCTGGCCAGGAACATCAAGGAACCACTGGTCAAAAAGGGAGTTATCACAAAGGTCATTCTGCTTAAGGATGACAACATCGTTAAGCATATCGATTTTGCCTTCTTCCTTAGGAACAAACATCAAATACGGCTTTACCATCCCCGGCGTGTAAATAACCGGGTTATTCCAGTTCATACCGCCACCTGGGCACTTGTAGCCACTGACATTTTCTTCAGCATTCTTGTAACCACGAAGTGTAATATTGCCGTTTTTCTGGGAGCATTCACCGTATTCCAACACGGTTCTAGTAGTAGAAGTCCCTTGCAAATAACCCGGCAAGAGCAAGTTCGCCTGAATCGGAAGACCATCGGTACCAATCTGGGCACCCACGATCCCCTCCCGGAATGTATTCATGTTACCACAAGTAGTGTGATAAGGAGCATTGGCATACCATGCATTGTCGTAGCCAAACATATTCATGGCTGCGCCGGTAGCGGTCCTGTAATTATAGATTTCGTTAATATGATTAACTGATTCTTCCGAGAAATTTTCAAAGTCAGGGTGATTCGGCTGAAAATCGCGAATCACAATATCCAACGTACGGACATCCTGGGTCTGGGCAAAAGCAACAACGGAACAACCAAACAGAGCACCGAGGGTTATCCATCTATAAAATTTCATAATATTCCAATCTCCACCTAAAGATAGGTTACAACAATTCCACCTAAATATAAACCAAATAAAATGAAAAGAGGTCTTGCAATATTGCAAAATATATGTAAAAACATAAAATCTTGAGAAATTTCAACAATTACCGTATTATATCGAAAAAAACACAGCGTTCACAAGCTCTTTTTGAACAGATTATCTATTTTTTCGCGCGTGAATTGGTCCATTATTTTTTTTATCGCCATGATGCTTTTGCTCTTGCGCATTTTGCGCTTGAGAATCCGCGCCAATACAAGCCGTTCTGAGTCATTCAAGCGACTCCCCGCCAAAGATCAGCTGGCGGTGCTCAAGGAATGCCTCCTGAATAATCCTTCGGAAACAAACCTCAAAAATCTTGCCGATTTTGCCGAACGCGCATCGATAGAAATCGACATCGAAAGCTACCGTCCGTTCCTCAAGTCGCAGTTAGCCATTTTCGGTCGTAAAGACGCCATCGCCGAAGACAACGAGCTTTATATTGCAGAATCTGCCTGGATGGACAAAATTAGACCTCTCGAATTTCAAGAAGCCTATACATTCAAAAGCGAAAACAATACGCAAAAATATATCGAAAGCAGCCTAGAAGGCATTGCCCGCCTGTATTCTGACAATACCATACTAGACGAACTCGCAAAACTCGCCCCGAATTATCCGCATGCAAGCGAACTCGCCGAAAGCTACAAGCAGCTCATGCAAAAGCGAGACGAAAGCGGTGCCGACGACAAGTCCCTCGAAGCCCTCCGCAAGCTCAAAGACGCTTGGGAAGAAGACCTCTTGAACGTGAGATTAGTAGACATAGGAAGTAGACGGTAGGAAGTGGACTACAATCCTTAACGTCATGCTGAGGGCAAACGCCCGAAGCATCCAGTTACTTTTCTAAAAAATCCAACGCTTCGCCCGCCAGTTCCACGCAACGATTGCACGGGATGATCTTATTCGGGCGAATTTCCTTACACTTGGTACAGCCTTGCGCCCCGCGCTTAAAGACTTCTTCAATCGATTCAGCATGGTCGGGCTGCATCATCTTCGCGGCATAGAGCGCCCCGCACAAGCCGTCCGGAGCCTTGCCGCCGCCAAACGCACGGAACATTTCGGCAGCCTTCACCGCCTCTTCTTCGGACTTGCCCGTTGCTCGCGCATAGCCATAAGCAACAGCCATGGCACAGTTACCGCGCTTATCCGCATGGAATTTCTTCGAAAATTCAGCAATTGACATAAAAGCTCCTTTTACATTGTCTCGCCGGCCTCCGTGTTCTTTGACCACTTGCGCTTTAGCGCTTATGTGGTCATGATCCGCGAATGGGGACGGCATCACCTTTTCTTATAAATATATATATTCTAGACATGCCTAACGAAAACAACGACATTCAAAATCTTGACCTCGACCAGCTCATCGGCAACATGAGTTCCATCAACAGCGAAGACTACTGGTTCACCAAAGTCTCAAAAATCGAGGAACACGACGAAACCGCCGAGCCCAAGCAAGGCGAACAAGACTAGAACGAAAACGCCAAAACGGCGCCGTAACGCCCATCCAGTGGATTCAGCAAGGGAGCGATTCCAACCTGCATGGAATTGCTTGAATTTTTAGAAATTTCCCACTTTTGGTAGTATTTTTCATACTTACTGCGACGGAGTAAAGTCGCGATTTCAAAGATTATATATCCAATCCCAGCCGTTCCCATAATAGCTAAGGGAGCGATAATACCAACCATTTCCATGGTAGACATTTTTCCACCGCGAGATCCCGCACCCAAAGCCACAGGTAAAGAGATACAACCAGACGCGATCATGCCCCCAATATAAGTCCAAAACATCACGTCTTTCACAAAAACATCGGTGTGATATTTTTCCAAGTTGTACTCGTACATTTTCTGATAATACGCCGCCGAATCAACTGGCGTAACAGTAGCCGGTTCATCAGCCAAGCATGGCATCATCAACAACGCGACACACAACAAAATAATTTTCATGCGAATTAATATAAAAAACTCCGCACAAAAATGCGGAGCTTTTAAAATCCAAAATTTTATTTTGAATTACTTGTCAGTAAGCACTGCAACACCCGGAAGAACCTTACCTTCCAGGAGTTCGAGGGAAGCGCCACCACCCGTAGAGGTGTGGGTCACCTTCTTGTCTGCGCCGTACTTCTTGGCAGCCGTAGCGGTATCGCCACCACCGATAACGGTGATTGCGCCAGCAGCGGTAGCTTCGACGATAGCGTCAGCCATAGCCTTGGTAGCCTTTTCGAAGGCTTCGAATTCGAACACGCCTGCAGGACCGTTCCAAACGATGGTCTTTGCGGACTTGATAGCGTTCACGAAGAGCTTGGTGGATTCAGCGCCCACATCGAGGCCCATCCAGCCAGCCGGAATGCCTTCAGCGTCAGAGACAGCCTTGGTAGCAGCGTCGGCAGCGAACTTGTCAGCAGCGATGTAGTCGACCGGGAGGATGATTTCCTTGCCAGCAGCCTTAGCCTTGGCCATCAGATCCGGAACGAGCTTGGCACCTTCTTCGTCAAACAAAGAAGAACCGATTTCGATGTTGTTGAGAACCTTCTTGAAGGTGAAAGCCATGCCACCGCCGATGATGATCTTGTCGGCCTTGTCGAGGAGGTTGTTGATGAGCTGGATTTTGTCAGCGACCTTTGCACCGCCGAGGATGGCAAGGAACGGACGCGGAGGATTGTTGAGGACCTGGTCGAATGCCTTGAGTTCCTTGTTCATGAGGAAACCAGCAGCACGCTGCGGGAGTTCAACACCAGTCATGGAAGAGTGGTCGCGGTGAGCGGTACCGAAAGCGTCGTTCACATAAACGTCAGCGAGCTTGGTGAGGCTTGCGCGGAATGCCTTGACGGCTTCCTTGTCGGCCTTTTCCTTAGTTTCGGTGCCATCGGCGTTCTTGATCTTGCGCTTGCCTTCTTCTTCGATGTGGAAGCGGAGGTTTTCGAGGAGGATGATTTCACCCGGCTTGATAGCAGCGCAGGCAGCTTCAACTTCCGGACCAACGCAGTCCGGGAGGAACTTCACCGGCTTCTTGATGAGTTCTTCGAGCTTCTTAGCAACCGGGGCGAGCGTGTACTTCATGTTCTTTTCGCCATTCGGACGGCCGAGGTGGGAAGCGAGCACGACTGCTGCACCCTTTTCGAGAGCGTACTGGATGGTCGGGAGAGCGGCTTCGATACGCTTGGTGTTGGTGATTTCGCCAGTCACCTTGTCCTGCGGAACGTTGAAGTCGACACGGATGAACACGCGCTTGCCGGCGAGTTCGAGATCTTCGATAGAAAGCTTTGCCATTATAGCACCTTCTTTTTTAGAGTTAAAATTTTACGGATGAAAATATAGTAACTTTTGCGTAGGGCGAACAAAGCGAAGCTGCTTGCAGATTCATTTTTGAGCCCAGCAAAAGACGCTCAAAGAGCGTCAAAGGCGAGAGCAGCGGCAAAAGTGTACAAGGCGAGAGTAGCAAAATCGTACTTGCGCGAATTTATTACCGAGCCGTAGCCACGGACGCTGTAAGCGTCAAACAACTTGTTGTTTTGACATTGCCGAGCCGTACTAGATGCGCTCCAAAGGAGCGCCATATAGTAAAGTAGTCACTAGTTACTAGACGTTAGTTGTTAGAAAAGTCTTCTTGGAGTGTCACAACGACATTAAAGACCTCAATCGTCCAATCACTTCGATTGAATTTCTTGTAACCAGATTTTTACAAACAAAGCGTTAAACCGTACAATTAATTGATAATTTTATCACACCAATAATTTATTCATCGCATTTGTGATTCTCCGCGTGAAAAAAAATTATATAATTCACTATCGGTGTTTTTTTTATATATTTTTCCAAAAAAATTGGATTATTCGGAGTAGATACGATGAAGCGTTCTTTCTTATTGGCCCTATGCCTTTCCGCTGCAGCAGCTTTCGCTGGAGTTTATGATATCGCTGATTTTACGGCAAAAGATGCCGTCATGTCTGACAATCAAGTTTTTGCCTCTAGCGGCGAACTGAGCACAGCTTCTGTTGACGAAGCTGCCGCCGTTCCTTCCGGAAACGTCGTTCTCCGTCAGAAGTTCGCACAGGAATCTGGACTCAATGCTTATCAGCTTTACATTGGTCAAGTCGGCGATCTTTCTTCCATGACCGCTTTGAGCATTCCTTCCACAGTTTCTTACAAGAACGTCATCAAGTCCAAGCTTTACGTTCGCCGCGGCATGAAGCCGGGTGACGACGCCGAAAAGGTCTACTTCGATGGCAAGTACGTTTACATTCCGGGTGCCACATCCGCAATCACATTCGTGAACGGCATCGCAACAGAACTCAAGGGCGAAGCTCCGTCCGCCTCCGCAAGTTCTGCTCCCAAACAGGAATGCGATGAATTCGACGTTTCTTGCGACGAAGACATCATTGCAGCAAAGAACAACAACAGCTACGATGTTTCTGGCGACCTGAGCCGCACAAACTCCCGTGCAGACGCTCGCGATTACTCTGCATCCGCTGCCGCACAGGACGTTACCGACCGTTTCGGTATTGCTGACGAAGTCCGCTTCTGGAGTGCAGTTGCACTTTCTGCAGTTGCCGCAACAAGCGCTGTTGTCGGTGTCCTCAAGCAGATGAAGTCTAGCGAAGCTGACAAGGCTTACAAGGATCTCGAAGGTGTCGCTAACATTGTCGGTGAAAAGATCGAAAGAACTTGTAGCTCAATTAGCGGTGTAACCAACCAAGAAAAATGCGTTGACTGGTACAAGAACAAAGCAGACGCATCGGCATTCATTGCTCAGAAATCTGGCTGGACCTATGCAAATCTCCAAACGAGAATGCAGACCAACAAGGACACCAAGGATTCCTACGCCATGGCTCGTAACATCTGGTTTGGTGTATCGGCACTTACCTTGACTACAGCTATCGTATTGTTCGCATGGTAATGGAACAAGGGCGAATCCGACTCAAGGACGTTCAATTTGATTGTATTGTAGGCATACTCCCCTACGAACGCGAAAACGAGCAACCAATCATCTTGAACCTGACCCTTTGGTTGGACTTTGCCAAAGCTGCAGAAACAGAAGATTTAAACGAATCTATTGATTATGCAAAGCTGGCGGAAGAACTTAAAGGGTTCATCCGCCTTTCTTGTTTCAAGCTGGTAGAAACGCTTGTTGTAAAGACTGCAGAATACGTCTTGGAACATTACCCCAAAGCAACCGCCGTTGAAGTCTCCGTTGCAAAGCCTAAGGCGGTCCCCGGCTGTCTAGGCGCCGAAGCAAGCATTAAAATCAGTAGACAGTAGGCGGCAGGAAGTAGGAAGGAGACTTCCCCAGTCTGTCATCCTCGAAGCAGTCATCCTCGACCGAAGGGAGGGGATCTAGAAAGCAGTGTTCCTAAGCCATCAATTCAAAAAGATCTTTCCATTCGGAATTAACAGATTCAATTAATCTTATTTTATCGCACCGATGCAATCGCTTTAATTTTTTCTCCCTTTCTATAGCAAAGCGAATTGATGTTAGCTCTTCAAAATAACCTAATTTATCCACATTATATTTTTTCGTGAATCCAGGAATGATTTTAGACTTATGCTCTAAGACCCGCTTTTTCAAATCAGAAGTCACTCCAACATAAAGAGTTCCATTCTTTTTATTGAATAAGATATATGTAAAACCTTTCTTTTGCATATTTATCGACATATAAAATTCTTCTTGGATCCCCTCCCCTCTCGCGCTGCGCGTTCAAGGGTCGAGGATGACAAAAATTTCCAAATTAGCCACTAGCCTCTAAAGGCACGGTAGCGCAAGGCTTCGGAAAGATCCATAATATCAACGGCGGAGGCGCCGCGCAAGTCAGCAATCGTGCGCGCGACTTTTAACAATCTAAAATATCCGCGCGCACTCAATTCCATTTTAGCGGCAGCATTTACCGCAAAACTTTCTATAGCAGGCGTCATCGCCGCAAATTTCCGTGCGTATTCCGATGACATTTCGGCATTGGATTTAAACGTCAAATTACGGAAGCGTTCCCGCTGAATCGCACGTGCCGCACATACGCGCCTACGAATATCAGCAGAAGACTCCCCTCGTCCTTTTATCGCAAACATCGCAGCATCTACAGGCGGCACGCTCACTTGAATATCAATACGGTCCAATAGCGGACCCGAAATTTTTTCACGATAACGTTTACGCGCCTCGGGTAAGCAAGTGCATTCACGCTTCGGATCCATAGAATAGCCACACGGACACGGGTTCATTGCAGCGCCCATCATAAATCGAGCAGGCCACACTACAGTACCGCTTGCTCGGCTAACCGATATTTCTCCTTCTTCCATCGGCTCGCGTAACGCTTCCAAGACACTCCGGTTGAACTCAGGCAGTTCATCCAGAAACAGTACCCCATTATGCGCCAAGCTCGCCTCGCCCGGCAAAAGCCTAGTGCCGCCACCCACAAGCGAAACCATCGACGCTGAATGATGCGGTGAACGGAACGGTCTAGCAAGCACAGGTTTAAATTCGTCAGAATCACCTGCACTACGAGCACACGAATGAATTCGCGTTGTCTCCAAGATTTCCTGTTCAGTCATCTCGGGCAAAATTCCCGGCAAGCATTTCGCACAAAGCGTCTTGCCCGCACCAGGCGACCCAACAAGTAAAAAGTTATGCGCACCAGCAGCGGCAATTTCAAGCGCACGCTTTACGCCTTCCATCCCCACCACATTCTTAAAATCAGGGACTTTATCATCAACATCTACTCGGTACGAGGCAATCCCTTTTGCAATTTTCACATTCTGACTGGAATTGCGCGCCAAGATTTCAACACATTCACCAAGTGAATCCGCACAAACAAAATGAAGACCTTCCACCAGCGAAGCCTCCTGCACATTCCCGCGCGGAATAACGAGAATACACCCACGTTCTGTAGACAAATTCATTGCAATGGATAACACACCACGGACAGGCTTCAACAAACCATCCAATGAAAGTTCGCCCACAAAGACATAACGTTCCAACTGCGGGACTTCAATCTCCCCCGTTGAAACAAGCAAGCCAATCGCCAGCGGAAGGTCTAACGCACTCCCCTCCTTTCGCAGATCCGCAGGTGACAAGTTTACCGTTGTACGAAAACCGGTCACCACTTTTCCGATGGAACGTATCGCCGAAACAACACGTTCTCGAGATTCCCTTACCGCATTGTCCGGAAGCCCAACAAGAGTAAACCCAGGCAGTCCTTGAGCGGCATCGACTTCTACACTAACAGGAACAGCCTTTATTCCAAACAAGCAATAAGAACGGATTCTGCGAAACAACTTGCACCTACCTTAAGCTACTGCAGCCTGATACTTTTCAAGCACGCAATTTTCAATGTGTTCACGCAGCTGACGCGTAATCGGCAAACACACAGTACGATAATCTTCGCCCTTGTAGAACGTATCAATCGGGTAGCCCACAAACATGCCATTTTCGCCATCCATCACGCGGAGCCCGCGAATCTGGATTTGGTCGTTCAACACGATGGTCGCAAGCCCCTTCATGTGGCCAAGGTTTGCACCTTCCTTGAACGGAAATACTTGAACATTCGTCACGGCAAGGCAATCAAATGCCGGGGACATTGCAGGGAAACCCGGAGTTTTCTTTTCTGTTTTTTCAGCCATATCGGCCTCCTATTTTTTTGAAGATTAACCGCAATTGAACGCACTCGCATTCTTGCGGAACGCTACACAGTATGCAAAAGACGTGCCAAAGACAAAATCGGCGTTTTTATGCAAAATTCGGCATTTTCATTCGAATAAAAAAGTGATTAATCGATTTAATCACTGATTAATCAGCCCTTTTAATTCATATAAGTTAATCAAATTTAATACTTTATCCACATTAAATTAAAGTTATAAAATAAGGTCAATAGTCATTAGTCAATGGTCATTAGAAAATCTTTAGTTTCAATAATCAACTATTGACTAATAACCAATAACTAACTACCAATAACTTTTTCTAATTTCTACCCATGCTATTAAAACCGAATATGAAATGGACGGCAAATCAGGGTATCATCCACCCGATGGTCACTGCCGAGTTTTCGCAAACGACAAATTGCATCGTCGTCAAGTTTACCGTTGAAGAACCTGTAGACTGCTACCGCGCCGCCGTTCAGAAAGACAACGGACGCAGCTGGGAAGATTCCTGCGTGGAAATCTTTTTGCAGAACCCAGCAAACCCAGCCGAATATTTCAACTTCGAAACGACAAGCCGAGGATTTGTACTTGCTGCCCGCGGCACCGATCGCAATAACAGACAAACGCTTTCGCTTGAAGCAATTGCAAAAATCAAGCGTTCGGGAACAGCGCCAAGCATCCAGGACGATTCCGTCTACTGGACAATGTCGATTGAAATTCCTGCCGAAATTTTTGGAATCAAAGCATTCGAGGCGCCACTCCGCGGGAACCTCTACAAGTGCGCCGATAAAGCAAACACGCCCCATTACCTGAGCGCGTTCCGCATAGAAACAGAAAAACCGGACTTTCACCGTCCGGAGTTCTTTCAAGTTTTAGGATAAAAGGCGATTCCGGCACAGAGGCCGGAATGACAGTCGCCATTACATCATACGGAGTTTCATCTCGAAGACGGCGCGATCATTTTCGTCAAGGATGCGCATGTACGTAGCACCGTTGTGATCGGCACGGAAGACTCTCATCGTCTGCCCTTCTTCGGATTCGCCCAAGTAATGAACTTCGAGCTCTGACGGGATGCAGAGTTCCAAATCCGAAGCGCTAAACACGTTCAACGCAAGCTTCACGTACTCGATGTTGTTCATGTGGTGCGACATATCGATATGTTGCGGCAACACCTTTTGCTGATAAACTTCTTCGTATTCTTCGGGCTTCACGTTAAAGCGGTCGAATTCGTCCGTCATAAACGCATCCGGGAATCCTTCCGTCGGGAAGTCCACATCCGAAAGGCGCATCGGGCGATGGCGATCCAAGCTCAGACAACACATTTCCTGTTTTGCAAAAATAATCGGTTCGCCTTCCACCGTGGTAATTGCCGTATTTTCGTTCAAACGAATCAGCTGATTATCTGCCGGGAAGGACGTTGTCACGACTTTATCGCGCCAATACGGGCGCTTGAGGAACTTGAACTTCGCCTTGTAAACGACCCAAAAGCCGCCCTTTTCTTTCACCACGAAATTATCCATTTTCATGGCGCCAAAATTTTCTGTAATATTGTCCTGGACCATGAGCACAGTCTGTGCAAGGCCCATCTTTCCAGAAACATCAATATAAGCCGAAGTTATTGTTCTCGGCTTTTGGAACACAAGCGGATTTTTCGCCAAAGTATAAATATCAATCATGGTTTTTAATATAATTTTTTTATCATTTGGGCGCATGTCTACCGTTATTATTTTCAATAAGCCTTTTGGTGTTTTGAGCCAGTTCACCCCCGAAGCGGGCCACCCCGCCCTCGATAGCTTCGGATTTCCGCCGGGAGTGTACGCCGCAGGCCGCCTCGACCATGATAGCGAAGGCGCTTTGCTCCTGACTGATAACGGCAAGCTCATCAAAAAACTTTTGGACCCGAAATACGAGCACCCGCGCACATACTTAGCTCAAGTGGACGGTCAAATCACCGAAGAAGCCGTCCGTAAGCTCGCCAAAGGCGTAGACATCAAGGGCTACCACACCAAGCCCTGCAAAGCTGAAATTGTCGAAGCCCCAGACTGGATTTGGGAACGCAATCCGCCGGTACGTTTCCGCGCAAACATTCCCACTAGCTGGGTAAAGCTCACACTCATCGAAGGCAAGAACCGCCAAGTTCGCCACATGACTGCAGCCGTAGGCTTCCCCACGCTCCGCCTTATCCGCATACAAATCGGAAACATTCCGCTTGGCAAATTAAAGCCCGGCGAGTGGCGTATTGTTATAGATAAAGTTATTTAAACATCCGATCATTCGCCTTTGATAAATTGACAATGGAAGATTTCTAAAAGCCAATATTTATCCCCTACAAAGAGATATTTTCTTAATAGTAATCACCAAAGGGGGATATTTGGATGCGATACACAACAATCAAGGTTGTAGCCTTGTTAGCGGCTACAGCCATAACAGTCTATGCTAACGAAGGCCCTTGCGACATTTACGCCAGGGCAAAAACTCCATGCGTCGCAGCACACAGCTTGACACGTGCACTCTACTCCAGCTACAGCGGGAACCTCTACCAAGTCCGCAGAGCCGATGGGCAAACCAAGGACATTCCTGTCGAAGAGCCGGGAGGCTTTGTCAAATCCTCCGTGCAAGACGACTTTTGTGCAGGTTCCAAATGCACAATTTCAATCATTTACGATCAGAGCAGCTACAAGAACGACCTGAAAAAATCGCCACCAGTCTATTGGCTAAAAGAAGGCGCCAAGGAAGCGGACGCCAACAGAGCCCCGATTTACATCAGCGGGCACAAGGCTTACGGATTCTATCGCGACGCCTGGTCCGCTACCGGTTACCGCAATAACAACACCAAAGGTGTAGCCACCGGAGACGAAGAAGAATCCATGTACATGGTGGTTGATGGCAGGCATTACAACGACCTTTGCTGTTTCAACTACGGAAACGCAGAAACGACCGGTAACGATGATGGCCCGGGAACCATGGAATGCATCTACTTCGGAAGCGACAAGGACTGGGGCGGTCCAGGACAAGGAAACGGTCCGTGGGTTGCCGCCGACTTGGAAGACGGAGTGTTCAAGGGAAACGATGCTGGTTGGCAATGGGGCAAGACCCATACGACACCGTGGCCGGACGCACTTTCTATTGAAGCAGACTATGTGACCGCCATGCTCAAAGGCCCGAACGACGGGACGTTCAAGCTCAAAGGCGGCAGTGCCCAAAAAGGAAACCTCAACACCATGTGGGACGGACCACGCAAAAGAGGCTACAGCCCGCGCAAATTGCAAGGCGCCATCGTTCTTGGCAACGGCGGTGACGGCAGCGACGGCGGCGCAGGAACGTTCTTCGAAGGCGTGATGACCATCGGAAACCCGCCCGATTCCGTTGACGATTTGGTACAGGCAAACATCGTTGCCGCCGGTTACGGAAGTAAAATTGACATTTCCAAAAAAGTCGAAATTGAACCGTTCAAAGATACGCTTACCATCCCCGGAAAAATCGAAGCCGAGAATTACGACAAGGGCGGAAACGGTCGCGGATTCCTGGACAGCGATATCGAAAACGAAAACAACCTCTACCGCGAAGACAACGCAGGTCTCGACAGCGCAGGCGACGCCATTATTTACGGCTGGGGTTATGCCAACGATTGGTTGCGTTATACGGTAAAAGTTTCCAAGAACGATTCGCTCGACATTACCGCACGCGTCTCGTCGCCAAGCGATAGCACATTCTTCTCCATTCTCGTTGATGATAAAGATATCGCCAAAATCACAGTTCCCAACACCGGTGACTGGAAAAACTTCGAAACCGTCACAACGACCGTACCTGCAATTACCGCGGGCGAACACGTACTCAAGATTAGAATCGACAAGCCATACTTTAATCTCGATTGGATTGAAATTGCTGCGGCCAAAGAAAAAACGGCATTGCCTAAATTCAGCATTCGGACAAATTCATCGCAAGCCTACTCCGTCTATGATGTCCTTGGGAACCGCGTGACCTCATTCCAAGCAAGTGAAAGCTCTATGCAAAACATTTGGGATAAAGCTCGTGTAAATCTACCAGGTGGCATTTACGTCATCAAGACCAATAGCAAAACAATTCGAATTTCAAATACGAAATAACACACTCCTCACAACCAAACAAAAGCACCCCGCAAGCACAAACTTGCGGGGCGTTTCTAAAGGAAGGAGATTCCGACTAAATCAAGCCTTCGAAGAAGTTGTTGCCCCAATGAGACTCCGTATTTGGCTATCGCATTAAAGAACTTACGACGCCAAATACTCCGCGCTTCTACGGCTCGTCAAAACGAGCCGCATCCGCTTGGCACAAGGGCAACATCTTTTAAATCAGTCCTTCAAAGAAGTTGTTGCCCTTGTCATCCACGAGGATGAATGCCGGGAAGTCCTTGATAGTGATCTTGCGGATGGCTTCCATGCCGAGTTCCGGGAAGGCCACGATGTCGTTGGACAGAATGTTCTGTTCAGCGAGGATTGCAGCCGGACCACCGATAGAGCCGAGGAAGAATCCACCGTACTTCTTGCAAGCGTCGGTCACGTCCTGAGAGCGGTTGCCCTTGGCGACCATGATCATCGAAGCACCCTTGCTCTGGAAGCGCATCACGTACGGGTCCATGCGATTAGCCGTCGTCGGGCCGAAGCTACCCGTGGGCATGCCTGCCGGAGTCTTGGCCGGACCAGCGTAGTAAATCGGGTGGTCAGAAACAACCTTGAGCACGGTCTTTTCTTCGTCCGTGAGTTCTTCGCCGCGTTCCTGCTTGTCGAAGATTTCAGCAATCTTCGCGTGGGCCATGTCGCGGGCCACAATCATCGTACCCTTGAGGGAAAGGCGCGTCTTCACCGGATACTTGGTGAGGTCAGCGAGCACTTCCTTCATCGGACGGTCGAGGTCAATTTCGATAGCCGGAGCGAGGTTCACGGCGTTGCCAGCCGGGATGTAATTTTCCGGATGGTGTTCCATCTTTTCGAGCCAAAGACCGTTTTCGTCAATCTTAGCCTTGATGTTACGGTCAGCTGAGCAAGAAACACCGATAGAAACCGGGCAGCTAGCAGCATGACGCGGAGCGCGGATCACGCGGACATCGTGTACGAGGTACTTGCCACCGAACTGAGCGCCAATGCCCGTCTTCTGGCAAATGTGGAGAACCTTTTCTTCCATTTCAAGGTCGCGGAAGATACGGCCGCCTTCGGAACCGCTCGTCGGAATATCGTCGAGGTAGCCGCAGCTAGCGAGCTTCACCATGTGCGTGTTCATTTCGGCAGAGGTACCGCCAATCACGATAGCGAGGTGGTACGGAGGGCAAGCGGCTGTACCGAGAGTCTTCACCTTTTCGGCGAGGAACTTTTCCAAGGACTTCGGGTTGAGGAGCGCCTTGGTCATCGGCCAATAATAAGTCTTATTGGCAGAGCCACCGCCCTTCGCCACAAACAGGAACTTCATTTCGGCACCTTCTTCGGCGTGGATATCAATCTGAGCCGGGAGGTTGCAACCGGTGTTCTTTTCTTCGTACATCGTCAAGGGAGCAATCTGGCTGTAGCGAAGGTTCTTGGTCGTGTAGGCGTTGTAGACACCTTCAGAAATAGCTTCGGCGTCATCAAAGCCCGTCCAAACCTGCTGACCCTTGTGGGCAACGCAAATAGCCGTACCGGTATCCTGACAGAACGGGAGGATGCCCTTGGCGGCAACGCATGCGTTCTTGAGCATGGTGAGGGCGACAAACTTGTCGTTATCCGAAGCTTCCGGATCCTGGAGGATCTTTGCGACCTTAGCCGTGTGGGCCGGACGGAGGCAGAATTCAACTTCTTCGAAAGCAGCCTGAGCAATCTTTGTCAAAGCTTCCTTAGAAACCTTGAGGATCTTCTTGCCTTCGAATTCGGCGACGGAAACGCCATCTTTACCGAGACTTACGTATTCGGTAGTATCTTCACCGTGCTGGACGGTAGCTTCGTATTTGAATGCCATAGTAGTTTGGGCGCCAGAGGCGCAGTTGATAGTTAAAGGACAGGTCCACAGTCATTGGTCAATAGTCATTAGTTTTATTTAGGCGCCAAAGGCGCAATTATATCTAATAACCAATGACCAACTACTAAAAACCTTATTTCGTTACTTTCGGCTGTAAAAAATAATTCTTTCCGTCGAAAAAGCCACCCAAATTCGTTCCACTTATCCCCCAGAACCGACCATTCATCCCCCTTTTTCACATTTTTTTTGAACTTTTTTACTTTTTCCATGACCCAAATCACAGAAGATGTATTATTTTTGATAACGAAACAAAAAAACTCATTTTATAAGAGGATTGAATGATGAAAAAGATTCTGCTTGCTACGATGATTTCGGCAGCCATGGTTTTTGCAGCTCCGGCAGCAAAGAAGGTTAGCAAGGCAGCAACGGCTAAGAAGGCCGTCGCCGCTAAGGTTGAAAAAGCAGCCGAAGCACCTGCTGCAGTAGAAGCTAAGGCTACAGAAGCCACAGCCGCTGCTCAGACTCAGGCCGCAGAAGCAACAACAGCCGCTCAAGCTCAGGCAACTGACGCTAAGGCAGCAGCAGCCCAGACTGCAGAAAACACTGCAGCCGCAGCTCAGGCTCAGGCAACCGCAGTAGCCGACACCGCTAAGGCACAGGCAACAGAAGCAGCCGCAGCAACGCAGGCTCAGGCCGCTGACGCCGCACAGGCAGCAACTGCACAGGCAGCAGCAACCGCCGACTCCGCTCAGGCTCAGGCACAGGCTGTCGTAGATACCACTAAGGCTCAGGCCGCTGAAGCTACTGAAGTTCTCGAAGCTAAGGCCGAAGAAGCTCCGGTTGACTCCGCCGCTCTCGCTAAGGCAGAAGAAGAAAAGAAGGCTGCCGAAGCAGAAGCTCAGGCAAAGGCTGAAGAAGAACAGAAAGTTGCTCAGGAAACCAGCGGCACCGCTAAGTCCGCCGTCATGGACAATCCGTGGGAATTCATCGCCGTGTCTGCAGCATTCATTGCATCTGTTCTCGTGATCATCTTCACTGGGGACGACTAATAAGCGCAATTCAACGCTTTCCCAAAAGTTTAGAGACCGCCCGAAAGGCGGTCTTTTTTTGTACCCAAATTTTGCAAAAACGAGGAACAATTTGAGAACAGAAATAAATTTATTTTAAGTCATTTCCATCCAAATAATTTATTTTCATTTTTAAGTAGATAAAGTAATAGAGCAAAATTCATTTTTGCCTTTTTACATGTTTGGGAGGAAAGATGTCTATCATAAAGTATCTTTTGATACTGTGTGTTGTTGTACAATTTGCAAACGCGCAACAAGAGCAACCCACTCCTTATGACCTGATCAGGCCAACATTCCCGCTAACATGGGACACGACCGTTTTTGATCATTATGATGCATCGGTCACCAAGAAAAGAAACACGATTCCCAAAATCAAGACAACTCCATTTTATGCACCGAACGCCTTTATCGTTGATACTCTAGACCAAGCTTATCTCGATGCTATCAATTACCACATGTCGCCCATCCGCGTGAACCAAGCAGGCTATCTCGAAAGCGACAAGGAACGCCAATTTTACTACATCGGAACCGCATCGACTTTTGAAATCGTCGATGTCAACGGCAAGCCCTTTAGCCCAACCATTACCGGCACGCTAAAGTCATCAGGTCATACAACCTCCTCTGACTGGACCATTGTCGCAGGCACAAACGCCGCCACAAACGACCAGATGCGCTATAGAGTGGATGTTACCGGTCAATCCGGCACCATCATGATCGGAAACATTCCGCAGGGACTCCCCACCGACACCCGCCTCCGCATTAAAGTCGGCAACGACATTTCTAGCACATTCATCATTTCCGACCAGGTGTACACCATGGTCAAGGACGCCACCATCAAATTCTACGGCATCAACCGCAGCGGTTACGGAGATTCCTGGTTTCACCCAGCAAGCCACACTAAAGATGGCGCCGGTGCAGTAACCGTCGGCGACAAAACCGAAGTTCGAAACCATTACGATGCCTCAATGGCAGGAACTCTCGAAGGCGGTTACTACGACTGCGGTGACCACCTGAAAGAATCCCAGACCCAGATGTACGCCTTTATGGTAGCAGCGGTCATGGCAGCCACAAACCCGGATGTGGACGTCGACCATTACAAATACAACCACGGAGCAGGCGGACGCGACGGCGTCCCGGACATGCTCCGCGAAGCGAAGCACGGCGCCGATTTTGTACTCCGTTCTTTCGTAAGAGCAAAAGGCATTATCGACGATATGGCTCTTTCCATTGGAGCGAAAGGATCTGATCACGGCTGGTGGGGACGCCCGGAAAACCAAGATGGTCTTCCGGTAGATGGTTCGCCATCAGCAACAGACCGTGGTGGCCCAAGTTCTAGAATGGTCCGCTTAGGCGAAATAGGCTCGAACATTGGCGGCGAAACTGCCGCAGGCCTCGCCATTCTTGGCAAGATGTTCAAGGATTATCCCGAATACGAAGCATTTGCAGACAGCTGCCTGATGGTCGCCCAAAAGATGTACAGCATGGCAAAAGCCATCGCTCAAGGCAAAAGCACTTATGACGGCGACAAGCCTATTAAGAACAACACATCTGCAGCAAGCTGGTCCAGTCAAGCCTATAACGGCAACAATGAATTTTACGACGACCTGGCACTCGCCTCAGTAGCTCTTCTCTACGCCACCGGAGACAAGCAATACGCCGATGATATGATCCGTACCAGAAACTTAGTGCCGTCAGGAGTAAAAATTGGCGACAAAGGTGAAACGGCTCCAACTCAGGAATATATGGAAAACTGTGCCGGTTGCTTTGAAGGTGGCTGGTTCGTCACAAACGACAAGGGCTTTTTAAAAAACGTAAAGACAACTAGCTGGGCAAACAGCTACACATTCGCTCTATACGCATTGTACAAGCTCATCCTCGCCGACAAGAACAAGGCCATCACGCAATACGGTTTAACCGAAGATGAATGGCTGAACGCCGTTGAAGACTGCGTTGCCAACTTGATTTACAACGTTTCCGACATGTCAGAAGGTGCCGGAAATGCATCCATCGAACTTCCCATGGGAAGCATCATCTGGAAACCGAACAAAGTTATATATGACGCCGACTGGTACAACATGGCATCTCCTTCGGGGGAATGGATTTACAACCGCTACCAGGCAGGCAACATTTTTGATGTCATGGCATACGTCGATGTCGCCAAAAGCATAGAAGCCCAAGGCATCACGCTCCCGCACATGGGCACGCCCAACTGGAAAACCGACGAAATGCAGCAGCTCGCCATCAACCAGATGAACTACATGCTCGGTGTGAATCCATGGGACATTTCGTTTATCTATGGTGTTGGAGACAAGAACGACGCGCATCCGCACCACCGCGCATCAAACCCCGAAGGAACCAATGTTCCCGGCAGTCATTACCCGTATAAAGTCCCCGCTGGCGCCTTCCTTGGAGGCATCAAACCCGGTGGAGCCAACTCATTTGTCCCCAAAACAATGAGCTGGGAAGACTACGAAAAATCCGAAGTTTGCATCGACGCCTCGGCAACGTTCTTAGGCGCAGTCAGCCTTGTCGCCCACAAATTCGACATGACCCAGGCGCCAGACATAAGCGTAGAAATTCGCCACAAAAGCACAGACTCCGCCATCGTAACAGTCAATCTCACCGTGCGCGGTACAGCTGTAATTCATTACGGCACCACAGAAGGTGAATACACTCTTACCGCAACAGATGATACCAAAAGCGTCCAGCACGACATCATCCTCCGCAACTTGACTCCAGGCACCACCTATTACTTCTACGTTACGGGCGCAAACGCCTACAAACCAGAAAATGCAAAAAACAAGTTCCTAGTCGACAGCACACAAACTCCTTATTCATTCACGACCCGAAGTTCCGTTGAAAGCGCAGAAATCACCAACGTCACCGTCTGTAACGTTTCTGCTGACAGCGCCGAAATCATGTGGTACACTCCCAACGGCGAATACGAATCCAGAATTTACTGGGATACCCAGCCACATTCCACAGCAGCCGAATATGCAAACAACAGCGGAATCGGGAACGCAGATGTATCCGGCATTCCAACCCAGTTCCATTACGTAAAGATTGGTGGACTCAAGGAAAAGACGACTTATTACTTCATGGTCGAAAGCAATGGCACATTTGCCAATGTCGACGATGACGACAAGCCGCTAAAATTCACAACACCCGTCATGTGGTACGACTTTAGCGTAAAAACTTACCAATATCCTTGGCAAGGAGATATGGCCATGGTCAACATCAATATTTTCAATAACGAATCAAGAGCATTCGACAGCTTGACCATCCGCCTTTACATGCGCGGTACCGACGAAATCGAAAACGATATCGGCATGGGCACAGACATTTGCAACGACTACGACGAAGCGGGTTTCAGCGGCTCATGCCCTGAAGAAACCATCGAGGAACTCGCAAGACTCCTGCGCGATGCCCATCCTGTCAAAATCGAAGACACCTACGATGATGCTACGGGAACCTGGCAATGGTACTTCCCGCTAAACCTCGGTTCGACCGTCATCAAGAGTTCTAGCCGCCTGCGCTTTGACGTGAGATTCGATCACCGCAGTCCGTACCCTCCGTACAAGGACTTGATGAACGAAGCGCCGAATAAAAAACTTTATTGCTATTCTGGCAACAAATGGTATGCCCCGTCCAACGAAACTCCGGGCGCCCCCACTTTAGACGAAAATCCGGGAGACTGGAGCTGGATGCCGCACTCACGCGCAAATGGCGAAGAACTGGATTACCCCGGCATGCCGTGTATCGAAAAAGACGAAGGAGATACCGACTTTGATGCCGCTCCGGTGAATCCGTATGTATCCGTCTACCGCAAGGATGAATTTATCTGGGGTTACAGTCCTTCCAAGAAGGAAATGCAAACCAAAAGAGCGAACTACAAAATCAACATGGTACTTGATCCACCGTTCAATGTTTCCAACGGTTCCCATATCGATATTGACCAAACCAGCAGCACCATCCACGTTACCGGCAAGGTGCACGTTTCCGAAGGTGGATACATCACCAAAATTTGGGCAAATGGCGTTAAAGTCAGTGGCATGGCATTCAACGACGGCTTAAGCCTAGACAAGTGGCTTTTGGACGAATCCGGAACGAAGATTATCGCTAAATACGATATTCCGACAGACATGTGGGAGCTTGATATCCCAGTCAAGATGAGTATCGGGAGCAAGAAAGTCGACATTACTCTGTTCGCAGGACCAGACCCCACGTGCGATGTCTGCTTAGAAAACGGCGGTTGTGCCTTCGAGAACAGAACCTACTACGTAAACTTTTCCAAAGGCGATGCCACAGAATCGCAGCTCGTCATCAAGGACGCCTCTGGCAACCCAATTATAAGTCCCGCCAATCCGGAAGGCACGACATTCTACATTGACGTGATGGATAAAGACAAAGTAAAGAGTAATACAAAGACTATCGATCTCGAAATCATCAACAACAAGAAGAACGACAAGCTCGTTGTAACCTTGAAAGCAGACGAAGCGAACCCCGGTCACTTTGTCGGAGGTCCAATTACCGCCGTCAACCATTCCAAGGAAACGAGAAACCAGACTTCCGAGATTTCTTTCTTCGCAGGCGACACCATCCAAGTCATCTACACCGACCCGAATGACGAAGACGATATTTCGAAGCAATCGTTCTACGCCATATCCAAGGTTCCGTCGCCACAGAAGGTTCTCGCCATCGACACCGACTGCGACAACAAGGCAGACCAGCTGAAGATTATCTTCACGAACAAGCTCGCCGAAGGCTACACGCTCGACAGCATCAAGTTCTTTATCGAGGGCATGGCTGATTCCGTAAAAGTCCCGCTCATAGCATCGAAATATGCGGACATGAACGAAGTCATCATCCCCATCGACACAAGTCTTATCCCGACCAACGCCTCCCCTTCCGGGAAAATCACAACTTACATTACCGACCAAGGGACGCCTAATGCAGAAACCACAAAAATAACAGACGGCATTCTCCCCACGCTCACAAGCGTCTCGATTCTCGAAAAAACAGACGACGACCAAAGCGAATACGATACAGTCCTCGTCGCCTTCTCGGAAGAAGTCATCCTTTCTTCCTTGAACGAATGGCCGCTTATCATCGCAGGAGCAACAGGCTCTCCGACTCTCGTTGGACCTGCAACAACCACGAACAACGGCAAGAGCTGGCAGCTCATCATCAGTGGGAATACCAACAGTGCTCTCGTACCCATTGGCGCCCAAGCTGGCGCAAAAACGACCAACAACTATTCCATCACCGACCAAAGTTTCAACCCAATCGATCCGTTTGGCTGCAAGCCGACCGTACCTGTAACACTCATTTCCCGCCCGGTACCTATCTACCATGCCGAAATGATCGACAAGGAAGGCGACGGCATTCCGGACGTGGTCTACATGATGTTCGAAAGAAAGCTCAAGACGAAGGACATGTTCGACAGCGTCGTGACAGTCTGGGGTGACCCGGGCATCACGCGCACATTCAAAACAACGGCAGACACCACAGGTGGAGTCATCAAGCCGAAGGAAACCTACTGGACCATCCGCGACTCTGTATCCGCACCGTTCAAAGTCATGCTTCCCGACTCCACGACGAAGGATTCCGTCAACACCTACAGCATCGTCGAAATCACCATCCCGGCTGACAACGCCTACCCCTATGGCTCTACCAGCGGCGAAAAGGACGGCAACGGAACGGTATCCCCGCTCAAGGGTGCTGCAAACGGCTTCTTCGAAACGACCTACACGCTGTATGACAAGTGCGCCCCGGTCATTTCCACGGCACGATTGATCAAAGGCATGCTTACCGTCAACATGTCCGAACCCTTGACGATTCTGGACCACAACGGCAAATACATCCAGCGTGAACGTGGCGAATACATTCCGTCCGAGGAACCGCAAGGTTCTGGTAAAACTCAAGCATTCATCTACAACGAGAAGGACAATGTCGTCCATGCCGGTGACCGCATCCGCCTCGTCCCGCAGGAACTCGGTGCCGCTTACGTCGACAAGAACAACAACGCTCCGACGAAGTTCAATCCCTACGTCCGTATCACTGGCGATGACAACATCCGCTTCAACGTGACGCTCTCCAAGCCGGTCTCGACACCCTCGCAGAACGCCTACATCGGAAGACCGGAAGCGACCGCAAACGACGCATTCGTGACGACAGCGGTTATCGCAGGCAAGAACAACTTCATCAACGGCAACGGAACACTCCTCGGGGTCGCCGACACCGCTGCATATGTGGGTTCGGGTCCGAACTTCCAGATCGAAGTCACAATGCCTTCTGCAAGCTTCACGACCAAGGATGGCATGCCCATGTACGATATTCACCTGAAGATCGTCATGGACCTTTACGATAACCTCGGTCAGTACGTCAACACCTACAGGCTCGACATTCCACGTGAAAACTTTGCCGCAATCCGAAATCTTATCGACAATGGCATCCTGAAGCTCAACGTGGAATGGTCAGCCAAGGATAACGAAGCCCCGGTCGCCAAGAAGGGCAACAAGATCGGAACAGGCGCCTACATCGCAAAGTTCGACTTTACGGCAGAATCCTTCTGTACTTCGAAGTTCGACGAGACGACCAACGACTACAAGGCATCCTGTGCTGAAGTGGGCGCTAGAGTCGAAAAGGCAACCGACAGCAAGACCAAGACTCTTGGCTTCAAGAGAAGAAAGTAATTGCAGCAAGGTCGCCTGGATTTAGCAGTCCAGGTGACTTTTTATCAAATACATTACGTAAACTTTTGTATACAAATTTATGGAAATGGAATTTTTTTGATTCCTTTTATCCCACTTTTTCATTTTCTTTATTCATATGATACGCTTTAACAAACAGAAAAGCAAAGTAGAGAATATTTTGAGAACAAAAAAGGAATATATCACAAAACTTTTTTACATAAATAATCTATTTTAGCATTTGAGAGAATATAATTAGAGGGCAAGACTTGTTTTGCCCGCTTTTTACATATGTAAAAGGAGACACTGTGAGTATTAAGAAGTATCTGATTGCATTGTGTACCGCCACCTCTGTTATGGCGGCACAACAGGAACAACCGACTCCTTATGACTTGATTCGCCCCACATTCCCACTCACATGGGATAGTACTGTATTCAAGTATTTTGACACCTCGGTTACCAAGAAAAAGAACATGCTGCCCAAGAACCTGACTCCGGCAGCATACGCCCCCAACGCATTGATTCCCGATACGTTGAACCAGGCATATTTGGATGCAATCAACTACCGCATGTCTCCGATCCGCGTGAACCAGGCGGGTTATCTAGAAAAAGACTTAGAACGTCAATTCTATTACGTCGGTACAGCCACGACATTCGAAGTTGTCGATGTCAACGGCAAATCCCTTAGCCCTGCTGTGACTGGAACGCTCAAGTCCTCCGGTCAAACAACCACTTCTGACTGGACGATTATTGCAGGCACAAACGCCGCCACCAACGACCAGAAACGCTATCAAGTCGACATCAAGGGTCAAAGCGGCACCATAATGATCGGTAACATCCCTCAGGGTGTCCCGACTGAAACGCGCCTCCGTATCAAGGTAGGCAACGATATTTCGAGTACATTCATTATCTCCGATAAGGTTTACTCCATGGTGAAGGACGCCGCCCTCAAGTTCTACGGCATCAACCGTAGCGGAAATGGGCAGTCCTGGTTCCATCCCGCCAGCCACACATTGGATGGTGGTGGTCCTATCGTTACAGAAGCTGATGACGTCCGCGGACCGTTCAACGCAGCTCTCGCAGGTACGCTTGAAGGCGGTTACTACGACTGCGGTGACCACCTGAAGGAATCGCAAACCCAGATGTACGCATTCATGGTTGCCGCCGTTTTGGCAGCCACGAACCCCGAAGCTGACGAAGACCATTATGCATTCAACCAGGGCGAAACAGTCAATACCGATGGTATGCCGGACATGCTCCGAGAAGCCAAACACGGTGCAGACTTCGTCCTCCGTGCTTACGTCCGTGCAAAGGGAGTCATCGATGACATGGCTCTTTCCGTCGGTAACTTTGGTTCTGACCACGCCTGGTGGGGCCGTCCCGAAAACCAAGACAAGCTCCCTGTCGACAATTCTGCATCAGCAACAGACCGTGGCGGTCCGGCATCCCGTACCGTACGTCTTGGCGAAATCGGTGCCAACATCGGTGGTGAAACGGCTGCAGGCATGGCCATTCTCGGCAAGATGTATGCCGAATACCCCGAATACAAGGATTTTGCCGATAGCTGCTTGAAAGTCGCAAGAGAAATGTACGACTTTGCAAAGTCCATGGCACAGGGCAAGACCTACACCAACAACAAGAAGGCTGCCGGCTGGTCCAGCCCCGCTTACAACGGGAACAACGAATTCTACGACGACATGGCTCTTGCTTCTGTCGCCCTCCTCTATGCAACAGGCGAAAAGCAGTACGCCGACGACATGCTCCGCAACAAGAACATGGTCCAAGGACAGGAATATTCTGAAGGTCCGGGATTTTTCCAAGGCGGTTGGTTCGTCACGAACAACAAGGGTTTCTTCAAGGACGTCAAGAACACCAGCTGGGCAAACGCCTACTCCTATGCCCTTTACGCCCTGTATAAATTGATCCTCGCCGATAAGACTAAAGCAACGACCGAATACGGCTTGACCGAAGATGAATGGCTGAACGCTGTCGAAGACTGCATTATCGACATGATCAGTAACTTGAACGACATGAGCGGAAACGGAAGCGGCTCCATCGAGCTCCCGGCAACCGGCAACTGGAAATCCCGTACATTCCAGTTCGACCCGATTTGGTACACGATGCACACGGACCAGACCTGGATTTACAACCGCTACCAGACCGGCAACATCTTTGAAGTTCTTGCTTACGCAGACGTCGCCAAGGACATAGAAAAGAAAGGCATTACCCTCCCGCACATTTCGAATCCAAACTGGCACGCCGATGAAATGTACCAGCTCGCCATCAACCAGCTCAACTACATGCTTGGCGTGAACCCGTGGGATGTTTCTTTTATCCTCGGTATTGGCGATAAGAACGACGCCCACCCGCACCACCGTGCAGCAAACCCCGAAGGCAAGAACATGCCGGGCGCAAGCTACAAGTACAATCCGCCGACAGGCGCCCTCTTCGGTGGCGTGACACCGGGCATGACAAACTCCTGGGTTCCTGACAACAAGAGCTGGGAAGACTACCACCTTTCTGAAACCTGTATCGATGCTGCTGCAACTTTGGTCAGTGCAGGCATGCTTGCCGCCAATAAAGTCGACAAGACTCTCGCTCCGGATATCAGCGTGGAAATCCGCCACGTGAGCATGGACTCCGCCATCGTGACCGTCAAGCTCACCCAGCGCGGCACCGCAACAATCTCTTACGGCACAACTGAAGGTCAGTACAATTTGAACGCAGCAAGTGCAGGCGCAGGCGTCCAGCACGACATCGTTCTCCACGACCTCAAGCCGGGTACCGCTTACTACTTCTACGTCACAGGCGCTAATGCCTACAAGCCTGAAAACACGAAGACCAAGTTCCTCGTCGATAGCACACAGACTCCGTTCACTTTCACAACGCTCAGCACGGTCGAAAACGCAAACATCGCAAACGTCACCGTCTGTAACGTTACCGCCGACAGCGCCGAAATCATGTGGTACACCCCGAACGGCGAATACGAATCCAAGGTCTACTGGGATACAAAGCCGCACTCTACGGCAGCTGAATTCGCCAACAACACAGGCATCGGCAACGCAGACGTTTCTGGCATTCCGACGCAGTTCCACTACGTAAAGATCGGTGGACTCAAGGAAAAGACGACTTACTACTTCATGGTAGAAAGTAATGGCGCACAGTCTACCGTAGACGACAATGGCAACTTGCTCAAGTTCACGACGCCTGTCACCTGGTACGACTTTAGCGTGAGAACATACCAGTACGAATGGGATGGCAAGCCAGCCATCAACATGAACATTTTCAATAACGAAGCAAGACCGTTCGACAGCCTCACGGTTCGTATGTACATGCGCGGTGACGACGACCTTTACGATGACGTCGCCATCCGTACTGATATTTGCCAAGCCTATGACGAAGCAGGCTTCAACAAGGCTTGCGATGCGGCAACACTCGCCAACCTGAACGAAGGTTTCCGCCATGCCCGTCCGGTCAAGATCGAAGATACCTACGACGAAAAGACAAAGACCTGGCAGTGGTACTTCCCGATCCCGCTCGGCTCTACAGTCATCAAGTCTTCTAGCCGTTTCCGCGTTGACGTTCTCTTTGTGGCACGTATCCGCGCTGTTGGTCAGGACGATCCGCTCGACATCCCGCCGCAGAACAAGAGACTCTACTGCCATTCCGACGTCGACAACAAATGGCACTGGGTCACAGACCTCACCAGCCAGCAAGCCATCGACGCCAATCCGGGCGACTGGAGCTGGATGCCGCATTCCCGCACGAACAACGAAGAAAAAGACTACCCCGGCATGCCTTGCGAAGAAAAGGATGCGGGTGATATTGACCTTGATCTCGCCATCGAAAACCCGTATGTGTCCGTCTACCGCAAGGACGAATTCATCTGGGGTTACAGCCCGTCCAAGAAGGAAATGGAAAACAAGAGAGCGAACTACAAGATGGATATCACGCTCGACCCTCCGTTCAACGTTTCCAACGGCTCCCATATCGATATCGACCAGGCAAGCAGCACCATTCATGTTACCGGCAAGGCTCACGTGAGCGAAGGTGGCTACATTACCAAGATTTGGGCAAATGGTGTTAAGGTCAGCGGCATGGCATTCAACGACGGCGTCAGCCTCGACAAGTGGCTTTTGGACGAATCCGGAACGAAGATTATCGCTAAATATGACATTCCGACAGACATGTGGGATCTCGACATTCCGGTCAAGATGGGCATTGGCTCCAAGAAGGTGGACATCACCATCTTTGCAGGTGCAAACCCCACATGCGAAACATGTGCCGAAAACGGCGGCTGCGCCTTCGAGAACAGAACCTATTACGTGAACTTCTCCAAGGGCGACGCTACAGCTTCGACTCTTGTCATCAAGGATGCCTCAGGCAACCCGATTGTAAGCCCGGCAAATACCGAAGGCACCATCTTCTATATCGACCTGACGGACAAGGACAAGATCAAGAGCAACGCAAAGACCGTCGATGTCGAAATCATCAACAACAAGAAGAACGACAAGCTCGTTGTAACCTTGAAAGCAGACGAAGCGAACCCCGGTCACTTTATCGGAGGCCCGATTACCGCCGTCAACCATTCCAAGGAAACGAGGAACCAGACTTCCGAAATTTCGTTCTTCGCAGGCGATACGATCCAGGTTGTCTACACCGACCCGGATGACGAAGAAGACATCTCCAAACAGACATTCTTCGCCGAATCCAAGGTGCCGACTCCGCAAACCATTCTCGCCATCGACACCGACTGCGACAACAAGGCAGACCAGCTGAAGATTATCTTCACGAACAAGCTTGCCGAAGGCTACACGCTCGACAGCATCAAGTACTTTATCGAAGGCATGGCTGACACAGTCAAGCTTCCGCTTACAGCTTCCAAGTACGTGGACATGAACGAAGTGTTCATCCCGATCGATACAAGCCTCGTCCCGACAAACGCAAGCCCGTCCGGAAAAGCAACGACATACGTCACAGACCGTGGCACGGCAACCCCCGAAACGGTCAAGATTACAGACGGCATCCTCCCCACGCTCACAAGCGTCTCGATCCTCGAAAAGGCTGATGACGACAAGAGCGGATACGACACAGTCCTGGTCGCCTTCTCGGAAGAAGTCATCCTTTCGTCCCTGAACGAATGGCCGCTCGTCATCTCGGGTGCCGCAGGAACGCCGACACTCGTCAGCCCCGCAACAACCACAAACAACGGCAAGAGCTGGCAGCTCATCATCAGTGGAAATACGAACAATTCTCTCGTACCCATCGGTGCACAGGCTGCAGCAAGAAACAGTGACGACTTTAACATTACCGACCAGAGCTTTAACCAGATTGACCCGTTTGGCTGCAAGCCGACCGTACCTGTAACGCTCATTTCCCGCCCGGTACCTATCTACCATGCCGAAATGATCGACAAGGAAGGCGACGGTATTCCGGACGTAGTCTACATGATGTTCGAAAGAAAGCTCAAGACGAAGGACATGTTCGATAGCGTCGTGACGATCTGGGGTGACCCGGGCATCACGCGCACGTTCAAGACGACAGCCGACACCACGGGTGGAGTCATCAAGCCGAAGGAAACCTACTGGACCATCCGCGACTCCGTATCTGCACCGTTCGTTGTTCAGATTGACTCTGTCACGACGAAGGATTCCGTCAACACCTACAGCATCGTCGAAATTACCATCCCGGCGGACAACGCCTACCCCTATGGCGCTACCAGCGGTGAAAAGGACGGCAACGGAACGGTATCCCCGCTCAAGGGTGCTGCAAACGGCTTCTTCGAAACGACCTACACGCTGTATGACAAGTGCGCCCCGGTCATTTCCACGGCACGCCTGGTCAAGGGCATGCTTACCGTCAACATGTCCGAACCCTTGACGATTCTGGACCACAACGGCAAGTATATCCAGCGCGAACGCGACGAATACATCCCGCCTGACGAACCGCAGGGCTCCAGCAAGACCCCGTACTTCATCTACAATGAGAAGGACAACGTCGTCCATGCCGGTGACCGCATCCGCCTCGTCCCGCAGGAACTCGGCGCCGCCTACGTCGACAAGAACAACAATGCCCCGACGAAGTTCAACCCCTACGTCCGCATCACAGGCGATGATAACATCCGCTTCAACGTGACGCTCTCCAAGCCGGTCTCGACACCCTCGCAGAACGCCTACATCGGAAGACCGGAAGCGACCGCAAACGACGCATTCGTGACGACAGCGGTTATCGCAGGCAAGAACAACTTCATCAACGGCAACGGAACACTCCTCGGAGTCGCCGACACCGCTGCATATGTGGGTTCAGGTCCGAACTTCCAGATCGAAGTCACAATGCCTTCTGCAAGCTTCACGACCAAGGACGGCATGCCCATGTACGATATCCACCTGAAGATCGTCATGGACCTCTACGATAACCTCGGTCAGTACATCAATACCTACAGGCTCGACATCCCGAGCGAAAACTTCTCGAACGTCCGTAACCTCGTCGACAACGGCATCCTGAAGCTCAACGTGGAATGGGCAGCCAAGGATAACGAAGCCCCGGTCGCCAAGAAGGGCAACAAGATCGGAACAGGCGCCTACATCGCGAAGTTCGACTTTACGGCAGAATCCTTCTGCGCCTCGAAGTTCGACGAGACGACCAACGACTACAAGGCATCCTGTGCTGAAGTGGGCGCCAGAGTCGAAAAGGCAACTGACAGCAAGACCAAGACTCTTGGCTTCAAGAGAAGAAAGTAATTATAAACAGGCAGCCACCAGGATCTAGCCATCCTGGCGGCTTCTTTATTTTTGGATAAAAGAAGAGAAAGTATGAAAAGATTACTCAGCATTGTTTCTTTACTTGCTATGTTCTGCATGGATTATGCAGAGGCAGAACTACCGAACATAGACAGAACATGTACCACCTGTAGCCGACGCTATTTGGACTCGTTGAACGTCTACAACAGACGTCCGATCCGAATGAACCAAAGCGGATTCAGACCGCAAGACTACAAGTACGCCTATGTCGCCGATCCAAAGGAAATGACCTTCAAAGTCATCGATGCGAACAGCGGTAAAGAAGTTCCAGGTGGCGGAAACCTCTCGCTTATCAAGAAAGGCGCTACAAAGCCAAACATCTGGATTAACGGCGCATTCAACTCGTTGGAAAGCATTTATGAGTTTGGTAAACAGGACTCCATCAGCACAGAAAAAGAAGACCTGTACCGAGCCGATTTTACTACGCTTTCAACAACGGGCGAATACTTCCTTGTCGTGGGCAAAGACACATCGGCAACATTCCATGTGCACCCTTCCATCTACAACTCCATCCTCGAAAACTCCTTGCAGTTCTTCGGGATCCAGCGCTGCGGTAATACAGATTCGCACTTCCACAAGCCCTGCCACTTGAAAGACGGCTCCAAAGTCGGACATGACTTGACGGGTGGTTGGCACGACTGTGGTGACCATTTCAAGGTTTCTGAAACTCTTGGCTATACCGCCTACGTGCTTTCGATGGTTTACCTTACCTACCCCAACAAGGCAGAAGACCGCTATGGTCATTCTTATGCTGACACAGTCTTTACAGACGGCATCCCGGATATTCTCTACGAAGCAAAAATCGGTGCCGATTACATACTCAAGCTTTACAAGGCCTCCAAAGAAGATGGATTGATTGCCCAAAATGACATGTACCATTCCGTGGGCGTTGACGAAAAAGACCACTCATTCTGGGACTTGCCGGAACGTCAGGACGCTCAGCCAGAATCTAAGGGCGGTCCAGACCGCGTTGTGCTCACAGGCATAGGTGCAAACACTTCGGGTATGTTTGTTGCAGCCCTTGCAAACGTCGCTGCCGGCTATCGCGTTTACGACCCAGCCTATTCTGATACGCTCATCGAAGCAGCAAAAGACATTTACAAGAACGTGATGATGCCGCTCTTTGACTATGGTAACGGAAACGAAATGGGAAAGACGACATCATTCCCTGGATTCTATACCGGTGGCGGTCCGCGTTATGACGATGGTGCGGCAGCTGCACTCGCCTTGTGGTACGCCACTAAGGACACGACCTACCGCTATGACCTTTACAAGAACACCAACATTTTCAACAACCCCACCAACTCTAGATTCAACCTGGACTACTTCAAGGCAGGATTTCTCGGCAATGAAAGTGGCTTTTCTCCTGGCGGCTGGGCAACAGACTACCAGAACATCCACACCTATGTGCTGTTTGCATTCCAGAACCTGATTTTGAAGAGCACTGAAACAGCTGCAGAATTCGGTCTTACAGAAATCGAACGCGACTCCCTCTCGATGCGTACGATGGCAACATTCCGCAAAATTTTGAATGACGCCACAAACCAGGGAGACTCTACCGTTCTCGTCAATCCGGGGGTAAACTCCAACGAAAAAAGCGAAGCTCATGAAGGTCCGACAGACCTCAAGGTCATTACACCCTACAACCTTGTATGGACTAGCTTTGACTGGGGCGTGATCCGCTACAACCTGGGTACAGCCGTTTCCATCTTCTTGATGTACGAACTCACGAAGGACGAACGCTATTTGAAGGTCGCTCTCGACAACATGTACTACGCACTTGGCGCAAACCCGTGGGATATTTCCCTCTTGATGGGCGCAGGTGACAAGAACCCGCAACACCCGCACAACCGTTCTGCAAACCCCGATGGCTTCAATACCGGTGGCATGCCTTACCAGTACCGCTGCCCGAAGGGTGCACTCATGGGTGGCCGCGATCCGGAAAAAACACTTATCGAAGACTGGAGCAAATACACCTCTACCGAAACATGCATTGACTTCTCGGCACAGTTCCTCTTCCCGGCCCAGAGCCTTGCTGAAACACTCCCGCCCGATAACGAAGGCCCGATTTTTAGCAACATCGTCGGAACGCCGATTACAGACTCTACCGCTATCGTAAGCTGGGACGCAAATGAAGTCGCCCTTGTTACGGTTTTCTACGACGTCGTCCCCAATTCCGCCAATCCGAAATCAGTGCAGCAGACCACAGCCTCTAAGGGCGGTTCTGTAACGCTTACCGGCCTCATTCCTGGACAGACATATTACTTCTTCCTCGAAGGCATGGACACCAAGAGAAACATCACGACTGATGACAACCATGGTTATTGGTACTCCTTTACCATGACTCCCAAAATGACTGAAATCAAGGGAGTTACGATTTGCCAGGTAGACCATCGCAGTGCAAAGATTTACTGGTGGAGCACCGACCGTCTGAACGGCGTCGTCAACTACGGAAAGGCCAAGGGAGCCTACACTGAAACCCAAAATGCAAGTGGCAGCGCCGTCCTTTTCCACGAAGCTGAACTCACAGGACTTGAAGCCGGTACGACCTATTACTTTACCGTTTCCTCGGGCGCAAAGACTTCTGAAGAATACTCATTTACCACAGAAACCCACGCCACCTACGCTGACCTCGATATTTCTTTGAAACCGAGTTCTTACGGTGGAGAAGCAGCCTGTAGCCAATGGCAAGATTGCCATGCCTTCATCATGTCGCTTTCAAACAACGACACCGTACCATTCGAAGACTTTGAAGTGCGTATGTACCTCAAAGATCCAAACCTCTCCGCACTCGGAAACTGCCACCAAAACTTCGGTGGAGACGGTCAAATGGGTAAGCCGATTAGCGTTACTTTCGGAAGCGCTCAGGAAGACGGTTTTGGAGGCTATTACCTCCCCATTAACGTCAAAGGCAAACTAGAAGTTTCTGGACAGTTGATTATCCAAATCATCTTCCACAACTACGATCCTAATGTAAAGACAGTGAAATTCAAGGACATCGAAGGTTCCTGGTCACTCCGCGCACACACCGAAGAAACCGATCCGGAACATTTCGAAGGCATTGACTTGACACAAGCTCCTTACTTCAAGGGTTCTGAAACGACATTCCTTGAACACAATTCCAACGGTGAAAAAGTCGTTGCCTTTACCCGTGACCCCTATATTACCGTCTATTACCACGGCAAACACATCTACGGTTACGGTCCGGACTACACGCCAGAAAATGGCCCGCAAGTCAAACGCACCATCGAAACAACATTCACGAGCCCGTTCGTAAGCCCGAGATACTCTGTTGAAAGGGAAGATCCGCTCACAACGTACGCCGCCACAAGTAAGGTTTCGCCGACGGGTGTCCTCGATGCTGTTGAAATGAACAGCAACCCGTACAAGTTTGAATACCCCAACACCAAGCGCACCGACTCTATCGCCTTCGGTACAGATACGACTCTCGCCTACGGCAACAACTACATGGAATGGGTCACCTGGCATAACCGAAATGCCAATATGAAGGACGAAAACAAGTATGACTGCGCCTGTGCCGTGGTCCGTAGCAACGTTGAAATCGACAGTATCACGAAGCCACTCGAAAAACGTTACCTCGTTTTCGACAAGAGCAATATTGTCGGTTATAAGGACAAGTTCATTGAAGTCCAGATTTCGCTCCTCGACAGCAATCTCGAGCTCTACAAGGACGAAAAGAACCTGAACGTCGAATTGGTTAGCGATGATCCGAATGTTCTCTTCTATACAGACCCCACAGCCACTATTCCGGTAACAACCATAACGCTTTATGACGGTGTTGCGACAATCTACGTGAGCTCCAAGGTCGCCGTGAAGACAACTATTTCTGCAACACACGCCAATACCGCAGATTACGCCTACACGCCGGCAGTTGCGGAACTCGACATCGAAGAATTGCCGCCTTGGCCGATTATCGACGTGGCAAAGATTGTGGACTTGAACTGCGACCACATCCCGGATGCCATGGACATCACGCTTTCTTCGGAATATACGGCAAACCAGAGTTTCACGTCTATTTCGTTCACTTACGGAAGCACGACCATCAATGCGAACAAGGTCAAATCCCTTAATGGCAAGTCGCTCGTTGTCGAATTTGACGACATCAAGGACATCGTAACAAACGCCACAGGAAAGATTACGCTTACAAGTAATATCGAAGGACAGGTCAAGACCGTCGAAGATTCCTATTCCGACGGCATTCCGCCCGCACTCCTTTCAGCTACAGTCCTCGAACGCCAGGATACGGCAAACGCAGATCACGTTTATCTGCAATTTAGCGAACCGATTTCTGCTCCGGGCACAAACTTTCCGCTCATCCTTTACGCAGCAGACGGCATTACAAAGGCTGCTACACCGACGGTCCTCTCGGCTAAGCTTTACAATGAATCGAAGAACATCTGGGACTTCGAAATCGCCTTTGATGCAAGCAACAATTCTGTAGTCACTGCAGGCATGTGGGGACAACTCGACCCGGCAGGTTCCATCAAGGACTTGAACGGCAACGGCGTAGCCGGTCTCTGCACACCAGAAAAGGTCGAAATCCTCCTGAAGATTCTCCCGATCCCGATGACTTACGCCGTCATTACCGACAAGGATAAGAACGGCTATGCAAGCCACGTCGATGTACAGTTCTCCAAGGCACTTGACGCCAAGCACACACCGGATACGCTCGAAATCATCTTCGGTATCGCAAAGCCAGAAACGCTTAAGGTCGAAAAGAGCAAGTTCGCCCTCAACGGTGAAAACCTCGCTATCGACCTTGAAAAGCCGTTCCAGTTCGGCAATACCGCAGGTAACTACGACGGAGCACTCCCAGGTGGAAAGATGCTGACTCATGCAGGTCTTGTCACGCAGTACCTCGGTACAGGCGCCGCCACGGAATCGAACTCGGTCCTCGCCGAAGACAAGGTCGGTCCGGTCTTTGTTTCCGCAACAATCAACCAGACAAACTCTGCCGACGTTCTGAACATTACCGTCAGCGAACCTCTCGTTGTTGCAGACTCGACTCAGGAATTCTACAGACACAAGCGTGCCGAAAGACTTTCCAATGCGTTTAGCAGCAACTTCTCCGCATGGAGCTTCTCGCAGAGCAATTCGAGCCTCACCTTCCTCTACATGAACAGCCTCGCAGGCACCGTCATGGAAGGCGACTATGTGAGAATGGGTTCCATGATGACAAGCACATTCAAGGATGCCAATGGCAACTATCCTGAATTTGATGTTCCCTGGGTTTTGGTCAACGGCAAGGGCGCTCCGAAAATCAAGTTCGACGTGCATCTCCGCGAAACCGTTACCGATGCTAATTCGCTCAACCACTCTAAGGTCAACACCGACGAGACCATGCGATTCTACATCAGGAATCCGTCGAACAACAAGTTCGACCTCATCCAGGGCGGCAAGGTCACACAAACCGCCATTGACTCAGCAGATATCGGCGGTGCCATCTTTGACGTGAAGCTGACTGTTCCGCGCGGCTCTTCGTTTGGTGAAGAATGCGCATGGGAAAGCCTCCTCGTCAAGTTCAGCATTCCGATATACTCGAACCTCGGTAACTTTGTTAATAGGTTCAAGCAAGCGTTCAGTGTAGATCCGAAACAGTACCTCTCGACGAACAACCTGGTGGAATTCGCCATCGAATGGGCAAACAAGGCCCCGTCTGGCATCCGCACCAAGGATGACAGAGCCGTTGGTACTGGCGCCTACATTTACAAGGCAGAAATAGAAGCTACATTTACGCCAAACATGAACAATCCTGATGTCAAGGGAGACGAGAAGCTCATCAAGAACTTCTCGACGAAGAGTTCGTTCGATCAGACAAAGACCTTCGGCATCAAGAGAACTAAGTAAAAAGGTCAAGAAGCTGGGAAAATATGCAAGAGAGTCTATTTACAAACTCGCCCTACGTTATAACGCTTACTGTAGTAGCGTTGATCATCGTATGCTATTTTCCCATCATGCTTGGTCAAAAGACGTCCGTCAAGCAGCTCCCTCGCCCCATACACCAGCTGGTCATCATCAGCATATTCTGGCAAGCAAGCAACTTGATAGGCGACATTTTCTTTAGTGGCGATAACTTTATTGCAGGGACCAGAGCCTATACGGCAAGGCAACTCATATTCTGCGCGGCAGCCCTTGGCTGGATCCAGCTCGGGAACGCCATACACCATACCGCAGAAATCAGTCTCAAGATAAAGCGCAAGAACGGCTGGAAGCTCATGAACATTTTCGGAGCTTTAGCGGTTCTTATTTCGACATATCTCTTTATCAGTAATCCTAGCTTCATTCCCAATTTAAACTTCTTTGGTTACCATCCCTTTGCAGAACGCCCTGTATTCAACTTTTATTCTTTACTGTTCTGCTTATTCGTAGTCCCCAACATCATCGTTACCGCCTACATTATTCTACGCAACATTGTACAAACTAGCGATACGACGCTCCCCTACCAGGTTAGCATTTACATGTTATCCTCGTTTGTATTCTTTGTAACCTTGGCGGCACTCTTCGATTTCGTTATTCCCATTTCCACAAAATTCAGTAACTACGACCAATTCCTCAAATGGTCGCAATTCATCTCGGTATTCTTGGCAATCCTTTCGGGGCAATATTTCACTTCCGTATCGTTCAAGAACAAAAGCGCATCCTGGTTTTTGGACAAGCTAAAAGACAAGATGGTAGACGGGCTTATCTACTACAACTACAAAGGTGAAATCCAGCTTGCAAACCCAGCAGCTCTTGGAATTTTACACACAACGCAAGAAGCCCTCCACAACAAGAAAATCACGTCCATATTCCCGCAAATACAAGACCCGGCAAGAGAATCGACCTACAACAAGATTAGAGTCAAAATCGATAACGAAGACCATATTTTTAATGTCTCGATTTTTGAAATCCGCCAGTCATTGACAACAAACTATAACGTCGCCTTTTTCAGCGATGTCTCCAACACGCTGCATTACCAGCAAATTATCAAGACCCGCGATGAGCAGTTCAAGGAATACCAGCTCGACCAAATCCGTTATCAGGAACGACTGAACATCTGGAAGAAGAAGGTCGATGAAAGTAAGTACTTCTTAGACACGCTTATCAGTACACTCCCCTTCCGCTTCTGGTCCAAGAACGAACAGGGCGTGTTCATGACGCAAAACCAGACAGACATCAAGAGCCGCGGAAACCTGCTCCAGACATCAGAACCGGACAGCAAGATTTTGCCGCAGGAACTCTTAGCCCGTAACGAAGGCGAACCGCAAAGCTTTATTTCTTACGAACGAATTAAGAGATCGTTTAACGAAGACCAGGATGAAGAAGACGATATCGAAATTTTGAAGCAGGACGACTACAATATGGCAGTCCGCAAGGGCGCTGCTAAGGATATCATGATTTTCAACAACATGTTCATCCCAATTATGGCGCCCCGCAAACCGTACAAAATCATCGGTATCAAAATCGATATTACCAAGGAAATGCGTCTCGAAAAAGAACGCGACATGTTGCAGGAACAAAAGCACATCCATTCGAGACTCGAAGAACTGGGCACCATCTGCGGTGGCTTCGCGCATGACTACAACAACATTCTCGGCTCGCAAATCGGCTTCTGCGATCTCGCCCTTGAAGTGCTCGACAAGGATAACCAAGCTTACATGTTTATCCAGGAAGCCCGAAAGGCTGCAACACGCGGTAAGGAATCGCTCGAAGAGCTTTTGAACACCATCCGCGGAAAGACATCCGAAAAGGACAAGCTGACAGAATTTGCGCCGTACATGATTATCGACGACGTGGTGAAGAAGCTCTGGATTACGCTCCCGCCGAACGTGAAGGTCAAGGCAGAAAACCTCGACAAGAACATCCGCATCGTCGGAAACGTCTCTGCACTCGACCGTATTATCAGCAACCTCGCGAACAACGCCATCTTTGCCATGAAGGAAAACGGCGGTACGCTCACGATTGCCCTCAAGCGCGAAGTGCTCACGGAACCGCTCATTACGCCATACGCCCCGCAGATCGAAGCGGGCACGTACGCCAAAATTACAGTCGAGGATACCGGTACCGGCATGGACACCGCCACCCTCGAACGCATCTTTTCACCGTTCTTTACGACCAAGGCACCGGGTGAAGGACTCGGTTTGGGCTTGTCATCCGCATTAAGACTGCTAAAAGAAGGCAATGCGGGCTATACAGTCCAAACAACATTGGGCGAAGGAACTATTTTTAATCTATATTGGTCTATAAGAAACGAGAAAATGGAGGCTTAATGTCTACAATACTCATCATTGACGATGACGCTCAGCTCAACCTCATGTTGAAGTCTGCTTTGGAATTGAAAGGTTACACTGTCGATACTGCATGCAACGGTAAGAAAGCCAAGTCGCTTTATCAGAAGAATACTTATGATGTGATTATCACCGATATCATCATGCCGGAAGGCGATGGCTTCGAAGTCATCCTCGATCTCCGCCGCATGGGCCTTAGCGACAGGGTTATTGCGATTAGTGGTGGTGGACGCACCTCCGCCGAAGACTACCTTGCAACGGCACAGCATTTCGATGTTGCTGCTATTTTCAGCAAGCCGCTGGACCTCCAGCAGCTCCGCAACAAAGTTGACGAGATCATCAAGGTACATTCGTAATAGCATAAATGATGAATATCCTGATCGCTGATTTTGATCGGAAATTTGTCGAGGAGCTACAACGGAACTGGTCTGTAGCCGGAACGAACCTCCTGGTCTGCTCCGACGACAAGACTTTGATGCCGCTAATAAAAAAAACGTCGATAGACCTTGCGTTTATCGAGGTTCCTTTTTTAATGCTCGACAATATGGATTTGATCAGCTATTTGAAGGAACGCCAGCCTGGTATCGAGATTTTTGTACTGTGCGATGACCGCAACTGGCAGGGAGCTGCTAGCGCCATTACCCGTGGAGCCAGCAGTTTTTTGAAGAAGCCGGTCACGCTATCGCTCCTTGAGAGCACGGCAAGCAAAATCCAGGCTCAGCAGCAAAACAAGTCCAACACGCAGCTCATGGAATCCCAGGTGTTGGACAGCCTTCTCGGCGACACGCCCGAGATGCGCAAAATTCTAAAGACAGTTTATAAGGTCGCACCGACCAACAGCACCTTGCTTATAACCGGCGAGTCCGGTTCGGGCAAGGAATTTTTGGCAAACGTCGTCCACCGCTACAGCAAGCGTGCAAACGAACCGTTTGTGCCAGTCAACTGTGGCGCCATCCCCGAGAACCTCGTGGAAAGCGAACTCTTCGGTAGCAAGAAGGGATCGTACACAGGTTCGACCGCCGACAAGAAGGGCTTGTTCGAATCCGCCAATGGCGGTACGCTCTTTTTGGACGAAGTCGGTGAACTCTCACTGGCAACCCAGGTCAAGCTTTTACGTTTTCTGCAAAGTCACGAAATTCGTCGCGTGGGTGAAACGGACGCCCGTTACCTGGACATCCGCATTATAGCTGCAACGAACCGCGATTTGCAAAAATCCATGCACGAAGGACGATTCCGCGAAGACCTTTACTACCGCTTGAACACGTTCCACTTGCAGCTTCCGCCGCTCCGCGACAGGAAGCCCGTCATCCCGAACTTAATCCGTTACTTTATCTTAAAGAACAAAGAAGCGCAGGGCAAGGAAATTCTCGACCTTGAACCAGCCGCTCTTTATGCTTTGACAAAGTACCCCTACCCCGGCAACATCCGCGAGCTCGAAAACATCATGGAGCACGCGATTGTGCTTTCGGAAGGTGGAGTCATCAAGCTCGAAGACCTGCCCGAATACGTGCAAGTAGAAGCCCGTGAAAAGACAGTCGCCATTCCACATATAAAGGAAGCCGGCAGCAATAAAGAAAGCTCCAGCGAGTCTATTTACAACAAAGTCGAAGATACGGAAGATGACGAGAAGTCCGCCGAGAATCCATTCGGAAAGCCGATTCATTTTGAACCGATTTCGGGCAAGACGGATAGCGCAGGACTTTTGACGCACAACCCGACGAAGTTCATCACGCATAATCCGGCGCCCGCCGAAGAAGAAGAAATTCTTTCGCTCGACGAGATGGAACGCAGGCACATTCTGCATGCCTTAAGCATTTGCAAAGGCAACAAGACTGAAGTCTGCAAAAAGCTCGGCATTAGCCGTGCCACACTTTGGCGCAAGCTCAAAGAGCTCAAAATTGAAATGGACGGCGGAGAAGATTAAACTTCGACAAGAGTTGCGACTAAGCAAGAATCTTTTGTAGAACCGCTACCGACAAAGTCTACGTCTTGGGATTTTTTCCAAGACGTTTTTGCTTTCGGGTGCACAGAAGAAACGGCGGCGAGCACATCGCGGGCAAAAGCGGACAAGTTAAATTCACTATAGTTGGAACTGACCATGAAAAAGCCGCCCGGATTTAAAAGCGTCGCACAATCGGCAACGAGCGGCATCAAGTGTTCGCGCACATTGAAGTTAAAGCCCTTGAAACGCGCAAAGCTCGGCGGGTCAAGCACAATACCATCAAAGCGTAAGCCCTTCTTTTGAGCCCAGTGAACGTATTCGATAGCGTTACCGCGGAAGAACTCTCCAGGGCGCAAATCAAGCCCATTTAAGGCATAATTTTCACGACCCTTGTCAAGAATTTTGCCACTGATATCGGCGTTTGTAGCGACAGCAGCACCGCCTAGACGGGCATGCACGGAGAAACTGCATGTATAGCTAAAAAGATTGAGGAAGCGAAGGCTCTCCCCGGACATTTCACGGAAGCGTTCTTCGACTTCGAGACGCACATGGCGCATATCGAGAAAAAGTCCCGGATTAATCGTATCCAGCAAATCCACATGGAAATGCGCATTGCCTTCGCGGACGGTACCCACGGCATCTTCGCGCGAGCCAATCACGACATCCATCGGAGCGTTCTCGAGCGATTTTCCAGAGCTCGAAAGGCGTTCCTTTGTCACAACACAAACAGGATTGAAAAGAGCGGCTACAGCCTCGACAATTTCAGTCTTGCTCGTTAAAAGCTCCGGTCCAAAAAACTGCATCTGGTAACGGTCACCAAGCTTATCAATCGTAAGTCCCGGGAAGCCGTCAGCAGCGCCATTCACAATGCGCAAAGCATCCGTTACCTCGAATAACGAGGCGCGCTTGTCGAAAGCAATCGCTAACTTGTTTTTTAAATCAAAAGCCATTCGAAAAAAGACGAATTACTTATCAAGAGTCTTGATCTGGTCGACGAACTCGCCCACTTCCTTAAATTCACGATAGATGGAAGCAAAGCGGACATAAGCAACGGCATCGAGCTTTTTGAGTTCCTGCATCACGAGGTTGCCAATCTGATCGTAGCTGACTTCAAAGCCCTCTGACATCTGCAACGAATTTTCAACTCGCGTCACAAGTTGTTCGATATCGTCCATGGAAACCGGACGTTTTTTGCAAGAGTTCATGACGCCACGCTGGAGTTTTTCGCGCTGGAACGGTTCGCGTTCGCCACTGCGCTTGATGACGGTCAGCGGCTGAACTTCGATATATTCACGAGTCGTAAAGCGACGACCACAGGCACAACATTCACGACGACGACGAATGGACGAGCCACTCACGCGGCTATCGACAACCTTGTCGTTATCATTCTTGCAAAACGGGCAAATCATACCTTGAATATAGCTTTTTTAAGAAAAAATTGCAAAAAACACAATAAAATTACATAGCCAACAGATACACTACCGGTTTAGTCCTTTATCTTTGTTGCGATAGTATATATACGCATCTTCGCTTTCCCAACATCCGCAATATTCAACAGCAGCAAAATTACATCCATTTATTTTTTTGAGGCATTGTACGTCATTAGGGCTTTTGCACTCTATAAAACGAGCATTACCAAGACTGGCGGAAGCACAGGCAGGAATCAAAGTCGGAAGATAAAACATTCGATCCCCTTTATCCTTACTACTACCAGATTTGACTACTCGACTACTGCTGCTAGATTTAATTACGCAACCAAATCCATAAGGTCAAAGTACATCAACCTTGTATGCGGATCGTCATCTTCAGAATTCATAAACCGAAAACCATTCTTTTCATAAAAAGGAACGGCGTTCAAATACGCATCAACAGTCAAAAATCTACAACCTGTCTTGTTGTCAATCACAAACATAGACTTGATGTAATTGAGGATTGTCGTCCCGATTCTATGTTTTTTAGCCGAGACATCAACGCCCAAGCGGCATAATTTGACCGCAGGATAACTTTTCAAACGTTTTTCGTTCGGGAAACCACTCTTTTTTCGGAACCGATTGAATTCTGTTTTATCCTTGAAATTGTCCAATGCCACCCTGTCATTTGCAAGGCTGCAATAAGCCAATACTTGACCTGTACCAGAATCGGTACAAGCATAGCTTACAGCAAGCAAATGTTTCTGAAATGCAGACGCACGATTCAGAATGAAATCATCTAAATCGCGATCACCGCAATTAAAATTTTTAACAGAATAATATGGTCGAATCCTAATAAAACTTAATTTTTCTGTATCTATACCTTCTTGAACCACGGATCTATACCTCCATTAGCTTCTTCTCGGGCACGCTGTTCAGCCATACCACGTTCGTAAGCCTTTTTCATAAACTCATAATCGCGCAAGCGCTGAGCACGAGCTTCTGGAGTTTCCGGTCGACGAATCTTCATGTTTTCAAGAAAGCGACGAGCATCCTCGCCATAGAGAATCGGAGTTTCACGAATGGGTCTAGCCATAGCTTTGTCCTCTTTGAATCATATAACAACGCATATATTAACTCTGGAGCGTCACTAGACAGGTGAAACCCGACAACACACTACTAAGGTGGTTCTCATAATATAAAATGATGAAATTTCAAAAACAAGGGATCGTCCGTCGGACGATTTATTTTGCAAACAACCGTTAGCAAGAATCGAAAAAATTTACAAAAGAGAAAGCGAGCACGAAGCATCGTCAAAGTCAAAGCCATAGCTAATATAACATGTTTTAGCTTAATTGGAATAGCCGATGCCGGAATAAATCCGGCATGACAAATCACAAATGTGTTTGTTGAGCACATCCCTCTTCCCCAAATCGCAAAAATTTCTAAATTTGGGCTATGTTCTTAGACGAAAAAAATATTGAAGTTCGCTCCGGCAGAGGCGGTGACGGCATCTGCAGTTTCCATCGTGAAAAGTTTGTACCCCTCGGCGGTCCCGATGGCGGTGATGGCGGTCGTGGCGGTCACGTGATTTTGCAGGTGAACGAGCAGTACACCACGCTCCTCGACATGGGCAACACGCACATTTACAAGGCAAAGAGCGGTCAGCCCGGTGGCGCCAAGCGCTGCTCCGGCGCATCTGCCGAAGATTTGATTATTAGCGTTCCGCGCGGCACAATCGTCAAGGACGAACAGGGCCACATCCTCACGGACTTGACTGAACCGGGCCAGAAGTGGATTGCGGCTCGCGGTGGCAAGGGCGGCATGGGCAACCAGCATTTCGCAACCCCGAAGGTGCAGGCTCCGCGCAAGTGCACTCCGGGTGAAAAAGGCGAAGTCCGCCAGCTGTTCCTCGAACTCAAGCTCATGGCAGACGTGGGGCTCGTAGGTTTCCCGAACGCAGGCAAGTCGAGCCTCGTGAACAAGATTTCTAGCGGTCGCCCGAAGGTTGGCGACTATCCGTTTACAACGCTTGAACCGGTGCTCGGCATCGTCCAGGTGAACGGCCACAGCTTTGTGGTTGCCGATATTCCGGGTCTCTTGGAAGGCGCGAGCGAAGGCAAGGGCCTTGGCCACCAGTTCCTCAAGCACATCGAACGTACGCACACACTGCTCTTTGTGATTGACGGTTTTGCCGAAAACGCTTACGAACAGTTCAAGGTCTTGAAGGAAGAGCTCAAGGCATTCCACCCGAAGCTTGCCGAAAAGAACTTTGTCGTAGCGCTCAACAAGAGCGACCTCGGCATCGAAAACGCCATCAAGGAATTCAAGAAGCACCGCCAGAAAGTGGTCATCACATCGGCTGTCACTGGCGAAGGTTGCGCTGAATTGCAGCAGGCATTGGACGCTGCAGTGCCCCATATGCACAAAAAAAGCATCGGTTGGAGCAAAAAAGCGTAACGGTTGCTTAAAATTATTGTAAATTCTTTAATATGAAGGCGACTCAGTCCAACATAACTAAGAAGGAAATCGTTGATGAAATCGCTTCCCAGACTGGATTTACGCAAGTAAAAACCAAAGTCATCGTGGAAGAACTCATCGACGCTATTTCCAATTGCGTTATCGAGGGCAACAATATCGAGTTGCGTGGATTCGGTCGCTTCAAGAATAAACAGCGCAAGGAACGCCGCACTCGGAACCCCAAAACTGGCGAGCTCGTGAACATTCCCGCCAAGGTGCGTCCGGTGTTCGAACCCAGCAAGGACCTGATCGAAAAAATCAACAACGTTCCTTTCGACTTAGAAGAGGCTTTTGTCCCTAAAGATGATCAAGAAAGAATCTAGTACGCCCGTTATCCAGAACCGCAAGGCGAACCACCTCTATTTTGTAGATGAAACTTTTGAAGTGGGAATCATGCTCATCGGTTCGGAAGTCAAGTCTATCCGTAACGGCAAATGCACTTTGGGCGAAGCGTGGATTGATATCGACGAAAACAAGGATGAACTCTGGCTCGTCGGTGCGCATATCGATGAATACCTTTTCGCCAACCGTTTCAACCATTTCCCTGCACGTAGGAGAAAGCTCCTCGCCCACACGCACGAAATCCAGAAGATGCGCAAGGCGAAGGAATTGAAGGGTTGCACGATCATCCCGCTGAAAATGTACTTTAAGAACCGTATTGCAAAACTCGAAGTAGGAATATGCCGAGGCAAGGATCAACACGACAAGCGACAGGACATTCTAGTCCGCGACGCCAAGATGGAAATGGCTCGCGCCGCCAAGGCTCATCGCTAATTTTAGCTTTACTGCTAGTCGCATGTAGCTTGGCCCTCGCTGCTACGGCAAGGGTCGATGTGGAGTCTGTCGCCCGCGAAATCAAGGGTTCGTTCCACTGGTATCCGGTACAAAAGACGTTCTCGATTGTTTCAGCAAAGGACACGCTCAAGTTCGCCGTCGGCATTCCGTACATGACGCGCAACGGGCGCACGGTCGATTTGTCGGCAGCGCCGGAGCTCGATAACGGGCATCTGTGGATTGCCGAGAACGATGCCAAGAAAATTTCCAGTAAGGTTGCAGCGGTCCCTGTAACAAAGACCGAGACCGCACAAGTTAAGGCAAAAGAAACTGCGCCGGCCAAGCCCGCTGCAAAGCCCGCCGAACAGAAACCTGCACAGCCGGTTGTCGTAAAGCCGAAGGCTCCGAAGCAAGAAATCGCAGGCACACGCGAAGTCCGCACCATCGTGATTGACCCTGGACATGGAGGCAAGGATCCCGGCGCTTCGGGCAAGAAGTCTCAAGAAAAAGATATCGTTCTCGCCGTTGCAAAGCTTTTGCGCAAGAACCTCGCGGACGAAGGCTTCAACGTGAAGCTCACCCGCAGCAAGGATGTTTTCATTGAACTGCGCCAACGCGCAAACTTGGCAAACCAGTGGGATGGAGACCTCTTCATCAGCCTGCACTGTAACGCCATCGACGCGAGCGAAGAACGCAAGAAGATTATCCAGGGTTACCAGTTCTACGTGCTGCGCGCCCCGGAAAGCGAAGAAGACAAGGCTATTGCCCGTCGTGAAAACGCGGTTGCCACGCTCTACGGCGAAAAAAACGCCAAGGACGAACTTTCACCGCTGGAATGGTTCAAGCTCGAAGCTCGCCTCGAACAGTACAAACAAACTAGCTACCTCTTCACTGAGAAATTGCTAGACAGTTTTGATGGCGGAAAAATCAAGAAGATGAACACAGGCGTCGGCGGTGCGGGATTCATGGTTCTCGTAGGCGCAATGATGCCAGCCGTGCTCATTGAACTAGGCTTTATCAGCAACGAAGAAGACGAAGCTTACATGATGACTAAGGCAGGACAGCAAGACCTCGCCGACCGCATCGCACAAGCCGTCAGCAAATATAAGGACGCCGTCCACAGCTACCGTGAAACGCTGGGTAGAAATTAGACGAAAAAAGGAATCCGCAAGATTTGACTGGATTCCTCGTTACACTCGGAATGACGAGATGTTTGCGGAATGACGTGAAGCTTTCGAAATGACGAAAGGCTTTCGACAAATAAACTATTCTGCAGCCTTTGATTTCTTCTCTATAATTTCAAGGCATTCCGCGAGAATCGCATCATACATGTCCTGATAACGTTTTGTAATTTCAGGCGTTCCGTCTGCGCAAGCCTTCGTCTTTGCAATAAAACCGTTGAACCAATTTTTCGATTTATCCTTTAAAAGGAAAACATCTGCCTCATTATCGGCAGAAAAATAAGGTTCATAAAGACCCTTTAATGTTCTATTTTCACGATCCAAAAGACTATTTAAATATTTTTGTTCCGATTCAGGTCTGGCAACATCTTCCATAAGCCTTCCAGAAACAATCTCATACAGTTTTTTCTGCACATCGGCCAAAATATCCGGGAACAAAGCAAACCCATCTTGTTTGCAGGACTTGACCCAATCTTCAGGGTAAATTCCATGGGCTATGTCATATTCTTCATCGCTCGTATAGAAAAGATTCCCTTCGATTTTGTACCCACTCCTATAAGTGCGTGTATCAGAACACACAATCATCGGAGCGTCATAATACGAAGTAGGATAACAACCAGGGCTGACGATACCATAAACCGGCGCCATTTCTTGAATAGATCCGCACGATTGAAGTTTATCTTCCCATTCCGTCAAAATTTTTTGAGACAGCGATGTATCTTTCCCTAAATACTTCTTATAATCATCGCATGTAGGACTATGCGTAGTTTCAGGGCAATTGCTTCGCTTATACGACCCTTCTACACAAGTCACGGAAGTATCCCGTGCCATGAGATATTTCACGGGTTCCGAAGAACTTGAAGATTCCGTCATGTCAGCACTTGAAGAGCTTTCGACATTCGAAGAACTCATCGCAGCATCAGACGAACTAGTCGCGCCAACATCTGAAGAACTCGTATTTTCTTCAGCCAAAGAACTTGAAGACTCTTCAGGTAAAGCAGCATCACTACTAGAACTATCCCCGAAAGCATCCGCTGACGAATCCGGATTAGTAGATTGCATTACAGGAAATTGCGGGTTCGAATCACTGCCACAGCTTGCCCAAAAAAACGATGTGACAGTCAAAAAACTCAAACGCCAAAACTTGCGAATATTCATAAGATTCTCCTTTCACTCTCTAACATATAATTTATCACAAAAAGAGGTCTTAAAGTGCATTCTATTCAAATAAAAATGTTGACATTCCGTCAATGAACAACGAACTAATCTTCGTCTTCAGCAGTCTTGGCATTAGTTTCAATAATCTTCAGGCATTCCGCCAAAATTGCATCGTACTTTTGTTTGTAGCGTTCCGTTATCACGGGCGTGCCATCTTCGCAAGTCTTGGTCTTGGCGATGTAGCCACGGAACCAATTTTTAGAGTCTATTTTATAATAATAATCATCCCACAAAAGATCCGGTGAATACGGCGCAATGGCAACATAATCATGGAGTTCATGTGGAGTCGAATTCTTCAAAGTTTTCTGTTCTCGATCCAAAAGACTTTCCAAATATGTCCGCTCCGTTTCCGACAAAACATCGTCTTTGAGTTTTTGTTCAATTATTTCGTACAGTTCTTTTTGGACATCTGCAAGGATACCTGTAAATGGAAGATAATCCTCTTGAGGACAATTACGAATCATTTCTTCTGATGAACTGGAGCTTTGAGGAACAGAGCTGGAACTTACTCCATGAGCTTCGTTATATTCCGCAACACTTGTATAAACTAGATTATCTTCTAACCAATATTCTTTATAAGTACTATCATTGGAACACTCATAAGCGGGTTCAAAATGAATCGGTTTTGGGCAAGGATTAAAAGGAACTCCATAAACCACAGATGAAATATACTCCATAGCCCTACATGATTCAAGTCCAAATTCGGCCCGCTCCAATTCATTTTTAGAAATAATTCCATTGGTTTCCAAATCGCGTTTAGCCGCATCACAACTTTCGTAACAATAGCGATACGCTGGGTAAAGCGTTTGCTTGCAGCCAACAGATGGATCTCTCGCTAATACATAACCAGCAGAACTCGAACTGCTGTTAGCGCTAGACGAACTTTCAACGCGCGACGAACTCGATGCGGATTCAGAAGAAGAACTTTGCTGCGGCATTTCGGAAGAGCTTGATTCAGGCGCTACCGCAGAACTTGATAATTCGCTAGAGCTACTTTCATTTGCATCAGACGAAGAATCAGGATCGGACGCACGAAAAACAGGCAACTGGGGGTTGGAATCACCACCGCAACTCGCCCAAAAAAACGATGCGACAGTCAAGCTAAACAGGCGAAAAAATTTATGGATAGTCATACCAACTCCTTCGTGATTTTCTAGGAACAAGGAACTAAAATTTATTTGGAAGCTTTAGACTCTTTCTCAATCAATTCAAGGCATTCTGCTAAAATCGAATCGTACTTTTCCTGATAACGTTCTGTCGTTTCTGGAGTTCCGTCAGCACAAGTTTTGGTCTTGGCAATATAGCCGTCAAACCAATATTCAGAATAACCATCCATCGAAGTATATTCAACTTCTAGATTTCCCAAACGATACGGAGCAAAGTTGCCCTTCAACGTTTTATTTTCGCGATCTAGAAGTTTTTCTAAATAAGTTGTTTGAGATTCAGTCAAAGAAGCATTCTTTAGCAATTCGCTAACGATTTTTTCGTACAATGCTTTTTGCACATCAGCAAGGATATCGGCAAACAGCACAAAGTCTTCTTGCTTGCATGATTGGACTAAAGGCTCAGCTGAGCTTGAGCTTTGAGGTGCTGAACTAGAGCTAATTCCATGAGCCTCGTTATATTCTTGCGTGTTCCTATAGGCTAAATTTCCATCCAACTGATAATATCTATAGGTGCTATCATTAGAACATTTAAGCACCGAGGATAGATAAACAGCGTTAGGATTGCAAGCTGGCGGAAAAACGCCATACACTACAGACGGCATCTCCGAAATGGCACCACAAAACTCTAGTGCATCCTCCCATTTATTCAGGACCCTTTCAGTAACGCTAGTATCCTTACCCAAATATTCTTTATAATCATCACATGTATAACTCGAAGTTTGACAAGATGTAGAAGGAAACAATTGGGATTCTTTTACGCACGTCACAGAAGAATCTTTTGCTAAAATGTAACGTTCAGATTCCGATGAACTAGAAACATCTGAAGAACTGGAATTTGCAGAGCTAGAAGACGGTGTTTCGGAAGAACTCTCGGGAGGTTCATCAGCCGAACTAGAGGACTCTTCAGATTCCGCAGAACTAGATTCAATTTCAGCAGAACTAGAATCCGCTTCGGAAGAAGAACTCTCCTCCACATCTTCGGAAGGATCCAATTTGGCTGACTGCGGGTAATAAAGCTGAGGATCAGAATCTGAGCAGCTAGCCCAGAAAAGTGATGCGACAGTCAAGCTACACAGGCGGAAAAACTTATGGATTGTCATGCCAACTCCTTCTTTGTGCGATAATATACAAATTGTTCGTCTACTAAGTACAAATTATTGATGTAAATAAAAAAAGAACTGTCACAATCGCAACAGTTCTCTTTTTAAAATTTGACTGGATTCCTATTGACGCTTACGCCTTCGGCTTCAGCGTCCATCCTTCGGCTCGGTCATGCCGGCAAGCAAGCTTGCCGTCGCGACTCTCGCCTTACGGACTATTGACGCCTACGCCTTCGGCTTCGGCGTCCGTCCTGCGGCTCGGTTATGGGATTGCAAGCAATCCCGCATCACTCGCCTTACGGACTATTCAGCGTCCATGTCAGCTTCGTCGATTTCGGCGTTGTGGTAGACTTCCTGAACGTCGTCGTGGTCTTCGAACTTGTCGATGAGCTTGAGGAGCTTGACAGCGTCGTCGTGACCGAGCTTGACCGGGTCATTCGGGACGTAGCTGAGTTCTGCGCTCATCATTTCGATCCCAGCATTTTCGAGAGCCTTGGAAACAGCGTCGAAAGCTTCCGGAGAAGTGGAGATTTCATGAACGCCATCTTCGGTGCTCATGTCTTCTGCGCCAGCTTCGAGAACGAGGTCCATGATCTGGTCTTCCGGATACTTTTCAGCATCGACGACAATCACGCCCTTGTAAGTGAATGCCCAAGAAACGGAACCAGACTCGCCCATGGAGCCGTTGTTCTTGTTGAAGATGTTACGGATTTCAGCAACCGTACGGACCTTGTTGTCGGTCATGCACTGCACCATGATAGCGATGCCTGCCGGGCCGCGTCCTTCGTACAACGGTTCCGTCATTTCGGTACCGGAGTTAGCACCCGTACCCTTGGCAATAGCACTTTCAATGTTCTTGGTCGGCAAGCTCTGGCTCTTGGACTTGAGAATTGCAGCACGGAGACGCGGGTTAGCGTCAGGGTTGCCGCCGCCGAGCTTAGCAGCGATGGAGATTTCCTTGATCAGCTTGTTCCAAGCCTTGGCACGAGCGACGTCGGTTTTGGCTTTCTTGCGTTTGGTGGTGGCCCATTTGGAGTGACCGGACATAATTTACCTCTAGTTGTTAAAAAAAGTTGTTAGTCATTAGTTATTAGTTTGTAGTTTAAATAATCGCGGCGTTGCCGCCTAGCTATATCTAAGAACCACTGACCAATGACTATTGACTGATTCTAAGTTCTATTTTCCATTCATCTTGCAGCGGCGTTTCTGCTTGGCAGTGAGCTTGCGGCTAGAGCAATCAAGGTCATCGTGCTTTTTAGACTTGAACTTAGCCTTTTCTGCTTTTTCAGCCTTTTCACGAGCCCTGCGGTCTGCCTCTTCCTTAGCCTTGCGTTCAGCTTCTGCTGCTTTAGCCGCTTGACGCTTCTGCTGCATATCGACAAGCTTTGTCTTGTCTATAGGAACAGCAGATGCCTTAGTAATTTCACGTTCGAACTTACCGCCCCAAATTCTACCGAGAAGCGAACCAGACTGGAGAGCATCATCCAAAATGCTCTGTGCCCAGCTGTCATTTGCAGGCGGCAAAAGCTTGAACGACAAGTTGCGAATTCTAGTCGGTTCTTCGTCGTAATAAAGCATCATGTCGAAGAAGCCCACGTTGTATTCTTCGCCATCGGAACCGGCAGCAATCTTGTCCGGAATGTAGGCAAGCACAGCGTAGAGCGCTCTATCGAAAAGAGCTGTTATAAGGACATCGGAATCTCCACCGGGAGCCTGAACTTCACCTTCCGCAAGGAATGCCCACGGAGCCACATCGACTCGGAGCCTAAACTTGTGGAAACCCTTCTCAGCCTTTTTGAGCTTGATCAAGGCGCCAGAGAAAGCCTGGAATTCCGGCTTAATGGAGCCTTCCTGCGCGAACACAATGGCACACGCAAGGAAGATGACCGTTAGAAGTTTTTTCATTTCCCTAATCCAATTCGCTTAATTTGTCCTTAGTTCTTGAAGAACAAAGCCTTGGCAGCTTCGAACATAGGATCCTTTTCATCCGGGTTACGGCATTCCGTATAAATACGGACCTTCGGTTCCGTACCGGACGGACGCACGAGCATCCAGGAATCGTCGTCGAAGATGACCTTCACGCCATCGAGCGTGAGGAGCTGCTTCACGGTCTTTTCATTTGCACCGACCATGACCTTTGCACCCGGCTTAGCGATATCAGCGATAGCATCGACCTTAGCCTTGAGCGGAGCACCGACGAGGGACTTGTCGACTTCGAAACCAGAACGGGTCGGGTAGAAGCGGCCGTATTCTTCGTACAAAGCGTCGAGGTATTCGCCGAGGTTCTTGCCAGTCGTAGCAAGAATTTCGAGAGCGATGAGGAGGCCGAACTGGGCGTCCTTTTCAAGCGTGTTGTTGAGGCCGGAGATACCGTCAGATTCTTCGAATGCGACGAGAGCCTTCTGCTTAGCATTGCGAGAGAGCCACGGGCGGAAGTTCTTGAAGCCCACCGGAGTTTCCATGACAGGAACGCCGAGCTTTTCAGCAATGATGTTCACAAAGTTGGATGTTGCAACGGACTTAGCCACGCAGCCCTGTTCCTTGCGCCAAGTTGCCATGTAGTGGAAAGCGATTGCACCGAACTGGTTCATGTCGATTTCGCGAGTGCCATCGTAGAAACGGATACGGTCGCCATCCGGGTCAAAGATTGCACCGAGACGGAACCAGGACTTGCTTTCGTCGAGGACCTTGCGGACCTTTTCGAGGTTCTTGCTGGACGGTTCCGGAGCGATACCACCGAACAAAGAATCGTCTTCGTTGCGGAGCGTGATGAGGCATTCCGGATTGTCGAGGAGAGCAGCCGGACGGCGGCGGGTAGAACCGTGAACGTGGTCACACACGAGCGTGAGGCGGCCCTTCTTGATGAATTCCTTGATGCGGTCGAACTTGATCGTGCCCTGCTTGACGAGGAATTCCTTGTAAATCTTAAGGGAGTCGATAATTTCCCAGTCAACCTTGGAGACCGGTTCGAACTTCCAGGTAGCCATCATTTCGTTAGAAAGCTTGGTGATGACGTTCGTGATTTCCGGACCTGCAGGACCGCCGTCTGCCGGGTTGAACTTGATGCCGTTGTAGTGGCTCGGGTTGTGGCTCGGAGTCATGTTGATGGAGCAAGCAGCACCGAGCATTTCGATAGCAGCGGAGAATTCCGGAGTCGGCATTTCGCCACCGTAGTAGACCTTCACGCCAGCCTTTGCAAACTGGTCTGCGACAGCTTCGCAGAATTCGTGACCGAGCAAGCGGTTGTCATGGCCAACGACCACACCACGCTTCTGGAGTTCAGCAAAATCCTTGACACCCAGAGCAGCGAAGAGTTCCGGAGTTGCTTCCTTGTACAAACGCACAATAGCAGCACCGACAACCTGCAAGTTGCGGAGCGTGAATTCAGAACCGATTTCACCGCGCCAGCCGGAGGTACCAAAGCTGACCTTAGCCGGTTCCTGGGAGGTCAATGCGACCTGCTTCACGGTTTCAACCAGGTTCATATCGGTAGCCGGGTTGAATTCGGGGGACTGAATCTTTTTCCAAATCTGGGTAATGTTTTCCATAAGGGTTCCTTTGTAGTTTTAACGCGCAAAATTTAGAAAAAATCCAGTAGGACGTAGGAAGTAGACAGTAGGAAGAAACGCCCAAAATAAGGGATTACAATCTACGTAAAAAAGGCTCACACTCGTGAGCCTTGGCTAAATTCATTTTTATTTCTGTTCAAGGGTCGCCTTGATTTGAAGAATTTCTGATTCAAGAAGCCCCGTAAACTCGACGATTTCAGCTAAGGGCTTGTTTTTCAACAACATCCTCGTTGCCATTTCGCGAGCCTTGTCCTGAGCACCATCTAAAAAGCCCTCGTACCTGAGGACAGCCTCATCATAATCTTTCATCCATGAATTTGACATAGTTCTAGGACTAAAATTACTCATTTTCACTTCGTTTTGCAACACCTT